>NZ_JBFALF010000016.1:0-268080 GCF_040656115.1 Nonomuraea sp. NPDC050202 | reverse complement strand
GGCGCCCGGCCGCTGCGGCGTACGATCCAGCGCGAGCTGGAGGACTCGCTGTCGGAGAAGATCCTCTACGGCGAGCTCCGGCCCGGCCAGGTCGTGAAGGTGACGATCGAGGGCGAGGGCGACAACGCCAAGTTCATCTTCAAGGGCGAGACCGCCTCGAAGATCCCGGACTCGGCTGCCGCGATCGCCGCTCCGATCCAGAACTGACCCTGGGTCTGACGGAAGCCCCCGCGCGAGGATGCCTCGCGCGGGGGCTTTCCGCATGTCAGAAGGGTGATGCGGGCGGTCGCGGCGCTCGCCCCTGCCGCACACGCGCGGGTGCAGCTGCCCGTCAAACGTGGCGGGCCTCAACGTGGTGGACGTCATCCACGGCACCGATCTCAACGTCCCGGTCTGCGGTGGCGGGGCGAATCTCGTCGAGGTCCCCAACCCGGAGGCCGTCGTGGACTGCGCCGGCGTCCCGCTGTCCTGAAGCCGCCGGCGGCCCGGCCCCGTCAAGGGGCCGGGCCGCTGTCACATTCTGGCGGGCTATCCAGTCATAGCTGTGGACGGTGGCGGCGCTGAGGCCGCCGTTGGGGCCGTGGGAGGTGCCGGATGGAGCCGAGGTCGCCTGTTTGTCCGATAGCGCCCGGACGGGGCCATGGGCGGCATGTACGGCATCTTTGGAGATCTTCACATCCCACCTGGGGAGAAGTGAGAAGGTTGCCGTCGTTGCGTAATTGTTGGGTCAGCGGGTATACCGCCACCGCGAGTAGTACTACACTGCGTAGAGCTTCGCCAAGTCTCATCCAAGTGAGCCACAAGAGCGCGCTCCCAAGCTGGGGGCCTGCTCCCTGGGGAGTAGCAAGAAGTCAACTCAGGGCGGACGCGCGTGCCACCACCTGGCAGGCATGCTCACATGGTTCGCACGTCCGAGGCGGGCGACGGGAACACTAATGCAAGCCCTGGAGGAAACCGATGCGCCTGCGTCACGATGACGGAACGCTCGTTCACCTCGCCTACAACGCAGGCGTCCACCCCGCTGAGGACCTGGAGAACCTCATCGCGCACCTGACCCGCTACGCGGTCCCGGTGCGCAAGCGGCTGGGCGTCGAGCGGATGGGGATCGGGCTGTGGCTGTCCCCCAGCGTGGCCGACCACCTCACGGCCGACCGCATCGAGCTCGTACGCCTGCGCCGCTCCCTGGAGGAGCGCGGCCTGGAGGTCGTGAGCCTCAACGGCACCGGCGGCCGCAACCAGGAGGTCCCGGGCCCCGACTGGGCCAAGCCCGAGCGCTACCGCTACACGATGGCCCTGGCCAAGATCCTGGCGTTCCTGCTCCCCGAGGACGTGCGCTTCGGCAGCATCTCGACGATCCCGATCGGCTGGCGCCGCGACTGGCCCGCAGACCTGCACTCCATCGCCACCCGCCGGCTGGAGCGGCTGGCCCGCGAGCTGCGCGGCATCTACAGCACGACCGGCAAGACGATCAGGGTCGGGTTCGAACCGTGGCCGGGGTGCGTGCTGGAGACGACCGAGCAGGCGCTGGAGCGGGTGCTCGGCATCGACTCCGAGCACCTGGGCGTGTGCCTCGACGCCTGCCACCTCGCCTGCGACGCCGGTGAGCCGGGCGCGGCGCTGAAAGGCCTGGCCGAGGCCGGGGCGCCGGTGGTCAAGGTGGGTCACGTGCACAACCACACGGGCGAGACGCCGGGCACGGGGGCCGTGCTGCAGGACACGCTGACGGCCATGCTGTCGGGCGCGGTGAGCGGCAGCGCGCACATCGAGGTCGAGACGCACAACCTGCTCGTCCCCGGCCGGGCCAAGGGGCCGGGGGCGCTGGTGTCGATGCTGGCCGAGGAGCTGGCCTGGGCGCGTACGAACCTGACCAGCCTGGGTCTCCAGCTCGCCGCCTAGAGCCCTACAGGTTGCCGAACCAGCCCGGCGTGTCCAGCCGCCACGGATTGCCGGGCGTCATCCTGCGCAGGTCCGATTCGAGCTCCCGCAACCGCTCCTCGCCGAGCTCGGCCGCCCAGCGGGCGCGCAGGGTATCGAAGACGCGGGCCGAGCGGTCGAGGGCGTCCATGCCGTAGGGGGTCAGGCGCACGATCTTGCGCCTGGTGTCCTGGGGATCGGTGGTGCGCTCGACGTAGCCGATGCGTTCGAGCGTCTCGATCGTCTTGCCTGCGGCCTGCTTGGTGACGCCGAGCGTACGGCCCAGCTCGACGGCCGTGGTGCCGTCGGGCCCGATGGCCTGCATGACGAATCCGTGCATGGGCCTGATGTCCGGATGGCCCTGCCTGCCGAGCTCGGCGTGGAGCTCGTCGATCAGCAGTCTGAACGCGAGCAGCAGGCGTAGCGGAAGCTCGAAGCCGGGAACGTAGCTTGACACGATAGACAACCTGGTTAACTATATGGACAACGTAGTTGCCTATCTTAGGGGGTGCGGCGGCATGGCCGTCATACGTGGGGCCGAAGCGCGGCGGTCGGAGACTCCAGCCGGGGTCATGACGACCTTCGCCTCGCCGACGCAGGGAGGGGCCTCACGGTCCCTGTGGAAGGTCGAGGCCAGGCCGGGCGCCGTGGGGCCCGTGCACGACTTCGACAGCGAGCAGGTGTGGAGCTGGGTGGCCGGGGCGGCGACCGTGGAGCTGGGCGGCGAGACGTACCACGTCGCCGCCGGCGACACCGTCGTCATGCCCGCCCGCACGGTGCGGCGGGTCCTGGCCGACCCCGCCGCCGGCTACACCGCCGTCGTCACCGCGCCGGGCGGCGCCAGGGCCTCGGGCCCCGACGGCGCCGACTTCGGCGTTCCGCCGTGGATCGCGTGAGAGGAAAGACCGATGACCGTTGTCCTGGGAGTGGACTCCCGCAAGGTCGACACCCCGAACGGGGTCATGACCACCCTCGCCTCCCCGACGCAGGGCTCCGCCGGGCAGGCCGTCTGGCGGGTGGAGGCCAGGCCCGGCATGGTGGGGCCGGTGCACGCGTTCGACGCCGAGCTGGTGTGGACGTGGCTCGACGGGGCCGCCGTGGTCGAGCTGGGCGGTGAGCGGCACGAGGTGGGCGCGGGCGACACGATGGTGCTGCCCGCGGATGTGAGCAGGCAGATGTTCGCCGATGCCGAGCACGGGTTCGTCTCGATCGTGGTCGCCCCGGCCGGGGCCCAGGCGTACAACCCCGGTGGCGTGTCGGAGCCGGACGCCTGCGACCTGGCCCCGAAGGACGCCGAGCGGCTCGTGCCGCCCTGGGTTCGTTAGGGGCGCGGGACGCTCGATCATCACCCGCGCTGAGCCGGCCTCCCGGCCCTGACCCGGAAGGCGGGCCGGGCGTGCGGGGCCGTCAGGTGGAGTGCGGGCCGGGCGTGCGGGGCCGTCAGGTGGAGTGTGGGCCGGGCGTGCGGGGCCGTCAGGTGGAGTGTGGGCCGGGCGTGCGGGGCCGTCAGGGGGAGTGGGGCAGGCGGTAGGTGCCGTCGTCGAGGGCCTCGGCCAGGCCGTCGGCGACCAGGCCGTCCAGGGCGCGCTCGCGCTGCACCGCGTCGTCCCACACCACGTCGAGCGCCGCCTTCGGCACCGGGCCGTGGGCCTCGCGCAGCACCGCCAGCAGGCGGCCACGGCACTGGCGGTCGGTGCCCGCGTACGTCTGGCCCTTGCGCGCGGGGCCGGCGTGCGGCGGCTTGCCCGCCAGCCGCCAGGCGCACACGTGCGTGATCGGGCAGTCGGCGCAGCGCGGGGCGCGCGCCGAACACACCAGGGCGCCCAGCTCCATCACCGCCACCCCCCAGCGGGCGGCGCCCAGCTCGGGCAGCAGGCGCTCCGCCAGCCGCCGCTCGGCCGCCGAGGTGGCGGTCGGCGGGTACTCCTCGGCGCTGATCGCCCTGGCGAACACCCGCCGGACGTTCGTGTCCAGCACCGCGTGCCGCCCGCCGAAGGCGAAGCTGGCGACGGCGGCCGCGGTGTACTCGCCGATGCCGGGCAGGGCCAGCAGGGTCGCGTGGTCGGACGGCACCTCGCCGCCGTGCTCGTCGGTGATGGCGCGGGCGCAGGCGTGCAGGCGCAGCGCCCGCCGCGGGTAACCGAGCCGGCCCCAGTGGCGTACGGCCTCGCCGGGCTGCTCGGCGGCCAGCGCCTTGGGGGTGGGCCAGCGCTCCATCCACTCGTGCCAGATCGGCAGCACGCGGACGACAGGGGTCTGCTGGAGCATGATCTCGCTCACCAGCACGCCCCATGGGGTCGCGTCGGGTGCCCGCCACGGCAGATCCCGGGCGTTGTCCTCGTACCAGTCGAGAACGGCGGTGTGCAGGACGTTCGGCTCAACCACGCGGTCAAGGGTATGGGGCGATGACAACCCTTGGCGCGTCGGCGTTCCAGGAGATGCCATCCCTCGGCGTGTCGTCACTACGCGTCGTTGCCCGCTCACCATCCTGTGCTGTATGGACCCGGATACGATGCGTGGCGACGGCGGTGACATCTACTGGCGGCGCCGGATGAGCGTGCTGGTGGCGGTGCTCGTCGTGGTGGCCGTTGTGGCGTGGGCGTGCTCCAGCGGCGGCAGCGGCCCCGAACGAATGTCCAGCGCGCAGTCCTCACCCAGCGCGAGCGGCAGTACGGCCGCGCAGACCACGCCGGCCGTCGACCCGCTGCTGGCGGGCCTGCGTACGCTGGCCATGGGCACCGCGAGCCCGTCCCCCACGCCCACCCCCAAGGCGGCCCCCTCGGAGCGGCCCAGGCGGCCGGGGGAGCCGTGCGAGGAGAAGGACCTGGTGCTCAGCCTCCAGGGCGGCAGGGAGCAGATCTACGCCGGCGGCTCCCGCCCCACCTTCCTGGTCACGCTGGTGAACACCGGCTCGGTCATGTGCACGGCCGATGTGGGGCCGCGGGCCATGGAGATCAGGATCACCTCGGGCGCCGACCGCATCTGGTCGACGGCCGACTGTGTCAGCGGCGAGGGCAGCGAGGTCAAGGAGTTGCAGCGCGGGGTGCCGTACGTGCGCTCGCTGGAGTGGGACCGGCGGCGCTCCAGCCCCGACTGCCGCTCCACGCCTCCGGCCGCCCTGCCGGGGACGTACGTGGCGGTGGCGCGGATGGGCAAGATGCGCACCAACAAGGGGGTCTTCCACCTGCGCTAGCGTTCCGCGGTCGCCGAGACGGCGCCGCGCCGGCCCGGGCCGGTGGCCAGGCCGGCCTCCGACGTCGATGACATGGCCCGGCTGTGGGGGGACCGTGTTCGGCTCGTCGGCATTACAGGGCCCTGCTTGCCGGCATCGATGCCAGGGCTCAGACGTAGCGCTCCAGGATGGAGGATTCGGCCAGGCGGGAGAGGCCTTCGCGGACGCTGCGGGCCCGGGATTCGCCGACGCCGCCGACCGCCTGCAGGTCGTCGATGCTGGCAGCCAGGAGCTTCTGCAGGCTGCCGAAGTGGTTGACCAGCCTGTCGACGACCGTGGCCGGGAGGCGGGGGACCTTGGCCAGGAGGCGAAAGCCGCGGGGGCTGACCGGGGTCTCCAACTGGTCGGTGCCGTTGTGGCCGAGGACGTGGGCGACGGCCGAGAGGTCGAGGAGGTCGGCGCCCGAGAGTTCGTCCAGCTCGTGCAGGGCCTCCAGGAGGCGTTTCTGGCGGCGGCCCGCGGGGGCGGGCAGGTAGTCGCGGATGACCAGCTCGCGTTCGGAGTCGACCCCTGCCACCAGCTCGTCCAGTTGCAGCGACAGCAGGCGGCCGTCCGTGCCCAGCTCGACGACGTAGCCCTTGATCTCGTCGGAGATGCGGCGGACCATCTCGAGGCGCTGCGCGACGGCGGCGACGTCTCTGACCGTGACCAGGTCCTCGATCTCCAGGGCCGACAGGGTTCCGGAGACCTCGTCGAGGCGGTGTTTGTAGCGTTCGAGCGTGGCCAGGGCCTGGTTGGCCTTGGACAGGATGGCGGCCGACTCCTCCAGGACGTAGCGGATGCCGTCGAGGTAGAGGGCGATGATGCGCATCGACTTGCTGATGGCGATGATGGGCAGGCCGGTCTGCCTGGCCACCCGCTGGGCGGTGCGGTGGCGCGTGCCGGACTCGTCGGTGGGGATGGCGGGGTCGGGGACGAGGTGCACGGCGGCGCGTACGATCTTGTGGTCGTTGCTCAGCACGATGGCGCCGTCCATCTTGGCCAGCTCGCGCAGCCTGGTGGCCGAGAAGTCGACGTCGAGCTCGAAGCCGCCGCTGCAGACCTCTTCGACGACCCTGTTGTAGCCGAGCACGATGAGCCCGCCGGTCTGCCCGCGCAGAATCCGTTCCAGGCCGTCGCGCAGAGGTGTGCCCGGCGCTACCGCGGCCAGGGCTTCGCGACGGCGGTCGTCCAGACTCCTATCCACCTGACCCCCGTGTCGATCGGTCACCTCAGCTTAGCCGCGCTCATGTGACGTGTGTGAGGGCGTCCCAGACGTTCTCCGCCTGGACCACCTCGAACCCGGGCGCGAACGCCACCGGCCCGACCGGCACCAGGGCGCGCTGGCCGCCGCGCCTGCGGCCGCCTTCCTCGAGCGATCCGGCGGGGACGAGGGCGCGCTTGAAGCCCAGGCGGGCCGCCTCCGTCAGCCGCCTGCGCACGTCCTTGACCGGGCGCAGCTCGCCCGCCAGGCCCACCTCGCCCAGCGCGACGAGGCCAGGGGGGAGCGGCTTGTCGCCGGCGGCGCTGGCGACGGCGAGCATGACCGACAGGTCCACGGCGGGGTCGGCCAGCTTGATGCCGCCGACGGTGGCGGTGAACACGTCGCAGCCGCCGAGGCGGGCGTTGAGCCGGCGCTCCAGGACGGCGAGGATCATCTGCACGCGGTAGGTGTCGAGCCCCGACGAGGTGCGCCGGGGCTGCTGCGCCTCGGTGCGGGCCACCAGCGCCTGGACCTCGGCGGGCAGCGGGCGGGTGCCCTCGACCGTGACGGTGACGCAGGTGCCGGGGACCGGCTCGCTGCGCCGGGAGACGAACAGCCCGCTCGGGTCGGTGATGCCCTCGATGCCCCGCTCGTGCAGGTCGAAGCAGCCGATCTCGTCGGTGGGGCCGAACCGGTTCTTGATCGCGCGGACCATGCGGAGCCTGGAGTGGCGGTCGCCCTCGAAGTTCAGTACGACGTCGACGAGGTGCTCCAGGGTGCGGGGGCCGGCGATGGAGCCTTCCTTGGTGACGTGGCCGACGAGGACGGTGGCCATGTTGCGCTCCTTGGCCAGCCGGACGAGGTTGGCCGCCACCTCGCGCACCTGGGTCACCCCGCCGGGCACGCCGGTGGCCTGCGCGGAGCCGATCGTCTGCACCGAGTCGACGACCAGCAGCTGCGGCTGGACCTTCTCCACGTGCGTCACCAGCGCCGACAGCTCGGTCTCCGCCGCCAGGTAGAGCTGGTCCTGGATCGCGCCGATGCGGTCGGCCCGCAGGCGCACCTGGGCCGCCGACTCCTCGCCGGTCACGTAGAGGACGGTCGCCCGCTCGGCGATGCGCGCGGCGGCCTCCAGCAGGAGCGTGGACTTGCCGATGCCGGGCTCGCCCGCCAGCAGCACCACCGCGCCGGGCACCAGGCCGCCGCCCAGCACCCGGTCGAGCTCGGCGACCCCGGTGGTGCGGGCGGTCGCCACCTCGGCCTTGACCTGGCCGATCGGCAGGGCGGGCGCGGTGGTGGCCCCGGCCTGGACGACGTTGACGCCGGCCCTGGCGCCCTCCTCGTCGACCGTGCCCCAGGCCTGGCACTCCCCGCACCTGCCGACCCATTTGGTGGTGCGCCAGCCGCATTCGGTGCAGCGGTATCCGGGCTTCTGGGCAGTCTTGGCCATGCGGAGCAGGCTAGCGGCTGCTACCGACAATCACGCCAGGCCGAGCTCCGACACGAGCATGCGCTTGGGCTTGGCGCCGACGACCTGCTTGGCAGGCTCGCCGTTCTCGAACAGGATCAGCGTCGGGATGCCCATCACCCCGTAGCGGGCCATGATCTCGGGGTTCTCGTCGGTGTTCAGCTTGCCGATCGTCAGGCCGTGCTCGGCCTCGATCTGCTCCAGCACGGGCGCCACCATCCGGCAGGGTCCGCACCACTCGGCCCAGAAGTCGACCAGGATCGGCTTGTCGCTCCTGAGCACCTGCTCCTCGAAGTTGTCGGTGGTCAGCGTGATCATCTTCATCCCCTCACAAAGCAACCCGGGCACGACTGGGCGAGCTGGGCGGCCACCTCGGCGCGGCGGGCGAGCAGCACGCGGATCTCCTGGTCGATCTCGCTGAGCTTGCGCTCGTAGACCTCGACCGACTCGGCGCAGGAGCCTCCCGTGCTGTGCCCCTGGCGCAGGCAGTCGACGAACGGGCGGGTCTCCTCCAGCGTGAAACCGATCTGGAGCAGGGCCCGGATCTCGGAGACCAGCCTGACGTCGTCCTCGCTGTAGGCGCGGTAGCCGTTGGAGGCGCGCCGGGCGCGCAGCAGCCCGTGCTGCTCGTAGTAGCGGAGCGAGCGGGTGCTCACCCCGGTGCGTTCAGCCAGCTCACCGATGCGCATGCCTCCAAGGTAAACGTTGACGTCAGTGTCAAGGTCAAGGCCTCAGAAGTAGCGCCAGCGCAGCACGTTCGGATAGGCCAGCTCCAGGCCGGGCGTCTCGGCGATGGCCTGCTCGGCGACCTCGGGGGTGAACTCGATGCGCAGCACGGCCTCCAGGTCGGCGCGCCGCTGGAAGACCATGCGCAGGTCGAGCTCCTTGCGCTGCCAGCCCTGACGGTCCCAGAACGACTCGACCTCCCGCGGCGAGTACGTCGGCACCGTACGCGAGAACCACCGCCCGAACGACCCCCGGGTGGCGTCGAGGTCCAGGACGAAGGCGGCGCCGCCGCGCCGTACGATCCGGGACAGCTCGCGCAGGCCCGGCTCGCAGCCGGGCCCGAAGAAGTACGCCCAGCGCGCCATGGCCACGTCCACCCCGGCGTCGGGCAGCGGCAGGTCCTGGGCCGCCGCGGCGTGCACGGTCACGTTGGGCAGGCTCGCGCAGCGGCGGCGGGCCAGCGCGGCCAGGTCGCCGTGCGGCTCCACGCCGATCACCCGGGACGCCTCGGCGGCCAGGACGGGCAGGTGGTAGCCGGTGCCGCAGCCGATGTCGAGCACGGTGGCGCCGTCCCACGGGCGCAGGGCGCGCATCGCCGCGTCGGCCGCGCCATCGGGATCGACGGCGCGGTTCTCCAGCTCGTAGATCTGGGGCGTGTTCCAGATGTTCGGGCTGGGGATCGCACCTTTCGCTATCCGGGTCATGCCCCAACGCTAGGGGCTGACGCGCCAGATCGGCTTCTCCGGCTTAGGCTGGCAGCGTGGCTGATGTCATCCGCGTGCCCAATGCGAAGATCGCATTGTCCACCGCCTCGGTATATCCGGAACGTACTCCTGACGCGTTCGAGCTGGCCGCGCGCCTGGGTTATGACGGCGTCGAGATCATGGTCGGCGCCGACCCGGTGAGCCAGGACATCGATGTGATCGAGCGTCTGTCCGACCACTACGAGGTGCCCGTTCTCGCCATTCACGCGCCCTGCCTGCTGGTCACCCAGCGGGTCTGGGGCCGCGACCCGTGGGCGAAGCTGGTCAAGGCCCAGAAGGCGGCCGAGCGGCTGGGCGCCTCGACGGTCGTGGTGCACCCGCCGTTCCGCTGGCAGCGCGACTACGCCCGCGACTTCGAGACCGGGCTCGCCAGGATGCGGGACGAGACCGAGGTCACGTTCGCGGTGGAGAACATGTTCCCGCTGCGGGCCAGGGGCAACGACGTGGTGCCCTACTCGCCCGACTGGAACCCGATCGACTACGACTTCCCGCAGGTCACGCTGGACCTGTCGCACACCGCCGTGTCCGGCTCCGACGCCATGGAGATGGCCGTCAAGCTCGGCGACAGGCTGGCGCACCTGCACCTGGCCGACGGCCTCGGGGTGACGAACAAGGACGAGCACCTGGTGCCCGGCAGGGGCAACCAGCCGTGCGCGCAGATGCTGGAGCGGCTGGCGAACACGGGCTACTCGGGCCTGGTGGTGCTCGAGGTCAACACCCGCAAGGCGGCCAGCAGGACCGAGCGGATCGACGATCTGGCGGAGGGTCTGGCCTTCGCCAGGCTGCACCTGGCGGCATCCACATGAACACAGGGCCGATCAAGGATCTGGGCAGGACGTTCGACCTGGTGGCCGACGCCTACGACGCGGCCAGGCCCGGCTACCCCGACGAGGTCTACCGCGCGCTGACCGAGCTGTCGGGCGTCGAGCTCGACGGTGCCACCACGGTGGACGTGGGCGCGGGCACCGGCATCATGACGCACGCGCTGCGGGCGCGCGGTTCCCACGTGATCGCGGTGGACCCGGGCGAGGCGATGCTGTCCCGCCTCATCTCCAAGGCGGGCGCCCCGAACGGCACGCGGGTGAGTGCCGTGCTGGCCGACGGCAACGCGCTGCCGCTGGCCGACCAGGTGGCGGACCTGGTGACGTACGCCCAGTCGTGGCACTGGCTGGACCCGGTGGTCTCCATCGCCGAGGCCCGGCGGGTGCTGCGGCCGGAGGGCGCCATCGTGGGCTGCTGGAACCTCAACCACGCGGCGCAGGCCGACTGGCTGGCCGCCTACGAGGCCCGGCTGGCGGCCGAGGTGCCCGCCTACTGGGGGCCGGCGGTCGAGCAGTGGTCGGTGCCGCCGATCGCCTCGTCCTTCGAGGTGATCGAGGAGCGCTGGATCCCCTGGACGCGGCTGATCGGCATCGAGGACTTCCTGCTCGACCTGCGCTCCCACTCGTACATGGCGGCGCTGTCGCCGGACCGTGCGGACGAGGTGGTGGCGCGGCAGCGGGCGGCGTTGCGGGCAGAGTTCCCCGAGGGGCTGCTGTCGGTGCCGATGCGGGTCTACCTGGCGGTGGGCAGGTGACGGACAAGCGCAGGCCCGGGCGCAGGCCGGGGTCGGCCGACACGCGCGGCGAGATCCTCACCGCCGCCAGGAGGGTGTTCGCGGAGAAGGGGTTCGACAAGGCGACCGTTCGCGGCATCGCGCGGGAGGCCCAGGTCGATCCCGCCCTCGTGCACCACTACTTCGACACCAAGGAGGGCATGTTCGCCGCGGCCATGGAGCTGCCGATCAACCCTCAGCAGATCCTCCCGGTGCTGCTCGACGGTCCGCGCGAGGAGATCGGGGAGCGGCTGGTCCGGACGATCCTGCGCCTGACCGCCGACGAGAAGACGCGGGCGCCGGTGCTGGCGCTGCTCCGCTCGGCGATGAGCAACGAGCAGGCGGTCGGGATGGTCAGGGAGTTCTTCACCTCGGCCCTGCTCTACCAGGTGGCCTACCGGCTGGAGGTGCCGCAACTGCGGGTGGAGGCGGCTTTCGCGCAGATGCTCGGGATCGTCCTGGCCCGGTACGTGCTCAAGCTGGAGCCGCTGGCGAGCGCCGGGCACGACGAGCTGGTGGAGATCCTGGCGCCGACCATCCAGAGGTACTTCACGGGATAGAGCATTGTTCTGGAGACGGCGATGACCTTAGGGTATGTCGCGTAACCCAGTAAAGTTACTCGTGGGTAGGATTGCTGCTACATGCCTGCGCAGCGGGTGACCGTACGCTGACAGCAACGTCGTCTGTGGGAGGACCCCGTGCTCTGGGTAGCCGTCATCGGGCTCGTCATGACCGTCGCGGCGGTGGCCGTGGCCGGTCGCAGGGTCATGTTCCTGTTCAAGCTCGCCACCGTCGGGCCGCCGGCGCCCGAGCGCATCGAGTACGCCAGGACGCACGTCGGCGACGAGGTCAAGGCGCAACTCGTCGAGGTGTTCGGGCAGAAGAAGCTGCTGAAGTGGACGCCGTCGGGCGTCGCGCACTTCTTCGTCATGTGGGCGTTCTTCATCCTGCTGACCGTCTACATCGAGGCGTACGGCGCGATCATCCAGGGGGCGATCACCGGCACGCCCGACTTCCACATCCCGCTCATCGGGACCTGGGCCGTGCTCGGCCTCCTGCAGGACTTCATCGCGGTGGCGTGCCTGCTCGGCCTGGTCGCCTTCGCGATCATCCGGGTCAAGAACTCCCCGAAGACGCTGGGCCGCGACTCCCGCTTCTCCGGCTCGCACCTCGGCGGCGCGTGGCTCGTCCTGTTCATGATCTTCAACATCATCTGGACGCTCTTCCTGGCCAGGGGCGCGGCGGCGGCCAACGGCAACTTCCCCTACTCCTCCGGCGCGTTCGTCTCGCTCGCGCTCGGTGACGCGCTGCCGCAGAGCGCGCTGCTGGAGGAGATCGCGCTGCTCCTGCACATCGGCTTCATGCTGGTGTTCCTGGTCATCGTGGTGAACTCCAAGCACCTGCACATCTTCACCGCCCCGCTCAACGTGCTCTTCTCGCGCCGCCCCGACGGCCTCGGTGGCGCGCCCGAGATGCGGGTGGACGGCAAGCCGGTCGACTTCGAGGACGAGGACCTCGACCCGGAGCGGCTGGGGCGCGGCAAGATCGGCGACACCACGTGGAAGGGCTTCCTGGACTTCTACTCCTGCACGGAGTGCGGCCGCTGCCAGTCGCAGTGCCCGGCGTGGAACACCGACAAGCCCCTGTCGCCGAAGATGCTCATCCTCGACCAGCGTGACCACGCCTTCAAGGTGGCCCCGTACCTGCTGGCGGCCTCGGCGGGCGTCGAGCACAAGGACACCGACGTGCTGGCGCTGCTGGAGAAGCCGCTCGTCGGCGAGGAAGGCGTCATCCACCCCGACGTGCTGTGGTCCTGCACCAACTGCGGCGCCTGCGTCGAGCAGTGCCCGGTGGACATCGAGCACATCGACCACATCCTCGACATGCGCCGCTACCAGGTGATGGTGGAGTCGTCGTTCCCGTCCGAGGCGGGGGTGATGGTGAAGAACCTGGAGAACAAGGGCAACCCGTGGGGCATGTCCGAGATGAAGCGGGCCGACTGGATCGAGGAGCTCGACTTCGAGGTCGAGGTCGTCGAGGACAAGATGCCCGAGGGCACCGAGTACCTGTTCTGGGTGGGGTGCGCGGGCGCGCTGGAGGACCGGGCCAAGAAGACCACCAAGGCCGTCGCGGAGCTGCTGCACATCGCGGGCGTGAAGTTCGCGGTGCTCGGCCCGATGGAGGCGTGCTCCGGTGACCCGGCCCGGCGGCTCGGCATGGAGTACCTGTTCAACATGCTGGCCCAGCAGAACATCGAGACGCTCAACGAGGCCGGCGTCAAGAAGATCGTGGCCACCTGCCCCCACTGCTTCAACACGCTGGCCAACGAGTATCCGCAGCTCGGCGGCGCGTACGAGGTCGTGCACCACACGCAGCTGCTGTCGAAGCTGGTGGACGAGGGGCTGCTCACCCCGATCACGCCGATCGAGGAGAAGATCACCTACCACGACCCGTGCTTCCTCGGCCGCCACAACAAGGTCTACTCCCAGCCGCGCGACATCATGTCGAAGGTGCCCGGCGTGCAGACGCAGGAGATGCACCGCCACAAGGACCGCGGCTTCTGCTGCGGCGCCGGCGGCGCGCGCATGTGGATGGAGGAGCGCATCGGCAAGCGCATCAACACCGAGCGCGTGGACGAGGCGCTGACCACCAATCCTGACACGGTCTCCACCGCCTGCCCGTTCTGCATGGTCATGCTGGGCGACGCCATCAACGAGAAGAAGAACAACGGCGAGGCCAAGGAATCGCTGGAAGTCGTGGACGTGGCGCAGCTTCTGATCAAGTCTGTCAAGGGCGCTTCCTGACGGGAGATGTCGGACTCCTCCACACCTGGTGTGGAGGAGTTTCGCCTGTCAACGGGTGTGGTTGGAAGAAATCTGCCATCCACATAACGGGAAAATCACGGTAACCTCAACGTCGCATGGCCTTATTCGACGGGGAGGGGGCTCGTGATGGGCGTCGTCGTCACGGACGCCGAAGTCACCCTGGCCGACGTGCTCTCCCTGCGACTCGCCATCGACGAACCACTGGAAGACGGCACCGAACTCGTTCTCCGGCATCGCACCACGGGGGTGGAGCGCGACGTGCTGCTCGGCAGTCCAGGCGCGCGGGCGCGCGAGGCCACGCTGGCGGTCTCGCTGGCGCCGCTCGAGCTCAGCGCCGGCCGCTGGGACGCGTACCTGCGCCACGAGGGCAAGCGCAGCCGGCTGCGCAGCGTCGATCCGGGGTTCTCGCTCGACCATCTCGACGCGTACGCATTGTGCAAGCGCACGCTCGCCTACCGGTCCTATCGAACGCGCAACGGATTCCTCGCGCTGAAGATCTCCGACGCCGAGCCGGTGGCGGAGGTGCGCTCCATCTGGTTCAGGGAGGGCCGCTTCGAGGTGATGGGCCTGCTGGCCTACACCGGCCTGGAGGACGACGACTTCCGCCACGAGGCCGTGCTGACCCTGGAGCGCAGGCAGACGGGCGCCCACCTGAAGGCCACGGCCACGGTGCAGGGCGTGCGCTTCCACGCGGCGGTGTCGCTCGTGGACGTGCTGGCCGCCGACCCCGAGGGCTCCGGCCTGTGGGAGCCGGCGCTGCAGGTGGAGGGCGTGCCCGCGGAGCTGCGGCTCGGCTCGCGGCTCGACGACGTGGACGGCAAGCGCCGCCGGCTGCACTACCCGTCGGCCCGGGTGGACGGCGTGCTGATCAAACCCTGCTACACCGCCGACGACGAGCTGCGGATCGAGGTCGGCGGATGAAGGTCAGCCTGGTCCTCCCCTCCGCGTACGCCATGCGGGGCGACGTGCGCGCCACGCTCAACCTGGCCACCGCGCTGGCCGAGCGGCACGACGTCGAGGTGATCAGCGTCAGGCGGCAGAAGGAGAAGCCGTTCTTCCCCGTCGGCCCCAAGGTGAGCATGCGCAGCGTGGTCGACGTGCGGCCGGGGGTCAGGCACCTGCTCCCGCGCGGGCAGGTGCGCACCGAGGTGGCGTTGTGGCGGGTGCTGCGCAACCTCAGGTCCGACGTGCTGATCACGACCAGGCCCGGGATCGGCGTGCAGGCCGCCAGGCACGCGCCGCGCGACACCATCAAGATCGCCCGCGAGTGGAGCAGGCCGGCTGTGCCCGGGCCCGTGCAGCGCTTCTATCCGCGCCTGAGCGCCGTCGTGACGGCCACGGAGTCGGCGCAGGAGGAGTGGAGCAGGCTCCTCGGCGGCGCGCCCGCCGTGCACAGCGTGCTGGACGCGCTGCCGAGCGGCCCCTGGCCGCGCTCGCGCATGGACAACAGGATCGTGGCCGCCGGCGGCCGGTGGGTGCCGGTGAAGGCGTACGACCGGCTGATCAGGTCGTTCGCGATCGTGGCCGACAAGCGGCCCGACTGGCGGCTGCGGTTGTACGGCGGCGGCCCGGAGGAGCGGCGGCTGCGCTCGCTCGTGCGTGACCTCGACCTGCACAACCACGTCTACTTCATGGGCACCACGCCGGACCTGGCGGGCGAGTTCGCCAAGGCGTCGATCGTGGCCACCACCTCGCGCAGCGAGGACCTGGGCATGACCGTGCTGGAGGCCATGGGGTGCGGGGTGCCCGTGGTGGCCTTCGAGGGCGCCAGGGGGCCCAGGGAGTTCGTGGCGACGGGCTACAACGGGGTGCTGGTGCCCGAGTCCGAGGGGGACCTGCAGTTCTTCGCGGCGGCGCTGCTGGCGCTGATCGACGACGAGCGCAGGCGGCGCTCGCTGGCGGCCGGCGCGCTCGACACCGCGGTGCGGCACTCGGCCGACGAGGTGGCCGAGCAGTGGGAGAAGCTCATCACCGACCTTCGCTAGCCCATACTCCTTACGGGTACCGTAGAAGCATGCATGGGTACAGCGGAGACAAGCAGGCATATCTGACGCGCCTGCGGCGAATCGAGGGCCAGATCAGGGGTCTGCAGCGCATGGTCGACGACGATGCCTACTGCATCGACGTGCTCACCCAGGTCTCCGCCGCCACACGGGCCCTGCAGGCGGTCGCGCTGGGGCTGCTGGAGGAGCACATCTCGCACTGCGTGGCCGACGCGATCAACACGGGCGGCCCGGAGGCCGAGGCGAAGGTCAAGGAGGCGTCGGCGGCGATCGCCCGCCTCGTGCGTTCCTAGCGGGGTCTAGCCCTCCGTCGTGAGGGCCTCATCCGTAAGTCGGATGATCCAGCCGTGGATTGACTAGTTATGTGAAACCCCGGGAACTAGGTCCCCGGGGTCTTGGTAATCGAGTTGGTTCTTCAGCGACTCGCCGAAGTCCGCAATCCGAGCGCGTCGTCGAGTTCGTCCAAGGTCAGCCGCCGCTCACTGACTGCCACGGCGGTGAGCACCTCGGCGTAGAGCGCAATCTCGTCCAACGCGACACGGTCGTGGACCCGAGAGTCCAGGTCGTCGTGCCCCACCGCGTCGTCCTTCCTTCCGCAGCCCACACCCTCTACGAGGTTACGGCGCAGGCCCCTTCCGGCGACATGGCCCATCGGAGTCATTCCTTTCTGCACCGCGGGGGCCCCGTCAGGATCATTTCCCGAATCCGAGATCACAATTCAGCGAAATTGCTGTTATCTGTGGGGTTAGAACGATATAGGAGGAGTAAGGGGGAAATAGCGGCATTAGTGGTTTACATGTGCCCTGTGTGGTGGTCGTCCCGTTCGTGGACGATCTTCCGTACGAGTGCCGACTGCCCCGCCAGACCCCGCTCCGGCAGCTTGGCCCCCGTCAGCCGGCCCCACGCCAGCCCCATGGCGTACGCGGCCCCGAGCACCGCCGCCGCGCTCCCCCTGTCAGGCGGCTCCACCTGGAACACCGGTGCTGCCTCGGCGGTGCGTACGGCAAAGCCCTCCGGCTGCGTCGTCTCGGCCGCGGACGTGCCCGTGAGCCCGGCATGGCGCAGCTCCTCGTACGCCATCCGCAGCCGGTGATCCAGCCGCCCCGGCAGCATCCCCCTGGAGTCGGACAGGTCGGCCAGGAGCGAGGCCGCGGCCCGGCGCGGCTCCGACGTGAACGACAGGGCGTCCACGAGGTCGTAGACGGTGTGGGAGAAATGCGCCTCGGGGTCGTTCTCCACGAGCAGGGCCCGGCACAGGCGGGCGGGGCAGCGCTCCAGCCACTCGCGGCGCATCACCGCGTCGTCGTCGTACGGGTCGCCGAAGCCGGGGCGGCGCAGCATGGGCTCCACCATCGTGAGCAGCGCCAGCGCCCGCGGCCTGAACCGGGTGTCGAGCAGCAGGATCTGGGCCGTGTCCGCCATCACGGCGGCGAGCCTGAGCGCGGCCCGGGGACGCCCCGCCCGCATCCGCTCGGCCACCAGCCTGACGAGATCGAGCAGGGGCGGCGCCTGCAGCCAGCGCACCCACTCGTCGCCGGGCAGGGGGCGGCGCAGGTACTCGCCGAAGACGGTGATCAGCCGCTCGTTGCCGTCGAAGGCGGGCGCGTACGCGCACCACATGATCGTGCCCCAGGCGGCGGCCACCGTGCTCGGCACGTCTGTGGCGAAGATCTCGTCGAAGGACGACAGCGGGTAGTCCAGCTCGGACTTGCGCCCGCAGCCGCGTACCAGCACCCTGAGCTGCTCCGTGAGGCGCTCTGGCACGTCCGGGCCGATGAACGACTGGGTGGAGCCGGGCTCGGCGTGGAAGTCGTGGCCGGGCGGCACCACGGCGTCCGGCAGGACCGCCGCGGCGTGCGTCACCCGGCGCACCCGCGTGCCGCGCGGCGGCGGCGCCGGATGCCAGCGGCCGTCGGCGGGGTCGTGCAGGTGCCAGCGCGCGTGCGCGCCGAACAGCCACCGGTCGCCATCGGGGGTCACCAGGATCCTGGCCGCCAGCACGTGAGCGCGATCGGGCACGGAAAGCCCTCGCCAGCGCGGGTCCGCGACCATCGCGCGGACCTCCGCCTCCGCGGCGGTGAACGCATCCCAGGGTGGCACGGCGGTCATCGTACTGGGGGTACTCGGATCATCCATCGGCATTTCACGGCAGAATGGCCGCTATGAGGGCGAAGGTAGCAGGGACGTTGGTGGTCGTTAGCGTGCTCTCCGGTTGCGGTACGACGACGGCGGCGCAGCCGACACCCACCGGACCGGGCATTCTCACGCTACAGAACGCCACTCCGCCCGCTCCCGGCGGGGAGGTGGGCGAGGCCTCCACCGAGTTCGACGACGCGGCCGACCTGAAGGTGTGGACCAAGCTCAACGAGACCGAGAAGGACATCGACCGGCTCGCCAAGTTCGACGTGAACAAGACCGTGAAGGGCGCGATGTACCTGGAGCCCAACGTCTCGGCCTGGTTCGACGGCTTCCGCGGGCCCTTCGTGTACCAGGAGCTCGCCGGCGACATCGTCATGCACGCCCGGGTCAAGGTCGAGGGCAGGAGCGGCGGCCAGCCCAAGCGGAAATTCTCGCTCGGGGGCCTCATGGCCCGCCAGCCCGGCTCGTACGCCAAGCCCAACTGGGTCTCGGTCACCACCGGCACCGCTGAGAAGAGCGGCCAGGTCGAGGCCAAGCTCACCCAGGACGGCAGCTCCAAGCCCAAGGAGGTCGGCGTCAAGAGCGGCTGGGTGGACCTCGCGCTGGCCAGGGTCGGCCGGGTCTTCGTCGCGCTGTACAAGGAGGACAAGGGCACGTGGAAGGTGGCCCAGCGCTGGCCGTCCACCCTGCCTGACGTGCTCCAGTGGGGCGTGACGGCCTACACCGACTGGGACAGCTACAGCACGCTCAAGAAGGACGCGACCAAGGGCAACGCCAAGCAGGTCAAGGGCACGCCCGACCTCAAGCTCACGGTCGACTTCGTCCGTTTCCTGAGGCCGGAGCTGCCTGACTACGCCGACCCGCTCAACACGGCGTCGGTGTCGGACGAGGTCCTGATCAAAGCGATGACGCCTGCCGGTGCCTGAGTGCCTTGGCCATGTAGTTGTCCGGCGTGCGGGCGAAGGAGTCGCGATCGTCGTCGGTGAGCTCACGTACGATCTTGCCGGGCACGCCCGCGACCAGCACGCCCGCCGGGATCTTCTTGCCGGGGCCCACGAGGGCTCCGGCCGCCACCAGCGTGCCCGCGCCGATGCGGGCGCCGCCCAGCACGATCGCCCCGATGCCGATCAGCGCGCCGGTCTCCACGTGGGCGCCGTGGACCATGGCCTTGTGGCCGAGGCTGACGCGGTCCTCCAGGATCGCGGGCTCGCCCGGGTCGGAGTGCAGGCACGACAGGTCCTGCACGTTGCACTCCGCGCCGATCTCGATCCGTTCGTCGTCCCCACGGAGGACGGAGCCGTACCAGATGCTGGACGCCCGGCCCACGCGTACGTTGCCGACCACGACCGCACCAGGGGCTATGTACGCTTCAGGGTGTATGTCCGGGACTGCTCCGTTGTCCAACGCTGCTATGTACATTCGAGACATCGTAATTCCAGCTCTGGGTATGGCGTTCGGGTTGCGGACGTGGGCAGATGGCAGGAAAGTCGTTTCCTGACGTCCCGTTGCCAGACCCTCACAACCCGCTAGTTTTCCCCCGCCTCACGACGAAACCCCCAGGTAATCGCCATGATGAACCAGCACGAGAGCATTCCCGATCTGATGCAAGAGGACACCTTCGAGGTCGTGATGCGCGGCTACAACCGCCGCCAGGTCCACGACTACATCATCCGCACCCGTAACCAGATAAGGGATCTGGAGGAGCGGCTGGCACGGGCCATCGAGCAGGCGGAGCAGGGCCGCATCGAGCTGGCCGAGGCCAGGCGGCGCATGGTCGAGACGCCGCAGAGCTACGAGGACCTCAGCCCCAGGCTCGCGCAGATCCTCAGGCTCGGCGAGGAGGAGGCCGCGGCCAAGCGCGAGGACGCGGAGGCCGAGGCCGCCAGCGTGCGCGACGCGGCCAAGTCCGAGGCCGAACGGCTCGTCACCACCTCCCGCGAGACCGCCGACAAGATCCTCACCTCCGCCCAGGCCGAGGCCGAGCGGCGGGTGAGCGAGGCCACCCAGGCGGCCGAGCGCATGCTGGCCCAGGCGGGCAGCGACGCGGAGGAGCAGCTCACCTCCGCCCGCACCGAGGCCGAGGAGACGCTGCAGGTGGCCAGGGCCGAGGCCGAGCGCACGGTCACCATGGCCAGGGCCGAGTCCGAGCAGCTCATGCAGTCCGCCAACGCGCAGGCCGAGCAGGTGCTGTCCGGGGCGCACCAGGAGGCCGAGAACATGCTGGCCACCGCGCACCAGCGGGCCACGGCGCTGGACGAGCAGGCCGGGCGGCGGGTGGAGTACCTGAGCAACACGCACACGGAGGTCGTGCGGCGGCTGACGGAGATCAGCTCGGTGCTGGGTGACCTCATGCGTGCCGAGGCGAACGCGGGGTCGCTGGTGCCCGAGGCCATCGCGCCGCCCGCCCAGCCCGTCCAGCCTGCTCAGGCTGCCCAGCCCGCGCAGCCGGCTCAGCCCGAGCCGCAGAACGGCGAGGACGACCCCGAGCAGACCGTGCGGGTGATCGTCAAGGACGACGACCCGGAGCAGCGGGAGGGCGTCATCTCCGACGACACGGACGTGAACATCGGCCGGCTGTCGGAGTCGCGCAAGTAGCGGCTCAGCCCCTGGCCGGCAGGTAGGCCGTCCATGACATCCGCGGCCGAGGTCACCGCCACCGAGGTGACCTCGGCCATCAGGCCGGAGCCCGGGCGATCGCGACCGCCGCTCGAACAGCATGTCCACACCCTGGGGGATGGGGAGCGGAAGCCCCCGCCCCCGATCGGGTCGGGGACTTCCGCGTTCGTGGCCCCTCCTGAATCTTGGAGGCCCGGTGCCGGGGCCGCCGAGACGCTGGACCCGGCACCGGGCTGCTCGTGGACGCGGGCCGCGGAACGCTCCACGACCTGCGTCAAGGTGGTGCGGGGCCGGCTCGCCACGTGTGCTGCTCGCCGGCCCGCCTTTCCTGGTCCCGGAGCCGGTCGCGCAGGCCGTCCGGGTCGTCCGCGTCGATGGTCATCGCACATCCGGCATCGCGCTGCGCCGCGCTCAGCGGATGGTGTCTCGTGGCCCACCAGCGGCCCGCATCGCTCCGCCAGATGGTCCACTGGGGGTACTCCCGGGCGATCTCGGCGAGATGCCGATCAAAGGACATCGCTGTCCGCCTTTCCCGGGCCCCCAGGCGAGGTTCCATCTCCTTAGAAGATGCGGCACTTCTCTAGAGAGCACAATGATCGTCAGGGACAGGTCAACCTATCGCTTGACAGATCGGCTTGATTCAAGCGTCGAAGTCGTACTGAAGTACGTACGCCGCGGAATCCAGCACCATCTCGTTGACCTCGACCGGCAGCCCGCCCGACGTGTACGCCGTACGCGCGATCACGATGACGGGCGTGCCCGCGGGCAGGTCGAGCAGCGTGGTCTCGCGCGGGCTGGGCATGCGGGCCCGTACCTCCTCGGTGAAGTGGGCGGGGGGCAGGCCCAGATCGCTGAGCCTGGCGTAGACGCCGCCGGGGCCGGTGTCCGGGAGGGTGATCGCGCTGCCCTCCACCTGCCGGGCGGGGAAGTAGGAGGTGGCCAGTTGCACGGGCCTGGTGTCGACCGAGTAGCGGCGCCGGCGTACCCAGACCTCGCCGCTCTCGAGCACGGCGGCCACATCCTCGGTGGCTCGCTCCAACGTCACCTCTAACGCGTCGACGGTGAAGGGGCGGCCACGCGTGTCCGCGTCCCAGATGGCCCGTCCCTGGCCCCACTGCTCTCGTGACAGGCGGCGTGAGCCGTGCCTGCGTATCGGTTTGAACAGCCGCACGTAAACCCCCGAGCCTCGTCTGGGCACCGCCAGCCCTTCGTTGATCAGTACGGCAAGCGCCTGCCTGGCGGTGGCTCGTGCGATTGCGTATTCGGCCATAAGCGCGTTCTCGCCCGGTAGTCGGTCCCCGTCGCGCAGTTCGCCGGACAGAATCCGGGCGCGGAGGCCGTCGGCGATGCGTCGATAGATAGGGGGCTCGTGGGGTACCGGGGATTCAGACAACTTTGATCACCCTCTGTCACCAACCAGGTTGTGGCGTCTCCAGAGAACTTGCCCCGTCTTGTCCACGATCGCACAGAAGCAGGCCATGGTCGTGGGCTGATTTTGAGAGGATCGTGCCCGAGTGGTGAATTCCGCGATGTTTTAGCTGGCCGTAATCATGGAACGATCCCGTCCGGTATCCGACCGGGCCCACCAGCGGCGAGTAACCAAAGCGAAGATCGCCGCACCCGTCGCATTGAGGATGACGTCGTCCACGGAGGACAGACGCCCCAGACGGAACGCGTACTGGAGGGCCTCGACCAGGACCGAAAATGCCGCCGCGACCGCCGCAACGCGGCCGAGTGAGGACATCGCGCGGCTGCGTACCGGCAGCAGCGCGCCCAGCGCCGCGAACACCAGCAAGTTGCCTCCCACCTGCACCAACACCGCTTCCCACGGTGCCTCGGCCAGGTCCGCGAGGTCGGTGAACGGCACGAGGTTCACCCCCGAGGGGCCGGCCGACGGGGTCAGGATCATCCATGTCCACGGCGCCGTCCCGAGCGGGATGCCGACGTCGGCGAGGGAGGCGCGCAGGGGCGCGGGATGGCCGGCGCGGGCGCGGTGACGGGAGAGAAGCATGATTGCTAGCAAGCCCAAGGGGAGTGCAAAGGTACCAGCAATAATGACGTTTCCCCACAATTCCCACGTCCGCGCCATTCGCCCAGCATGGCGGTTGATCTAGGGATACCGGAAGCTGTCCAATCGGACAGGTCTCACCGGGCGGGCAGATGCTCGTTCAGGAACGCGATCGCCACCTCCCAGGCGCGCGCCGCGGGCTCCGGCTGGTGGAACATCGGCGACTCGCTGTTGTGGAAGGCGTGCCCGGCCTCCTCCTCGACGTGCATGACCACGTTCGGCCGGCCCTCGGCGGCCTTCTCCACGGCGGCCACCCGCTCGCGCGGGATGTACGGATCGCTGCCCCCGAACACCAGCAGCAGCGGCGACTGGATGCGCTCCATCAGCCCGGTCGCGTCGGGCACGGCCGAGCCGTAGAAGGACAGCACCGCGGCCAGCTCGACCTGGGTGGCGAGCATGTAGTCCACGGAGCCGCCCAGGCAGAAGCCGAGCGCTGCGACGCCGCCGCTCACCTCCGGCATGGCGCTCAGGTGGGCCACCGTGAGCGCGCAGTCGGACACGCCGTGCGCGATGTCGAAGCCCTGGGACAGCTCGATCGCGGCCTGCGTGCCCTCGGGCGTGTGCTCGCCCAGCCAGTGCGGCTGCAAGCGCCAGAACAGATCGGGCGCGGCCACCACGTAGCCGCGGGAGGCCAGGTCGACGGCGACCTTCTCGATGTACGGTCCCACGCCGTAGATCTCCTGGACCAGGAGGATGCCGGGGCCCGAGCCGGAGTCGGGCAGCCACACGTGGACGTCGAAGGTGCCGTCGTGGGCGGCGATGTGATCTGTACGGGTCTGCATGTCCACCAGCATCGCTCATAGCGCGCGCCGCGTTCGGGCGAGACGATGCGATCGGAGGTTCCGTGTCCCGGAACATCCTGTTGTCCACGAGCCGCACAACGATCTATACCGGGAGGCGAGGGAGAAATGAGGAGACAGTTGTGCTGACCCATTTCATCGGTGGCCAGCCGGTGGCCGCGGGCAAGACGTTCCCCGTCCACGACCCGGTCACGGGCGCGGTGGTCAGGCAGGTCCACGAGGCTGACCCCGAGGTGGTCGACCGGGCGGTGCGGGCGGCGCGGGAGGCGGCCCGCGACTGGGCGGCGATGCCTGTCGGCGAGCGCGCCGGGTGGATGAGGAGGCTGGCCGAGGGCATCGAGGCCCGCTTCGACGACCTGGTCGCGGCGGAGATCGCCGACACGGGCAAGCCGCTGGACCAGACCCGCACCCTCGACATCCCGCGCGGCATCGCCAACTTCCGGGCCTTCGCCGAGATCGCCGCGCAGCGTCCGGAGGACGCCTTCCACCTGTCGGGCGTGTTCAGCTACACCGTGCGCAGGCCGCTCGGCGTGGTCGCGGTGATCGTCCCGTGGAACCTGCCGTTCCTGCTCATGACCTGGAAGCTCGCGCCCGCCCTGGTCTCGGGCAACACGGTCGTGGTCAAGCCGTCGGAGCAGACGCCGGGCTCGGCCGCCGTGTTCGCCGAGCTCTGCGCCGAGGCCGGCCTGCCGCCCGGCGTGGTCAACATCATCTTCGGGTACGGCTCCGCCGGCCAGCTCCTCGTCGAACATCCCTGGGTGAACGCCGTGACGTTCACCGGCTCCACCGCCACGGGCACGGCGATCATGAAGTCCGTGGCCGACCGGGTCAAGCCGATCTCGTTCGAGCTGGGCGGCAAGAACGCGGGGCTGGTCTTCGAGGACTGCGACCTGGACAAGGCGGTCGAGGGCGCGGTGAAGTCGGTCTTCACCAACGGCGGCCAGGTCTGCCTGTGCACCGAGCGCCTGTACGTGCACCGCTCGATCTTCGAGGACTTCTGCGCCCGGCTGGCCGCCCGCGCCCAGGAGGTGGAGCTCCAGCCCATGATCTCGGCGGAGCACCGCGAGAAGGTGCTCTCCTATTACGCCTTGGCCCGCTCGGAGGGAGCCAAGGTGCTCGCAGGGGGCAGTGTCCCCGTGTTCGGCGATCATCGCGATTCCGGTTATTTCGTGGAGCCGACTGTGGTGACAGGCTTGTCTGAATGGTCGAGGTTCAACAGAGAAGAGATCTTCGGTCCCGTGTGCCACGTCGCGCCCTTCGACAGCGAGGCCGAGGCCGTCGACCTGGCCAACGGCAGCGAGTACGGCCTGGCCGCCACGCTGTGGACCACGAACCTCGACCGCGCCCATCGCGTGGCCCAGCGCCTGGAGGCCGGGCTCGTCTGGGTCAACACGTGGTACCTGCGCGACCTGCGTACCCCGTTCGGCGGTGTGAAGCTGTCGGGCATCGGCAGGGAGGGCGGCACCCGCTCGCTCGACTTCTACTCCGAACCCACCACGATCACCATCAAACTGGAGCAGCCCGATGCATGACGAATGGTCCCAGGCAGTGGACGCGCGTTCCCAGGCGGCCGAGCGGCTGGCCGAGGCGGCGCGTACAGGCCGCCCCTGCGCGCCGATCAGGGACCTGGTGGGCACGGCGGCCGACGCGTACGCCGTGCAGGAGCTCGGCACCAGGCAGGCGCTCGACGCGGGGCGGCGGCCGGTCGGCAGGAAGGTCGGCCTGACGAACACGACGGTGCAGCAGCAGCTTGGCGTCGACCAGCCGGACTTCGGCACGCTGTTCGCCGACGCCTGTTACGGCGACGGGCAGCCCATCCCGCCGGACCGGTTCCTGCAGCCGCGGGCCGAGGCCGAGGTCGCCCTGGTGCTCGGCAGGGACCTGAAGGGCGGTCCGTTCACGGTGGCCGACGTGATCAGGGCGGTGGAGTTCGCGCTGCCGGCGATCGAGATCGCCGACTCGCGGATCGCCGGCTGGGACATCACGCTGGTCGACACGGTCGCCGACAACGCCTCGTCCGGCGCGTTCGTGCTCGGCGGCACGCCCGTGCCGCTGCTCGGGCTCGACCTGCGGGCGGCGCGGATGACGATGACGCGGGGCGGCCAGGAGGTCTCGACCGGCTCGGGCGAGGCGTGCCTGGGGCACCCGCTCAACGCCGCCGTCTGGCTGGCCACCCGCCTGGGCCGCACCGACCACCCGCTGCGGGCCGGTGACGTGGTGCTGACCGGCGCGCTCGGGCCGGTGGTGCCGGTCGAGCCCGGAGACGTGTTCGAGGCGCGGATCGAGGGCCTCGGCCCGGTGCGGGCGGTGTTCGGCAAGTGAGCCCCCAAGTAAGACCGAGGGCCATGCGCGTGCCCGGCAAGGCCACCCCGCGAGGCAGGTTCCCCCACGTCAAGCGGGCCGGAGACTTCCTGTACGTCTCGGGCACGAGCTGCCGGCGCCACGACGACACGTTCGTGGGCGTCGAGGTGGACAAGCACGGCGCGACCAGCCTGGACATCCGCGCCCAGACCAGGGCGGTCATCGAGAACATCGGCGACATCCTCAAGGCCGCGGGCGGCTCGCTGGCCGACCTGGTGCAGATCACCACGTACCTGGTGAACATGAACGACTTCAAGGGCTACAACGAGGTCTACGCCGAGTTCTTCGACGAGGAGGGGCCCACCAGGACCACGGTCGCGGTGCACCAGCTCCCGCACCCGCACCTCCTCATCGAGATGCAGGCCGTCGCCTACCACCCGCAGGAGATCTCATGATCCCGCCCATCGACTTCACCGCATGGATCGACGAGCACGCCCACCTGCTCAAGCCGCCGGTCGGCAACAAGGTGGTCTTCGAGGCGGCGAACGACTTCATCGTGATGGTGGTCGGCGGGCCCAACTCCAGGACGGACTTCCACGTGGATCCGTACGAGGAGCTGTTCTACCAGGTGCGCGGCAACATGCACGTCAACGTGGTCACGGAGAACGGCCCGCAGACCGTGCACGTCCGCGAGGGCCAGATGTGGCTGCTGCCGCCGCGCGTGCCGCACTCGCCGCAGCGGCCGGAGGCCGGGTCCGTGGGCCTGGTGGTCGAACGGATCCGGCCGGAGGGCGAGCTGGAGAAGTTCCAGTGGTACTGCATGGCGTGCGGCGCCCTGGTGCACGAGGTCGAGCTGCAGGTACGTGACATCGTCAAGGACCTGCCGCCGGTCTTCGAGGCGTTCTACGGCGACGAGAAGGCCCGCACCTGCGGTCGATGCGGCGCGCTACATCCTGGCAAGGGCTGAATGTCCATCGACGAGCGCGCGCTGCGGCTGCTCGTCGACACTCTCGGGGAGGACCATGTGATGCTCGGCAGCGACTTTCCCCACCCGCTGGGCGAGTCACCCTCCGGTGACCTGATCCGGCGTGCCCCCTTCCTGTCCGGCACGGCCCGCGCCAGGCTGCTCGCAGCCAACGCCGAGGCGTTCCCGGGCTGAAGGGAGCTCCCCCATGCGCGCACCCGTGCTGGGGCTGCCCGTGGTTGGCCTGGCGGTGCTGATGGCCGCCGGTTGCGGCGGGACGGTACCGCCGCCTGACGAGGACAGGCTCCCGGTCAAGATCGGCGCGATCATCTCGCAGACCGGCGTGTACGCCATGCTCGGCGACGACATGGAGACCGCCATGCGCCTCTATCTCGACGACCACGGCGGCCGCCTGGGCGGCAGGGCGGCCGAGCTGGTGGTGGCCGACGACGGGGGCAACTCCGAGCAGGGCAGGAAGGAGGCCAGGAGGCTGATCGACGAGGTGGGCGTGGACGTGCTCACCGGCCTGATCGCCTCACCCGTCGCCGTGTCGGTGGTGGACGAGGCCGCCGGCGGTACGCCTGTGGTGGTCGCCAACGCCGGCTCCGACGAGCTGGACGGCCCGAACGTCTTCCGCGTCTCCTACACCAACCGCGACCACGGCCACGCCGCGGGCCGCTACGCCGCCGAGCGGTACGGGCGGCGCGGCGCGGTGCTCATGGCCTCCGACTACTCGGCCGGCGTCGAGACGCTCGACGGCTTCGCCGAGGGGTACGGGGCCGAGCCGCTCAAGCGCATCCTGACTCCGCACGGCCGGGTCACCGACCTCAAGCCGTACCTCGACCAGATCCCGCCCGAGGCCGGGCTGCTGTTCGCGTTCTACGCCGGCGGCGAGGCGGTCGCGTTCGCCAGGACGTTCAAGCAGCTCGGCTACGACACCAGGATCGAGCTGCTGGCCTGCATGAACCTCACGGACGAGGACGTGCTGCGGGCCGTCGGCCCCGACGCCGAGGGCATCACGAGCGTCGGCATGTACTCGCCCGCGCTGGACAACCCGGACAACGCCGCGTTCGTGGCCAGGTGGCGGGCCAGGACCGGCGGGAACCCCTCGGCCGTGGCCCTGCAGAGCTGGGACGCCATGCGCCTCATCGACGCGGCGCTGTCCAGGGGCGGCGAGCTGACCCGCGCGCTGGGCGAGGTGGGCGAGCTGGCGGGCCCGCGCGGCACGTTCCGGTTGGACGCGGCGCACAACCCGGTGCAGAACTGGTACGCCCGTCAGTACCAGAATGGTGTGAATAGGGTGATAGCCACCATTCCTCCATGACGGGAGTGACCTTGGATCGCGACCAGTGCCTCGCGCTCGACGCCGCGGACCCGCTGCGGGAGTTCAAGGACGAGTTCGTGCTGCCGGAAGGGGTGATCTACCTCGTCGGCAACTCGCTCGGCGCGCCGCCCCGCCGGGCCGCCGAGCGGCTGCGCAGGACCGTCGAGGACGAGTGGGGCAGGCACCTCGTCGGCGGCTGGAACCACGCCGGCTGGTACGAGCAGCCGCTCACCGCCGGCGACCGGATCGCCCCGCTGATCGGCGCGGGACCCGGCCAGGTCGTCGTGGGCAACACCACCTCGATCGCGGTCTTCCAGGCCGTGGCGGCGGCGCTGAAGCTGCGGCCCGAGCGGCGCGTGATCGTCTCCGACACCCGGAACTTCCCCACCGACCACTACATCGTGCAGGGCCTGGCCTCGCTGCTGGGCGGCTACGAGCTGCGCGACCTCGGCGAGGGGTTCGACGACGCGGCCGTGGTGCTGCTGTCGGAGGTGGACTACCGGACGGGCGCCCGCCAGGACGTGCCCGCGGTCACCGCCGAGGCGCACGCCGCCGGCGCGCTCATCGTGTGGGACCTGTGCCACAGCGTGGGCGCCATGGAGGTGGACGTCTCGGGGGCGGACTTCGCCGTGGGATGCACGTACAAGTACCTGAACGCCGGTCCCGGCGCGCCCGCGTTCCTCTACGTCAACCCGCGCCACCAGGCCGCCGCCGAGAACGTGCTGTCCGGCTGGTACGGCCACGCCGAGCCGTTCGCGTTCGAGAGCGGTTACCGGCCGGCCGAGGGGGTGCGCCGGTTCGCGGTGAGCACCCCGCACGTGCTGTCGTTGGCGGCGCTGGACGCGGCGCTGGAGGTGTGGGAGCGGGTGCCGATGGCGCAGGTCAGGGCCAAGAGCATGGCGCTGGGCGAGCTCTTCGTGAAGCTGGTCGGCGACCGGCTGGAGCTGGCCTCGCCCGCCGACCCGGACGCGCGGGGCAGCCAGGTGTCGCTGCGCCACCCCGACGGGTATCCGGTGATGCGGGCGCTGATCGACCGGGGCGTGCACGGCGACTTCCGGGCGCCGGACGTGCTCAGGTTCGGCTTCGCGCCGCTCTACATCGGCTACACCGACGTGTACGACGCCGCGACCACGCTGCTGGAGGTGCTGGACAAGGAGCTGTGGCGGGAGGAGAAGTACGCCACCCGCCTGGCCGTCACCTGAGATCGAGCTCCTTGACCGCCCGCTTGGGCGCGATGGCCCGGTAGCTCTCCTCCACCCAGTCGAGCAGCACCTCGGTCTCCGGGAGCCGCGACAGGAATGGCACGGTCACCCAGCCCGCCTTGCCCAGCCCGTAGCCGCTGGGCCGGGCGCCCTCGACGGTCAGCGCGTGGCCGTGCGCCTGCGACAGGAGCTTCACGCCGAACGAGGGGTCCCACTTCTCGGTCTGCTCGTCGACGCCGAGGAAGAGGAAGACCTTCTTGTTGACCTTGATGACGGTGTCGCCCCAGGGATGGTCCTCGTGGGCCTCCGGCAGGCCGAGCGCGAACGCGCGCAGCTGTTCCCTGACGTCGTGCCAGTCGTCGCTCATGCTCCCGACCTTAGCCCGGACGGCGGAATTCTTCGAGCTTGCGTTCGATACCGGCCCTGATCCGCTCGCGGGCCTCCATCCGGGGGACGCCCGCCATGAGCAGGTTGTCGTAGTCGGTGTCGAGGTGGCGGATCGAGGCGATCACGGCGAGCGTGATCGCGTTCTCGTCGAGCGCCCTGGCCGCCGCCGACCTGCCCACCCGGCCGCTGCCGCGCTGGCCGGCGTGCTCGGCGATCTCCCGCGCCCGCTCGTCCGGACAGCCGGGGAACAGCCGGGCGATCTCGGCGGCCATCGCGGCCTGGTACTCCACGTCCTGCTCCGCCCTGCGCACGCGGTCGCGCTCGCGGCGGCGCAGCCGTACCTCCTCGTCGGCCAGGCAGCGCTCCTCGGCCGCGGCCAGCGCGGACTCCTCCACCAGCAGGCCCATGCGCTGGTAGACCTTGCGCCGCCGGTTGTACTGCACGACCACCGCGGACAGGCCGCTCTCCTGCTTGGCCCGGCGGCTGAGCGCCGCGTTGCCCGACGGCAGGAACACCAGGTGGTCCAGGTCCGCGCAGGTCAGGCAGTGCGGCCGGTCGTCCTCCATGATCAGGTAGGGGCCGGTGTCGCCGCAGGACGCGCACGTCCACGCCTCCAGCGGGGCCACCGCCACCAGATCCGGCGCCTTGCTCTGCGCCTCGGTGAGCCGGCGCACCCTGGCCTCGCTGAGATCGGGCGAGAGCCAGTGCACCCGGAACGGCTCCTGCTCGTGCCGGGCGGTGAAGCGCAGCTCGCGACGGTCGCGGGTGCCCGCCACGTACGGGGTGTCCACCGGCCGCAGCCCCCTGGCCCGCGCCCAGTCGCGCAGCAGGCCGGCCGCGGTGAGCAGGCGGTCCTCGTCCACGGCCGCCAGCTCCGCCAGCGTGGCCGCCCGGCCCTGCCGCCAGGTGTCCACATGCCTGGAGTGCAGCCAGCGCAGGCCCGTCACCACGTCGATGAACGTCACGTACTTGCGGGTGGTCAGCGCGATCTCGGCCGCCTCCGCGACCCGCCTCGCCAGGTTGGGCTTACTCACGGTTCAAGTTTGTCGTGAGATGGCGAGCCCCGAAGCTTTCCTTGGAACAGTTGCGGCAAGTAACTCCTCTGGATCTGGCCCTGGAGGAAATCGTGCGTCTGTTCTGGCCTGCGCTCCTCGTGCTCACCACCTCGTGCGGTGTGGCCGAGGAGGGCACGCAACCCGTCGTGACGGGAAGGTTCGGCAGCAAGCCGATCGTCTCCATACCCAAGGGCCAGCCGGGGCGCACACCGCGGATCACGGTCCTGTCGGTCGGCAGCGGGCGGCGTACGGTGCCGGGGGACGTGGTGCTCGCCGATGTTGACATCCGGCGCTGGTCGGACAACCGGCCGTACCTGAGCACCCACGACGGCAACCAGCCCACCACGGTCGTGTTCGACGGCAGGCAGGTGGCGGAGACGTGGCGGCAGTCGCTCATCGGGCGGCCGGCCGGCAGCCGCGTCATGCTGGTCAGCCCGGCAGGGGAGGCCTTGGGGCCGAACGTGCCGCTGACCGGCGTCTCGCCCGCCGACACGCTGGTGCTCGTCTTCGACATCCTGGGCGGCTACCCGCCCGACGCGCGCCTCGTCGGCCGCCCGCTGCCGGTCGTCCCCGCCGACCTCACGCCCGACGCGCCGCCGCGCACCCTGATCGACGGGTCCGGCCAGGAGGTCGTGGCGGGATCGAAGGTGGTCGTCCAGTACGTGGCCGCGTCGTGGCCGTCGAGGGTCGTGGTGGACTCCTCGTACCGGCGGGGCGGGCCCAGCGCGTTCACGCTGGAGGCGGGGTCGGTGCCGGCGGCCTGGGTCGGCGCGCTGGCCGGCCGGCGGGTCGGCAGCAGGGTGGCGGTGCCGTCGCCGGGCCCGCGGCCCATGCTGTACGTGATCGACATCCTCGACACGATCACGCGCGCGTAGGCCGGCGGCTCCCGTCGCCGCCCGGCCTGCCCTCGAGGCGGGCGCCGATCACGCCGGGGAGCGTTCGGCGGGGCGCGGCGGAACAGTCATGATCGCGACACGATGCGGCGGACGAACCGCCTGAGCCGGGAGCCCTGAGCGGGCGTGCTGCGCAGCATCTCCAGCGCCTCGGCCGCCGACGGGCGCTTGGCGGGGGAGTGGTCGAGCATGCGCCGCACCACCTCGGGCACGTCGGGCCCGTGGGCGTCGCCGCTGGTGGGGAACTGGCCGGTGAGGAGCTGGTAGGCGATGACGCCGGCGGCGTACACGTCGGAGGCGGTCGTCATCAGGTCGGCCCGCTCCTGGCACTCCGGCGCCACGTACGCGGCGTCGAGGATGTTGCCCAGCTCGTGGGCCACGGTGTAGTTGCGCGGCCCTGGCTTGGCGTAGTCGAACCCGGTCAGCACCGCGTGCCCGTCGTCGGTGACCAGCACGGCGGCAGGGGTGAGCGCCCGGTGCACCACGCCGTTGGCGTGGGCGTGGGCCAGCCCGCGCAGCAGGTCCTGGATCACGCCCAGCGGCGCGCCCTTGCCCAGCGCCAGGTGCAGCGCCTCGCCGTGGACGTCGTCGAGCACCAGCACGAACCGGCTCTCGTCGTCGATGGCGAAGAAGTCGCGCGAGCGCACCACGCACGGATGGGGCGGGATCCTGGCCAGCGTCTGGTAGGCGTTGGCGATGCGCTGCCGCTCGGCAGCCCGCGCCTGCTGGTCGGCCAGCGGATCGGCCTGGTAGACCCGCAGCAGCACGGTCTCGCTGCCCGGCAGCGTGACGTTGAACGCGCGGTACTCGGTGACCTTGGAGTCGCCGCCGAGCTGCTCCTCGACCTCCCAGTTGCCGTACCTGGGCGGGGCCGTGCTGCGGCGTACGGTCTGGTTGAGCGCGTCGAGGATCGCGGTGAGGTACGGCCTGGCGTCGGGGCTGCACCCGCGCCTGACCCGGGAGACGTCGCTCAGCGTGGCCAGCAGGCCGGGCAGGTCGGTGACGTTGACCGCGTCGCGCCCCGCGGGGTCGACCAGCTCGGCGTCGGGCGAGGTGAGCACGACCAGGCTGTCGACGTAGACCCGCTCCAGCTGGGTGGCCCTGGACACCAGCAGGCCCTTGAGCGCCTTCGCGGTGCCCCGCAGCTTGGTCACCGGCGATCCGAACGCCTCCCTGCGCGGCGGGAACCAGCGCGTGCCGGACACCTCGATGCGGCCCCGGGTGCCCTTGACGTCGACCACGACGAGCGAGTGGCCGGTCAGCACGATCAGGTCGACCTCGAAGATGTCGGAGCCGCGTGGGACCTCGACGTTGTGCAGCAGCAGCCAGTCGGCGGGCGCGTGGTCACGGAGATAAGCGATCACGCGCCGTTCGGCGTCGTTGACCGGACGTCCTCCGCCGACGATCTCTGCCATGCGGCCTATCCTTCCACGGTTATGAGTTGACAGCATGTTGTCGAAATGACAAGATGTTGTCATGCAGAAAATCGTTCACCACGCCGTTTACGACACGCTCGCCGACTGGGAGACCGGTCACCTCACGGCTCACCTGCGCAACGGCAACTACCAGCGCGAACCGGGCGGATACGAGATCGTCACCGTCGGCCTGACGACCGGCCCGGTCGTCAGCATGGGCGGCCTGCGCATCACCCCCGATATCGCGCTGGCAGACCTCTCCCCGGCCGACAGCGCGCTACTCCTCCTGCCGGGCGCCGACCTGTGGGACGCGGGTGACTCGCTGGCGCCGTTCGCGCGCAAGGCCCGCGAGTTCCTCGACGCGGGGGTGCCGGTGGCCGCCATCTGCGGCGCCACGGCGGGGCTGGCCCGCGAGGGGCTGCTGGACGACCGCGACCACACCAGCGCCGTGGCGCAGTACCTGGAGGCCCAGGAGGGGTACGCCGGAGCCAAGCACTACCTCGACCGCGACGCGGTGCTCGACGGCGACCTGGTCACGGCGGGCCCGACCGAGCCGGTGGCCTTCGCCAGGGAGGTCTTCCGCCGGCTCGACGTCTACCGGCCCGAGGTGCTGGACGCCTGGTTCCGGCTGTTCTCCAGGAGCGACGCCTCGGCCTTCGAGGTGTTGATGACGGCGTGAGCGAGAGCGGCGAGCTGTTGTCGGGGATGGCGCTGGGGGCGTTCCGGCTCAACGGGCAGTTCCTGCAGGTGGCCGAGGAGCTGGCGCGGCCGGCCGGGGTGACGGCCGCGTGGTGGCAGGTGCTCGGCGCCGTGCTGCGCGAGCCGCTGCCCGTCGCGGGGATCGCCCGCGTCATGGGGATGACCAGGCAGGGGGTGCAGCGCATCGCGGACCTGCTGGTGGAGCGGGGCCTGGCCGAGTACCGGCCCAATCCCGCGCACCGGCGGGCCAAGCTGCTGCAGCCCACGCAGGCCGGGCGGGAGGCGATCGCCAAGATCGACCCCGGCCACCAGGAGTTCGCCGACCGGCTCGTGGGGGAGCTGGGGGTGGAGGATGCCCGGCGGTGCCTGGAGGTCCTTCAGCGGCTCTCGGCCGCCCTCGACCGCCTGGCGGAGGATTCGTGACCCGGCGCCGGCGGCGAACCGCCGGCGCCGGCGAACTCCCAAAGCGCCGGTCGAACTTTGTCCAAAGAGCGGTGAACGAATTCCCCTGCGCGTCTCGCCGGGGCGTGAAACCGGTTGAATGGCGGATCGCCGAAGTCCTGTGCAGGGGCGGTGCCGTGGCGGGCCGGGAAAACCGACGCCAAAAAATAGAGGCGGCACTTTGACCTAGCCGAGGCCTTTCCGAGTTGCGGTTTTCGTCGCATCCCATGAGGGTTATTCGCGGCACCTCACAGCCCTGCACGAACGACCACGGCGCCGGAATTCCGCGCCGATCCACGGAGGAAAGCAATCATGATCCGTCGTATTCTGGCCGGTGCCGCTATCGCGGCCGCCGCCTTCGGGCTCCCCGCGACCACCGCGTCCGCCGACGTCGGCCCCAACGTGCGCAACGAGGGCGCCGCCATCCTCAGCCAGTTTCAGATCATCGACGATGCGCTGAACAAGGTGCTGAACCACTCGGCCAACGACATCGAGGTCCAGATTATCAACATCCTGGACGAGGTCAACGTCCCGCTGCTGAACAACAACCAGCCCACTGTCGGCAACCACAACAAGGACACCGACATCGACAACGGCTCGGCCAGCGCCGAGTAGGCCCAGGGCGTTCATGGGCGGAGGGGCGGCGGCCGGGAGCCATGACCCGGCCCCCCTCCGGCCCCGCGCGTATGCGAATGAGCCGGCGGTGGCGATCCGCGAGGCCATGGAAAGACTTAAGCGCCGTCGATGTTTCGGGTGGGCAACCGCGCTGCACGGATGCCGGTTTCCTGACCGCGAAAACCTGACACCAAAAAATCGAGGCGGCTTCTTGACCTCCATAAGGCCTTTCCGGGTTGCGGGCTACGCCGCCCGCCGCAATTGTTATTGGCGGCACCTCACAGCCCTGCACGAACGACTATGGCGCCGGAATTCCGCGCCGATCCATGGAGGAAAGCAATCATGATCCGTCGTATTCTGGCCGGTGCCGCTATCGCGGCCGCCGCATTCGGGTTCTCCGCGACCGCCGCGTCCGCCGACGTCGGCCCCAACCCGTACAACGGCGGCCAGGCCATCCTGAGCCAGTTCCAGATCATCGACGACATCCTGAACGACGTCGCCAACCACTCGCTGAACGACCTCGAGGTCGAGATCATCAACATCCTCGACGAGGTCAACGTCCAGGCGCTGAACAACAACCAGCCCTCCGTCGGCGACCACAACAAGGACACCGAGATCGACAACGGGCACTCCAAGTCCGAGTAAGTCTCGGGAGGCGGGGGAGGTGCGGCGGCACCGCACCGGAGCGGGCCGCGTGGCCAACCGCCCTCCTCTCTCCCAGGTGCACGAAAGAATCTGATCGTGGAGACTCGCGAGGCCACGGAGCGGCTTTCGGGGCACTGAGGCGTTCGGCGGCCGTACGTCCTCAGCGTGACCGGGCGAAGGTCACCTGGGGACGTACGGCAGACGCTTCCGCGCTTTGTGCCGGGGCCGGCCGGGAATATCGTGAGTGACACGGACGCCGATTTCCACGGACACCGATACTCAACGACGACTTCTCCGGTCGCCGAAATCCAGTGCCAAAGAATCCAAGCGCCTCCTTGACCTCCATGAGGGCATTTCGAGTTTGCCATCTCCGATGTCCGCCACGATCGTTGACTGCGGCACCTCACAGCTCTGCACGTATGAACACGGCGCCGGGAGCCCCGCGCCGATCCATGGAGGAAAAGCAATCATGATCCGTCGTATTCTGGCCGGTGCCGTTGTCGCGGCCGCCGCCTTCGGGTTCTCCGCCTCCGCCGCGTCCGCCGACGTCGGCCCCAACCCGAGCAACAAGGGCCAGGCCCTGCTGTCCCAGTTCCAAATCATCGACGACGCGCTGAACGACGTGCTCAACCACTCGGTCAACGACCTCGAGGTCGAGATCATCAACATCCTGGACGAGGTCGACCTCCAGCTGCTGAACAACAACCAGCCTGCGGTCGGTAACCACAACAAGGACACCGAGATCGAGAACGGCCAGGCCAAGTCCGAGTAGCACCCCTGGGTGGCCGGGAGAGCCGGCCGTGGTGACTCGCGAGGCCACGGCGCGGCTTCCCGGACATCGAGACGAACGGCGGCCGCACGTCCCCCGGCGCGCTTCGGGTGAGGAGCGCCCGAGGGGACGTGCGGCAGGCAGCCGGCTCACAGCTCCACATCGCCGCGACCCCGATCCGGCCGCACCACGCCGAGCAGGTCCGGCCTGTCGAGCGGGTCGATCCGCACGAGCGCGCCGGTGTACGGCGCGTGCACCATGCGTTCGCCGTCCAGGGCCAGCCCCACGTGCTCCGGCCCCGGCCGCTTCCGGTCGTTGTCGTAGAAGACCAGGTCCCCTGGCTCCAGCAGGTCCTCAGGCACCCGCACGCCCGAGCGCCACTGCTCCGTCGTGGTCGTGCCGATGAGGATGCCCGCCCGCGCGTACGCGTACTCGGCCAGCCCCGAGCAGTCGAACCCCTTGGTCCCGGCGCCCCGCCCGATGCCGTAGCCGGGCCCGTGCACCCCGCCCCCGCCCCAGGAGTAGGGCACCCCGATCATCTCCAGCGCGGCCCTCAGCGCGATGCCCCCTGACGCGGACGCCGCCGTCGCCGGCGCCGGCCAGGCGACGCACCCGATCGTGCACACGATGGCGCACGCCGCCGCCGCTTTCCGTCGAATCCCTTTCTCTTTCATGGCTTATCAGCGCTCCCGTTCCGAGCGGCGTCCGGGGGCATGACCGCCGACCTGTACGCAGTTGTCTTATCTGCGTCTTTTTCTCGCTTCTCTTGCTACAAAACGCCCTCTCATAGCGCACGCAATAAGCGGATATTTCGCGTTATTTGGCGGCGAGGGGCAGGCGGCCGACGGAGCCGGCCGCCTTTCGGGAGATCCTCGGTAAGCCGCTGACGCCACGCGTATGCCGGGAGTGCCGGTGCTCGGCTGAAGCCGCCTGGCGGAGATGTTCAGGATTGTCCGAAAAATCGGTCATTTTCCTACGAAAATTACATCGTCAAACATCTGTCGTGTAATCTGGACTCGGGTCAACGGCCGGCGGCGCGTGCCGGCGGCCATCCCGATCGGCAGGACGACCCCCAGAGCGCGTGTTGGGGGGTGCGAGGAGCGTGAGCGTCCAGGAGCAACTGCTCTACCAGGACAGGCAGCTGACCATCGTGATGGCGAAGGCGCCGGGGGTGCCGGCCGTCGCGCTCATCGGCGAGATCGACGCCTCCAACAGCCCCGCGCTGGCCACCACGCTGGCCGGCTGCCGCAGCCCGGCGCAGGGCGCCTACATCGTGGTCGACACCGGCGAGCTGCGCTTCATCGACGTCTCGGGGCTGCGCGTGCTGGTCATGCCCACCCTGCCTCCCTCACAGCGGTGGATCCGGCTGCACAACGTCACGCCGTACCAGCGGAGACTCCTGCGCATGATGGGCTGGTTCTACCAGCCCAGGAGCCACCACGTGCCCCTGTAGGGCCGATCATGGCGGCCGAGGTGCCCAGGCCGCTGGGCCCGCCGAGCCACCGGCGCGGCGGGAGGTTGTGACGCAGCAGCGTCGGCTCGTCGTAGCGGAAGCAGCCGCGGTGCCAGTTGAGTATCCCGGCCAGCCAGTTGTGCAGCTCGCTCACGTACGCGTCCACGTCGCGGCGCGCCTCGGCGTCGAGGCCGAAGTCGTCGCAGACGACCGGCAGCTCGTGCTCGACGATGTGCTGGAACTGCCGCACCCGCGACTCCTGCAGGTCCCTGACGATGCCGAGCGCCGTCGGGTAGTCGCAGTCGAAGAAGCTCTGCACCACCAGCACGCAGTTGTGCACCTCGCCCTCGAACTCGATCTCCTTCTGGTACGAGAACACGTCGTTGACCAGGGCCCCGGCGTCCATCATCGCGTTCTCCAGCGCCACCACGGGCCCGCTGGCGTAGAACTCCCCGGGTATCCCCCTGGCATGCCGCAACCGGCACAGGCTCATCGTGAAGTGGGAGCCGAAGGTCGCCCGGCGCATCTCCATGTAGTCCACCGGGTCGGGGACGTGCCTGCCGATCTCGTTGGCCAGCTCCCACAGCCAGCCCTCGCACATCTCCTCGATCGCCGCGCGCAGCTTGCCCCGGTCCTCCGGCGGCATCGGCCCGGTCGTGCGCGCCCACACGTCGGCCAGGCCCCGCTCCAGCGCGTTCGCGGGGGGCGGCGGAGGGGTGCCGTCGAGCGGCATGAACAGCCCGAACCTGTCCACCGTCACCTTGGCCGCCGACAGGTTGCGTGTCCGGCCGAAGACGACCGGGAAGTAGTCGTCCCCGTACGTCCCCCAGGCCAGCCAGAAAGAGGCCAGGTCCAGCTCCTCCGGCGAGGCGTCCGGATGCAGGCCCGCCGCGCACAGCGGCAGGTCGATGTCGATCAGCTTGGCCTCGTCCCACACGGCGGACCCGACCACCCCGTTCTGCGGCTCCAGCATGCCCATCGCCGCGCACCAGGCCACGACGCCCCGCCGGGCGGCGTCCAGGTGGGGCGAGAGCTTCAGGTCGAACGGCACGTGCAGCTCGGGGATCACCGACGGCCCCACCCGCTGGTGCGGCACGTGCGCGAAGTTCCGCAGCCGCTTGGCCCCCAGCAGATCGGCCAGCGACGACATGCCCAGCGGCCGGGTGGCCCGCGCCCGCTCGTTCATGTAGCGGCTGGAGCGCAGGTGCCACTCGTGCCCGCCCGACTGCCAGTCCTGCAGCCCCTTGACGTAGGCCAGCACGCCGGCCGCGCTGAGCGGATCGACGGCGTGCTCCACGAACAGCGGCCCCAGCTCGAAGACCGCCGTGTGCTCGAACTGCTGCATCCGCGAGGTCAGCAGGTCGTTGACCGCGTCGGCGGCCTCCTGCGTGGTGCAGCCGAGGAACTTCTCCAGCACCAGCACCCCGTTGCTCAGCTCGCCCTCGTCGCCCACCTCCCGCTGGTAGGAGAACAGGTCGTTACGCAGGTGCACGGCGTCGGAGAAGGAGTCCTTGAGCACGCGCAGCGGCCGCGTGGCCGCGAGCACGGCCGGCACCTCGGCGCGCACGGCGTGCTCGACGAGCCCCGCCGACCAGGGCGCGCCGCCGACCTTGCGGCGCATCTCGATGTACTCCACCGGGTTCGCCACCCGGCCGCTGTTGATGTTGGCCAGCTCCCAGAGAGACTCGTTCAGCAGGTTGCGCGTGCTCTCCGCGAACCGGCTCCGCCAGTCCAGGGACATGCTGGGCACCGTGCGCGGCCACAGGTCGGCCAGGCCCGCCTCGACCGGGTTGGTCGGCTCCGGCACGGTCAGGTCGGCGCCCATCGGCATGAAACGGGCCAGCCGGCTCAGGTACTCCTTGCCGCCCCGCAGGTCGCCGGTGCGCTTGAAGACCTCCAGGAAGTGGTCGTCGAAGAAGAAGACCCAGACGTACCAGTCGGTGATCAGGCCGAGCTCCACGGCGTCGCACTCGGGATGGGTGTAGGCGCACATCAACGGGTAGTCGTGGGCGTCGAGATCGGCCTCCTCCCAGACGCCCGAGCCTTCGAGCATGCCCATGTCGCGAGCCCACTGCTTGGAGTGCGCGCGTGCCTCCTCCAGATGCGGGTTGAGCCGGGCCGGGTACGGCACGTAGAAGTCCGGCAGTTCGAACGGCTGGGACATCATCACTTCCTTACCTGTTTACCTCGACGTTCTCCAGCGCCCCGAGCGCGTCCGGTACCAGGACCGCGGCCGAGTAGTAGGCGCTGACCTGGTACGACGCGACGGCTCTGGCGTCGATCCCGGTGAACTTCACGCTGAGCCCCGGCTCGCGCTCGTCGGGCACGCCGCTCTGGTACAGGCCCACCACCCCCTGGTCCTCCTCACCCGTGCGCAGGACGAGGATCGTGCTCGTGCCGTGGCGGGTGATCGGGATCTTGTCGCACGGCAGGATGGGCACGCCGCGCCACGCGGTCAGCCTGGAGCCGTCGAGCTCGACGCTGTCGGGGTAGACGCCCCTGGCGCTGCACTCCCGGTGGAAGGCGGCGATGGCCCGCGGATGGGCCAGGAAGCAGCGCGACTTCTTCCTGCGGCACAGCAGCTCGTCGAGGTCGTCGGGGCCCGGCGGGCCGTTCCTGGTGTACAGCCGCTGGCCGGGGTCGGCCTGGTGCAGCAGCCCGAAGTCACGGTTGTTGATCAGTTCGCGCTCCTGCGACTCGCGCACGGCCTGGATGGTCAGCCGGAGCTGCTCCTCCCTCTGCTCCATCGGCTGGTTGTACAGGTCGGTCACCCGGGTGTGCACGCGCAGCACGGTCTGCGAGACGCTCAGCTCGTACTCGCGCGGCCCCGGGTCGTAGTCGGCGAACGTGCCGGGCAGCACGGTCTCGCCCCGGTGCCCGGCGGCCGTGACGATCTCGGCCTCGCCCCACTTGTTCCGCGGCGCCGCCCGCCGGGCGCGGTAGCGGTCGAGGTGGGCGCGCAGCGAGGGCGACTGGCCGGCCACCGCGTGGAACTCCGCCCACGGCAGGGCCAGCACCGTGCACGTGGTGCCGGCCTCCAGCGTGTACGCCCACACCTCGCCGTCCGCGGGCAGGTCGGCGCCCGCGTGGTCGCCACCGGCCAGCGAGCCGAGCAGCACGCGGTCGCCGTACGCGCCTGCCTGGAGCTTGTCCGCCTTCCCGCGGGCGAGGAGGATCAGCTCCCGCGCCGGCCGTCCGGCCCGCACGATCGTGTCACCGGGTGCGAACTCCCGCTGCTCGAACAGCCTCGCCAGGCTGTCGAGCACGCGGTCGTCCTGGAGCCCGTGCAGCGGCGGCAGCTCGGTCAGGCTCGGCGGCACCACGCGGACCCGGGCCCCGGTGTTGGAGAAGCCGACCCGGCCGCCGCCGACCCGGTACGTCAGCCGCCGGTTCACCCGGTAGACCGCGCCCGCGACGCTCACCCACGGAAGCACCCGGAGCAGCCAGCGGGGGGAGATCTCCCGCATCTGCGGGGGTGTCTTGGTCGTCGTGGCGAGTCGCCGCGCCGCCCCGGTGCCGAGGCTCAGCCGCTGTTCGGACTCCAATGACATGGTCACCACCGATCCATGGGGCCGGACGGACGAGAGCGGGGCCGGGTCAGCCGTTCCTGCCGAGCTCGACGTCCTCCAGCACGCCGAGCGCGTCCGGCACCAGGACGGCGGCCGAGTAGTAGGCGCTGACCAGGTAGGAGATGACGGCCCGCTCGTTGATGTTCATGAACCGGACCGACAGGCTGGGCTGGTACTCGTCGGGGATGCCGGTCTGGTGCAGGCCGACGACGCCCTGGTTCTCCTGTCCGGTCCGCATGAGCATGAACGACGTCGTGCGGGTGCCGCTGATCGGGATCTTGTTGCACGGGAAGATCGGCACGCCCCGCCAGGCCGGCACCCGGTGCCCGCCGACCTCGGTGGACTGCGGGTAGATGCCGCGCTTGCTGCACTCCCGCCCGAACGCGGCGATGGCCTGCGGGTGCGCCAGGAAGAACGAGGGTTCCTTCCACACCGTGGACAGCAGGTCGTCGAGGTCGTCGGGGGAGGGCGGGCCCGAGCGGGTGCGGATGCGCTGGCCGAAGTCGGCGTTGTGCAGCAGGCCGAACTCCTTGTTGTTGATCAGCTCGTGCTCCTGGCGCTCGCGCAGGGCCTCGACCGTGAGGCGGAGCTGCTGGTCGAGCTGGCTCATCGGCTGGTTGTACAGGTCGGAGACCCGGCTGTGCACGCGCAGCACGGTCTGGGCCACGCTCAGCTCGTACTCGCGCGGGGTCTGCTCGTAGTCCACGAACGTGCCGGGCAGCACGGCCTCGCCGACATGGCCGGACGACATGTTGATCGCGGCCTCGCCGTAGTCGTTCTGGTCGCGGTCGCCGCTGGTACGCCAGGCCTCGATGTGCTCACGCAGCGCCGGCGCCCGCTCGGCGACCTGCTCGAAGTCCGCCCTGGACAGCGTGAGCACGGTGGTGGCCGTCCTGGCCCGCGCGCTGTACTCGAACTGCCCGCCCTGGACCAGCGCCTGCTCGCCGAGGTAGTCGCCGTCGGCCAGCACGCCCAGGTTCTGGTCGTCCCCGTACGCGCCGCGCCCGATCTTGGCCACGCGGCCGTGGGCGATCAGCACGAGCTGGTCCACCTGGCCACCCTCGGAGACGATCTCCTCATCCGTCTCCACCTCACGCTGGGTGAAGCGGTCGGCCAGGGCTTCGAGCACCTCCATGTCGTCGAAGCCGCGCAACATCGGCAGCTCCGTCAGCTCGGCGGGGATCACCCGCACGTCGGCGCCTGTGGTGGTGAAGGTGATCCGGCCATCGCCCAGCGTGTACGTCAGCCGCCGGTTCACCCGGAACACACCGCCGGAGCACTGCACCCACGGCAGCAGTTTCAGCAGCCAGCGGGTGGTGATCTCCTGCATCTGCGGCGGAGTCTTGGTGGTCGTCGCGAGTTGCCTGGCGGCATCGGTGCTGAGGCTGAGCTGCCCGTTGCCGTTCTCAGGTGCGGTTGAGTGGGTCGGTTCGGTCATCGTGCTGCACCACCAATCTCGGTGTGGGCCCTAGCCCGGCTTGCGGTTGGAGCGGAGTTCGAGTGGAAGGGAGAAGGTCAGGGTCTCCTCGGTCACGGTCACCGGCTGCACGTCGGCGAAGCCGCGGGCGGCGAGCCAGTCCAGTAACTCGGTGACCAGCCCCTCCGGCACCGAGGCGCCGGAGCTCACGCCGACGGTCCGCACGCCGTCGAGCCAGCGCTCGTCGGCGTGCGCCGCCCGGTCGACCAGGTAGGCCGCGCCGGCGCCCGCGCCCAGCGCCACGTCCACCAGGCGCTGGGAGTTGGAGGAGTTGGCCGAGCCGACGACGATGACCAGCTCGCAGCGCGGCGCGATCCTGGTGATCGCCACCTGGCGGTTCTGGCTGGCGTAACAGATGTCGTCGCTCGGCGGGTCGACCAGGTCGGGGTGGCGTTCGCGCAGCTTCTCGACGGCCTGCAGGGTCTCGTCCACGGCCAGCGTGGTCTGCGACAGCCAGCTCAGCCGCCTGGAGCCGTCGGTCCGCAGGTCGCCGGGGGCGGCCGGGTCCATGACGTGGATGCGCTCGGGGGCCTCGCCGAGCGTGCCCTCGACCTCCTCGTGCTCGGCGTGGCCGATGAGCACGATCTCGTAGCCCGCCTCGGCCATCCGCACGGCCTCCTTGTGGACCTTCGTCACCAGCGGGCAGGTGGCGTCGATGGTCCGCAGCCCGCGCCGCGCCGCCTCCTGCTTCACCGCGGGCGAGACGCCGTGGGCGGAGAAGACGACCAGCGCGCCGTCGGGGACCTCGTCGAGCTCGTCGACGAAGACCGCGCCGCGGCGGCTCAGGTCGTCGACCACGAACGTGTTGTGGACGATCTGCTTGCGCACGTAGACGGGGGATCCGAAGCGCTTGAGCGCCTCCTCCACCGTGATGATCGCGCGTTCGACGCCCGCGCAGTAGCCGCGCGGAGCCGCCAGTAGTACCTGTCCCATGGTGAAGACGCCCCTCACTTGGTGCGGTGCGCGAGCTGGTCGGCCATCGCGGCCAGCACCGTGGCGGCCTCGGGCTTGATCTGGGCCCCGGCCAGGGCGGCCATGGCCTCGCGCACACGTTCTTCGATCATTTCCTCGACCCGGGCCAGCGCCCCGGTGTCAGTGAGGATCCGGCGCACCTCGGCGGCGCGCTCCTCGGTCAGCTCCGGGTTGCCGTGCCAGGTCCTCAGGTGGCCGAGCTGGGCGGGGGTGGCGTTCTGCACGGCGTAGGCGTACATCACGGTCTGCTTGCCCTCGCGCAGGTCGTCGAGCGCCGACTTGCCGGTCTCCGACGACGAGCCGAACGTGCCCAGCACGTCGTCACGGAGCTGGAACGCCTCACCCAGCGGCACCCCGAAGCCGGAGTACGCGTCCAGCAGCTCCGGCGGGGCACCGGCCAGCGCGCCGCCGATCTGCAGCGGCCGCTCGACGGTGTACTTGGCGCTCTTGTAGCGGATGACCGTCAGCGCCTCGGCCTCGGTCGCGCCCGAGCGGAGCTGGGCCAGGACGTCGAGGTACTGGCCGCTGATGACCTCGGTGCGCATGGCGTCGAACAGGTGGTGGGCGGCACGCAGCCGTGCCGCCTCCACCCCGCACGACGACAGCAGCGCGTCCGACCAGGCCAGGCTGAGCGTGCCCAGCAGGATGCCGCCCGCCCGCCCGAACGCCTCCGCGCCCGGCCCCTGGTGCAGGTCCGTCAGACTCCTGTGCACGGTGGCCTGCCCGCGGCGGAGCTGGCTGCCGTCCATGATGTCGTCGTGGATGAGCAGGCCGGCGTGGCACAGCTCCAGCGCGGCGGCGGCGCTGATGATCTCCTCGCAGTCGTCGCCGCCGGCGCCGCGCCAGCCCCAGTAACACAGCTGCGGGCGCACGCGCTTGCCGCCGCCGAGGATGAAGTCGGCCAGCAGTCCGTACGCGGCCTCGACGCCCGGGTCGGAAACGGGGTTCCGCCAGGCGTCGAGGAAGCCGCTCAGCCGCCGGTCGATGCGTGCGCCAAGGGAGGGCTGAGTGAAGCTCACCGGCATACGCGCGGCTCCTTCTGTCCGTCGGTCACTACCGCTAGTTACTCATCGAATACGCAGCGTGTAAAGTGTCTTTTGCGGCTCAAGCTTTCTTTTGCCACAGCAGTCCCACCTTCTGGGGAAGTCATGAAGACCCTGCTGCCCTACGTCTCCACCCCCGATGACCTGCGGTCCCTGCCCGCCGAGCTGCTTCCCGGGCTGGCCCGCGAGATCCGCGACTTCCTGATCGACAAGGTGAGCGCCAGAGGCGGTCACCTCGGCTCCAACCTCGGCATCGTGGAGATCACGATCGCGCTGCACCGGGTGTTCGAGTCGCCCGACGACGTGATCGTGTTCGACACGGGCCACCAGACCTACGTCCACAAGATCCTCACCGGCCGCCGCGACGGCTTCGACACCCTGCGCTGCCGGGGCGGCCTGAGCGGCTACCCCAGCAGGCAGGAGTCCCCCCACGACCACCTGGCCAGCTCCCACGCCTCCACCGCGCTGGCCTACGCCGACGGCATGGCCAAGGCGCGCCGGATCACCGGCGGCGACGCGCGGGCCGCCAGGTCGGTGGTCGCGGTGGTCGGCGACGGCGCGCTCACCGGCGGCGTCGCCTGGGAGGCGCTCAACAACCTGGGCGCGGCCCGGCACCGGCCGGTCATCGTCGTGCTCAACGACAACGGCCGCTCCTACGCCCCCACGGTCGGCGGCTGCGCCGGCCACCTCGGCCGGCTGCGCGCTGCCCCCGGCGTCACCGTCTTCGAGAACCTCGGCCTGCGCTACCTCGGCCCCGTGGACGGGCACGACATCGAGGCGCTGGAGCAGGTCATGCGGACGGCCCGCGAGCTGCGCGCGCCGGTGGTGATCCACTGCCTGACCCGCAAGGGGCTCGGCTACCAGCCCGCCGAGCAGGATCTCGACGAGCACCTGCACGCGATCCCGGTCACCGACCCGGCGACCGGGCGGCCGCTGTCGCCGCGCACCAGCACCTGGACGCACGCCTTCGCCCGCCACCTGTGCGCGCTCGGCGAGCGGCGCCGCGACCTGGTCGCCATCACCGCGGCCATGCCGGGCCCGACGGGGCTGGCCGAGTTCGGCCGGCGCTTCCCCGAGCGCATGTTCGACGTCGGCATCGCCGAGCAGCACGCGCTGGCCTCGGCGGCCGGCCTGGCCATGAGCGGCCTGCACCCGGTGGTCGCCGTCTACGCCACCTTTCTCAACCGCGCCATCGACCAGGTGCTGATGGATGTCGCGCTGCACCGGCTGCCCGTCACGCTGGTGCTCGACCGGGCCGGGATCACCGGCCCCGACGGGCCCAGCCACCACGGCATGTGGGACCTGGCGGCGCTGGCCATGGTGCCCGGCATGCGGGTGGCCGCGCCGCGTGACGCGGTGCGGCTGTCGGAGCTGCTGGAGGAGGCGGTGGAGCACGACGGCCCCACGGCGCTGCGCTTCCCCAAGGCCGCGGCGGGCCCGGAGATCCCGCCCGCGGGCAGCGTCGGCGACGTCGACGTGCTCTCCTCCACCGGCCAGGACGTGCTGCTGGTGGCCATCGGCCCGATGGCCGGGCCGTGCCTGAGCGCCGCCGCCATGTTGTCGGCCGCCGGCCTCGGCGTGACCGTGGTCGACCCGCGCTGGGTCATCCCGGTCTCCACCGATCTGCGCAAGGCGCTGTGCGGCAGCCGGCTGGTCGTCACGGTCGAGGACGGCATCGCCGCCTCGGGGGCCGGTGCGCTGGTGCGGCAGGTCTGCGTGCCGGGCCAGCACGTGCTCAACCTGGGCCTGCCGTGCGAGTTCATCGGCCAGGGCAGCCGCTCGGAGCTGCTCGCCGAGGCCGGGCTGACCGGCCAGGGCATCGCGTACGCCATCAGAAAGGAGCTGAACAGATGGCCGCTGTAGATCTGGGCCTGCCGTCCGTCCGCCGGCCCCGGCGGGTCTCCCGCCAGGTGAGAGTGGGGGACGTGCCGGTCGGCGGAGACGCCCCCGTCTCCGTGCAGTCGATGACCACGACGGTCACGGCCGACGTCGACGCCACGCTGCAGCAGATCGCCGAGCTGACCGCGGCCGGCTGCCAGATCGTCCGGGTGGCGGTGCCGTCGCAGGACGACGCCGACGCGCTCCCCGACATCGCGCGCAGATCGCAGATCCCCGTCATCGCCGACATCCACTTCCAGCCCAAGTACGTCTTCGCCGCGATCGACGCCGGGTGCGCGGGGGTGCGGGTCAACCCCGGCAACATCAAGAGATTCGACGACAAGGTGGGCGAGATCGCCAGGGCGGCGGCCGGCAGCGGCGTGCCGATCAGGATCGGGGTCAACGCCGGCTCGCTCGACCCGCGGCTGCTGGCCAGGCACGGCAGGGCCACGCCCGAGGCGCTGGTGGAGTCGGCGCTGTGGGAGTGCTCGCTCTTCGAGGAGCACGGGTTCCGCGATCTCAAGATCTCGGTCAAGCACCACGACCCGCAGGTGATGGTGGCCGCCTACCGGCTGCTGGCCGCGCGCTGCGACTACCCGCTGCACCTCGGCGTGACCGAGGCGGGGCCGCTCATGCAGGGCACGGTCAAGTCGGCGGTGGCCTTCGGGGTGCTGCTCGACGAGGGGATCGGCGACACGATCAGGGTGTCGCTGTCCGCGCCTCCCGTGGAGGAGGTCAAGGTCGGCATCGGGATCCTGGAGTCGCTGGGCCTGCGGGAGCGGCGGCTGGAGATCGTCTCCTGCCCGTCGTGCGGGCGGGCCCAGGTGGACGTCTACACGCTGACCGACCGGGTGACGGCCGCGCTCGACGGGTTCCCGCATCCGCTGCGGGTGGCCGTCATGGGCTGCGTGGTCAACGGGCCAGGCGAGGCCCGCGAGGCGGACCTGGGCGTGGCCTCGGGCAACGGCAAGGGCCAGATCTTCGTCAAGGGTGAGGTGGTCAAGACGGTGCCCGAGTCGCGGATCGTGGAGACGCTGGTCGAGGAGGCCATGCGCCTGGCCCGGGAGCGGGAGGCCCAGGCCGGGGAGGGGGCTCCCCAGCCTGGGGGCTCTGCCTAGACACCTTGTTCAAGCGTGCTGCCCAGGCGCCCTGTTCGAGCCGCGCCGCCTGGACTCGCCGCCTAGACCCGCTGCCAGAGAGCGGGCACGTTCGGCGGTTCCCAGCCGGGCTGCGAGGTGTGGCCCTGCAGGCACCGGTACGTCGCCCCGCCGTAGGTGACGGTGGCGCCGGCCGCGTACGCCGTGCCGGGCGCCCACGTGCCGCCCGGGTTCGTCGGCGTGACGGTCGGCGAGGGGCCGCCGCCCTGGGTGGCCAGGGTCAGGCCGTACGTGGAGAGGATCTCGTTGACCGGCTGGAAGTACGTCGTCCCGCCCGAGCCGCAGTTGCCCGAGCCGCCCGAGGTCACGCCCTGGGCCTGGTCACCGGAGATGAACGAGCCGCCCGAGTCGCCGGGCTCGGCGCAGACGCTGGTCCTGGTGACGCCGCTGACCGTGCCCTGCGGGTAGGTGACGCTGGTGTTGAGCTGCTGCACCGAGCCGCAGCGCCACTGGGTGGTCGAGCCGGAGCGGCAGATCGACGAGCCGGGCTGGGCCACGGTCGAGCCGCGGACCGGCAGGATGCCGGCGCTGTAGCCGTTCACCACGCCGGTCGGGGTCCACTGGGTGTTGACCTCGACCCAGGCGTAGTCGTTGCCGGGGAAGGAGGAGCCGCGGAACGTGCCCTGCGCCACCCGGTTGGAGCCCGTGGTGGTGGCGCCCGTGCTGCCGCAGTGTCCCGCCGTCACGAAGCCGCCCTGCGAGCCGGCCCGCGTCACCGAGAACCCGACCGAGCAGCGCGAGCCCGAGCCGATGTAGTAGGCGTCGCCGCCGCGCACGTCGTAGTAGGGCCGCGGCTGCTCCTGCGAGGGCACCACGCGCACGGCCGAGACGTCGGCGCCGCTGGTCCGGATCCAGGCGGTGGCCTTGGCGGGGGTGGAGGTCAGGACGATCACGGCGTTCTCGACGACGTCCACGTACCAGACGGGCGCGGTTCTCGGGGCCGTGGCCGAGGCCTGGTCGAGGGCGGCCTTGGTCCGGTCGAGGTGGCCGAGCGAGCGGGTGACCACGCGGGCCTCGACGCCGGCGGCCGTGATGGCGGCCGCCTTCGACGGGTCGGTGGTGGCGGCGACCGGGGTGGCGGTGGGGCCGGTCACCCAGGTGCCGGCGTACGCGGGGCCGAGCAGGGCCCGGAGCCTGGGCTCGATCCCGGCCGCGGCGGCCTCGTTGAGCAGCCGCTGCTCGGCCTGCTCGCCGGTGACGCCGAGGTCGCGGGCGAGCGCGTCCACCAGGCCGGGAGGGGGATCGGCAGTGACGGACGCGCTCGCCCTGGCCGCGGCGAACAGGGAGTCGTCCTGCCGCGCGGCGTACGCGACGGCGGGGACGACGATCAGGGTGACGGCCGCCAGCGCGATGCCGGCCGTCAGGGTCTTCCTGGGGAGCATGGTGACTCTCCTCGTACTGGGGGGTGCCGTCACCGTACGGGACCCGACACGAGGAGTGGTCGTGTCAAATAACACCTATCGCGGTGTTATGGCGGATCGCTCCTGCTCAGGCAGCTGCTCGTCGGCGAACTCGAACGTCATGCCGTGGCTGCTGGTCACGGTGATCACCCGCCGTCCGAGCATCGTGCTCACCCGGCCGGCCACCTCCTGGAAGTTGCGCTGGCTGCCTGGAGTGTCGAGGGCGGACAGGCGCACCGAGCCCTTTTCGAGCAGTTCCCTGGCGAGCCAGTCGGTCATCGCCGGGAGGAATCTGGCCATCTCGTCGGGGGTGAGCGGGGTGGGCTCTCTGCGTTCCATGCGGCGCAGTCTAGGGCGGTGGCCGGTGCTCGGAACCGTTTGGAGAGCTATGTGGGGGTATGCGGCATTTATGAAAGCAGTCACCTGGCACGGCAAACGGGACGTACGGGTCGAGGAGGTTCCCGACCCGGTCATCAAGGAAGCCAACGACGCCATCATCAGGGTGACCAGCACCGGCATCTGCGGCTCCGACCTGCACCTGTACGAGGTGCTCGGCCCCTTCATGGCCGAGGGCGACATCCTGGGGCACGAGCCCATGGGCGTCGTCGAGGAGGTCGGGGCCGGCGTCGAGAACCTCAAGCGCGGCGACCGCGTGGTGATCCCCTTCAACATCGCGTGCGGCCACTGCCACATGTGCGGGATGGAGCTCTACGCGCAGTGCGAGACCACCCAGGTCCGCGAGCGGGGCATGGGCGCCGCCCTGTTCGGCTACACCAAGCTCTACGGGCAGGTGCCCGGCGGGCAGGCCGAGTACCTGCGGGTGCCCGAGGCGCAGTTCGGGCCGATCAGGGTCCCCGACGGGCCGCCGGACGAGCGGTTCCTCTACCTGTCCGACGTGCTGCCCACCTCCTGGCAGGCCGTCGCGTACGCGGAGATCCCCGACGGCGGCAGCGTGACCGTCTTCGGGCTCGGCCCCATCGGCCAGATGTGCGCCCGCATCGCCCGCCACCTCGGCCACCGCGTGATCGGCGTGGACGGCATCACCACCCGCCTGGAGATGGCCCGCCGCCACGGCATCGAGGTCGTCGACGCCAGCGAGGTGCACGACGTGCCCGAGGAGATCCGGCAGCGCACCTCAGGGCGCGGCACCGACTCCGTCATCGACGCCGTCGGCATGGAGGCCCACGGCTCGCCCGCCGCCAAGCTCGCCCAGACGCTGACCGGGCTGCTGCCCGACGCCATGGCCGCGCCGCTCATGGCGAACGCCGGCGTGGACCGGCTGGCGGCGCTGAACCAGGCCATCGACTGCGTCCGGCGCGGCGGCGTCATCTCGATCATCGGCGTGTACGGCGGCATGACCGACCCCATGCCCATGTTGCGCATGTTCGACAAGGGCATCACGCTGCGCATGGGGCAGGCCCACGTCAAGCGGTGGATCCCGATGCTGATGCCGCTGGTGACCGACGACGCCGACCCGCTCGGCGTCATGGACCTGACCACCCACCGGATGCCGCTGGAGCAGGCGCCGCAGGCGTACGAGATGTTCCAGAAGAAGGCCGACGGCGCCGTGAAGGTCATGCTCCAGCCCTGAAGCCCGCAGCTCACAGGGTTTCGCGGCCTGAGAGCGGGGCAGCGGAGCACGCATGAGAGTCGTGGTGGTGGGAGCAACCGGGAACGTCGGCACCAGCGTGGTGCGCGCGCTGGCCGCGGACGGCGGCGTGACGTCGATCGTCGGGGTCGCCCGCCGGTTGCCCGGATGGCGGATCGACCGCACCGACTGGCGTCAGGCCGACGTCGCGTCCGCCGACCTGACGCGGATCTTCGACGGCGCCGACGCGGTGGTGCACCTGGCGTGGCTGTTCCAGCCGACCAGGGACCCCGCCACCACCTGGCGGGCGAACGTCCTCGGCAGCATGCGCGTCTTCCGCGCCGCCGCCGAGGCCGGGGTGCCCGCGCTGGTGCACGCCTCGTCCGTGGGGGCGTACTCACCGGGGCCCAAGGACCGGCCCGTGGACGAGAGCTGGCCCACGCACGGCTGGCCCGGCGCCGCCTACGGGCGGGAGAAGGCCTACGTCGAGCGGGTGCTCGACGTCTTCGAGCACGACCACCCGAACATCCGCGTGGTGCGCATGCGGCCCGGCTTCGTCTTTCAGCGGGCCGCGGCCACCGAGCAGCGCAGGCTGTTCGCCGGGCCGTTCCTGCCGCGGCGGCTCATCAAGGCCGGGCGGATCCCGTTCGTGCCGGACATCCCCGGGTTGCGGCTGCAGGCGCTGCACGCCGAGGACGCGGCGCAGGCGTACCGGCTGGCCGTGGTCAAACCCGTACGGGGCGCGTTCAACATCGCCGCCGAGCCCGTGCTCGACGCGCACGACCTGGCCAGGCTGCTGGACACGCGCACGGTGCGGGTCCCGCGTGGCCTGGCCACCGCGGCCGTGGCCGCGGGCTGGCACCTCAGGCTCATCCCCGCCGCGCCGGGGCTGCTGGAGCTGGCCCTGCGGGTTCCGGTCATGAAGACGGAGCGGGCCCGCGAGGTGCTCGGCTGGCAGCCGCGGCACTCCTCGGAGGAGGCCATGCGGGAGCTGTTCGAGGGGTTGCACGACGGTGCGGGCATGGAGACCGCGCCGCTGGCGCCCGACGCCGGTCCCGTCGGCCGGGTACGCGAGCTGGCGACGGGGATCGGCGGACGTCCGTAAACGGATGACCGTGTGTAAGTTCCGCCGGCCGGGGAAGGTGAATGACCACGCGAGGTCCTGAAGCGTGGCCTGCGTGTCGAGTCGGACGACACGGAGGAGCGCATGCGTACCTTGATCGCCCAGACGTTCACCCTTCAAGACGTGAGCAAGCTGCGTCACGTCGTCGCCGAGCACGCCGAGACCTGCGGGCTGCACGGGCCGCGGCTGGACGACTTCGTGCTCGCCGTCCACGAGAGCGTGGTCAACGCCGTCGAGCACGCGGGTGGGTGGGGACGGTTCAAGCTCTACACCGTCGACGGCGTCATCTGCTCCGAGACGAGTGACCGGGGGGCGGGCATCCCCGAGTCGTACGTCAACGGGGGCAAGCGACCGTCCGACTCGTCGTACACGGGGCGGGGCATCTACCTCATCCGCAGGCTGTGCGACGCCGCCGACTTCCGCACCGGGCCCAGCGGCACGACCGTCCTGCTCACCATGCGGTTACCGCGCCCGGCCGGCCTGAACGCCCGCAGCCGCATGCGGCGCATCAGGGTCACCGCGCCCGGCGGGCGCCCGTTCGGCCGCTTCACCGCCTGACCTGCGCCTGACCTGCGCCTGAGCCTGCCAGGTAGGCTCAAGGGGTGAGCGGCGAGAAGCTTTCCCCCGAGATCATCTCACCCGTCCGGCGCATCGGGCGGCGCGAGTTCGATTTCGAACGCCAGGTCGCCATCATGGCCATCGTCAACCGGACACCCAACTCCTTCCACGACCAGGGGCGCACCTTCGAGCTCGACAGCGCCGTCGCGGCGGCCACGAAGGCCGTGGACGAGGGGGCCGACTGGGTCGACATCGGCGGCTTCGCCTTCAGCGCCGCCCAGGCGCGGATCGGGGTGGCCGAGGAGATCGACCGGGTGGTCCCGGTCATCGCCAGGGTCAGGGCCGCCACCGACGCCGTGATCTCGGTGGACACCCACCGGCCCGAGGTGGCGGCGGCCGCCGTCGAGGCCGGCGCCGACGTCATCAACGACACCAACGGGCTGCGCGAGCCCGGCATGGCCGAGGTCGCGGCCGGGACCGGCGCCTGCGTCGTGGTCACCCACAGCCTCGGCGGGCCGGGGCGGCGGGTCTTCCGGCCCAGCTACGCCGACGTGGTCTGCGAGGTGGCCGACTTCCTGCGCGAGCGGGTGTCGGCCGCGCTGAAGGCCGGGATCGCCCCCGACAGGATCATCATCGATCCGGGGCACGACCTGAACAAGAACACCTTCCACTCCCTGGAGCTGACGCGGCGGCTGGAGGAGATCACCGCCATCGGCCATCCGACGCTGGTCGCGCTGTCCAACAAGGACTTCATCGGGGAGACGCTCGACCGGCCCCAGGGCGAGCGGAAGGAGGGGACGATCGCGGCCAATGTGGTCTCCATCCTCAAGGGGGCCCGCATCCTGCGCGTGCACGACGTGGCGGCCACCGTCGCGTCCGTCCGCATGACCGAGGCCGTGCTGGGGTGGCGCGGTCCCGCCGCCCCGAGCCACAACCTGGCATGAGGAGGATCCGTACGTGACCGATCGCAAGCCCCTCGGGATGCCCTTCGAGAGCTGGATCGACCGGCAGATCAGGGAGGCGGAGGAGCGAGGGGAGTTCGAGGACCTGCCGGGGAAGGGCAAGCCGCTGCCAGGTGAGGGGCGGCCCCTCGACGAGATGTGGTGGATCAAGCAGAAGATCGAGAGCGAAGGGCTGTCGATGCCGCTGCCGCCGACGCTGGCGTTGCGCAAGGACGCCGAGGAGGCGCTGCGCCAGGCGCGGGGGGCGCGGTCGGAGGCAGAGGCGAGGCGGATCGTCGAGAAGATCAACGAGCGGATCCGGGACGCCATCCGCACGGGGCTCTCCGGGCCGCCGCTCGACCTGGTGCCCTTCGACGTGGACCGGATCGTGTCGGAGTGGCGGCAGCCGCGGTGAGCACGGGAAAGGGGCCCGGGCGCGAAGCCCGGGCCCCTTCCGGTAACTGAGGGACCCGGGTCAGGCGGGTCCCTCGGGCCGGTCGGGGGCCCGGGTCAGGCGGGTCCCCGGCCGGCCGGGTCCATTCAGTTGATGGGCGGGTAGGCGTTGGCCAGCAGCTCGCGGAACTGGGCGGAGAACCACTGGCCCGAGAGCGGCGCGTCGGCCTTGGCGCCGGACATGTTGTTGCCGTTGAGGCTGTTGCCCGTGTACGTCGGGTCGCACATCCGGTCGAACTTCTTGCCCTCGTCGTTCGGGATGTCCCGGCTGGCGCCGTCGGACTCGCCCGGAGGCTTGATCCAGACGTAGGCGTCGAAGCCGGCGGCGGGGCTGGCGGTCGGGCGGGTGCCCATGCCGGCGCCGCTCTGGTTGCACCAGTTGCCGGCGTGGATGCGGCGGTCGACGCGCGACTGGTTGACGAAGTCGTCCACGGTGGTCGCGGTGCTCGGGCCGCTCGGGCGGGCGCTGCCGCCCCAGCCGTTGCGCGAGGTGTCGATCAGCATGCCGAGCCCCGACCGGAAGCCCTTGGCGATGAGCGCGTTGCGCAGCGCGGTGGCGAAGGTCTGCTCGTCGACGTAGTAGTTCCAGTCGACCCACTTGGACTGCCTGACCGTGGTGTTGTTCGGCCCCACCGTCGTGTTGATGGTGAAGTGCGGCTCGGTCGTGGCGGAGTAGTTGGCGGTGTTGACGATGAAGCCGTCCACGCTGTCCACCCCGGCGGTGGTGCCGGCGACGGTCTCGTGGAAGAGGTTCACGGACGGCTGGAAGTTCGAGTCCCAGCCCAGCCACGCGTGGTGGGCGGCGTCGATGTAGGTGTAGACGTTCGGGATGGCGTGGAGCTGGTTGAGCGCGTACCGGACGCCGTCGCGGTAGCCGCCGGGGCCGTTGGCCTCGCGGCACTTCTCGAAGGAGTTGAGGTTGGTGACGAGGTTCGGCAGCGAGTCGGGCTCGATGATCGTGACGATGCGCAGGTTGGCGTACGCGGAGTCGCGCATGATGGCCGCGATCGGGTCGATGTACTCGCTCTTGTAGCGGTTGAACCCGTCCTGGGCGATGAGCAGCTCGCCGTTGGAGGCCAGCGCCGAGCAGTCGCGGTTGGGCAGGTTGTAGATGACGACCTGGATGGTCAGCGGCGCGGAGCCGTTGGCGGCGTCCTGCCTGACGGCCTCGTCGAGGTGGGCGCGCAGGCCCATGGCGTTGGCGTTGCCGGCGATGGCGGCGATGCGGTCCATCCACACGGCGGTGGAGGTGTTGGCGACCGCCGAACCGCCGGGCTCGGCCGCGGCCTTGGCGCTCCAGTTCGGGTTCACGTAGCCGGTGGCGCCGGCGTACGGGTTCTCGACGTGGGTGGGGTTGGGGCCGCCGTCGTCGTCGGCCTCGGTGGCGGTGACCGTGCGCGAGGTCAGGCCGGTGGAGGCGACGGTGAAGGTGCGGCTGCCGTTCGTCGTGTCGGTGTCCTGCGCGGCGGCCAGGGTGACCGTCTGCGGGGTGTTCCAGTTCGACGTGCTGAAGGTCAGCGAGGCGCCGGAGCTGACGGTGATGTTGCTGTCGCCGCTGCCCGCCGTCGTGGTGACGGTCACGCTGGAGCTGGGCTGGGCGGCCAGGCGCGCGGTGAACGTGCCGGTCGAGCCCTCGGGGACGGTGACCGAGGTCGGCGTCACGACGATCGACTGCTCGACCGTGGCGTCGTCGTCCACCTCGGTGGCGTTGACGGTGACTCCGGTGACGCCGGTGCCGCCGACGCTGAAGGCGGCGCTGCCTGCGGTGGTGTCGGCGTCCTGGGCCGCGGCCAGGGTGACCGTCTGCGGGGTGTTCCAGTTGCTCGGCGTGAAGGTGAGCGAGCCGCCCGAGGTGACGGTCAGGTCCGTGTCACCGCTGGTACGGGCGGTGGTGACGGTGACGTTCGAGCTCGGCGCGGAGGAGAGCCTGGCCGTGAACGTGGCCGTGCCGCCCTCGCCGACCGCCACCGCGCTGGAGGAGGTGACGACCGTCGGGGTGGTCGGGCCCGTGCCGCCGCAGGTGGTGTTGTTGACGCTGAACGACGTCGGGTTCGGGTTGGTGCCCGTCCAGGTGCCGTTGAAGCCGACGGAGACGGACGCGCCGGTGGCCAGGCTGCCGTTGTACGGCATGCTGGTCCCGGTCACGGTCGTGCCGGACTGGCTCCAGTTCGCGCCCCAGCCGGTGGGGGTGTACTTCTGGCCGGTGGTCGGGTAGTCGAAGGCCAGCGACCACGAGGTCAACGGGTCGCCGGTGTTCTTCAACGTGATGCTCGCGGTGAATCCGCCCTGACCAGGGCTGCTCGTCCACGAGTTGGCTGTGTAGGTCACGTCGCAGGCGACGGCGGCGTTAGCGGCCGAGGTCTGGCCGACGACGAGCCCTAAGGCCGCGACACTCGCGGCGGTCATGGTCACGGCCCATTTGCGGAGGCCGCGGTGGAGTCTCACGAGCGATCATCTCCAGTGCTAGATGGCTGGGAGCGCTCCCATGGTGTGCCGTGGCCGGGGCTGTGTAAATCGGCCCCCCTCCGGCAAGGTGTCCACCGCCCCGCATGCTCGTTGAATGCCCCGGAACGGGGATGAAACTTTCATCCCGGGCAGCCTGGTGAGAGGAAACACGGGGGTTACCGCGACGCCATTCCGTTGACATACGCCGGAGGGCACCCACAATCCACTTTGGGAGCGCTCCCACACCCCTACTCCCATGGAGACCTCGTGAAGTACAGACCTCCCATCCTTTTGACCCGCTTATCGAAACGCCTCGCCGTGGCCACGACCCTTGTCCTCGTGGCGGGTGTGACCTCGGCGGTCACGGCCGCGCCCGCCCAGGCGGCCGTGGCGTGCGACGTGACGTACGCGGCCAACCAGTGGACAAGCGGCCAGGGCCAGGGCGGCTTCACCGCCAGCATCACGCTGAAGAACACCGGCGACCCCATCACGTCGTGGTCGCTGGCCTTCGACTACCCGACCACCGGCCAGAAGTACACCCCCACCGGCTGGGGCGCGAACTGGAGCCAGTCCGGCACCCGCGTGACCGGCACCAACATGCCGTGGAACGGCAGCCTGGCCACCGGCGCCTCCACCAACATCGGCTTCAACGGCACCTGGACGGGCAGCAACCCCAACCCGACCTCGTTCAGCGTGAACGGCGTCACCTGCGGCGGCACCGGCAGCGCGCCCACCGTGTCGCTGACCTCGCCGACCGCCGGCCAGACGTTCACCGCCCCGGCCACCGTGCCGATCTCGGCGAACGCCGCCGACGCCGACGGCACCGTGGCGAAGGTCGACTTCTACCAGGGCTCCACGCTGCTGGGCACCGACACCTCCTCGCCGTACAGCTACAACTGGCAGAACGTGGCGGCCGGCAGCTACTCGATCACCGCCAGGGCGACCGACAACGCCGGCCTGGTCACCACCTCCGCCCCGGCCGGGATCACGGTCTCCCCGGACACGGGCCCGGCGCTCGTGGTGAGCCCGACGACTGTGTCCGTGCCCGAGACGGGCACCGCGACCTTCGGCGTGAAGCTGTCGCAGGCCCCGTCGGCGAACGTGACCGTCTCCGCCGCCCGCGCCAGCGGTGACGCGGACCTCACGGTCGCCACGCCCGCGTCGAGGACGTTCACGCCGTCCAACTGGAACACCGAGCAGACCTTCACGCTCGGCGCGGCCGACGACGCCGACACGACCGCCGGATCGGCCGTCATCCGGGTCAGCGCCACCGGCTACACCCCCGTGGACGTCACCGCCAACGAGGCGGACGACGACGTCGGCGGCGACAACGTCTACGTCCAGCGCTTCGTCGAGCTCTACAACGAGATCCACGACCCGGCCAACGGCTACTTCTCACCCGAGGGCGTGCCGTACCACTCGATCGAGACCTTCATGGTCGAGGCGCCGGACCACGGGCACGAGACCACGTCCGAGGCCTACAGCTACTACCTGTGGCTGGAGGCGGCGTACGGCCGGGTGACCGGCGACTGGTCGAAGTTCAACACCGCGTGGGCCTCGATGGAGAAGTACATCATCCCGGCCACCGCCGACCAGCCGACGAACTCCTTCTACAACGCCTCGAAGCCGGCGACGTACGCGCCCGAGCACAACACGATCAGCAACTACCCGTCGCAGCTGGACTCCGGCGTCAGCGTCGGCACCGACCCGATCGCGAGCGAGCTGCAGTCCGCGTACGGCACCCGCGACATCTACGGCATGCACTGGCTGCTGGACGTCGACAACACCTACGGCTTCGGCCGCTGCGGCGACGGCACGACCAGGCCCGCCTACATCAACACCTACCAGCGCGGCCCGGAGGAGTCGGTCTTCGAGACGATCCCGCAGCCGTCCTGCGACACCTTCGCCCACGGCGGACCCAACGGCTACCTGGACCTGTTCACCAAGGACGCCTCGTACGCCAAGCAGTGGAAGTACACCAACGCCCCCGACGCCGACGCCCGCGCCGTCCAGGCCGCCTACTGGGCGCTGACCTGGGCCAAGGAGCAGAACAAGGCCGGGGACATCTCCGCCACCGTGGCCAAGGCCGCCAAGATGGGCGACTACCTGCGCTACGCGATGTACGACAAGTACTTCAAGCAGCCCGGGTGCACCAGCCCGTCGTGCCCGGCGGGCACCGGCAAGAACGCCTCGAACTACTTGCTGAGCTGGTACTACGCCTGGGGCGGCGCGACCGACTCCAACGCCGGTTGGGCCTGGCGCATCGGCTCCAGCCACAACCACTCCGGCTACCAGAACCCGTTCGCGGCCTGGGCGCTGTCCAACGTGACCGAGCTCAAGCCGAAGAGCTCCACCGGCGCGACCGACTGGAGCACCAGCCTGACCCGCCAGCTGCAGTTCTACACCTGGCTGCAGTCGGCCGAGGGCGCCATCGCCGGTGGCGCCACCAACAGCTGGAACGGCAGCTACAGCGCGCCGCCGGCCGGCCTGCCGAAGTTCCACGGCATGGCCTACGACTGGCAGCCGGTCTACCACGACCCGCCGTCGAACCAGTGGTTCGGCTTCCAGGCGTGGACCATGGACCGGGTGGCGCAGCTCTACTACGCCACCGGCAACGCCGACGCCAAGGCCCTGCTGGACAAGTGGGTGGCGTGGGCGCTGGACAACACCACGATCAACGCCGACGGCAGCTACCAGATCCCCTCCACCCTGCGGTGGACGGGCCAGCCCGCGGGCAACTTCAGCGCCACCACGGGCATGCCGCCGGCCAACCCCGGCCTGCACGTGACCGTCGTGGACCACACGCAGGACGTGGGCGTCGCCGGCGCGTACGCCAAGGTGCTGATGTACTACGCGGCCAAAGCCAACCACGCCGAGGCGCGCGACACGGCCAAGGCGCTGCTCGACGGCATCTGGGACAACCGTGACGCCGAGGGCGTCTCGGTGCCGGAGACCAAGACCGACTACCAGCGGGTGGACGACCCGGTCTACGTGCCGCCGGGCTGGACCGGCGAGATGCCCAACGGCGACCCGATCAACTCGAACTCCACGTTCCTGTCGATCAGGTCGTTCTACGAGGACGACCCGGACTGGCCGAGGGTCCAGGCGTTCCTGAACGGCACCGGCCCCGCGCCGGTCTTCAACTACCACCGGTTCTGGGCGCAGGTGGACGTCGCCGTCGCCCTGGCCGAGTACGGGCGGCTCTTCCCGTGATCCGAAAGGCAGCTCTGATCGCTGCGGCGTCGCTGGTCCTGCCCCTCTCCGCAGGGGTGGGGCCGGCGGCCTCCGCCGCCGGCGCCGCCGCGCCCGCCTTCGCGTACGGCGAGGCGCTGCAGAAGTCGCTGTGGTTCTACGAGGCCCAGCAGTCGGGCGCGCTGCCCGACTGGAACCGCGTCTCCTGGCGCGGCGACTCGGGCATGAACGACGGCGAGGACGTGGGCGTGGACCTCACGGGCGGCTGGTACGACGCGGGCGACCACGTCAAGTTCGGCTTCCCGATGGCGTTCTCCGCCACGATGCTGGCCTGGGGCGCGGTGGAGTACCGCGACGCGTACGCGGGCTCCGGCCAGCTCACCCACCTGCTCAACAACCTCAAGTTCGTCAACGACTACTTCATCAAGGCCCACCCGTCGCCGAACGTGCTCTACGGGCAGGTCGGCAACGGCGGCACGGACCACGCCTGGTGGGGCCCGGCCGAGGCGATGGCGATGAACCGGCCGGCGTACAAGATCGACGCCTCGTGCGGCGGGTCGGACCTGGCGGGCGAGACGGCGGCGGCGATGGCGGCCTCCTCGATCGTCTTCCGCCCGACGAACCCGTCGTACGCCGACACGCTGGTGACGCACGCCAAGCAGCTCTACTCCTTCGCCGACACCGTCAGGAAGAAGTACAGCGAGTGCATTACCGACGCCTCCAGCTTCTACAACTCCTGGAGCGGCTTCAACGACGAGCTGGTGTGGGGCGCGATCTGGCTCTACCGGGCCACGAACGACGCCTCCTACCTGGCCAAGGCCGAGAGCGGCTACGCCAACCTGGGCACCGAACCGCAGAGCACCACCAAGTCGTACAAGTGGACGATCGCCTGGGACGACAAGTCGTACGGCGCGTACGTGCTGCTGCACAAGCTGACCGGCAAGCAGCAGTACCTGGACGACGCCAACCGCTGGCTCGACTTCTGGACGGTCGGCGTGAACGGCCAGAAGGTGGCGTACTCGCCGGGCGGCCAGGCCGTCCTGGACCGGTGGGGCTCGCTGCGCTACGCGGCCAACACCGCGTTCGCGGCGCTCGTGCACAGCGACACGATCACCGACGCCACGCGTAAGACCCGCTACCACGACTTCGCGGTACGGCAGATCAACTACGCGCTCGGCGACAACCCGCGCAACTCCTCCTACGTGGTCGGCTTCGGCGCGAACCCGCCGAAGAACCCGCACCACCGCACGGCGCACGGCTCGTGGACCGACCAGATCACCAACCCCGAGCAGACCCGCCACACCCTGTACGGCGCGCTCGTCGGCGGCCCGCCGAGCCCCGACGACGCCTACACCGACAAGCGCGACGACTACGTCATGAACGAGGTCGCCACCGACTACAACGCCGGCTTCACCAGCGCGCTGGCCCGCCTGTACAAGGAGTACGGCGGCGCGCCGGCGGCGAACTTCCCGGTGGCGGAGACCCCGGACGGGCCCGAGATCTTCGTCGAGGCGGGCGTGAACGCCTCGGGGAGCACCTTCACCGAGATCAAGGCGCTGGTCCGCAACCAGTCGGCCTGGCCCGCCAGGGTCCTGTCCGACGGCTCCTTCCGCTACTACTTCACCCTCGACGGCTCGACGACCGCCTCGCAGATCAGCGTGTCGTCGGCCTACACGCAGTGCAAGGCACCGACGCTGCACCAGGCGAGCGGCAGCACGTACTACGTGTCGATCGACTGCTCGGGCCAGGACATCGCGCCCGCCGGGCAGTCACAGCACCGCAGGGAGGTGCAGTTCAGGATCAGCAGCTCGGGGACCTGGGACCCGGCCAACGACTGGTCCTACCAGGGCATCCCGACCACGCCCGGCACGACGCCGGCGCGTACGGACAACATCACCCTCTACAGCGGCGCCACCAAGATCTGGGGTGAGCCGCCAGGGCCGGTGGAAGAGGACACGACCGCGCCCAGCAAGCCGGGCAAGCCCGCCGTCTCGGCGGTCACGGGCTCCTCGGCCAGGCTGAGCTGGACCGCTTCCACCGACAACGTCGGCGTGACCGGCTATGACGTCTACCTGGGGTCCACGAAGGTAGGCACGGCCACCACGGCGTCGTTCGACCTGAGCGGGCTCACCCCTGCCACGGACTACACCGCCCACGTGGTGGCGAAGGACGCGGCAGGCAACACCTCGGCGCAGTCCGACAGCACGGCGTTCACCACCTCGGACACGGTGGACGGGACGCCGCCCAGCAAGCCGGGCAAGCCCTCGGTGTCCGGGATCACCGCCACGGGCGCGCAGGTGAGCTGGGCGGCGTCCACGGACAACGTCGGCGTGAGCGGCTATGACGTCTACCTGGGGTCCACCAAGGCAGGCACGGCCGGCACGACGTCGTTCGGGCTGAGCGGGCTGACGCCGGGCACCGCGTACACGGTGACCGTGGTGGCCAGGGACGCGGCGGGCAACAGCTCGGCCGCCTCCGACGGCACCGGGTTCACCACCACCGACGCGCCGGCCGGCGGGTGCACGGCCACCTACAAGGTGGTCAACTCGTGGGGCGGCTCGTACCAGGCAGAGGTGACGGTGAAGAACGCCGGCACGTCCGCGACCCGCGCGTGGACGGTCGCCTGGAGCTCCCAGAGCTCGATCACCCAGCTCTGGGGCGGCAAGCACACCGTGTCCGGCGGGACGGTGACGGTCGGGAACGAGGCGTGGAACGGCGCGCTCGCGCCGAACGCGACCACCACGTTCGGCTTCATCGCCAACGGCACGTCCGCCACTCCGGACCCGATCACCTGCACCCCGGCCTGACCCACGATCCCGCCCCCGCCGCAGCCGCGGCGGGGGCGGTTCCACCTGAACCCCAAGACCCACAGGTGCGTATGAGGAGGTGAGGCCCTAACCCATCTGATCCCTGCCCGAAAACCATCCCCGCCCGGATGGGACGGACGCGGCCGACACCTCTGCTTCGGCCGCGTCCGTTTTCGTGTGCCCGTGGGTTGGTGAATCCGTGGGTCCGGGGCCAGGGGTCCCAGGACCGGGGACCGGGACCGGGGGTCGGGGATCGGGGACCCGGGGCCGGGGTCCTATTTCGCTGCCGAGGAGGCCAGCGCGAACCGCTCGCGCGCGGCCTCGATCGCCGCGTCGTCCGAGAACTCCTCGAACGCCAGCGTGTGGTACCGCTCGGGGATGAGCTGCCTGACCCGGTCCGGATAGCCGGCCCCGGCCTTGGGCACCCGGACCTCCGGCGGGATGTCGATCTTCACGGCGATCGGGCCCGAGGCCCGTACGGAGGCCGCCCAGTCCGGGCTGTCCCCGGTGATCGCGCACATGTGGCGGGCGTAGACCCACCGCACCTCGACCAGCGAGGTGGCGTTCGGGGGCTCGGTGCCGAAGGGCTCCACGGCGCACACGACGCCGGATTCGAAGCTGTGGCCGTGGGCGTGGTGCTCGCCTGGCGAGGCCTGCTCGAGTATCAGGGTCACCTGGGCGGCGAGCTCGTCGTTGAGCGTCGATGACGGCTGCCTGGCAACGAAGAACGTCACCCCGGCCAGCACCACGCCGGCCAGGGTGACGATCGCCGCGATGAGCCCGCGACGGGTTTTGATCACGGGCTGGTACAGGTCAGGGTCGGGGCGGTGGCCGGGACCGAGCCGGTCGCGTTGAAGCCGAACGTGGCGGACGCGTTCGGCCCGAGCTGCCCGTTGTGGGTGGCGTTCTTGACCGTCACGTTGGGCGGCTGCCCGGCCAGCACGCCGTTCCACGGCGAGCCCTCGAAGCCCTCACCGTTGCTGTAGGTCCACTTGACCGTCCAGCCGTTGATCGAGCTGGTGCTGGTGTTCTTGACGGTCACCTCGCCCTGGAAGTGGCCGGCCCAGCCGGTGTTGGTGGCCTTCCACGTGGCCGTGCAGGCGCCCGTGGGGATCGGCTCGGTGGGCGTCACCGTGGGGGACGGGCCGGGGGTGCTGCCGCCGGGGCCCACCCCGGTCACCTGGCCGTTGCCGCCGTCGAAGACGACGTCGGAGCAGCTGTAGAAGTTCTCGTTGCTGTCCGAGCGGATCCAGTGGGTGAAGATGATGTGCCGGCCGCTCTTGCCGGACGGGAGCTGGGCGTTCCAGTAGTAGTAGTTGAGCCCGCCGGCGCCACCGGACTTGGGCGGGTTCGTGACGCTGCCGAACGGCTCCAGGTCGGACCACTTCAGCGGCCCGTTCGGGTTCCAGCCGTTCTTGGTGACGTAGTAGTTGAAGGACCCGGGGTGCTCGGCCCAGTTACTGTGCCGCATCTGGATGCTCGCCCCGGAGGTCAAGTGGGTCAGCGGCCAGTCGGACCGGACCGCGTTGTAGGCCGAGAAGTCGTAGGGCCCGCCGGTGCCGCCGCTGCAGATCTGCCCGTCGGGGATGAAGCCGGTGGTCCGGCCGGCGCCGTCGGAGCGCAGCACCGCGAACCAGTTGTACAGGGGGGTCGCGCCGCTCTGGTTGACCGCGGCGGCGCACGCTGGGTTGTAGGGGAGGATCTGGCCGTTGTCCCGCAGGCCGTCCTGCCAGCACAGGAACGTACGGCTGCCGGGGAACATCGACACGCCGTGGGCCTGCGCCTGGGTAGGCGCCATCAAGACAGAGGTGATCAGGACCAGGACGGCGGTGATCGCCGCCGACTTGAAGAACTTCATGGGGATTCCCTTGCGCTGACGACAGAGGAAACCTGCCCACGACCTGCCCGCCCGGCGAGCGCATTGAATCACGCCCGGCGCAATCCGACAACGTTCAGTGAAACTTTCAGCCGATCTTGGTCACGGTTTCCGCTGGTGGCCTGGCCCGCTCCACCTCACCGGCATGCGTACGTGCTTGCCGCGTTCGTGACCCCCAAGGAGGCTGAATGCTGGGAGCGCTCCCACTACACTCCCCTGTCAGAGAGGCGGGAGCAACACGCCATGAGGCACGCGCACATCCACCTGATCATCGGGGCGTTACTCGCCCTCGGCCTGTTCGCCGTTCCGGCCCAGGCCGCGCCGGTGATCTGCGAGAAGTACGGCTCCACGAGCATCCAGAGCAACCGCTACATCGTGCAGAACAACGTCTGGGGCGCCGACACCGCCCAGTGCATCGACGTCAACCAGAGCGGCGGCTTCACCGTCACCCAGGCCGCGCACAACAACTCCACCAGCGGCGCCCCCGCCGGCTACCCGTCGATCTACGCCGGCTGCCACTACGCCAACTGCACCACGGGCAGCAACCTGCCCATGCAGGCCAGCGCCTCGGGCTTCGCGGCGCTGCGCAGCAGCGTCAGCATGACGTACCCGGGCTCGGGCACCTACAACGCCTCCTACGACCTGTGGTTCGACCCCACGCCCCGCACCGACGGCCAGAACACCGGCGCCGAGCTGATGATCTGGCTCAACCGGCAGGGCTCCATCCAGCCGATCGGTTCCCAGGTCGGCACCGTGAACCTGGCCGGCGCGACGTGGCAGGTCTGGTTCGGCAACATCGGCTGGAACGTGATCTCGTACGTGCGCTCCTCGCCCGCGACCTCGCTCGACTTCACCATCGACACCTTCTACTCCGACGTGGTCAGCCGGGGTTACGGCCAGCGGTCGTGGTACCTGACCAGCGTGCAGGCCGGCTTCGAGCCCTGGATCGGCGGCACCGGCCTGGCGGTCAACTCCTTCTCGTTCGGCACGGGCGGCGGCACCTCCGACCCGACCCCGCCGAGCACCCCCGGCACGCCGTCGGCCTCGAACGTCACCTCGTCCTCCGCCACCCTCACCTGGGCCGCCTCCACCGACAACGTGGGCGTGACCGGCTATGACGTGCTGCGCGCCACCGGCGACACCTTCACCAGGGTCGGCGGCGGCACCGCCACCTCCTACACCGACACCGGCCTCAGCCCGTCCACCACCTACCGCTACCGGATCAGGGCCAGGGACGCCGCCGGCAACGTCTCGCCCGACTCGGCCGCGGTCACGGTGACCACCCAGCCGGGCAGCGGCGGCGGGGGCTGCGCCGTCACGCCCACCACCCAGACCTCCTGGAACAACGGGTACGTCATCCAGCCGGTCACCGTCGCCAACCGCGGCACGTCCACGCTGAACGGCTGGACGGTCACGTTCCCGCTGCCGTCCGGTCACACGATCACCGGCATCTGGGGCGGCACCTACACCGTCAGCGGCGGCACGGTGACGGTCAGGAACCTGGCCCACAACGGGAACCTGGCGCCCGGGGCCGGCACCTCGTTCGGCTACCAGGCCTCGCGGCCGACCGGGAACACGCAGGTGCCCAGCGGATACACCTGCTCATGAGGACTCGCGCGGGCACGCTTTGCGAGGGGCCCGGCCCGCGCGACGGAGGGGTACGGCTGGTGCTGCCGTACCCCTCATCAATCGTGCTCGTCAGTCGTGGCGCAGCGCCGTGTCGAGATCGTCCAGCCGCGCCTCCAGCTCGCTCAGGCAGGCGGGGGTGAGCCTGCCCTCCCTGAGGCGGTCGGAGAGCTTCTGGCGCAGGCTCCTGGTGCCGGAGGACCGCGCCGAGGGGCCGTGTTGCGGCGTCAGGGCGTTCTGCAGCACCTGCGTGAGGTCGAGCACGACGTCGTCGTCCGTCGCGCCGCACGGGGTCCGCGCCCGCAGCACGGTCGTGAAGCCGGCCGCGGCCTGCTCGACGGTGATCACCGCGCCCGGCGAGCTCTCGATCAGCCTGGCCGTGGGTGACGGCGTGGGCTGGGCGAGCTTCGGCGGCGGCTCGGGCGCCGGCGTCTGCTGGAACCACAGCAGCGCCGACAGCGCGAGGGCCGCCGAGCTCGTCACCGTGAGCCCGCGCCGCACGTGGCGGCCCAGCGTCGCCGCGCCGAGCGTGGAGGTCAGCCCCGAGACGATCTGTGCAGCCGTCGGGCGGTCCTCCGGCTCGTGCGCCAGGCAGCGCTGGCAGAGGGAGGCGAGCGCGTACGGCACGCCGGCCACCCGGGGCGGCGGCTCGGTCCTGTGCGCCGCCTCGATCTCCTCCCACGTCGTCCCCGGGTACGGCGTGCGCCCGGTGAGCATGGTGTGCAGCAGCACGCCGAGGGCGTACACGTCGACGGCCGGGTGGGTCGGCGCGCCGAGCAGCCGTTCGGGGGCGACGTAGGGAGGGGTGCCGCGGTCGTCGTCGGGGTCGCCGGCCCACGCCGCGATGCCGAAGTCGAGCAGCTTGGGGCCGTCGGCGGTGAGCAGAACGTTCTCCGCCGTGACGTCCCTGTGCACCAGGCCGCGGGCGTGCCCGGCCATCAGCACGCGGGCCAGCCGCAGGGCGATGGCCGCGGCCTCCGGCCACGGCAGCGGCTCCTTCTCGATGCGCTCGGCCAGCGGGGTGCCGTCGAGCAGCGGCATCACGACGTAGGCCGCGACGCCGCCGCTCGTGGTGACGGTCTCCCCGTAGTCGTAGATCTCGATGGAGTCGGGGTGGATGAACCTGGCCGCGGCGCGGGCCTCGCTGCGTACGCTGACCCGCTCTCCCGGGTCGGTGTGCAGCGAGGCCGTGAGCACCTTGACCGCGATCATCCGGTGCAGGGACTGGTCGAAGGCACGCCAGATGACCGACATGCCCCCGCGGGCCAGCGGGTCCAGCAACAGATACCTGCGGGCCAGTACGTCCCCAGGCTCAAGCCGACTCACGGATGACCAGTTCCGTTGGGAGCACGGGGTCGATCCCCGCGGCCCCCGTCAGGAGCAGCCGGGTGGCGACCGTGGCGAGCTCCTCGACGGGCTGGCGGATGGTGGTCAGGGCCGGGACGGTGTGCCTGGCGACCGGGGCGTCGTCGAACCCGATCACCGCCACGTCCGCCGGCACCTTGCGTCCTGCTCTTCGCAGGGCCTGGATCGCGCCCGCCGCCATCAAATCCGAGGCGACGAAGACGGCGTCCAGGCCCGGGGCATGGCGTAACAGCCACTGCATGGCGTGGGTGCCCGACGCGGCGGTGAAGTCCCCGTAGGCCACGGGTACGTCGGGCGCTCCTGCTGCCTGCAGGGTGCGTACCAGGCCCTCCAGCCGGTCGCGGGCGCCGGGTAAGGACGGCGGGCCGCCGATGGCCGCCACGTTACGGCGGCCCGATAGGAGGAAATGTTCGGCCGCTTGGCGGCCGCCGTCGAGGTTGTCGACGTCGGCGAACGGCAGCTTGAGGTCGTGGGGCGGGCGTCCGATGTTGCGGACGGGGACGCCCGAGGTGGATAACTTGATCGCCAGGGGGTGACGCTCTCGCGCCCCCACGATCAGCACCGCGCCGGATAACGCGGGCAGCGTGGAGGAGGTGGGGGTGACGGTGGTCACCATGAGGTGGGTGCCGTGCTCGGCTATCACGGCGCCCGCTGCGGACAGGAGCCTGGCGTAGTAAGGCTCGGAGAAGAGCCGGGGCAAATGGTCACAGACCACTGCTGTGACGCCGTCGGCCATGGTCTTGGCGGCCGTTCCCCGGGGTGCGCGTTGTCGGACGTATCCCATTCGGGACACGGCGTCGTAGACTTGGCGGCGGGTCGAGGTACTGACCCGCACCGAGCCTGTGAGGACTCGAGATGCGGTCGCGGGGGAAACCCCTGCAGCGGCCGCCACCTGTGCCAGTGTGGGCTGCTCGGTCATGGAGCACCTCGCGGAAAGATCCTGGGAGCGCTCCCACGTTACCAATGTTTCGCCGCTGTTAATAGGGCCTTTGCAAGGAGTGCGTCCCGCAGTACGGACGCACTCCGAATTTGCTCAGCTAGGGGCACTGGTAACCGATAGAGGTTTCTGTGCCGGATGTGGATCACGGCATATTGTCCATGCCCGATTTGTCTTATCCGGCGATCAGGAAACCCCTCCTACCCAAGATCAGTCGAAATCGGCGACGTCCACGTCCTCGAGCTGGCCGTCCGAGTCGTCGTCACCCTCCGGCTCGTCCGAGCGCTGCACCGGCTGGCAACCGGCGCCGCAGCCACCGAAGCGGCTGCTGTTGATCGGGGTGAACTCCGTCGCCGGCGTGCCCTTGAGCGCGGCCAGCATGGTGTCCTTCCAGATCGGCCCGGGGATGGAGGCGCCGAAGACCGAGCCGTAGTACTTGCCGCCGATGGTGACGTTGTTCAGCTTGTACTTCTGCGCGCCGCGCGAGTCGCCGATGCTGACCGCACCCGCCAGGTCGGGGGTGAACCCGGCGAACCAGGCGGTGGCCTGCGCGTCCGTGGTGCCCGTCTTGCCGGCGGCGGGCCGGCCGATGCCGCCCACGCCACGCATCGTGCCCTTGGTGAACACGCCGGACAGGATGTACGCCGCGGCGTCGGCGACCTCGGGGTCCAGGGCCTGCTTGCAGTCGGGCTTGTAGTTCGTCACCTTGCCGTCGCGGTCGGTGATCTTCGTGATGGCCATCGGCTTGCAGTACTTGCCGCGCGCGCCGATCGCCGCGTACGCGTTGGCCACCGTCACCGGGTCCATCTCGTTGGTGCCCAGCGTGAACGTCTCGTACTCGGTCAGCGCCAGGCCGTCGGACCGCTTGATGCCCAGCGACTTGGCCGTCTTGATCGTGTCGCAGAGGCCGACGTGCTCCTCCAGCTTCATGAAGAAGGTGTTCACCGAGCCCCAGGTGCCGGTCTGCAGCGACTTGAAGCCGCCGCCGCCCTCGTCGTTGGTGACGGTGTGGGAGGGGTCGCCGATGTTCTCGCCCTTGCAGTTCTTGAACGTGGAGTAGTACGGCGCGCGGTAACCGCTGCCGACGGAGAAGCCGTCGTTGACCTTCATGCCCTCCTTGAGGGCCGTGATCAGGGTGAACGTCTTGAACGTCGAGCCCGCCTGGAAGCCGATGCCGCCGCCGTGCACGGCGTCCGCCACGACGTTGTACGACATCTCCTTCTTGCGCTTGTTCTGGCCGTACTTGCGGCTGGCGGCCATGGCCTTGATCTGGCCCGTGCCCGGCTGCACCAGCGCCTCGGAGGCGACGGGGTTGTCGGAGGCGAACACGTGCTTCTTGATCGCGTTCTCGGCGGCCTTCTGCATCTTCGGGTCCAGCGTGGTCTGGATCGTCAGGCCGCCCCGGTTGAGGAACTGGCTCCTGGCCTTGGGCGTCTTGCCGAACGTCTTGTTGCTGAGCACCTCGTTGCGGACGTACATGCAGAAGTACGGATACGGGCTGGCCTCGCAGCCGCCCGGCAGGGGAGTGCCCTTGTAGCCCAGCGGCTTCTTCTTGGCCTCGGCCGCCTCCTCGACGGTGATCTTCTTCAGCTCGGCCATCCGGTCGAGCACCACGTTGCGCCGGTCGAGCAGCCTCTTGCGCTGCGCCTTGCCCAGGTTGGGGTCCGTGGCGTTGGGGTCCTGCACGGCGCCGGCCAGGGTCGCCGCCTGCACGAGGTTCAGCTCGGACGCCTTCACGCCGAAGAAACGCTTGGCCGCCGCCTCGATGCCGTTGGCGTGGGCGCCGAAGTAGGCGATGTTGAGGTACTTCTCCAGGATCTCGTCCTTGGTGTACTTCTCCTCGACCGCCATCGCGTAGCGCAGCTCCCTGAGCTTGCGCGCGTAGCTGGCCTCCAGGGCCGCGTTCCGCTCCTCGTCGGTGGTCGCCGAGTTGAGCAGCACCTGCTTGACGTACTGCTGGGTGATGGACGAGCCGCCCTGCGCGATGCCGCCGGAGGTGAAGTTCTTGGCCAGGGCCCGGATGGTGCCCTCGATGTCGATCGCGCCGTGCTCGTAGAAGCGGAAGTCCTCGATGGAGATGATCGCCGTCTTCATGATCGGGGCGACCTGGTCAAGAGTGATCGTCTCGCGGTACTCCTCGTAGAACTGCGCGATCTGGTTGCCGTTGGCGTCCAGGACCGTGGTCTTCTCCGCGAGAGGGGGCTCCTTGAGGTCCTCGGGTTTGATACCGAGATCCTCCGATGCCGAGACGAACATCGCCCCTGTCCCCCCGACCGCGGGCAGCGCGATGGCCGCGGCGACCACGCCGGCGGCGGCGGCCGCCGCCGTCAGGCGTGCGACACTCGACAAACGGGAACCCATGCTGGTAAAACCTCCCCATCCTGGCAATACGGTGCATCCTAAACCCGGGCATGACATGCTCCAGGTAAAAGTTGGACGTCCGGCGGGCCCGGATTGTTCGGGGTTTTTCGCCGAAATCGGGGTCATCGGCGGGTTCGTGCAGCGTGGGGCTGGTGAACCCTTCTGAGGTTCTTCGGGATTCCGCCACGCTACGGCAAAGAACCGTGTCGCCCGCGCGGCCGGTCAGGGCCCTTCTGGCAACGTCTACCAGGGCATTTCTTGCTGCCTTGGTGGAGGGGCTTATGCGTCGTCGTGTCGGCGAGGACGGCGGGCATGTCGAACGGCTGCTCGCCGCCGCCAGGACCTGCTGGGGAAACACCCCCGGCGGTGACGGATGCGTCGTGGCGGAGGCGTACGACGAGGATCTGCGCATCGTGGTGCGGACGCTGACCGTCGCCAGGGCGGTCTGCGGGCTGCTCTCGGCTCGGCTGGCCGTGCTGACCAGGCCCGAGTGGAGCCCGCTGGCCCGGGCGTTCGGCGCCGCGCAGGACCCGCGGCCCGAGCTGCCGCCCGCCGCGCTCGTCACCAGCAAGGCCGAGCGGGCCGTGCCACGCGACATCCCCGTCGTGCACGTGCACGGGACGGGGACGCTGCAGGCGTACGCGCTCTTCCCCGACCAGGGGCCGTGCTCCATCCAGGACGAACTGCCCGCCAGGGTCGGCGCCTTCTTCGAGCGGCACGTCTGGCCGCACAGGGAGCTCATCCGGCCCAGCGCCGAGCGGGTCGCCTGGCGGGCCAGGAGCGGCTACCAGGTCCGTACGGACACCGAACGCCGCCAGCTCCGCCACCACGGCTGCGCCCGGCTCGGCATCGACGCCGACCGGCCCACGATCGCGGTGCTCGGGCACGTGCCGTCGCGGGACGCGGAGCTGTTCGGGACGACGGCCGAGTTCGCCGCCGCGGACGAGAGCGCCAACTGGCTCTTCCTCGACCCCGTGCCCGCCGCCGACCATCCCCGCATCCGGTGCGTGAGCGGGACGCTGTCGACCACCATGGTGTGGAGCATGGCGGACGTGGGCGTCACGTTCGGCGACAGCGACCTGCCCGCCTTCGGCATCCCCGTCATCCAGGCCGGCTGGTCGGAGGGCGGCGCCTGCGGGAGCACGCACGTGGCCGGCTCGCCGTACGAGCACCGGCGGCTGCTCGAAGAGGCCATCGCCCAGCACGCCAAGGGCGAGTCCATCCTCGGGCCCGAGCAGCGTGAGCGCGCCCGGCTGTGGTTGTGGCTGCGCCGCTGCGGGGCCGACGTGCCCACCCAGCTCCTGCCGCACTGGGAGCAGGGGGACGACTACGCGCGGGCGCTCGCCGTCAACCTGCGGCACGTGGAGCCCGGGGGCGATCCGCTGTACAGGGCGGTCGGGCGGATGTGGCAGCGGCGCGAGCCCATGCTCACCCGCCTCGACTTCCGCGACCCGGCGGCGCTGAGCACCTTGGGGAGCACACGATGAGCATCCTTCGCGTTCCGGTAGGGCCGATCCCTGCCGGCTCGTCCGACCCGGCGGGGCCGATCCCCGCCCGCAGCATCCGATGAGTGGCCGCCACGACACGGCCGGACCTATTCCCTCCAGGAGCCTCACATGAGCAGCTCAGGATCCGCCACCGATCTGGACCAGGTGATCCTTCCCGCCATCCCGCCCGTCCACCTGACCAGCGGCCAGGTCGCCTCCTTGCAGGTCACCGACCGGCTGCAGCGCGGCAGCCAGATCGTGGGCAGGTTCGAGACGTCCGGGCTGGCCGGGTTCAAGGTCTCGGCGCAGGGTCGGCCGCTACGAGTGCTGGTGTCGCTGTCGGCGGACGAGCGGTCGGTGAGCGGCTGGCACAGCGGGCGCGCCGAGGCCGCCACGCTGCCGCGGCTCGTACAGATCCGGTCCCAGGGCCGGCTGCGCCAGTGCGTGCTGCTGCGCGGCAAGAAGGCGCACGCCAGGGTGGCCTTCGACCTGACGCCGGAGGAGATCCCCGACGACGGCCTGATCTGCGTCGAGGCGCTGGACATCACCGAGGGCGACGGCGTCTGCGACTCGGTGCGCCAGGCCGTGGCCGGGCGCGTCGCTCCCGACGGCGTGGCCGGGGTGCGGCTGGACAAGGTCGTGTTCGAGGAGCCGCCGCCGGTGGACTACGACCCGGACACGCTCGACGGGTCGCGCTGCGAGCTGTACTCGCTGATCAGCGCGGGCGGGCTGGCCAACGTCAACCGGCAGGGCGTGCGGGCGCTGCGGTCCGGCATGTTCGTGGTCAACCCGGTGCTGAAGGACCGGTTCGGGTCGAGCGGGCGCATCACACTGCGGCTGGGCACCAGGGCGGAAGCAGTGAGCATGATCCCCGCGACGTGGCGGCGGGTCAACAGCGAGCTGCGCTGGCTCCGGCACGCCACCAGGAAGCTGCTGCACTCGGCGGCGCCGTCCGTGGAGCGGATCATCAGCTTCAGGGACGGGGACCTGGGGGCGCCCGAGCAGCAGGCGCACGGCAACGTCACCGAGCTGGAGCTGGCCAGCCCGGCCGGCTCGCCGCTGCTGGTGATCCTCGCCCCGTGCCCGGACGCGGTGCCGACCCTGGAGTCGGGCACCTCGCACTAGGAGCCCGGCATCGCCCGCCCCGGCGGCTAGGATGCGAGGTCATGGGCGACGCCATCGACAGGATCATCGAGCAGTGGCGGCGTGAGCGGCCCGACCTCGACCTGTCGGCCATGGCTGTCTTCGGCAGGCTCGCCCAGGTCACGCGGCTGATGATGCCGCAGGTGGACCAGGTCTTCACCAAGCGCGGGCTGCGGCAGGGCGAGTTCGACGTGCTGGCCGCGCTGCGCAGGGCGGGGCCGCCGTACACGCTGATCCCCTCCGAGCTGTCGGACGTGCTGATGATGTCGCGGGCCGGCATGACCAACCGGCTCGACCGGCTGGAGGCCGCCGGCCTGGTCGAGCGCAGCCTCGACCCGGCCGACCGGCGCAGCTTCCGCGTCAAGCTGACCGAGGAGGGCCTGCGGGTCATCGACGACGCGCTCACCGAGCACGCCGCCAACCTCGCCCGCCTGGCCTCCCCGCTCACCACCGAAGACGTCGAGACGCTCTCCGAGCTCATGCGCAAGCTGGTCAACGGTCCCCTTGGTAAGCGCGGGGACGGCGGTGCCCAATGGACCCGGAAAAATAGCGATCACCTGTGATAACGCCGCTCACCGGGCAGTGGATCCGTGTGGGCATGAGCGGTTTGCGAATCGAGACGACCCGGCATCTGCCTTGCACGGTCATGCGCGCCAGCGGCGTGCTCGACCACGCGGGGCGCGTCCGGTTCAGTGCCCGCATCAACGCCGTGTGGGACTGGTCGCCCGGGCCCACCCTCGTGTTCGACCTGGCCGACCTCGACTTCTACGACTCGTCGGTCATCGGGGTGCTGGCGATGGCGATGCAGCGGATGGCCGAGGAGGGCAGCGGCCGGATCTTCGTCGTCCGCCCCTCCGACCACCTGCTGTCGGTGCTGCGGCAGACGGACCTGCTCCCGCACGTCGAGCTGCGCGACAGCGTCGAGGAGACGGTGGCGGAGCTGATGCTGCAGCAGCGAGATCGTGGAATCGGTGAGCGTGCCACGAACTCACGGTCGCCGATCATGTCGCGCCTGAACGTACGGCGGGATCTCGGCTGATCCGCCCGTGACGGCCGCGCCATCCAGAAGGCGGCCCGCCCGGCTCGCCGGCGCCTGCCATCGCGCAGGCGGCGGCCGGCCGCGTTCGGGCTCGGGGCGGCCGGCCACGTCCGCTCGCGCGTCACAGACCGTAGGCCTCCAGCAGCCGGAGCCAGATCTCGCTCACCGTCGGGAACGACGGCACCGCGTGCCAGAGCCGGTCGAGCGGCACCTCGGCGGTCACCGCGATCGTGGCCGCGTGCAGCAGCTCGGCCGCGCCGGGGCCCGCGAACGTGACGCCGAGCAGCACCTTCCTGTCCTCGTCCACGACGGCCCTGGCCTTGCCCCGGTAGCCGTCACCCATCAGGTACGCCCCGGTGACCGCCCCCATGTCGTAGTCCACCACCCGCACCCGGAAGCCGTCCGCGCGCGCCGCCTCCTCCGTCCGGCCGACCGCGCAGATCTGCGGGTCGGTGAAGACGACCTGGGGCGAGCCGTAACCGCCCGCGAGATCCCGCATCGCGGGCAGCTCGTCGCCCCGCGCCCGCGCGGCGATCACGTCACCGCAGATCCTCGCCTGGTACTTGCCCATGTGCGTCAGCAGCGTCCGCCCGTTGACGTCGCCCACGGCGTACAGCCAGCCGCCCTCGACCCCGGTGGCCCGCAGGCTGTCGTCCACCTCGACCGGCTGGTCCTCGGGCAGGCCCACCGAGGCGAGCCCGAGGTTACGGGTCGAGGCGTGCCGGCCGGTCGCCACCAGCAGCTCGTCCGCCTCCAGCGGCGGCCCGTCCGGCAGGTGCACGGTGACCTTCCCGCCGGGCTCGGGACGCTCGACCCTGGCGACGTCGGTGTGGGTGCGTACGTCGATGCCCGCCTCGGCGAACGACTCGGCGAGCAGTTCGCCCGCGAACGGCTCCATGCGGTTGAGCAGCCGGCCGCCGCGCACCAGCACCGTGGTCTGCCGCGCGCCCAGCCCGTGCATCGCCTGCGCCATCTCGCAGGCCACCACGCCGCCGCCGATCACGACCAGCCGCTCGGGGATGGAGGTCGCCGCCGTCACCTCGTGGCTGGTCCACGGGGACGCCTCGGCCAGGCCGGGCGTGCGCGGGATGGCGGCGGTGCTGCCCGTGGCCAGCACGACGGCCTGGCGGGCCGTCAGGACGCGCTCCTCGCCGGTCTCCGTCGTCACGCGTACGCGCTTGGGGCCGTCGAGACGGCCGCGGCCGCGTACGAACTCGGCGGGGACGCTCTCGACCCAGCGCACCTGACCGGCGTCGTCGTAACCGGACACGGCCTCGTCGCGCCTGGCCAGCACCTTGGCCACGTCGATCGGCCCGAGCGAGAGGCCGGGCACCCGCGAGACCTCGCCCGCCAGGTCGACCGGCCGCAGCAGCGCCTTGCTCGGCACGCACGCCCAGTAGGAGCACTCGCCACCGGCCAGCCGTTCCTCGACGATCGCCGCTGTCAGACCACCCCGCACGGCCCGGTCCACCACGTTCTCACCGGCGGGCCCCGCCCCGATCACGATGACATCGAACTCGTCAGCCACCCCTGCCTCCACAAGACTCGTTCGGCTATCGAGGAAATGCTTTCACGTGCGGTCGGCGGTCCGCGAACGCGCCCCGGCCGGTGCGTCGCCCGAGACGGCCGGGGAGGCGTGAGAGTCCTTTCATCTCGACCTCATCGTGGTCCCACGGCCCCTCGACACCCTGAATTCAGCCGCGGACATCCCGCGACCGGCTTCTAGGAGGAGCACATGCCTCAGGAATTAGGGCGGGCGCTGCTCGCCCTGGCGATCGCACTCGGACTGGGCGCCACCGCCACCCTCGCCACGACGACGGCGGCGCAGGCGGTCACCCTGACGAGCATCCAGGCGACGGCGGACGATGACGACGATGTCGGTGGTGGCGGGGACGATGACGGCGCGCCGCGCGGTGGGGTGGATACCGGCGTGGGCGGTTCAGCCGCGCGGGACGACGACGATGACGATGACGGCGCGCCCCGGGGCGCGGTGGATACCGGCGTGGGCGGTTCGGCCGCGCGGGACGACGATGACGACGACGGCAGCGCGCCGCGTGGTGGGGTGGACACCGGCATGGGTGGGACCGCTGGCAAGGGGGCCGTCGAAGACAGCACTGCCCTGACCGGCGGCGGGGCTGACGACAGCCGGTCGGTGCCTGTGGTGCCGCTGAGCCTGGCGGGCGCCGCCCTGCTCGGAGCCGGTGCGTACTGGGTGCGGCGCACGCTCTTCGCAGGCAGCTGAGCATGCGCACGCGACTGGCGGCCGTGATCTGCCTCATGGTCGCGGCCACCGCCTGCGCCACCGGCAACGCCACCGCCGCCGCACAGGCGCAGGCGGCCGGCGCCCTGAGCGGCTCCCTCCACGGGAGTGCCGGGGACGTGGCGGACCCTGTGCGGTTGCGGATTCCGGCGATCAAGCTGTCCACCCGCGTGATCCCGCTGCGGCTCGACGCCAAGGGCCGCCTGGTCGCTCCCACCGCGTTCGACCGGGTGGGGTGGAACAGGTCGGGCCCGGAGCCGGGCGAGAAGGGGGTCGCCGTGATCGCCGGTCACGTCGACTCCGCGACCGGGCCGGCGGTCTTCTACCGCCTGCGCCAGTTACGCGAGGGCGACCGCATCCACGTCGACCGCGCTGACGGCAGCACGGTCACGTTCAGGGTCGGCCGCCTGGCCCGCTACCCCAAGAGCCGCATCCCGGACAAGGAGGTCTACGGTCCCGCTCCAGGGGCCCAGCTCCGGCTGATCACCTGTGGCGGCACGTTCGACCACGCCCGCCGCAGCTACCGCGACAACGTCATCGTGTTCGCCCGTTGAGGTGACATCGCGCGGCCGTGCCGCCGAGGAGACAGAGACGCCTCCCCGGCGGCACGGCCGTGCCCGCGTGCGTCGTGCCCGTGTGCGTCGTGCCCGTGTGCATCGTGCCCGCGTGCGTCGTGCCTGCCTGCGCCGTACACGCCGCCGGGCTGGTGATGTTCGTGCGCGGGGCGCCTGTGCGCCGCGGTGGGGTGATGTCCGCCTGTGTCACCTTCGCACCGCCATGCGGCGGCGCCCACACCAGATGGTCTCCGCGTCCCCGGCCTCATTCGCCGTCACGTACGGCTCGCGTCGGAGTCCGTTAACCCGCGAGTCGTAGCGTGCCCGCATGGCGGATGACTACCCCACCTCGCTCCCGTACCGGCAGTCGACCGACGGCTACCACACCTACCGGATCCCGGCGGTCGTGGTGACCCGGGACGGCACGGTGCTGGCGTTCGCGGAGGGGCGGCGGGGCTCGGCGTCCGACTCCGGGCACATCGACCTGGTGCTCAAGCGATCGTCCGACGGCGGCCGTACGTGGGGCGAGCTGCAGGTGGTGGCGACGGAGCCGCGGCGGGGGACGGCCGGGAACCCGGCGCCGGTGGTGCTGGACGACGGCCGGATCGTGCTGGTCTTCGTGCGGCAGGGGCCCTCGGCCACCGAGGAGAAGATCAGGCGCGGCCAGGTCGCGGCGGCTGAGGGGCGGCGGGTGTTCGTCCAGGTCAGCGAGGACGACGGGGTCACCTGGTCGGCGGCCAGGGAGATCACGCAGAGCACGAAGCGGCCCGAGTGGCGGTGGTACGCGACCACGCCGGGGCACGCGCTCGTGTTGCGGCAGGGCGAGCACGCCGGGCGCATCGTCGTTCCCGCCAACCACTCGCTGCCGCCCGGCGGGCAGGACAACGGGACCGAGGGCAAGTACAACGGGGGCCACTCGCTGCTGAGCGACGACGGCGGGCAGACCTGGCGGATCGGGTACGTGGACGACAACCCCGACGGGTACGTCAACGTGAACGAGACCACCGGCACCGAGTTGCCCGGCGGGCGGATCTACTTCAACGCCCGCACCGACTCCACCGCCCCCGGCACCAGGGCCGACGCCTGCTCCGCCGATGGCGGGCAGACGCTGGAGCTGCCGTTCCGGCCGCAGGTCGGGCTGGCCGGGCCGGTCGTGGAGGGCAGCGTGTTGTGGTGCGAGTCGCCGGAGGTGCTGCTGTTCTCGGGCCCGGCGGCGCCCGACGCGCGGGCGCTGATGACCGTACGCGCCAGCCACGACCACGGTGTCACCTGGCGGGCGGTGCACACGGTGTCCGGGCTGCCCGCCGCCTACTCCGACCTGGTGCGGGTGGACGGCGACACGGTGGGCCTGCTGTTCGAGACGGGGAACTTCGGCCCGTACGAGAGCATCGCCTTCCGCCGCATCCCCGTCTCGGAGCTGGCCGCGGCCTCCTCCTAGGGCCGGGGGCCGCAAGCCCCCGCGGGTGGCTAGCCGTCGGAGTTGACGACGTTCATCATCATGATGAGCCCGTGCACGCTGTTGTCCTCCGTGCGCAGGTGCGACAGCTGCACCGTCAGCGGCGCCGGCCGGCCCCGGCGGTTCACCGCGTCGAGCACCAGCCCCTCCACCGTCTCCAGCGGCCTCGACCCGTCGGCGAGGGCGGTGCGCAGGCGCGGCAGCAGCAGCTCCAGGGGCAGGCCGATGTCGAGCCCGGCGAGCGGCTCGCCGACGGCCTCGTCGGAGCGCATCCCCCACAGCTCCTCGGCCCCCGGGCTCCAGACCACCACCCGCAGGTCGCCGTCCAGCACCACCACGGCGTCGCCGAGGCTGCGCACCACCGAGGAGACGAACCTGTTGACGTCGTCGAGCTCGATCGTGCGGGCGGTCAGGGCGTCGTTGATGTGCTGGAGCTCGTCGTTGGTGGACTGGAGCTCCTCGTTCATCGTCTCCAGCTCCTCGTTGGTGGACTGGAGTTCCTCGTTGGTGGTCTCGAGCTCCTCGTTGGTGGACTGGAGTTCCTCGTTGGTGGTCTCCAGCTCCTCGTTGAGCGACTGCAGCTCCTCGTAGGCCTGCTCGAGCTGCCTGTTGGCCTGCTCCAGCTCGTCCCTGAGCTTGCGGTAGCGGGTGACGTCGTAGAAGTGGATGCCCATCCCGACCAGGTTGCCCGAGGCCAGCAGGGGGACGACCGAGACGTCGAAGACGCCGGCCTCCGGCGATCCGACGCGGCGCCAGACCACCTCCCGCAGCTCCACCGGGCGCAGGTCGTGGCGGGCCTGCTCGATGACCGAGCGCAGCTCCACCGGCCGGTAGGAGACCTCCAGGTCCTGGAAGGGACGGCCGACGTCGCGCGGGTTGAGGTTGAACAGGGCCTCGGCCCTGGAGTTGGCCAGCGCCAGGTTGCCCGAGGAGTCCACGACGATCTGGGCCACGGGGCCGGAGGCGAGCGCCACGGACGCCAGTGTGGGCAGGCGTGAGGCCAGGTCTGCGGCGGCGCCGGTGACCGACCACGGCGCGCGGTTGCCGTGGTGGGCGGGCCGGATCTTCCTGAACAGGCGCATGCGCAGGTCGACCGGCTCGAAGTTGTCGCTGTGGTTGAGCAGCATCTCCGCCTTGCCCAGGAACAGGAACCCGGGGTCGGACAGCGCGAAGTGGAAGCGCCGGACGATGTTGAGCTGCGTGTCCGTGTTGAAGTACATCAGCGTGTTGCGGGCCAGCAGCAGGTCGACGCGGGAGATCGGCGCGTCGTGGGTGAGGTCGTTGTGGCCGAAGATGAGCTGGCGGCGCAGGTCGCGGCGGAAGGTGTAGCCGTTGTCCACCCGCTCGAAGTAGGTCTCGCGCAGATCGATGGGCACGTCGGCGAGCGACCGGTCGGTGTAGACGCCCGTCCTGGCGACGTTCAGCGCCTTCTCGTCGAGGTCGGTGCCGTAGATCTTGACCCGGTTGCGGAACTCGTCCAGGCCGAGCTCCTCGGCCAGCACCATGGCGATGGTGTAGGCCTCCTCGCCGGTGGCGCAGCCGGCGCTCCAGATCCTGATGGGCCGGCCCGCCGGCTTCTGGTCGAGCAGGGCGGGGACGACGAGCTCGCGCATCCGCTGCCACGCGGCGGCGTCCCTGAAGAAACCGGTGACGTTGATCAGGAGGCTGTCGAAGAGCCGCGTGAACTCCTCGGGCTCCAGCTCCAGGAGATCGCGGTATTCGCCGTAGTCGCGCAGCTTCAGTACCTCGAGGCGGCGGGCGATCCGCCGGATCAGGGTGGTGCGCTTGTATCCCGTGAAGTCGAAACCGCGCGTCTCCTTGAGGAGAAGGAGGAGGTCGTCGAAATCACGCTCTTCCTCTGTGGCCACGAGCGAAGCCTACGCCGATCCGGCCTGCTCAGCCCGGCTGCAGCGTGCCACCGTTACGACCGATGCCGGATTGCAGCATGCGAATGGTATTCAGCGCCTCCCCGGTGCGCTCCAGCTCCTCGTCGAAGTAACGCGACGAGACGTGCTGGCCCCGCTCCCCGGCGGAGCGGCGCATGCGTTCGAGCACCCGCAGCCGCTCCTCCAGCCGCTGGATCGCCACCCACAGGGCCCGCTCGACGGCGTCCGACTGCGCGTCCATCATGCTGTCGCGCGACCACGCATGCCCCACCCTGCAGACGTACCGGTCGGTCCTGCGGCTCCTCTGCTCGTAGATGGGACCGTTGCACTCCGGGCAACTGAGGGCGACCAGGGTTCCTTCGGGCTCGCCCAGTGCCGGCGCCTCCCGCAGGAACTGCTCGATCTCGTGCTCCATCTCGCCGTCGCACACCTGGTTCTCCGTACTCACAGGGGTACGGCTCTGCTCCGTGATCCACCCGGCGATCTGGCGTACCGGGAGTGCCCGTGCCGTCGGCACCGCCGTCTTGGCGGCCCTCGGCATGCCGGGGAAGGCGCACTCCGAGAGCTCCTGTACGGCGACCGCGCCCCCGTGCCTGTCGATCGCCTCGCATCCTCTCGCGCCGTCGTCCAGCGTGCCGCTCAGCACCACGGCCGCCACGCGTGCTCCGGCATCCAGGGCCGCGCTCATGAACAGCGGGTCGGCCGCCGGGCGGTGCCCGTTGTGCCGCGGGCCCCGCGACAGGCGGACCTGGCCCTTGCTCAGGAGCAGGTGGAAGTCGGGCCGCGCGACGTACACGCAGCCTGGACGCAGGCTCTCCCCGTCGTCCGCGGGGGCTGCCTTGAGCGGCCCTGCCCGGTCGAGGATGCCGGCCAGCACGCTGTTGCCCTGCGGCGGCACGTGCAGCACCACCAGCACCGCCGCCGGCAGATCGGGCGGCAGCCCGCCCAGCAGGACCCGCAGTGCCTCGACACCGCCCGCCGAAGCGGCGACCACGACCACGTCACGCCCTGCAGCCTCCATGCCCTGCCCTCTATCCGCGGGGGAGGGCCCCATGCGCGCGCATCGCCCTACAGTGGGGGAGATACCCGGTCCGCCTCCGTGAGCGTCAGGATCGAGCGGGCCTCCGAGAGGCTGCTGCGCAGGGCCAGCAGGCTGTCGTCGCAGCGGCGGCGGGCCCTGAGGAGCCGCGTGCGGGCCTCGGCCGCGGCGTGGAGCCGCTTGTGCAGTGCCTGCTGCTGGTGGACGGCCTGGTCGCGCAGCGAGCGCGACTCGAAGATGATCTCGGGGAGCCGGCTCGCGTCGAGCTCGACGGGCGGCGCGAGCGGGCGGGGCTGCTCGGGTGCCGGCTCGCGTCGCGACCGGGCCTGCCCCCGCGCCGGGGGCTGGGCGCGGGGCACGGTGCGCAGGCGCGGCAGGTGACGGCGCCGCACGGGCGGCTCGGGAAGCTGGTACGCCTCGACGCCGGCGGCGGCGAGGGCCTCGGGCATGCTGGCGAACAGCGGGATCGCCGTCAGGGACCGCTCGGTCATCAGCGCGACGAGACGGCGCAGCGGCGGCTGCACCTCGGCCAGGGCCAGGTAACCGTCCTTCTCCTGCAGCGCGCGGTGCGTGCGGGCGAGCAGGTCGAGCCCGTTCAGGTCGCAGAACCACAGGTCGCCCGCCGCCACGAGCACGTGCTTGACGGGGGTGTGCGGCAGGGGGTCGAGGAAGGCGGCGAGCACGGGTTTCGTCGTCGAGTCGAGCTCCCCGGTCAGCGCGATCACCAAGGTGACGTCGTCGACGGGCACGAGGCGCACCGACAGCTGCATCATGGTGAGCCCCCTCTCTCTGGGTCAGCGCGCCTTCTGGGACGGCCGCGCGTGGCAGATTCCGGCTCGGCCTCCATAGTCTCGCTCCGCCGCGCAAAGGGCCAGGCGATTGGCCATCAAGCACCCTGCCGGACGGTGAGAAAGTTGGGCAGGCTGGTCCAGCTGTCGCCCGGCGGGGCGCCGTCCAGCCGCGCGACCAGGTGGGCCTTCACCGCGATGCGCTCGCCGAAGAGGGCATTCCGGTCGGCACGTACGTCAGGCGTGTCCGGCAGCGCCTCGAACGCCTCGTGGGCGGCGGCGGCCACGATCGCCCAGAGCCGCCGCTCGACCGCCCTGTCGCGCTGCCCGAAGAGGGCGATCAGGCTGCCGAACGTGGTGCCCACCAGCGAGCCGAAGAGCTTGGCGTGCAGGACCGCCGGATCGTCACTGAGCAGCCGGGCACTGACCGGCGGCGGCTCGATCCCGTTGCGCGCCAGCCTGGCGGGGCTGATCCGCACGTCGGCCAGGTCGCGGTAGACCAGCCGGTACGGCAGGCCGTCCCCGCCGAGCGCGACCAGCAGGTTCTGGCCGTGTGCCTCCAGAGCCACGCCGAGCGCCAGCATCCCCAGCGTGTCCGCCAGCGCCAGCCGGGCGAACGCGGCGAGCCAGGCGGCCGGGTCGTGCGCCGTCGCACGGGTGACGGCGGCGACGGGCAGCACGGGGCCCTTCTCGGGGGTGGGCTCGCGGAGCATGCAGGACAGGTCGGCGCTGTACTCGCCGCCCGCCCTGCCGGCGGCCCCGGACAGGTAGCGGGCGATGCGCAGCCCGCCGCCGCACCGCTCGGACACCGTGGTGAGCAGGCTCGACAGGGGGACGCAGTCGCGTACGGAACCGGGGGAGATGTCCCTGACGCCAGAGGTCATCCGGGTGGTGAACGCCGTCTTCAGGTGCGGGCCGCCGTCGAGCGGGGCGAGCGTGCGTGCGGACATGAGCGGGCGGGCCCGGATGGCCCCCGTGGCGTGCGGGCGCAGGCCCAGGGCGGGCAGGACGTGCCGGGTCTGCCACGGGTGCACGGGCAGCAGCAGCCGGCCGCCGTCCACGAGCGAGGCCGGCCACGGCCCGGAGACGAGGCAGTCGCGCAGGGGCAGGGCCAGCAGGTCGAGGGCCACGGTGGGGCGGTGCTCGGGCATGTACGCGAGTTGCTCGGCCACGGACACGCCCGGCCGGTTGCGGCACCCCGGATGGTAGGGGTGACCGTCCACCACGCTCTGCTCGTGATCCTCCGGGGTGTCGCCCGGCCGGGGTGAGGCGCCGGCGCGGGACAGCGCCATGGAGGCGACGCTGTGGTCGAGCTCCTCGACCAGGCGGTCCGTGCAGGGCAGGCCGAGGGCGGCCAGCAGCTCGGCCGGATGGGCGTGGGGCCGCCCGTCCAGCCAGAGCGCGGGCTCCTCCCCGAGGTCGTACGGCCGCCGCTCCCGCCCCGTCAGCTCGCGCCCGTCGGCCAGCAGCAGGCGCGCGGGCCCGGCGGGCGTCAGGCCGGGGAGCGGTTCGTACAGCAGCCCCCGCCACAACCTCCCCAGCACGGCGGCCCGCGCGCCGGGAAGTGCCGCGGCGTAGCGGGCGGACAGACCGGGCCGGACGAGGGCCAGTTCGGCGGCGAACTCACCCTCTAAACGCCTCATAACCCCCATCTTCCCCAGAAACCAGCCTGATAGCTACTCTGAGGGCATCAATGGGGACAAAGGGTAGGAGTAGGTCGCCATGGCTTTTACCGACGGCCTCCTGCCCGCCGCAGGGCCAGGGCTCGAAGCCGAGTCCCTCGCCGTGACGGCGCTGCTGAACTGCCTCATCCGCGAGGTGGCCCGGCCCGCCGAGCCCGGAGCCTTCCTGCTGCCCGCGACCGGTCACCTGCTGCGGGCCGGCGGCACCCGGTTCCCCACCGCCCCCGCCCTGCGCACCCCCGACGGCTGGTGCCCGCTGCCGCTGCCGGAGCTGGTGGCGCTGACGGCCGCCGAGCTGCGCGCGGCCACCGGCGTCGCCAACGACGGGCTGCCCGCCGAGATCCTCGACAGCCGGGACGTCACCGCCGTCCTGCTGGCGGCCAGGCGCACCACCGTGCCGCCCGCCGACGCGTACCTGCGCTCAGAGCAGGCACTCGTGGCGGGACACCGCTACCACCCCGCCCCCAAGGCACGCGGCGGTGGCGACCCGGGGTCCTGGCTGCGCTACTCGCCCGAGGCGCGGGCGAGCTTCCCCCTGCCGCTGCTCGGCGTGCCCGCCGAGGACCTCGTGGAGGACGGGGACGCGAGCGCCCTGGACACGCTCGATCTCGCGAGCCCTCCGGACCGGCGCGGCGGCCTCCCGGATGACGGCCTGACCCTGCTGCCCGCCCATCCCTGGCAACTCGAGCTGCTGGGCGAGCCCGGCCTGCGCCGGCTGGGCGCCACGGCCGCCACCGCCGTGGCCACCGCGTCCGTCCGCACGGTGTACCTGCCCGAGGCGGACCTGTTCTGCAAGTTCAGCCTGGACGTGCGGATCACCAACGACATCCGCCGCCTGTGGCTGCACGACCTGCGCCGGCTCTCGCTCGTGGCGGCCCTGGTGGACGTGGCGTTCGACGACCTGCCCTGCCACCTGCCGCGCCCGGCCGTGCTGCGCGACCGCGGCTGGCGCAGCGCCCGGCTGGGCGGGGACGGCGGCGAGGCGCTGGCCGTGATCGTCCGCGACGGGCTGGGCGAGCACCTGCTCCCGGGGCTGACCGCGCTGCTGGCGGCGGGGATCAGCGAGGGCTTCCCCGGCAACCCGCTCGACGCCCTCGACGAGGACGGGGCGCTCGTGTGGTGGCAGCGGTACCTGGAGCACGTCGTGCCGCCGGTCCTGCACGCGTACCTGCGGCACGGGGTGGTGCTCGAATGTCACCTGCAGAACGTGCTGATCGCCGTGGACGAGCACGGCATGCCGGGGCAGGCGCTGTTCCGCGACCACGAGGGGGTCAAGCTCGTCGCCGAGCGCCATCCGGACCTCAGCGCGCCCGTGCTGGGCGGCGTGCGGGCGTGGGAGCGGCTGGTGTACTGCCTGCTCACCAACAACCTGTGCGAGATCGCCGGGGCGGTGGCGGAACGGCATCCCCGGCTGCGGGACGAGCTGTGGGCGCGGGCCAGGGCCGGGCTCGCCGACGCGGCCAAGGAGTACGGCGACCCGCCGGAGCTGCGCGACCTGCTGGCCGCCACGCACATCCCGGCCAAGGCCAATCTCCTGCTGCGCTGGCTGGACGCCGACGGCGCGGCCATGCGGTGGGTGCCGATCCCCAACCCGCTGCGGCTCTTCAGCCCGTGAGCGTCTACGGGCGCTCCTGGGCCCAGGGCGGCAGGGCGGCGTCCTGGCCGCGGCCCTTCGCGGGGCGGTCCTCGTGGGGCCACGGTGAAGCGGCCACCACCATGCCGTACAGCACGTGGTCGGCGAGCAGCGCCAGCCGCTCGGCCTTGCCGTGCCGGCGCGGCAGGCCCAGCGCGGGCGCGATCGCGACCTCGAAGGCGGCCCAGGCCAGCACCCCGTAGACCGGTCCCGCCCAGCGCCGCCGGCGCACGGCCCTCGGCAGGCAGCCGAAGAACGCGCCGCCGCCCGCCCCGTACAGCCAGTGCACGGCCTCCACCACGGCCGGTCGCCGCTCGGCGGGGACGTTGTGGAAGGCCGTGGGCGCGGTCCGCTCGATCACGGACTCGGGCGGGGTGCTCGGCACCATGCCGAGCGCGGTGGTGAGCTGCCGCAGGCCCGACATCGCCATGGAGGCGATCGCGCCCCTGGCGGCCGCCCGCACGATCGGCTTGCGCTCCCGCTCGGGTCGTACGTCTTCGCGCAGGTGAGAGGGGGTCTGCAGGGTCTGTGTCATGGTGTGCCGCCTACCGAACGGCACGGCGGCTAAACCTCGCTACGGCAGCGAGCGCATGCGGCCGATGATGGCGGTCGTGGAGCGGTCGGGCAGGTAACCGAGCACCCGCACCTCGCCGCCCAGCGCGCGGACCAGCGGCGCCTCCGCCAGCATCTCCGCGGTGTAGTCGCCGCCCTTCACGTACAGCTCGGGCCGCATCATCCTGATCAGCCGCTCGGGCGTGTCCTCGTCGAACTCGGTCACGTAGTCCACGTCGTTGAGCGCGGCCAGCACGGACATCCTGTCCTCGCACGGATTGACCGGCCGGCCGGGGCCCTTCAGCCGGGCCACGCTGGCGTCGCTGTTGACCGCCACCACCAGCACGTCGCCGAGCTGCCCCGCCTGCTCCAGGTACGTCACGTGCCCCCGGTGCAGCACGTCGAAGCAGCCGTTGGTGAACACCACCCGCTCGCCCCTGCGCCGGTGCTCGTCGAGGAGCTGGGCCAGCCGCTCGGCCGTCTGCACCGTGCCCTCCTGGCGGCGCAGCGCGCGCAGCAGGTCGTAGCGGGTGCAGACGGCGGTGCCCTGGCGGCGTACGACCACGCCGGCCGCCGCCTGCCCCGCCTCCGCCGCCTCCTCGGGCGAGGCCCCGCCCGCCAGCCAGAGCGCGAACGCGGCCGTGTAGGTGTCGCCCGCCCCCGTGGCCATGTGCTGCGGCGCCGGCTGGGCATAGGTCCGGTACGGCGGGCTGCCCTTCCTGTGCAGCAGCGTGCCCTCGCCGTCCAGCGTGGTGACCACGATCCCGGCGCCGGTCAGCTCCAGCAGCCGCTCGGACCGGCCCATCAGGTACGCGGGCCGGTCCACCGCTCCGCCGTCGTCCCCGAGCAGGCGTACGACCTCGGCGTAGTTCGGCAGCACCGCGGACGGCGCGCACTCCCGCCACGGCGCTACCCCGTGCGCGTCGACCACCAGCAGCGGCAGCCCCGCCAGCGCCCGCCGCACGGCCGGGGTGAACACCCCGCCGCCGTAGTCGCACGCCACCACCACGTCGGCCTCCGCCACGGCCTCGACGATCCGCCCGAGCAGCTCGCGCTCGGCCGCCTCCGGGATGGCGGACAGATCCTCCTCGTCGTAGCGCGCGGTGAGCTGCCCGCTGGTGATCAGCCGCCGCTTGTGCGCGGTGCGCCGCCCCGGCACGGTCACCAGGTCGGCGCCGACGCCGAACAGCCGCAGCGAGCGCTCCAGCTTCTCGCCGCAGTCGTCGTCGCCCACCACGCCGACGAGCCGGACGCGGGCCCCGAGTGCCACCAGGTTGGCGGCGGTGTTGGCGGCGCCGCCCGGGGCGTCCTCGGTCGCCTCCAGGCTCATCACGGGCACCGGCGCCTCCTGCGCGAGGCGCTTGGCCGAGCCGTGCAGCCATGAGTCGAGCATGACGTCGCCGACGACCACGGCGTTGACGATCCCCTCTGTGCCCATAGAGGAGCGTGTACCTGTGAAAGACCAGCTCAAACCATATATAGCGGAAGTTACGGACGGGGGACCCCGGGTAGCCAGGCCGCTATGCACCGCCCTTCAGACCTCGATGTGCTCGTCCCGTCCAGGGACCGGCCGGCCGCGCCCGCGGGCCCGCCGGCCACCGTCGCGGACCGGGGTGCGGAACGCCACGACTACGTGCTGGAGCCGTCATGACAGCGCTGATCGGGGACGTCCGGCGGATCGCTGTGCTGCGGGCCAACGCCATCGGCGACTACCTCATGGCCGTGCCCGCGCTGGAGGCGCTCAAGCGCGCCTACCCCGGCGCGCGCCTGACGCTGCTGGGCACCGCCTGGCACGCCGGGTTCCTCACCGGGCGGCCGGGCCCCGTGGACGACGTGGTGGCGCTGCCGCCGATCTCGGGCGTCTCCACCCGGGAGCCCGGGCACGCGGCGCCCGAGGAGCTGTGCGCGCGGCTGCGGCAGCGGGAGTTCGACCTGGCGGTGCAGATCCACGGTGGCGGCCGGTTCTCCAACCCGTTCGTGCGCCGGCTCGGGGCCAGGGTGACCGCCGGGCTGCGCGCGCCGGGGGCCGAGCGCCTGGACCGCTGGGTGCCGTACACCGACTACCACCACGAGACCCTGCGTTTCCTCCAGGTCGCGGCGCTGGTCGGCGCGGTGGACGGCGGGTTGGAGCCGCGGGTGACGGTCACCGGGGCCGACCGCGCCGAGCTGGCCCGCGCGCTCGGGCAGCCGCCGCAGGGGCTGGTGGCCGTGCATCCGGGCGCGACCGACCCGCGGCGGCGCTGGCCGGTGGAGCGTTTCGCCGAGGTGGCCGACCTGACCGGCCGCCCCGTGGTCGTGACCGGCACACGGGCGGAGCGGGAGCTGGTCATGGGCGTGGTCGAGGCCATGCGGCGGCCTGCGATCCCCGTCGTGGGCGCGCTCGGCCTCGGCGCGCTCGCCGCCCTGTACGAACGCTGCGACCTCCTGATCGCCAACGACACCGGCCCCCGCCACCTGGCCGCGGCCGTCGGCACCCCCACGGTGGCCATCTACTGGTGCGGCAACCTGATCCAGGCCGGCCCGCTCAGCAGGACCGCGCACCGGCCGCTGATCTCCTGGACCACGTCCTGCCCGCGCTGCGGCGCGGACGGCGTGGACCCGGCCGCCGAGCGTTGCCCGCACGACGAGTCATGGGTGCGCGACGTCTCGGTGGACATGGTGACGGAGCAGGTGGAGGACCTGCTGATCAAGGGTGACCGATGACGGAGCGGGTGCAGTGCCTGCGGACCGAGGAGGACCGATGACCGACCACGCTGTGCTGGACGAGCTGCGCCAGGCCATTGACGAGGCGTTCCACGGGCGCGAGCGGGTGGTGATGCGGGAGGTCTACGCGCAGGCCTCCCGGCACGTGAACCTGTCCGCCGACCTGCTGACGCACCTCAACGAGCTGCCCGAGGGCCCCTATGACAGGCGGGAGCTGACCGAGGCGATCAACGAGGTGATCGCCCGCAGGGGCGAGCAGGACACGCTGGGGCTGCTGGAGGTGCCCCGGCAGGCCGGGCCGGTGGACGAGACGGCCCGCGAGGAGACGCCGATGGAGTACCGCAACCCCAGGCCGACCTGGTCGGACGAGGACGAGGGCCCCGATCTGATGCGGTAGGCATAGCGGGAGGTGCCGCGCGGCGTCTGAGAGGGTGATGTCGATCCCCTGGAGGTGACCGTGGACGCCGCGGACGAGCAACGGTTCCGCGAGTTCGTCGACGCGCGTTCTCCTGCCCTCATGCGGCTCGGGTTCCTGCTCACCGGTGGTGACCAGCACGCGGCCGAGGACCTGGTGCAAACTGCGCTGGCGAAGCTGGCGGCCGGCTGGCGGCGGGTGGCGGCGCCGGAGGCATACGCCAAGCAGATCATGTACCGGCAGCAGATCAGCTGGTGGCGGGCGAGCACGCGGCGGGGCGAGGTGGTGCAGGCGAGCCCGCCCGAGCGGGAGGCGCGCGACGCGCACCACCAGAGCGAGCTGCGCCTGGTGCTGCGTTCCGCGCTGGCCAGGCTCACCGCCCGCCAGCGCGCGGTGCTGGTGTTGCGGTACTACGAGGACCTGCCCGAGCAGGAGGTGGCCCAGGTGCTGGGCTGCTCCATCGGTACGGTCAGGAGCACCGCGCACCGATCGCTGGCGCGGCTGCGCGAGATCGCCCCCGAGCTGGCCCGCGACCTGGAGGTGACCACGTGACCCGGCTGCTGCGCGACACGCTGGAGGACTGGGCCGGCGAGGCCAGGGTGCCGCCGGGCCTGGCCGACCGGGCGCTACGCAGGCGCACCTGGCGGCCGTACGGCGCGGCGGTGCTGGTCGCGGCCATGATCGCGGCCGTCGCCGTGTTCGTCACCGGGCAGCGCGAGCCCGAGCCCGTCGTGCGCCCGCTCAACAACATCACGCTGCCGCCCCGGCCGTCGCCCGCGCCGACGGACGTGCGTACGGACGTGGAGCACAGCCCGCCTGCCAAGCTCATCGCGGCCGGCCGGATGGCCGTGTCGGCGTACTACGTGACCACGCTGGAGCCGGTCGCGGGCGGCCAGCAGCGGGTCCGGCGCACCTGGTCCCTGTACGACCCGCGCACCGGCGGTTACGAGCAGACGCCGTACGCGTGGGTGGACGTCGCTCCAGGGTTGCAGGTGGCGGCGGTGATCGAAGGGGACCTGCTCGGCAGGCGCGTGGGTGTGATGGACCTGAACACCCGGCAGATGCTGGGCTGGTACGAGCTGGAGCACTCCGTGGGTTCCGTCGCCTGGTCCCCTGACGGCACCAGGATCCTGGCCACCGCCTACTCCGGCTACCCCGACCTCATGCAGGGCGAGGGCGACCAGATGGCGCCGGTGATGCGGGACAGCCCGCGCATCGGCTACTACGTCATCGACGTCCCCGGCGGCACGGCCGACTACCACGAGCTGGAGCCGTTGCCCGGTTTTCACGGCGACGCGCAGATCACCGGCAGCAACCGCCAGGACCTCGGCTGGAGCCTGGACGGCACGCTCATCTGGTCGCCCACGACCACCACGCCCGACCGGCTCTTCTACACCCCGGACGGCGAGTCCAGGGACGCGCCCGAGGGGGAGCGGTACCGGCGCGGGACCAGCCTCCCGGCCACCTCACCCGACGGCCGCCTGGTGCTGGGCCGCGACGGCATGCCCACGAGGATCACCGAGGTGGGGACGGGGAAGATCGTCGGGCGGCAGCAGGTGCTCCAACTGCACGCCTGGGCGGACGACGAGAACGTCATCGCGCTCGGCTGCGCGGGGAAGTGCGAGAACGAGTTCAACAACGGCCTCGTGCTGGTCAGCGTGGACGGCTCCAGGATGACCCAGCTCGCCGCCAACCGCGACAGCAACGGCGGCGGCGCCTGGCGGTGGGTCCTCACCCCGAGGTGAGGCTTGCGGTCCCGCGCATGACGTGATCCCGGCGGGGCAGCGCTCCGGGCATGACGAGGACGGCCCTCCTCCTCCTGACCGGCGCGCTGCTCCTGGCCGCCTGCGGCACGCGGCCCGCCGACACGCGGGTCACGCTGGAGTTCTTCCAGTTCAAACCGGAGGCCATCGAGACCTTCGACCGGATCATCGAGGGCTTCGAGGCCGCGCACCCCGGCATCCGCGTGGTGCAGAACCACACGCCCACCGCCGAGAGCGCGATCAGGGCCAGGCTGGTCAAGGACGACGTCCCCGACGTGATGGCGCTGAACGGCAACGGCGTCTTCGGCGAGCTGGCCAGGGCCGGGGTGTTCTACGACTTCTCCACAGCGGCGGTGCGCGTCTACCCGCCCGTCCAGCGCATCCTCGACGACCTCGGGACGCACCGGCAGGGGGAGCGCAACGGGCTGCCGTTCGCCTCCAACGGCAGCGGCGTGATCTACAACAAGGACCTGTTCAGGCGGCACGGCGTACGGCCACCGGCGACGTGGTCCGAGCTGGTCGCGGCTGCCAGGACGTTCGAGGCCGCCGGGGTCACGCCGTTCTACGCCACGCTGGCCGACGCGTGGACGGTGCTGCCCGCCTTCAACGCGCTGGCCGCGAACGCCGCGCCGCCCGGCTTCTTCGAGCGGCGCGAGGCGGGGCAGACGTCGTTCGCCGCCGCGTACCCGCCGGTGGCCGGCAAGCTGCGTGAGCTGTTCGGGCACAGCCAACGGGACCGGCACTCGCGCACGTACGAGGACGGCAACCTCGCCTTCGCCCAGGGCAAGGCGGCCATGTACCTGCAGGGCAGCTTCGCGCTGCCCGCCATCGCCGCCGCGCGCCCGGGCTTCGAGCCGGGCACGTTCGCGCTGCCCGCCACCGACGACCCCGGTGGCACCCGGCTGGTGTCGGGCGTGGACGTGGCGCTCACCCTGCCCCGCGAGCCGGAGCACCCGCGCGAGGCGATGACGTTCATCGAGCATCTCCTCCGGCCCGAGGTGATGAACGCGTACGCGCGGGAGCAGCGGGCCGTGCCACCGCTGGAGAACGCCACCTCGCCCGACCCCGCACTGGCCGGGCTGATGCCGTACTTCACCCAGGGCCGCCTGTCCGGCTACGCCGACCACCACATCCCGCTGACGATCCCGCTGGAGCAGCTCCTGCAGCAGTTCCTCATCGACGGGGACCAGGCCCGCCTGTTACGCGAGCTCGACGAGGAGTGGGACAAGGTCGCCGCCAGGAGCACCTCATGACGACCTCCCGCGCCTACTACTGGATGGTCCTCCCGGCCCTGCTGCTCTTCCTGGTCTTCCACACCGTGCCGGTGCTGCAGGGCTTCTACTACAGCCTCACCGACTCGCCCGGTTACGGCTCGTACGGCTTCGTCGGCCTGCGCAACTACGCCAACCTCTTCAGGGACGACCGCATCCTCGACGCCTACCTGTTCACCTTCAGGTTCGCCGTCGTGGCCACCGTGCTGACCAACGCGCTGGCGCTGGCCGTCGCGCTCGGGCTCAACGCGCGCATCGGCTTCCGCACCGCGCTGCGGGGCATCTTCTTCATCCCGAACGTGCTGGCCATCCTCATCATCGGCTACATCTTCAACTACCTGTTCGCCAACTCGCTCCCGGCCATCGCGCAGGCGCTCGGCATCACCGCGCTGAGCACGAACATCCTGGCCGATCCCGGCCTGGCCTGGCTCGGCATCGTGGCCGTGGCCACCTGGCAGGCGGCGGCGTTCAACATCATCATCTATCTCGCCGGGCTGCAGACCATCTCCGACGACGTGCGCGAGGCCGCCACCATCGACGGGGCGGGCGCGTGGCGGCAGTTCAGGTCGATCGTCTTCCCGCTCATCGCGCCGTTCTTCACGATCAACATGGTGCTGTCGCTGAAGAACTTCCTGCAGGTCTTCGACCACATCGTGGCCCTGACCAACGGCGGCCCCGGCACCGCCACCACCTCGGTCTCCCTGCTCATCTACAGCGGCGGCCTGGAGGGCGGCGAGTACGCGTACCAGACCGCCAACGCCGTCGTCTACTTCCTCGTCATCGTCGCCGTCTCCGCCTTCCAGCTACGCGTGCTGCAACGCCGTGAAATGAGCGCCTGATGCTGAGCCGATCCGTCAACCCGTGGCTGACAGCCCTGATGGCGGCCTGCGCCATGACCGTGCTCGTGCCGCTGTACTTCACCGTCGTCACCGCGCTGAAGCAGCCGGCCGAGCTGGCGGGCGCGGGCTTCGACCTGCCCGCCGACCCCCAATGGGGCAACTTCGCCACCGCCTGGCGGCTGACGGACTATCCGCGGGCCGCGCTGAACAGCGCGCTGATCACCGTCGGCGCGGTGATCCTGACGCTGCTGACCAACTCCCTCGTGGCCTACGCCATCGCCCGCAACCTGCACCGCCGCCTGTTCAAGGGCCTGTACTTCTACTTCGTCTCGGCGTTGTTCGTACCGTTCCCGATCATCATGCTGCCGGTCATCAAGCAGACCGCGCTGCTCGGCCTGGACAACCAGCTCGGCCTGATCCTGCTGTACGTCGTCTACGGCCTGGCCTTCAACATCTTCCTGTACGTCGGCTACATCAAGTCGATCCCCAGGGCCCTGGAGGAGGCGGCCCGCACGGACGGCGCGGGCACCTGGACGGTGTTCTGGAAAGTGATCTTCCCGCTGCTCGCCCCGATGAACGCCACCGTGGGCATCCTGACGTTCCTGTGGGCCTGGAACGACTTCCTGCTGCCGCTGGTCGTGCTCTCCAGCCCGAGCGCCAGGACGCTGCCCCTGGTCCAGTACGTCTTCCAGAGCCAGTTCGCCACGGACTACACCACGGCCTTCGCCTCGTACCTCATGGCCCTGGCGCCCGCGCTGCTCGTCTACCTGCTGGCCCAGCGCTGGGTGATCTCGGGCGTCCTGCGGGGTGCCATTAAGTAGACCGATCGTTCTCGATAGTGCTAGCGTTCTCGGTGTGGCAAGGAGCAAGGAGTTCGATCCCGAGGTCGCCCTGCAGCAAGCGCTTGAGCTGTTCTGGGAGCGCGGTTACGAGGCGACCTCGATGGCCGACCTCGTGGAGCGGCTCGGCCTGGCGCGGGCGAGCATCTACGCGACGTTCGGCGGCAAGCGCGAGCTCTACCTGAAGGCGCTGGAGCGCTACCTGGAGCAGGGCAACGTGATCGAGCGGCTGTCCCAGCCGGGGCCCGCGCTGCCCGCCATCCGCGCCTTCCTCGACTCGTACGTCGCCGAGATCCTCGCCGACGACCTGCGGCGGGGCTGCATGGTGGTCAACACGGCCGTGGAGTTCGCCTCGCGCGACGCGACCATGCTGGCCAAGGTGGTGACGAGCTGGGCGGGGCTGGAGGCGGCCCTGGCCGGCACGCTCGTCAGGGCGCGCGCCCAGGGGGAGATCCCGGCGGGCAAGGATCCGCACGCGCTGGCCAGGTTCCTGCTCGTGCTGCTGCAGGGCCTCAGGGTGCTCGGCCGGGCCGACCCCGACCCGCGCAGGCTGCGCGACGCGGTCGAGCAGGCCATGACAGCTGTCCAAATATGAGAATGATTGGTCTTGAATAATGACTGGACGATTTGCCGGAAAGGTTGCGCTCGTCACGGGCGCGAGCGGGGTCGTGGGACGGGCGGCGGCGCTGGCGTACGCGCGGGAGGGCGCGGCGGTCCTGGCCGCCGGCCGTGACGCCGCCCGGCTGGCCGAGGTCGTGAAGCTCGTCGAGGAGGGCGGCGGCCGGGCCGGCGCGTTCACCGTCGACCTCACGCGCTCCGCCGAGGTCGCCGCCATGGTCGAGGCCGCCGTCTCCCGCTTCGGCGGTCTCGACGTGGCGCTCAACGCGGCCGGCGTCTTCGGCACGCTGGCGCCGCTGGCCGACTACGACGAGGACGTCTGGGACGAGGTCCTGGCGGTCAACCTCAAGGGGGTGTTCCTGTCGATGAAGCACGAGATCGCCCACATGCGGGCTCACGGGGGCGGGGCCATCGTCAACGTCTCCTCCAACCTCGGGGCGCACTGGCGGCTGGCGGGGGCGAGCGCGTACGCCGCCTCGAAGGCCGCGGTCAGCCACCTGACGCGTGCGGCGGCCCGCGACCACATCGCCGACGGCGTCCGCATCAACGCCCTCAGCCCGGGGCCGATCGACACGCCCATGTCGTCGCGTCCCGGGGAGACGCGGGAGGAGCGCGACGAGCGGATGAAGACCGCGCTGCCCATCGGGCGCGTGGCCACCCCTGAGGAGATCGCGGCCGCGGCGCTGTGGCTGTCGTCATCGGAGTCGAGCTTCGTGGTGGGCGCGGACCACGTGATCGACGGAGGGGCGACGGCGTGAGAACCGCCGCACAGGCCAAGGGACTGTTGCCGCCTGGACCCGTTGCCGGCTGGCCGTGCTCCACGGCCCCTTCGCCAACTGGTACGAGCCCGCTACCGGCCCCGCGTCGGCGGAGGCGCTGCGCCGGGCTCTGCTGACCGCCGAGGCCGTCACCGTTCACCGGGACGCGTCGGAGGTCACCGCCTCGGTCACCGTCGAAGGCACCGCCACGGGCGTCCTGATCGGCGGGAACCTGGACGCGATCCGTACGTGCCACCCGAACTCCGGTCTCCTCCAGAAGCCCTCGGCGCCGGGAGCCTCGACGCCGAGGGCTGGTTCATGCCGCCGGAAGGGCTACGCCACGAGCCGGCCGGGAGAATCGAGCCAGATCTGCTGCCCGGAAGGCGTCACCGTCATACCGAAGCGGTCGCGCCCGGGCTGCCCCCAGCTCACCCACCGGAAGTACGCGTCCAGGACCTCGTCCCACAGGGGCCGGTCGCCTACCTGGTACACCTCGTACTCCGAGGAGCCCGGTCTCCAGGCCACCGCCGCCCACGAGTAGGAGTCGCGGGGATCGCACATCCACAGCCGGAAGAGCTTCCCGTCCTCATCCGGCTTGTCGGTGCTGCTGGACTCGACACCGGTCAGCGCCGCGATGGCCAGGTCCGCTCCGGCGGGTGCGTGGGCGATCACGCGCGGATCGACGTGAGTGGTCAGGTAATGCTTGTCCCGCGAACCTCGCGCCGCGCGCTGAGGGACCGAACGTTGCGCGCGCAGCATCATGTATGAGGCGAAGCCGGGGAAGCGGCCGATCGCGGTGCCGTCCGGGCAGACCACCAGTCGCAGTGAGTGGTTGTTGCCGAAGTTGGGGCAGAACGGCATGACGATGGTCGCGCCGATCCGGCATTGCGCGATCCAGGCGTAGGGGACCGTACGGATCCCGCAGGTGACGTGTACCCGGTCGTAGGGTGCCCGTTCGGGGCAGCCCAAGGTGCCGTCACCGATGATCAGGTTGGGTCGTGCGCCCGCGTCGGCGAGGTTCTTGGCGGCCTGCTGTGCGACGGCGGGATCGACTTCGATCGAGGTGACCTGTCCGTGCTCGCCCACCAGATGGCACAGCAGGGCGCTGGTCCAGCCCGTTCCGGTGCCGACCTCGAGTATGTGGTTGCCGGGGTCGGGATCCAGCAGGGTCAGCAGGTTCGCGACCGTCCAGGGAGAAGATGACGAGGAGGTGTAGCCGCCGATCATCTCGGTGACGGTGGTGGCCCCGTCGTTGAGCTGGGTGACGATGGGCTCGTTGGAGTAGACGGTGTCCCACCAGTCATCCGGATCCGCGTTGCGGTCGATCAGGTACGCGGAGTCCTTCTTCTGTGAGACGAGCCCGACCGGCGGAATGAACTGGTGGCGGGGCACCGCGCGGATCGCTTGCTTGACCGTGTCCGTGATCTCTCCATCAGGATCAAGGCCGGCGATCAGCCGATCCATCAGCGAAGCGACGTCCGTCACTTCTTGCCACCCTTGCCTTCGCCGCTGTGCTTGCCGGAGGGTCTCGGCTGGTGGTCGTCGTTGCTGCCCTGGCCCTTGTGCTTGTTCGGGTCCAGGGGCTGGTCCTTGGGGCTGCTGGGATCTTCGTGACGACCCATTCGTGCTCCTCTGTATCCACGGGGTTGCTCACTGTGAAGATACAGGGATTGGACGTGTCGCTTCAGCTAGAAAGACGTAACGGCCCACGCCCGGAAGGGGTCGGGCGCGGGCCGTCACTCAGGAAGGGGTCACTGCCTGCTGATGCGGACCGCGTCCGCGATCACGTAGCCGGTGCCCGAGGTCCACCGGCTCACCCCGACCACGTTGTACGTGCCGGCGTTCAGCGAGAACGTGCCGATGCTGCGCCAGGCCCCGCCGCCGGAGCGTTGGTCGACGAACACGGTCTGGTTGCCGCCGGACGTCGCCACGATGTACGGCGCCGAGCTGTTGTACCCGGCATCGGCCGGATACCAGACCTCGACCTGGTACGTCCCGGCGCTCGGGATCGTCGCCGAGTACCATGCCGGGTCGCTGGCGGCGACCGGGTCGGCGAAGCGGTAGTCGGCGCCGTGGCGCTGGCTGGAGTAGGTGGAGGTGCCCCAGTTCGCGCTGGCGGTGAACTGGCCGGAGGTGGCGTTGTCCACCGTGGTGGTCCACGAGGGGGTGCCGCCGCCACCGGTCACGTAGTTCATGTACGTGGTCCAGTTCCAGTTCGAGCCCGGGTCGGTGTGGGTGGCGCCGGGGACCTCGTTGTGGCCGATGATGCCGGTCCTGGTCTTCGGGATGCCGTACTTGTCGCAGAGGTAACGCGTCAGCGCGGCCGAGGCCCGGTACATGGCGTCGGTGAACCAGGAGGGGTCGCTGACCCAGCCCTCGTGCTCGATGCCGATGGAGCGGTTGTTGTAGGTGGAGTTGCCCGCGTGCCAGGCGACGTCCTTGTCGCGGACCATCTGGGTGATGGCGCCGTTGGAGGACTTGACCACGTAGTGGGAGGAGACCTGCGCGCTGGGGTTCTGGAACCAGGAGATGGTCCCGGCGTAGGAGCCCTGGGTGACGTGGATGACCACCCGGTCGATGTTGTAGCTGGTCTCGCGGCTGGAGACGCGGTAGTTGCTGGAGCTGGCCGGGACCCACGCGGCCGGCGGGTAGTCGGCGCTGGCCACGGCGACAGGCGATTCCGCCGGCTCGCCGGCCTGCTTGCCGGCGCGGGCGTTCAGGTCGCGGACGTCCGCGTACTCGCCGCGGTCGGCGCTGACCTCCTGCGGCCTGACCTGGACGCCGCGCAGGTCGATGCCGAGGCCGAGCTGCTCGTAGACGGCGTCGGCGTACAGGCGGGCCAGCTCGGGCGAGGAGGCGTTGCCGTACTGGGCGACGGCGCTGTACCAGCGGCCGGCGTCCTTCCTGGCGGCCTCGTCGAGGCCGAGCTTGTCGGCGAGGGAGCGGAGCACGGCCGCGCCGCCGAGGATGTTGGCCTCGTCGTCGGCCTTGAGCTTGTCGGCGGGCAGCCCGGTGAGCTCGGCCGCCTTCTCCAGTGAGTGGTTGGTCGGGTTGCTGACCAGGTGCATCACGCCGTAGCCGTTGCTGGCGCTGGGCTCGCCGTGGTGGCCGTCGAGGTGGGTCTCGGCGTAGGCGAGGGCGACGAGCAGGTCGCGAGGTACGTCGTGGGCGGCGGACGCCTTGGCGAAGGCCGCGGCCATCGGGGTTTCCTTGACCACGGCTGCCTGGCTCTGCGACCAGGCGGGCTGGGCCGCGGTGAGGGGGGCGATGGCGAGGATCGAGGTGGCGAGGGCTGCTACTAATCGCGTGCGGGCGAGAGTCATGGGGTGCTCCTCGTTCACAAGGTGACGGGTGCACGCTACGACACTCTTCTGACTGATGTCGATAATTGACATTACTTCTGAGTTAAGTGAAAATTATCGCCTTTGCTGAGGGGTGAGGTTTCCGGGGACCTCCGATCTTTGTGAAGACTATTGCGCTTTCTGGCGGATGCGCTGAAACTTCCCTTCGTGACCGCGCTCCTGCGTACCGTCGTCCTCGCGGTGCTCATCGCCGCGTTCGTCAGTCCACTCACCCCCTCAGCCGCAGCCGCAGCCGCCTGCACCGTCGATCCGGCCACCCCGAAGCGGCAGCTCAGAGCCATGTGGATCTCCTCGGTCGCCAACATCGACTGGCCCAGCCGCACCGGGCTGAGCGCGTCGGCGCAGCAGGCGGAGTTCCGGGCCTGGCTCGACCTGGCCGTGTCCAAGCGCATGAACGCCGTGGTCGTGCAGGTCCGGCCGACGGCCGACGCGTTCTGGCCCTCCCCGTACGAGCCGTGGTCGCAGTGGCTGACCGGCACCCAGGGCGGCAACCCGGGCTACGACCCCCTCGCCTTCATGGTCAAGGAGGCCCACGCCCGTAACCTGGAGTTCCACGCCTGGTTCAACCCGTACCGGATCGCCAACCACGACGACCCGTCCAGGCTGGTCGCCACGCACCCGGCGCGGCAGCACCCCGACTGGCGCTTCCCCTACGGCGGCAAGCTCTACTACAACCCGGGCATCCCGGAGGTACGCGACTTCATCGAGGACGCGATCATGGACGCCGTCTCCCGGTACGACGTGGACGGCGTGCACCTCGACGACTACTTCTACCCCTATCCGGTGAGCGGTCAGAGCATCCCGGACGCCGCCACGTTCGACAGGTACGGCGGCTCGTTCTCCAACGTCGGGGACTGGCGGCGGAACAACGTCAACCTGCTGGTACGCGAGCTCGACCAGCGCATCCACGCCGCCAAGCCGCACGTCTCCTTCGGCATCAGCCCGTTCGGGATCTGGCGCAACGCGGGCACCGACCCGCTGGGCTCGCGCACCTCGGGGCTGCAGTCGTACGACGCGATCTACGCCGACAGCCGGCAGTGGGTCAAGCAGGGCTGGGTGGACTACCTGGCGCCGCAGATCTACTGGCACCTCGGCTTCTCCACGGCCGCCTACGAGGTGCTCACGGCCTGGTGGTCCGAGCAGGTCAGGGGCACCGGGGTGCAGCTCGTGATCGGCCAGGCGGCCTACCGCGCGGGCGCGTCCGGGCAGGAGGCCGCCTGGCAGGACCCGGCCGAGCTGAGCGACCACCTCTACGACAACCGGCAACATCCCGAGGTGTCCGGCGACATCTACTTCAGCGCCAAGGACGTCAAGGCCGACCGGATCGGGGCGTTCACCAGGGTCGTCAACGCGCACTACACCAGGCCCGCGCTGCTGCCCGCCCGCGGCTCGGCGGCGGCGCCCGCCGCACCCGCGATCACCTCGGCCACGCGGGGGTCGAGCGGCGTGCAGCTCTCCTGGACGGGCTCCGGCACGTCGTACGCCGTCTACCGGGTGGACGGCACCCCGTCGGCAGCCGACCCGTGCTTCTTCGCCGACGCCCGCAACCTGGTCAAAACGACCAGGCAGACCACGTTCACCGACACCACGGCCACCGGATCGGCGTACACGTACTACGTGACCGCGCTCAACCGCACCCACCAGGAGAGCGCGCCCAGCGCGGGCCGGGCCGTCACCTCGTCGCCCGGCGGGTTCAGCGTCGTGATCGACAACGCGGACGCCGGGTTCGCCGCCGGCTCGGCCTGGGGCACCTCGACGTACTCCGGGCAGCTCCACGGCGCCGACTACCGCTTCGCCGCGCCGGTCGCGGCCAGCGACCCGGCCTGGTTCCGCGCGGCCGTCCCCAGCGCCGGGAGTTACCGGGTGGAGGTGTGGTATCCGGCCGACCCCGGCTACAACAGCGCGACGCCGTACATCGTGGCGGCCTCGGGCGGGAACCGGACGGTCACCGTCGACCAGCGCACGGGCGGCGGGGCCTGGCGTGACCTGGGCACCTTCACGCTGAACGCCGGCACCTACAACGTGGTCGGCGTGAGCCGCTGGACCTCCACGACGGGGTACGTCATCGCCGACGCCGTCCGCATCACCAGGGTGTGATCCGCTACGCGACCGGGGATGGGCAGACACGCCGGGTGATCGTACGATGAGGCGGTGGACGGTGCCCGCGCGCGACCGATCGACGCTGCCGCGGTCCTGGTCGCGGCAGGTTTGACGCCCGCGACAGGCTATGCGGGCCCAGGTCTGGTGGTCGCGCTGGCGGGGGCGCTGCCGCTGCTGTGGATGCGCCGGGCGCCCCTCGCCGTCGCCTGGATCTGCGCGGGCACCGCGCTCGCCGTGCCGGTGCTGGCCCTGGTCGTGCCGTCCGCCGTCCCGCTGCCCGCGGAAGGGGCGCCGCTGTGGCCGCCGGCGGCGCCGTTCGCCGCCTACGGCGCGATGGCGTTCGCGGCCGACCGGCGCCCGCTGTCCCGCTGGATGCCGGTGCTGGTGATCGCCTTCGCCGTGCTGACCCTGCCCGACCGGCTCCCGCTGATCGCCAGGAGCGAGGCGGTGATCGCCCTCGCGATCATGTACGGCCTGTACGTGTCCGTCAGGGAACAGCTCCGCGCCGAGCTGGCGGAGCGCTCCGAGCGGATCGAGCGCGAGCGCCTGGCCGGCGAGATGCACGACGTCGTCACCCACCGCGTCAGCCGGATCGTGCTGCAGGCCGGCGTGCTGGCCCTGGCCACCGGCGACGACCGCGCCAGGGCGGCGGCCGAGGACATCCGCGCGACGGGCTGTGACGCGCTCGACGAGCTGCGGCACATGGTGGCGCTGCTGCGCCGCGGCACCGGCGAGGGGTTCGACCTGGGGCTGCCGCTGCCCGACCTGCGGCCGCTGGTGATCGACTCGGCCCGCGACGGCGTGCCGGTGGAGCTGACGGTGGACGGCACTCCTGCGCCCGTCTCGGGCCTGGTGGGGCGGACCGCGTACCTGGTGGCCGAGGCGGCCCTGGCCAACGTGCGCAAGCACGCGCCCGGCGCGGAGGTGCGGGTCCTGGTGCGGTACGCGCCGGGCAACGTGCGGATCGTGGTCCGCAACACCGGCGGCCTGCCGGACGCCTGGGTCGCCGTCGCCGGCCCCGGGATGAGCCTGCCCGACCTGCGGACGCGGGTGGAGCTGGCCGGCGGCACGCTGGTGTGCCGGCCGGGGGAGGACGGCGGGTTCCGGGTGGAGGCCACGTTCCCCACGTCCTGAGAGGACGCGCGTCGTGAAGGGCGCGTCGTGAAGGGCGCGTCGTGAAGGGTGCGTGGCGAGGGCGTATGGCGAGGGCGCGACCGTGGTGTGACAGGCGGGTCATCCCAGGGAAGTAGGCAAAGCATCCCGGGGAAGGATGCCCGGCGGCCTCCCGCGGGCGAGTGTTGACGTCATGACGCGATTCGCCCGGACGGCCGCCGCGCTCGCCGCGGCCGTCCTGCTCGCCTCCTGCGGCGTGCCGGCTTCCCCGGCTTCGCCGACTTCCCCCGCTTCCCCGGCCTCCCCGGCTTCCTCGGGGCATTCCGGGCACGCTGCCGAGCCCGCGCCCGTGGCGTCCCCGCTGCGGCCGGGCGAGCGGTTCGTCAACCTCGCCATGGCGGAGCCGTACGCGCCGGGGCCGCCCAACGGCGGCACGGACGACTACCGCTGCTTTCTCGTCGACCCGGGGCTGACCGGCCGGGTGTCGCTGACCGGCGCCCAGTTCGAGCCCCAGAACACCGCCATCGTGCACCACGCGATCTTCTTCAGGCTCGGGCCCGAGCAGGCCGAGCGGGCGCGCGAGCTGGACGAGAGCACCCCCGGCCAGGGCTGGTCCTGCTTCGGCGACGCCGGCATCGGCGACGCGGGCTGGGTGGCGCACTGGGCGCCCGGCACCAAGGAGGCGCTCCTCGACCCGAAGTACGGCTACGACCTGCAGCCGGGCAGCCGCCTGATCATGCAGGTGCACTACAACCTGCTGGGCGTGAAGGGCGAGCCGGGCACCGACCGTTCGGGCATCCGCCTGCGCGTCACGGACCGGCGGCTGGAGCCGCTGGAGACCGGACTGTTCTTCGCGCCCGTCGAGCTGCCCTGCACGGCGAGCGAGTCAGGGCCGCTGTGCGACAGGGACGCCGCCGTGCGGGACGTCGGCAAGCGGTTCGGGCGCGACAGCCTGACGCAGGTGCGGCTGCTGGAGCAGTACTGCGGCCCGGCCGAGCCGGGGCCGACCCAGCACTGCGACGTGCCCGTCGAGGGCCCGTTCACGGTGCACGCGCTGGCGGGGCACATGCACCTGCTCGGGCGGGCCATCAAGGTCGAGCTCAACCCGGGCACCGCGAAGGCCCGGACGCTGCTCGACGTGCCCGAGTACAACTTCGACGACCAGTCGCTGCGGCTGCTGCCCGCGCCGGTCGAGGTGCGGAAGGGCGACGTCGTACGCGTCACCTGCACCCACGACGCCGGCCTGCGCGCCCTGCTGCCGCAACTGCGCGACACCCCGCCCCGGTACGTCGTCTGGGGCGACGGCACCAGCGACGAGATGTGCCTGGGCATCGCCATCACGTCGGCCGCCTGAGGCGGATCAGCGACCGTAGATGACCGACAGGAAGCGCACCAGCACCGCCTCCCTGGCGGGGGCGGGCAGCGCGTCGAGGACGGTGTTGACCATCGCCATCTCCGGCTGCCCCGCCCCCGGGCGCAGATCCACCCCGACCGACGCGCTCAGCTCCGCGAACGTCGCGTCGTCGATCGCCTCCAGGTCCAGCCCCGCCACCAGCTCGACCAGCCCGTCGGGCAGCACCACGGGCCCGCGCTCGCGCGCCGCCCCGGCCGATTCCGCGATCACCTTCAGCATGGCCTCGACCCCGGCCAGCGTGACCCCGGTGACCGTGATGTGCAGGTTGGCCGGGATGCCCGCGTAGGAGAGCTGCGGCTGCAGGAACCAGCCCCGCGCCCGCGCCTCGTCCGCCAGCACGAACACGTCCACGTCGTCCCCGGCGAAGGCCACCAGCGACGACTCGGGCTCCCCGAGCACCCGCAGCCCCGGGATCCCGGCCAGGCCCGCGCGCAGCCTGCGCGTCGCCTCCAGCGTGGCCCGGCCCAGCTCGGCGTACCCGGCGCTGCCCAGTGCCTGCAGGGTGGCCCAGGCGCCGCCGAGCGGCCCCGCCGACCTGGAGCTCTGCACGGTCGCGTTGATGATCGTGTATCCGGGCCAGGCCGCCGACGCGAAGTACGCCTTGCGCCGCGCCGCGGGATCGGCGAACAGCAGCACCGAGGCGCCCTTGGGCGCGTAGCCGAACTTGTGCAGGTCGCAGGAGAGCGAGGTCACCCCCGGCACCGACAGGTCGAACGGCGGGACCGCCGCGCCCGCCTCCCGCAGCCAGGGCAGCAGCCAGCCGCCCACGCACGCGTCCACGTGACACGGCACGCCCGCCGCGGCGGCCACGGCCGCCACCTCCTCGACGGGGTCGATCACGCCCTGCGGGTAGGACGGCGCGGAGACCACGACCAGGATCGTGTCCTCGTCGATCGCCTCCTCGACGTCGCGGGCCCGCACCTTGTACGTCGCCAGGTCCACCGGCACGGGCCTGACCTCGACGCCCAGGTAGTGGGCCGCCTTGTGGAAGGCGGGGTGCGCGGTGACCGGCAGCACCAGGTTCGGCCGGGAGCGGGGCGCCTCCCCGGCGGCCCGCGCTTCCGCCGCTCCGGACGGACGCCGGCCCAGGTCGCGGGCGGCCTTGACGGCCAGCATGATCGACTCGGTGCCGCCGCTGGTGAAGATGCCGTGGCCGCCGCCGAGCAGGTCCGCGACCGCCCCGACGACCTGCCGCTCCATCTCCACCACGCTGGGGAACGCGGTCGGGTCGAGGCAGTTGACCTCCAGCATCTCCAGGTACGCCCGGGTCGCGGCGTCGTTCACCTCGGCCCGGCCCGTGTCGTAGACGTAGGCGGTGACCTGGCCGCCGCGTACCGGCAGGTCGTGCTCCTTGAGCCGGGACACCTCGGCCAGCAGGTCTGCTACGGGCCTTCCCGTCGGCGGCAGGTTCACACGGTCTCCTTCGTCGTGAGCCGTCCGTACCAGGCGACGAACGGCAGGCTGATCAGCATGAGCAGGGCGGGCAGCGCGGTGAACCCGAGCAGCAGCCCGGTCAGCGCCTCCGGCGGCTGCGCGACCGGCGACTCGACCGGCGCGGAGACGAACCCCGACCCGGTCAGCACCAGCGCGAACAGCCCCGGCCCGAGCGCCAGCCCCGCGGTCTCGCCCGCTGTCCACAGCCCGGTGAACGCGCCGGCCTGGGCGTGCCCGGTGCGGGCGGCGTCGGCGTGCACGGTGTCGGGCAGCAGCGACAGCGGCAGCAGTTGCAGCGCCGCGTAGCAGACCCCGGCCAGCGCGGTCAGCGCCAGCGTGGCCGCGGTCCCGCCCGCCGCGACGGCCGGGACGAGCGCGACCGTGACACCGCAGAAACCGGCGGACGCGGCCAGGTAGCAGCGCACCGGCCCGTGGACGCGGGCCAGCCACGCCCATCCGGGCACGGCGAGCATGCTCGGCCCGACGAGGCAGACGAACATCACCGAGGTCAGGCCGTAGTCACCCAGCCGGTACGCGGCCACGTACGGCGCCCCGGCCAGCATCACGGCCACGGCCAGCGCCTGCGTCACGAACGCCGCCAGCAGCACGAAGAACGGCACGTTCCCCCTGGCCAGGCGGAAGGCGGCCACCGGGCCGAGCTGGCGGGGCCCCGGCCTGGACGGCACCCAGCGGGTGGCCAGCGTCGCCCCGGCCAGCGCCGCCGCCATGACGGCGCCGACCGTCACGCCCATCACGGCGTACCCGGCCCGGCCGCCGCCCGCCAGGCCGACCACGGCCGGGGCCAGCCCGCCGGCGACCAGGATGCCGGCCGTCAGGCACACCACCCGCCAGGACATGATCCTGGTCCGCTCGCCCTGGTCGGCCGACATCTCCGCGGGCAGGGCCACGTACGGGACCTGGAAGCAGGCGAACGCGGTGGCCGCCAGCAGGAACGCCGCCCCCGCCCAGAGCGCGCCGGGCACGTCGCCGGGCACCGCGAACATCAGCGCGAACGTCACCGGTAACGCGGCCGAGCCGATCGCCAGCAGGCGGGTCCTGCGGCCCGTGCGCACGGCCTCGCGGTCGCTGGCGGCGCCGACGAGCGGGTTCAGCAGCACGTCCCAGATCTTGGGCGCCACCAGCACGAAGCCCGCCACGGCGGCGGGCACGCCCAGCACGTCGGTCAGGTAGTACAGGAGCAGCAGGCCCGGCACCGCCGAGAACACGCCGGTGCCGACAGAGCCGATCCCGTAGCCCAGCAGCCTGTCCCTGCCGAGCCGCGACGCGGTCACCGGGGGTCGCCGGGCAGGCCGAGCGTGCGGTGCAGGCTCTGGTGCAGGTGGGCGCGGAAGCGGCGCAGCGCGGCCCGGTCGCCGGACGCCCTGCGGCGGCCCTCCGCGTCGAGCACGCCGCCCTTGGCGAAGCCGTGCACGGTCCAGATGACGCTCCACACGGTGTACTCGAGATCCGTCTCGGCGGCGATCACCCCGGCCTCGACCGCGGGGCGCAGCGCGGCGGTCACCGCGGCGAGCAGCGGCTGCACGTACTGGCGCTCCAGCTCGGTGACGTCACTGGCGTCGGAGAGCCAGCGGTGCATCCACAGGGCGGGCACCTCGGGGTTGTCCACGCAGAAGTCGAGGTAGTCGTCGGCCAGCCGGTGGACGGCGGCCACGGGGTCGTCGCCCGGCAGCCTGGCCAGCGCCTGGTCCAGCGCCGCCTTCTCCGCGCGGTGCGCGGCCTCCATGACGGCGAGGTAGAGCTCCCGCTTGCCGCCCACGTGGTAGTTGACGGTCGCGATGTTCAGCCCGGCGGCGTCGGCGATCTGACGGGTGGAGGTGCCGTCGTAGCCGAGCGCCGCGAAGAGCTGCGTGGCGACCTTGAGTATCGCGTCGGCCTGGCCGGAGGTCATGCGACCGAAGGTAGTTCGGCCGTGCCCTCCCGGTCAATCGCTTGATGGAGAACGGGTCAGCCCAGCTCGCCGTCCAGCAGCCCCTCCAGCTCGGCACGGGCCGCGACCGGGTCGTAGCCGGGCAGGGCCTCGCGCATGAGGTCGTGGGTCTGCCGCTCGGCGTCGGCGCTCGCCGCGCGCACCGCCGCGAGCGTCTCGTCCGCCAGCTCCATGCTGCCCATCCGCAGCGCGCGAGGGCCGTAGGCGACCTCGATGACCCGGCCGTTCGCGTCCACGCGCGCCCTGACCTGGCCCGACGGGCTCTCGCCCGCGCCGATGACCTGGTCGAGCTCCTCCCGTGCCGTCTCCAGCCAGGCCAGCATCCGCTCGCCCTGGCGGGCCGCCTCGTCGAGATCCTCGTCTCTGATGTGGGCGGGGTCGAGGTGCGGGCCGTACACGTGTTGCCTCCTTGAGAGGGTCGCCTGCTAGAGAAGGTCCTGGGCCGCCTGCTCGACCCTCGCTCGCACGAACGTCTCGTCGAGCGGCTCGGGCAGGGCCGCGCTGCTGCCCGCGACCTTGTCGGCGATCTCCTGCGCGTGGCGGGCGGCGTCCTCCTGGGCCGAGCGCAGGACCTCCGTCACCATCCGGCCGAGCGCCGCCTCGCCGGAACGCAGCGCCCGCGGGTCGATGCGCAGCCGGGTGAGCCCGCCGTGCCCGTCGGCGCTCGCCTCGATCAGCCCGTCGTCGCTGCGGGCCCGGCCCTCCACCTGCAGTATGGCCGCCCGCGCCGCCTGCAGGTCACGCATGATCTGGCGGCTCTGGGCGAGGTACTGGGCCAGGTACTCGGCGTCGTCATCGGGCGCAGGTGACCGCATGTCGACCTCCGTGAACGTCAAGGAACGGACTGATGGCCCAGTGTGGCACAAGCCCACCTCGATCTTGACAGTGAGATGTGCATCTCATGAACGTGGATAGTTGCGTGATTACCGGTATAAGTCGCTATGGTGACCGGCCATGACGGGATTCGAGATCGCGTCGGGTGCGGTGGGGCGCGAAGCCGAGCATGTCAGCACCCACGGGGCGGACTACCAGGCTGCGCTGCAGCGGCTCTGGGAACGGGGGAACGGCGTCTCCTCCTGGGGCGATGACGGGCTGTTCGGCGGGTTCGCCGCCGCCTACGCCGAGTGCACCCAGGTCTCGCTGATGGCGCTCCTCGGCGTCTCGGGAGAGATCGCCGGCACCGGAGAAGGGCTGTCCGCCACGGCCAGGAACACCAGCACCGCCGAGACGGCCATCGCCGAGGACGTGGGACGCATCTCATGGGCCTGATGCTCTCGCCCGAGCTGAACGGGTTCCTCGGGATGCTCGGCGTGCCGTGGCCGAACATCGACGAGGACGAGATCAAGAAGGACGCCACCGCCTGGCGTACCGTGCAGGCCGGATCGCAGCCGGTGGGCGAGGCCGCCGACGCGTCGGTCCGCAGGACCCAGCAGTACCACCGCGGCGAGTCCGCCACGGCGGCGGCGCAGCACTGGAACCGGGTCGGCGGCGACAGCGGCCACGTCGCGCAGGCCACGGCCGCCGCCCGGGTGGCGCCGGTGGCGCTCGACGGCACCGCCGCCGTGGTGAGCGCGGTGAAGGTGGCCGTGGGCATGCAAGCGGCGGCCGGGCTGACCTCGGTCGTTCAGGCGGTGGCCTTCGGCGGCGCGGTGGGTGTCACGGCGGCCACCGCACGGATGTACCTGACCCGCCACGCCATGGGCAAGGTGATGCGCGAGGGCGCCGAGGGCACCGGCAGGGTGCTGGCACCCGCGATGGCCCGCCGGGTGACCGACCCGATGCGCCGCATCCTGGACAACCTGCGCCGCCCGGGAGGCCCCGGCGGCACTCCGGCGCTGGCGGGCGCGGGCGGGCGCGGTGTCCCGATGCGCCCGGCGCCCGCGCGGCCGCAGAGCTTGAGCGACCGCATGGGCATGGCCCAGTTCGGCCGAAAGAACCGAAACAACAACAACAATAATAATAACAATAATAATAATAACAACGGGCAGAGCGGCAACAATAACAACAACGGCGAGGGCGAGAAGAAGAAGGGCTGGGGCCTCAACCAGCAGAATCGCAAGCCGCACGAGCAGGGTAAGAGCAAGTCGACGAGCGACAAGCACCAGAACGCCGACCGTCACGGCGGAAGGCGCCGGATCCCGCCGAACCCCAACAAACGCAAGAAGAATTGACCATGAGCGCGGTAGCGCAGGATGGGGGCATGGACGTGAGCGCCGACGATCTGCTCGCCAGGGCCGAGCGGTTGGCCGAGGCGGAGGATTACGCGGCGGCGGCCGCCCTGTACGCCGAGGCCGCGCGGCGCGGCATCCCCGGCGCCGCGACGGGCCACGGCGAGATGCTGTTCCACCTCGGCGAGGACGAGGCCGCCGAGGCCGTGCTGCGCGAGGCCCTGGCCAAGGGCGAGGAGGAGGCCCGAGACTGGCTGTCCGACCTCCTGGTCCAGACCGACCGGGCCGTGGCGGCCGCCACGCTCATGGAGCAGGCCGACGGCCACCCGCTGCAGGCGCTGCGGGCCGCCACCATCTGGGCCGACGCCGTGGGCGACCGCGAGCGCGCCGAGCACTGGTACCGCATCGCGATCGACCGCGGCGAGCCCGGCGCGCTGAACGACTTCGGCTCCTTCCTCAGCGAGGACGACTCGCGGCAGGAGGAGGCCGAGCTGCTGTTCCGCCGCGCCGCCGAGGAGGGCGATGCGCTGGCCTTCAGCAACCTGGGCGGCATGGAGCTCGACCGGGGCGACCCCGAGGCGGCCGCGGCCTGGTTGCGGCAGGGGCTGGAGGTCCAGGGCCAGTCCGGGTCCACGGCCCTGCTGAAGCTGGCCGCCGCCGAGGAGCAGATGGGCAACACCGAGGCCGCCCGCCTGCTGTACGACCGCGCCGCGGCCGAGAAGGTGGAGGGCGCTCAAGCGGCCCGCGCCAGGTTCCTGGCCGACAGCGGCGAGGACGACGCGGCGGAGGCGGGCTTCCAGGCGGCCCTGGCCGCCGGCGAGGAGGGCGCGCACTACTACTACGGTGAGTTCCTCGCCGGCAGGGGCCGCATCGACGAGGCCGTCGGCCACCTCGACCAGGCCGTCGAGGACGGCTCCACCGCCGCGCACGAGGAGCTGGCCCTGATCTACCAGAGCCGTGGCGCCACGAAGGCGGCCGAGGAGCACTTCAAGGAGAGCATCGCCGCGGGCTGGCTGAGCGCCGTCTACTCCTACGCCGAGCTGCTCCGCCAGGAGGGGCGAGAGGACGAGGTCGCCGGGTTGGCCCAGGAGGCCGAACGCCTCGGCGCCACTCCTGAGCAGCTCCAGGAGCTGACCTCCTAGCCCTGCCGCGATCCCGTGGGCGGTTCCAGGAGCTGACCTCCTGGCCCTGCCGCGATCCCGTGGGCGGTTCCAGGAGCTGACCTCCTGGCCCACCGCGCCGGGGCCTCGTCAGTCGGGGGCCCAGTACTTCTCCATGATCTTGTCCAGGTGCCGGACCACCGGCTGCCAGGTCGAGGGCAGGTCGTACACGCTGGCCCGCCGCTTGTCGTAGGCCAGCGTGAACGTGATGAAGTCCGCCCCCTGCGGCGGCCGCTGCGAGCGGCCGATCTTCAGGTGCCGCAGGTGGCCGCGCAGCCGGCGCTCCTCCTTGGCGGTCAGGCACTTGTCGATGGTCGGCCCCGTACGGCGGCTGAGCCGCGCGCACCCGTTGCCGAAGACGATCACGCGGTCGTTCAGCCCCGCGAAGCCGCCCTGCTTGCGCAGCTCCACGAGCACCCGCTTCGGGGCGACCTCCGCCTGCGCCGGAGCCATGGACGTGCTCAGCGCCGGCACGAGCACAGGCAGGAGCACGATTCGCCAGATCCTCATGTCCCTAGGACGTATCAGGGCCCCGATCGGCTCACCTGAGCGCGTCGACCGGCTCCATCCGGGCCGCGCGCAGCGCCGGGTAGAGCCCGGCCAGCAGCCCGACCAGGGCTCCCGCGACCGGCGCGGCGACCGCCAGCCGTGCGTCCAGCAGCGGCGTCCACTGCTGGACGGCCGAGACCGCGACGACCGCGACCACGCCCAGGCTCGCCCCGATCACGCCGCCGGTCAGCCCGATCAGCGTGGACTCCAGTAGGAACTGCGCGGCGACGTGCCGCCTGGCCGCGCCGAGCGCGCGGCGCAGGCCGATCTCCGGGACCCGCTCCATCACGGTGACGAGCGTGACATTGGCGATGCCGACGGCGCCGACGACCAGCGAGACCAGGCCGAGGATCAGGAACAGCGCGTCGACGTCGTCCTGCGCGCCGTCCCGCGCCCTGACGGGATCGGGCGGGGAGATCACCCGCAGCAGGTCGCCGTTGCCCGGGCTGAGCGCCGCCGGGGCCTGGCGGGCGATCAGCCCGGTGGCGCCCAGGCTGGTGTTGACCAGCACCCTGGTGACGTCGCGCAGCCCGAACTGCCGGCCCGCGGCGGGCGGCACGATCACGGCGGTGCTCAGGTTCTTCTCGCGGCGCAGCTCGCCGAGGATGCCGATCACCGTGTACGCGTGCTTCCCGATGAAGATCGCCGGTGCCCGGTCGAGCCGGGCGACGCCGAGCATCCTGGCCGCCTCGTCGCCGATCACCGCCACGCGGTCGCCACGCTCGACGTGCCCGGCGTCGTAGAAGCGGCCCTGCGTCATCCTGCCGCGCGCGGCCTCGGGCAGCCCCGTCGTGGCGGCCAGCACGGTCAGGGTCCGCGTGGTGACCGTGGTGGGGTCCACGAGGTCGTTGGAGCGTACGGCCAGGTCGGCGCCCTCGTCCGCGTCGGCCACCGCGGCGGCCGACTCCACGCCGCGCAGCCTGGTCAGCCGCTCGACGGCGTCCCACTCCACCAGCGGCGGGCCGGTCGTGGGCCGGGGCACCTCCACGGTGACGGCCGTGGCGACCAGCTCGTCGAAGTGGCCGACGATCTGGTTGCCCGCGGTGGCGGCCACGCCGAGCGTGACGACCAGCGTGGTGATCCCGAGCACCGTGCCGAGCGTGGTGAGCGCCGAGCGGACCGGCCTGGCGAGCACGCCGGCGACGGCCTCGCCGGCCAGGTCGCGCACGTCCATCACTCCTCCACCAGGATGCCGTCGGTGATCCGCACCCGGCGCCGGGCCCGCTCGCTGACCTCCTGCTCGTGCGTGATCACCACGATCGTCAGCCCCTGCTCCCGCAGCTCGGCGAACAGGTCCAGCACCGTCTCGGTGTTGCGGCTGTCGAGGTTGCCCGTGGGCTCGTCGCAGAGCAGCAGCGACGGGTCTCCCAAGAGGGCCCTGGCGATGGCCGCGCGCTGGCGTTCGCCCCCGGACAGCCGGCCCGGCGTGAACCCGGCCCGGTGTCCGAGACCCACCCGCTCCAGCGCCGCCAGGGCCCGCTCCCTCCTGCCCCTGCGCCTGCGCGCGCCGTACAGCTCGGCGAGCATGACGTTCTCCACCACACTGCGGTGGGGGAGCAGGTGGAAGGACTGGAAGACGAAGCCGATCCGGTCGCCGCGCAACCGGGTTCTGGCCCCGTCCCGGAGCGTAGTGGTCTCCGTGCCGTCCAGGAGGTAACTACCGCAAGAGGGACGGTCCAGGAGGCCCAGCACGTTCAGCAACGTGGACTTGCCGGAGCCCGACGGGCCGACGATCGCCAGGTGGTCGCCACGGTCCACGCGGAGCGAGACCTCGCGCAGGGCGCGGACGGGCGGCTGCGCCGGGAAGTCCTTGCCGACGCCCGTCAGCTCGATCACCGGTCGCTCAGGCACCGCTGATCACCACCCGGTCGCCCTCCTTGAGCGCGCCGCTGACCTCGACGTACCCGTCGGCTGTCAGGCCCGCGCGGACCTCGACGTCCCTGGTCCTGTCCGTGGCGTACTCGACCCGCACCCGCGCCTTCCCGTCCGCCGAGGTGATCACCGCGGCCACCGGCACCACCAGCACCGGCTCGTCCGTGGCCCCCACGGTCACCCGCGCGGTGACCGCGGCACCGGCCCGCAGCCCCTTGCTCCCCGACGGCGTGATCAGGACGGGTACGGAGCCCTCGGGCGGCTCCTCCCCGCCGGGCAGCCTGGCCTTCTCGCCGACCGCGGTGAGCCTGGCCGGGTACGTCCTGTCCGGGTCCACCTCGACGGCGGCCTCCATGCCGGCGCGCAGCAGCTCCGACTCGGCTGCCTCGACCGACCCCGTCACCGCGAACGTGGAGCTGGTCACGGTGGCCACCTCGTCCTCGACGCGCTGTCCCGCCTTGACCGACACCTTCCGCACGCGGGCGGGCAGCTCCGGCAGGAACACCACCTCGCCGGGCGGGATCGACACGCCGTACGTGCGGGCGTACTCGGCCAGCAGCTCCTTGGCCGCCGCCACGTCCTTGCCCGCGTTGGCCACCTTGAGCCTGGCCGGCGAGAGCTGTCTGGCCTGCCGCAGCGCCTGCTCGGCGGTGACCACCGCCTCCTTCGCGGTCCGCACGGCCTTGCGCAGCTCGTCGAGCTTGTCGTCCCTGGTCTGCCGCGCCTCCTCCCACGCCCGGTCGAGGGCGTCCTGGGCGGCGGCCAGGTCCGCCCTGGCGTTGGCCACCTTGAGCTCCAGCAGGCCCGTGTCGGCGGGCGTCCCGGCCGACGTGCCCGTGGCAGCGCCAGCCGGCGTGCCGGTTGGGGTGCCAGATGGGGTGGCGGTCGGCTGATTCCTGGCCGCCGCGAGCGCCTGCTCGGCCTCCAGCAGCCGCTCCTCGGCCGCTCTGACCGCCGATTCCGCCGCCGCCAGCCTGGTCTCGTCCGCGGGGGTGCGCTCGCGGGACCGGGCCTCGGCCAGCGCGGCCCGCGCCGACTTCAGGTCCTGCTCCGCGTTGTCCAGCCTGACCTTCAGCGGCAGCACGTCCCGGCTTCGGTCCAGGGCCTGCTTCTCGGTCGCGAGCGTCTCCTCGGCCGTCCGTACGGCCTTGCGCAGCGTGTCGTACATCTGCCGGTCGGCCAGTGCCGGCTGCTGCGCCTCGTAGCCCTTCGCGGCGTACAGCTTCCTGATCGCGGCGATCGTGGCCTGGTCGAACACGCCCGTGGCCGGTGCGGCGTACCCGAGCCTGCGCAGGGCCCGCTGCACCTGCTTCACGTCGTCCCCCTCGGTGCCGGGGGCGATCGTGCGGTGCATCGGTACGGCGCCGCGCAGCGCGAACACCGGACGGCCGTTGACCTCCATCAGCACGGCGCCTTCCACGATGCGGCCCTTGCGCGGTGCCCGGGTGGCCCGCTGCGGCTCGGCCGTACCGCCGACCACGCCGGCCAGGCTGATCGGCAGTGGCGAGCCGTACTCGAGGGTGCCGCTGAGCACCACGGTGCTGACCAGCTTGCGGCGCTCGACCGCGGCGGTGACCAGCGAGGCCGCGGGCGCGGCCCGGCGGGCCGCCTCGTCGGCGGGGGAGCGCAGCCGGGAGCCGACCGCCCAGCCCGCGCCCGCGACGACCACGACGCCGGCGACGACCCCGGCGAGCATCTTCCTCATGGCGGCGTCGTCAGAACGCGAACTGGTCGTTGACCCGCTGCTGGAGCGCGGTCTCCTTGGGCGCGTACGCCGCGTAGAAGTCCCTGCCGCACTCCAGGTCGTCGAGCGCCGCCTTGATCTCCTTGTCCAGGTACGGCCGGGCCTGCTGGGGAGTGAGCGTCGGCATGACGAGCTGCCGGGTCTGCTTGGTCATTTTCTCGCCCGCGACCACCTCGGGCCGCTGCTCACGGCCGATGGCGCTCTGCCGCTCCATGAACTCGTTCTTGCCGCGGCGCGCGATGGCCGTCGGCTTGGTGTCGGAGACCCGGTAACCCTTGCCCTTGAGGCAGGTGCCCATGGTGCCCGCCAGCTCCACCAGGCCGGCATCGCCGTCGAGCTCGGCCGCCTTGGCCCGCCTGTGCGCCAGGGCCATGTGGTTGAAGTAGTCGATGTTCGACTTCAGGTCCAGGCCGAGCACCTGCTTGCCGACAATGGCCATGCAGGCGTTCTTGGCCTTGTTGTAGGCGTCGAGCTGGGCCCCGGACAGGGACCCCTGGACCTCGGCGTTCGGATCGGCGATGGGGATCTCCGAGCCGGGGCCCTCGATCTCCTTGGGGTAGACGTGCACGGCGAACACCCCGAACCCGTACTTCTCGCGATATTTCAGCATTGCCTGGTAGTCGCCTGAATCGCGCTTTCGCTCGTCCTCGGTCGCGGCCTCCGTCGGCCGCACGTACGGCACGTACTTGAAGCCCTTCTGCTTCATGCAGTCGGCCTTGGCCGCCTCGAACTGGTGCCGCTTGTCCTTGGCGGCGGCGCTCGCCGCGGGCGAGGGCGGCGCGGCGCTCTCCGCGGCGCCCCCGCAGCCGCAGAGGAAGGCCGCCGAGCAGGCCAGGGCAAGTGCCAGGTGGGATCGCTTCGACATGGCAGGAGACCATACTTCGTTAAACGTAGTATGGTCAATCGAGGCAGTGCCTCCGCTGGCGGAGCGGCGCGAACGCGGCGGCCAGGAGCAGCAGACTGAGGATCCCCGCGTAGGCGAGGTGCTGCCTGGCGAGGTGTTCGGCGTGAAAGGCCAGGTCGCAGGAGACCACCAGGAGATAGATCCCCGACGCCAGCGCCCACCGGTAGTCGCGAGTCAGGTAACCCGCCGCCACCACCAGCCCGAACGCCGCCACCTCCACGGACATCCTGCTCAGGCTGATCAGGTACAGCGTGTCCTCCGGCATCCACGCGGGCCCCGCCCACGCGGCCGGCACGACCGCCGCCCACCACCAGTACGACCTGGCCCGCACCGGCCGCCTCGGCCACGCGAGCACCGCCAGGCCGATCAGCACGATCGCGTAGCCGACGGCCACCAGGAACGGGTCGCTGTCCTCGAACAGGGCTCGGCTCGAGAGCGGGTTCGGCAGCACCGGCAGCACGGTGACGTCGAACTCCTGCCGGCCGGCGGCGATCCCCACCGCCTTCACGCCGGCGAGGAGCGTGAGCGGGAAGGCCGTACGCGACCGGCCGCGCAGGATCGCCAGCAGTGCCAGCGCCGACACCAGCGTCCACAGCGGCAGCGCCTGCGCGTACGGCAGCAGCGCCGACAGGTTCACCGCCGCGACGGCCGTGACGCCGAGATGCAGGCCGTCCACCCAGGCGCTGCCGGTCGCCTGGTGTGTGATGCGGCTGCGCAGGCCGCCCGTCAGCAGCCCCCACGCCTCCCTGGGCACGGGGACCCTCTGGCCGGGCGCGGCCTCCTCCAGGAGCACGTCGAGCAGTTCGTCGCCGTGCGCCCGCCGGTACGTACGCGGATAGGCCAGCAGTAACCTGCGATAACGCCGTTCGAGAGGGTCGCAGGGCGCCGTCATGCGCCGGACGGGCGCAGGACCAGGGCGGCCGCCTCCTGCATCCGCCTGGCCTCGGCCTCCACGAGTTCCTGGCCCTCGGGGGTGATCCTGAAGTAGCGCCGGTTGCGGCCGTTGACCGTCTCCTCGCGGTCCACGGTGATCACGCCTCGCTCGTTCAGGCGCTCCAGGATGCCGTAGAGCGTGCCCACGGACGGCTGGACCCGCCCCCGCGACAGCTCCTTGATCTCCTTGCTGATCGCGTGGCCGTGCAGCGGGCCCGCGCGCAGTGCGGTGAGCACGAAGTACATCGGCTCGCTGACTTCAGAGGTTCCCCTGGGCATGGGGACGACAGTATTCCGTTCAACGAAGTGTCCGCAACGCCCAGGGGACTCTCGCCGTTACTTGCAGCGCACGCCGTTGAGGTGGAACACCTCGGGCGCGGGGTTGGGGCCGGAGGCGTTCGTGCCGTTGAACCCGAACGTCACCTTCTGCCCCGGCTTGATCTTGCCGTTCCAGCGCAGATCCCTGGCCGTCACCACCGAGCCGGACTGCGACAGCGCCGCACCCCAGGCGTGCCCGGCACGCTGCCCGCTCAGGAACGACCAGCGCAGGCTCCAGCCGTCCACCGGCTCCTTGCCGGTGTTCTCGATCACGACCTGCGCGGTGAACCCGCCCGGCCACGAGCCGTGCGCCGAGTAGCGCACCCGGCAGTCCGCGCGCCCGCCCCTGTCGGCCAGGAACGCCGAGACCCAGGCCAGCGGGGAGTTCCAGTTGATGGTCAGCTCGTTCGTCGCCCACGACTCGATGTGGTCGATGTAGCAGAACTGCGGCTTGCAGCCCGTGAGCAGCCGCTGCGCGAGCGGGTCCTGGATGGCGGAGTTCGGGCCGCCGGACAGCGTGCCGCGCGGCGGGTTGGGCAGGGTGGGGTCGAGCTGGCGGGCGTACCAGCGGCTGTGCTGGTTCTTCGAGGCCACCTCGCCGTAACCGGTGACGTACGACTGGTTGAGCGCGTTGCGGCCGAGGATGTAGTCCATGCCCTCACGCACGGCCGCGCGGTACTTCTCCTGGCCGGTCAGATCGTAGGCGGTGGCCATGACGACCATGTTGTTCAGCACCAGGTTGTTGGAGCCCCAGTCGAAGTCCGGCGGGTTGTACGGCAGGCCGTACGGGTGCGCGGTCTGGATCGCCAGGTACTTCTCGGCCCCCTCGACCACCGACTGCCGCACCCGGTCCCGGTCGGGCAGCGCGTTCGGCACGGTCGCCAGCTCCAGCCGGCCGAGCTGGGCGGTGTTGCCCCAGTCGAAGCCGCGCTCGCGCCAGACGTCGCCGGTGTGGTGCGGCGAGGCCAGCACGAAGTCCCTGAACTCCTTCTCGCCCGTCGTGATGAACAGCTCCGCCGCCGCCCAGTAGAACTCGTCGCTCACGTCGCCGTCGCTGTAGGCGCCGCCGCCGATGCCGTCGTTCGGGTCGGCGTACTTCTCCGGGTTGGCCCTGGCCGCCGCCCACGCCTTGCGGGCCGCCGCGAGGTTCCTGGCGGCGAACGCGGCGTCGTACGGGGCGTACAGGCGGGCCGCCTGCGCGGCCGTCGCCGCCAGGTTCAGCGTGGCGGCCGTGGACGGCGGGTGCAGCTCGCGCGGCTGCGGGTCCAGGTGCGGCAGCAGGGGCAGGCCGGTCCAGTTCCGGTCGTGGATCTTGTGGTGCGCCATGCCCGCGAACGGCTTGCCGTCCGGCACCTGCATGCTCAGCAGGAACTCCTGCTCCCAGCGGGCCTCGTCCAGGATGTCCGGCCGGCCGTTGCCGCTCTCCGGGATGTCGAGCTGTCCGTCCCCGAACGCGGCCTTGTCCCGCTCGTAGGTGGCCATGAGCTGGTGGACGGAGATGCCGCCGTTGACGACGTACTTGCCGTGGTCGCCGGCGTCGTACCAGCCGCCCTTGACGTTCAGGGTGTAGTCGCAGACGCCCGGCTGGCAGGGCACCTCCACGTCGCCCTGGTTCGGCTCGACGCCGACGTGGCCCGCGGGGCGGCCGTAACCCGGCCTGAGGTCGTCGCGGATCTCGATGCCGCTGCGCTGGGTGTAGTAGAACTTCAGCGCGTCCGCCGGGAGCTGGTCGTAGAGGTCGGCCGCGATGTCGAACGGCCTGCTCGTCTCACCGTCGGCCGTCAGCGTGTAGCCCTCGCCCGGCTTGCGGTAGGAGCCGAAGTCGAGCGTGTGGACGTTCTGCCCGGAGCTGGCGTCCACACCCCTGGGGACGGTCTCACCGGCGGCCACCGTCTCCTTGTCGGCGTTCTTCAGCTCCCAGGCCAGCGGCTCGGTGGCCTCGGTGACCAGCGTGGCCTTCTTGGGGCCCTCGGGGAGGTATCCGACCATGTTCACGCGGACGCGGGGGCCGGTGTCCGGCTCGTACTCCTCTGGCTCGGCGCCGCCCTTGAGCGACACGTCGTCCATGCAGAACCTCCAAGGCTCGGCGCTGCCGCCCAACTGGAAGACGACCTGCGCGTTCGGCAGCGACACCGGGGCGGTGAACGTGAAGGAGTAGCTGTTGCCCGAGACGCTCATCTCCGGCGCGGCCGACAGGTACTGGGTCCAGGGGTCCACGGGGAGCTGGATCAGCGCCCTGCCGACCTTGGCCGGGGTCGCGGAGGCGAAGAAGCGGTAGGCGTACGACTCGCCCTCCACCAGCGGGAGGTTGTCCTGGCCGATGATGACGTCCCACGGGTTGGCGGTGCCGCCGGGGATGTCGGCGCAGGCCCGGCCGTCCTGCACGGTGAGGGTGGTGTTGCCGGTGCTCCACCAGGGGGCGGTGCCGGCGTCGAAGGTGCCGTTCACGATCTGCTCGGGCCCCTCGTCCTCGGCCAGCGCGGCCGTGGCGGGGGTCAGGGCGACCATGGTGAGGAGGGCCAGTAAGGCGGCCCGGCATCGGGTCATGGAGGTCCTTGATGGGGCGGGGGGATTGGGAGCGCTCCCAAAACAGCGCGGAATCCGATCCTCCTTTGCGGGTGCCGCCACGTCAACGGGTGCGCACGGACCGGGGTTGAAGAGCGTGAAACTTTCAAACGGCGAAGCAGCTGCCCGACCGCTGTTGGTGCCAGCGAGCCGTCATCGGCGCCAGAAAGCGTCGTGGGCGCGCTGGTCGGCCACGTACTCCCAGCGTGCCACGACCAGCCCTCGCGCGAAGCCGTAGACGTTGAAGTTGTCCATCTCGACGCGCTCCCCACGGCGCTGCGCCGTCCAGCGGTGCAGGGTGACCGAGTAGGAGTCGTTGGCCTGTACGGAGAGCAGCCCGGTCTGGAAGGTGCCGCCCGTCTCTTCAGACACGAGCATGCCGAGCCTGATGATGGCGTCCTTGCCGCGATGCTCGCCTTGCCACGATGCTGTCGCCGCCGATGTGGAAGACGGCGTCGTCGGCGATCAGGTCGAGACAACCGGTGCGATCGCCATGGCCGATCAGCTCGTACAGGCGCCGGGTGAGCACGGCGTTCGGGTGGGTGTCAGGTCCCATGGGTTCACCATGCCGCAGCGGCGTGGCGAGACGGCATGGAGCTCTGGTCATTCGGGTGGGGTCAGCGGGTGAGCCGCTGGATGATCTCCTCGGCTCTGCGCTGGTCGTAGGGTGCGGCCAGGCGGGTCGCGGTGGCCAGCGCCTGCTCGGCCGCCTTGCGTGCCGCGCCGTGCCTGCCCGCGGCGGCCAGGACGAGGGCGCGGGCCCAGCCGAGCCTGGCCGCGGCGCCCGGGTTCCTGGTGGTGTACCTCGCCAGGTGGGTGTGGAGGAGGCGGGCGGTCGCCCGGTCCGGCCAGGGGTCGAGGGACCAGAGCAGCTCGGCGAGCCCCGACCAGCACTCCAGCATGCCGCGGTGCGCGGACGGCAGGCGCCCGGCCAGGGCGAGCACCTCGGCGAGCACCTGCCACGCGTCGCCGCCGGTCGCGGCGTGTGCCGGCTCCGTGGGCACGTGCCGGGCCTTGTCGCCGGTCGCGGCCTGTGTCGGCTCCGTGGGCAGGTGCAGGGTTCGGAGCCGGGCGGTGGCGGTGAGCAGGCGCATGTCCTGGATGGCGCGCATGACCGGGCCGTCCCGGAGGCCGAGCTGCTTCTCCTGGGAGCGGCGGTACTCGATCGAGGCGCCGGCCGCGGCCAGCACCTGCCCGATGCGTTCCGGGGGCGCCGTGTCCAGCCGCAGCATGGCTTCGACCTGGCCGAGCAGGCACCAGTGGCGGGCGATGTCGTTCCCGCCGAGGCGGCCGGCCGCCTGCTCCGCCGTGGCGGCGAACAGCCCCGCCGCCGTCTCGAACCGGCCCTGCCACAGTGCCGTCTCGGCGAGCAGGCCCGAGCAGTTCTCGGCCACGCGCGGGGCCAGCGTCCTGGCGCGGCACTCGGCGAACGAGCGGCGGGCCGCCTCGAACGCGCCCGTGTAGAGCTGGTCGAGGCCGCGCGCCAGGCGGGCGCGGTGCGCGGCCTCCGCGGCGTGCTCGACGTCCGCGAGAGCGCGGTCGGCCAGCCTGCCGTAGCGGGTGGCCAGGCGGTGGCGGCCGGCGACGCGGGTGATCGTGGCGGCGTTCGCGTACGCCTCCGCCCGCAGGGCGGCGTCATCGCTGCGCTCGGCGGCGTTGAGCTGGCGGAGCGAGGCGGCCAGCATCGTCGGCATGTCCTGCTGGTGGTAGGCGAGCCGGGCCAGCATGGTCAGGGCCTGCGCGGCCTCCCGCCCCTCGGGTGCCGGGCGGGGCGGGAGTAATCGGTGCGCGAGCTGACGGATGGCGGCGGCCAGGGTCGCGGCGGCGAGGCCGTGGCGCGACTCCGGGAGCGGCTCGCCCAGCGTCTCCAGCGCGGCCCTGGCCAGGCGGGTGGCCTCGTGCTCCCTGGCGAGCTGGTGTTCGCTGGTCCCGGCCATCCACAGGTGGCGGGCCCGCAGCCGGGGTTCCTCCACGGTACGGGCGAGGTGGCGGCGCAGGACGGCCGCCGACTCCTCGTACAGGCGCAGCCGCAGGCACAACGTCCAGTAGAGCTCCAGGAAGCGGGGCCGGCCCGACGCCGCCCAGGCGGGTCTGATGTTGTCCAGCTCGGTGCCGAGCACGCGGGTGACCTCCGCGTCCGACGCGTCCTGGAGAGCGGCGGCGTGGCGTTCGAGCAGGCGGCCGAAGTGGTCGCCGTGCCGCTCGCGCACGGTCCGGCGTTCCTCGGGGGTCAGGTGGGTGGCGGCGTACTGCTGGATGAGGGGGTGGATGGCGTACCGGCCTGAGGGGGTGAGCTGGATCATGCTGTGGTCCACCAGGCGGACGAGCACGTCCGGGCTGGTACGGGCGACCTCGAGGGCGGCGTCCAGCGTGCAGCCGCCGCCGAATACCGACAGCGCCGCCAGAGTGCGCCGCCCCGCCTCGTCCAGCAGGCGCCAGGAGGTCTCGAAGACGGTGCGCATGCAGGCGTGCCGCGGGCGGGCGGCGGGGCCGGGCACCGCCAGCAGGCCGAGGTCCGCGTTCAGGTGCCTGGCCAGCGCGGCGCACGGGACGGCGCGCAGCAGGCCGGCCGCCAGCTCGATGGCCAGGGGCAGGCCGCCGGTGGCGGCGCAGATCGCGGCGACCAGGGAGGACTCGCGGTCCGGGTCGAATCCCGGGCACGCCGCGGCCGCCCTGGCCGTGAACAGCGCCTCGGCGGCCGGTGCGCGCAGCCCTTCGACGGTGATCGCCACCTGGCCGGGCAGGTCAGGGCGCCGCCTGCTCGTCGCCAGGACGCGCAGAGCCGGAGCGGCGCGGAGCAGCTCGCCGATGACCGGGTCCAAGGCGGGGAGGTGTTCGAGGTTGTCCAGGACGAGCAGGAGCGGGCGCGGGCGCGCGGACAGGGCCGACAGGAGGAGATCGAGGGCGGGGCGCGGCGGTGAGAGGTCCACGTCCAGGCGGCGGGCCAGCGTGGTGACGGCCGCCTCGGGCCGCACCCCGGCGAACGACACGAACGCCGTCTCGAGGCCGGGACCGGGACAGGGGACGGAGCTGGGGCCGGGTACGGGACCGGGATGGAGACCGGGGACGGCTGTGGCTGCCGGTCTCGGGGTGGCTGCGGCGGTCGGCGTCCCGGCGTCGGGGAGCGGGGGCGGGGAGGCGCCGGCGATGGCGAGGCGGGTCTTGCCGATGCCGCCCGGCCCCACCAGGATGACCAGGCGCTCGCGGGCCAGCAGCGCGCGCAGCCGCCCGACCTCGGCGTCCCTGCCGATCAGATCCGTGCCGGGGACGGGCACGGGGGCGCGGCGGGCCGGGGCGGCGCAGGGGGCGAGCCGCTGCCTGACCGCGCGGGTCTCGGGCGCGGGCTCGACGCCCAGCTCGGCGGTCAGCCGCCGCCGCAGCTCGTCGTAGCAGGCCAGCGCCCCGGCCCGGTTGCCCGCCTGGGCGAGCGCCGTCATGAGCAGCCGGTGTGCCTCCTCGTCGTACGGGTCGAGCCCGGCCACGATGTGGGCCAGCCGCACCACCTGCTCGGCCGGCTCGTTCCTGGCCCGCAGCAGCACCTCGCGCAGGAGCAGCCGCACTCCCCGGCGCTCGCACTCCAGCCACTCGGCGAACGCGGGAGCGTCGCAGAAGGAGACCCCGGCCATGAAGTCCCCGCGCCACAGCCGCAGCGCCTCGGCCACGGTGGGTGCCTGGGCGAGGCGGTGGCGGTCCACGAAGCACCCGTCGGCCGCGCGCAGGCGTACATGCTCCCGGGTGACGTCCAGCCAGCCGCCGACCTCCTTGCGCAGCTCGGACAGCGCCAGGCGCAGGCTGCCCCTGGCGTTGGCGTCCGGCCGCTCGCCCCACAGCAGCGTGGCCAGCTCGGCGCGCGGCCGGGGCGCGGCCGTGGTGGCGAGGTAGCAGAGCAGGGCGCGGGCCTTGGCGGAGCGCACGCCCATGGGCATGCCTGCGACGGAGAGCTCCGGAGAGCCGAGCAGGAGCACGGTCAGCGACTCACTCATGCGCGAAGGGTAGGCGCGCACCCGCCGCCCGTACTGTGTGAAAAGTTACATCCGGCCTGTGCTCTACGTGACTCACCTGGGCGTTAACGGTGCGCTCACGGTGTCCTGCCCATCCTGACGCTGCGTTTCGCGACAGCCGCGGGGCGTTCGACACCAAGGAGAAACCGAGTATGCGCACTCCTCAACTGATCGCCGCACTCGCCCTCGCGGCGGGCGCGGTCGTGCCGGTGGTGGCCGCCGCCCCGGCGCACGCCATGGCGGGCTCGTGCGTCGTGACCCTCTACGACATCGAGCTCAGCAACCCCAGGGAGAACGACGGCAGGGACGAGCTCCGCTTCAAGGTCGACGGGAACTGGTATCCCAACAACGGTCACGTCGAGATGAGCAGCACGACCTGGGACCGCAATCCGGAGCACTTCGGCCACCCGTCCATGATCATCCTGCGTACCGAGAACAAGTCCTTCGACCTGCGTGAGGTGGACCCGCCGATCATCACGGGCGGCGACAGCCTCGGCGAGGCGTGGGCCCACGGCTACGTCTGCGACGACCTCAGCGTGGGCGAGACCACCGAGGAGATGAGCGTGCTGTCGTCCAGCAAGCACGATTACACGGTCTGGCTCAGGCTGACCGGCCAGTAGAGCTGACCGGCCAGTAAGGTGATCGGCCAGTGGAGCTGACCGGCCAGTAAGGTGATCGGCCAGTGGAGCGGAAGGCCCTGCCGGGTTCCCGGCGGGGCCTTCACCGATTCGCGGGGATCTGACAGGGTTCGAGCGTGGTTCTCACCCTGGCCGGGTGCCCGATGCACGAGCTGCTCGACCGCCAGACCGCCAAGCTGGCCAGGCGGCTCGTACGGGGCTTCGCCGAGCAGCTCCCCGTCTACCGGCGGCTGCCGAAGGAGGAGCTCGACGGCGACATCACGGCCATCACCGAGCACAACCTCCGCCTGATCTCCCGCGCCTTCCGCGAGCGCCGCCCGCCCACCAGGGCCGACCTGGTGCCGCTGCGGGAGTCGGCGGCTCGCCGCGCCCAGGAGGGGGTGCCGCTCGAGGCGCTGCTCGCGGCCTATCACCTGGGGGCGCGCATGGTGTGCGAGCGGCTGTTCGCGGGCGCCGAGCCGGACGACCTGGCCGACGTGCTGGAGGCCGGCCGGATCGTCCTGCTCTACATGGAGGCCGCCACGGCCGCCGTCTGCTCGGCGTACCTGGAGGAGCGCGAGAGCCTGCTCAGCCAGGAGCAGCACGCCATGCACGCCACCGTCGCCGCGCTGCTCGGCGGCGACCGGGCGGCCCTGGCGGGCGTGCGGCTGGCCCCGCGCTACCTGGTGCTGGCCGTCGCGGCGGGGCGGCATCCCGACGAGGACGGGCCTGGCGCGCCGGTCGCCGGGCGGCGCAAGCTGCACCGGCTCAGGACGGCGCTCCAGCGGTACGCGGCCGAGCCGGTGCTGCCCGCACTCGACACGGCGGGCGGGCTCGTGCTGGTACCGCTCCAGGGGGAGGAGCCCGAGCTCGGCGAGCTGGCGGGGGCGGCGGGGAAGGCGGCGGGCGTGCCCGTGTGGCTGGCCGCCGAGTGCGCGCCGCCGCAGGGCGTGCCGGCGGCGGCGCGGCTGGTGGAGGAGGTGCTGGAGGTGGTACGGGTCTTCGAGCAGCCGCCGGGCGGCTACCGGCTGGCCGACGTGCTGCTCGAATACCAGCTCACCCGGTCGAGCCAGGCCACGGCGCTGCTGGCGGCGCTGCTCGACCCGCTGCTCGACAACCCCGACCTGCTCAGGACGCTGACGGCGTACCTGGACACGGGCCTGGACCGGCGGCGCACCGCCGAGCTGCTGCACGTGCACCCAAACACCGTCGACTACCGCCTGCGCAGGGTCGTCGTCCTGACCGGGCTGGACCCGATGGACCCGGCCCACCTCCAGCGGATCGGGGCGGCCCTGGCGGCCCGCCGCCTCACTCCACCCCGGTGACCGCACCGGTGACGCCGGCCGTCACCGCGGTCGCGAAGCCTCACACGGCCCCGGTGACCGCGGCGGTCACGGCGGTCGCGAAGCCGCGCATGCCCGCCGCGTTCGGGTGGAACGGCGCGGCCGGCGAGGCGGGTACGTACGGCTCGATCCACCGGGTGCCGGCCGAGGCGCAGGGGTCGTGGCCGACGCTCGGCGCCTGCAGGTCGATGAAGCCCACCCCGGCCGCGGCGGCCTGCTCGGCCAGCATCTGGTTGAAGTACAGCAGCGTGGCCCTGATGTAGTTCGCGTCCGCCCTGATGATCGGGACGCGCGGGTAGCAGCCGTCGGGCCGTGCGTACGTGCCGTACCCCACCACGAAGATCCTGGCCTGCGGGGCGCGGGCGCGGATGTCGGAGACCAGGGTGGCCAGGCGGGGGCGCAGCGCGTCGGTGTCGACCCGCCACTTGTCCTGGCCGCCCACGTTGTAGTCGTCGTTGCAGGCGTCGCCGATCGGCGGGGGCAGCAGGTTCAGGCAGTCCTCGATGAAGTCGGTCAGCCCGACGTCGTTGGCGCCGATCTGCACCGTGACCAGCGTGGTGTCCTGGCTGAGCGCGTCGAGCTGGGGTGGCACGTCGCCGAGCTCGGTGCTCTGCGGCTGGTACATGTCCTCGGTCTCGGCACCCGAGCAGGTCACGTCGCGGAACCTGGCCGCGCCGATCGCCTGGGCCGTCAGGCGCGGGTAGTTGCGGTCGGAGCGCAGGCAGCCGAGGTGGATCTGGTTGGGCACCAGCGGTCCGGCGGCGGCCGAGTCGCCCAGGGCCACGTACACCTCGGCCTGCGCCGCGTGCGCGGGCGGGGCGAGGGAGAGTGCGAGCCAGACGGCGGTGAGGAGGAGGATCGTGCGTCGGACCATGATGGACTCCTTCCGGCAGGGGGTGGGGGGTGCGGAATCCGTGGTCGGCCGGCGCGGGGGAGAACCGGGCCGGCGCGGCGAGTGCCGGGTCGGCGCCGCGGGGGCCGGGTCAGCGCCGCGGAGGCCAGGTCGGCGCCGCGAGGGCCGGGTTGGCGCCCGCGGGGGCCAGGTCAGCGCCACGAGGGCCGGGTCAGCGGCGGAAGGGGCCGGTCACCTCGTAGGTGATGCCTCCGGTGCCCGCGGTCTCGCCGCTGGTGCCGCGCTGCGAGGAGAAGTAGAGCCGGGTCCCGTCGGGCGAGAACGCGGGCCCGGTGATCTCCGACCGCGCATGCCCGTCGAGGCGCATGACCGGGGCTACGACGCCGTCGGGCGTGATGATGTTGATCTCCATGTTGCCGCCGTCCTCGGCCACGTAGAGATCGCCTCTCAGCCCGGTGACGTTGTCCACGCCGTCGAGCGTGCCGGTGCCGTCGTAGATGGCGGTGACGGTCTGGCGGGCGGTGTCGTACGCCCACACCTTGCGGTCGCCCTTGGCGGTGAAGTAGCAGACCCCGGCGGCGTAGTGGCAGCCCTCGCCGCCGTCGAAGTGCCTGGCCTCCGGCACCTGGTGCCTGGTCTGGCGCTCCAGCACGCCGGGTGAGGGGTCGGGGACCTCGCGCCACACCGTGCCGTCGCCGCACAGCACCTCCAGCCGCCCGCTGGACAGGTCACCCCAGGTGGTGGGGGTGAACCGGTAGAAGCAGCCGTCGCTCTCGTCCTCGGTGAGGTAGACGACCCTGCGGTCGGGGTCGCAGGCGGCGGCCTCGTGCTTGAAGCGGCCCATGGCCGGGCGGGGCTGGGCCGCGCGCACGCCGTACGGGTCGGTCTCGTAGACCCGGCCGCGGAAGATCTCCTCGCACGACAGCCAGGTGTTCCAGGGGGTGGCGCCGCCCGCGCAGTTGAGGTTCGTGCCGCTCAGGATCCGGTACGCGCGCTCGATCGAGCCGTCCGCCCTGAACTTGATCGCCGAGGCGCCCCCGATCAGCGGCACCTCGGAGTTGGACACGTAGATCCAGCCGGCGCCGTCGGCGAAGCAGGCGCCGCCGTCAGGTGCGGGGTGCCAGAGCGTGCCGCCGACGCTCCGGCCGGTCCTGGCCACGACGCGGCCGGTGAAGCCCGCGGGTAACGCCATGCCGTTGGCGTCGGGTGCGCCGAGCGGCCCGTACGGGCTCTCCCCGGCTGACACCGACGCCACGGCCTCGTGCCACACCGCGCCGGAGAACGCCACCGATACGGGCACGGCTGTCAGGAAGGTACGGCGGCGCATGAGGGCTCTCCCGTGGTCGCGGTTGGATTCGCAGACACACGATGAGCCATGCTCGTCATTCTGTGAACTGGACAGGGGAGTAAATGTCGGCGGTCAAATCTGTGACGCCTCACAAAGCGAGCACGTCAGCGAGCGGATCAGCGAGCAGATCAGCGAGCGGATCAGGGTGAGCCCGGCCGCCACATCGGCCAGAACAGCGCGCCGTCCGGCAGCGCGAACGGTTCCCGCGCCTGGTAGCCGTGCCGCGCGTAGAGGTCGCGGTTGCGCGGATCGCTGGCCTCCAGGTACGCGGGCAGCCCGGCCAGCCGGGCGTGCTGGTGGCGCAGCAGGGCCGTGCCGAGCCCCTCGTTCTGCCGGTCGGGGTGCACCGCCAGGAACGCCAGGTGGTGGTGCGGCGCCGCCGGATGGTTCTGCTCGAACAGCTCGTCCAGCGTGCGGAACCGCTCCTCCCACGCGCCCGTGGCCGCGGCGAGCCTGCGGTCGTAGTCGTGCGGGGCGGGCAGCGGCGAGGTGTACGGGAACCACACCGCCACCGCGGGGCCGTCGTCGATGAGGTGGATCTCGCCGTGCTCGACGGCGTGCTCGACGAAGATCCGGAAGTTGGCGGCGATGATCCGGTGCCGCTCCCTGCGATCGGGCACCAGGTAGGCCATGGGCCGCAGCCCGGCGAACGCGGTGGCGATCAGCTCGGCGACCTGCTGCGCGTCGTCGGCCGTGGCCAGGCGGACGGCGGGCCGTAACGCGAACGCCGCCCCGCTCTCGCGGTGGATCACCGGCCAGGGCCCGAACGCCTCTGCCTGTCCTGTTCGGAACGTCTCTGCCATCGGCCCAGGTCTCCTCTCGTGGATCATGCGCCGTCGGGGACGGTGGCCGCCTTGGCGCCCGTCCCCACCGCAGCGTAAACGGCGGGTCGCCCGGCACGCAGCACGAACGCCCACACCACCCCGAGCGCCGCGGCGAGCCCGTAGACGGCCGGCAGCACCGAGGCCAGGGCGTCGCCCTCCGGCACGCCCAGCAGCGCCCAGAAGTTGTCGAGCGCGAACCACACCATCACGGCCAGTGCGATCGCGGCGGGCACGGGCGCGATCACCCGCCGGCCGAGCGTCTCGCCGCTCGGCTGCCGGGCGAAGAAGACGATGACCGCGATGGACGTCACGAAGATCAGCAGCAGCACGCCGAGCCCGCCGAAGGCGCCGCCGTAGAAGAAGAGCTGCACGAGCGGGTCGAGGCCGAGGATCGCGTACAGCAGGATCGTGGCCAGGCCGAGCACGCTCTGCGCGATCGAACCCGCCTGGGGCGCCCCGCTGCGGGCCCGCGTCCGGCCGAAGACGGCCGGCAGCACCCGCTCGCGGCCGAGCGCGAAGAAGTAGCGGGAGGTGGTGTTGTGGAAGGAGATCATCGCGGCCAGGACGCTGGTGGCGAAGAGCACCCTGGCGATGGACACCACGACGGGGCCCAGGTGCGCCTCGGCCAGCACGAAGATCGTGTCTGCCTGGTCCCGTCGCGCGGTGGCCACGATCTCGCCGGGCCCGATGGCGACCGTCATGGCCCACGACGACAGCGCGTACACCAGGGCGATGATCGCCACGGACGCGTACGTGGCGATCGGCACCGTACGCCGCGGCTCCCGGCTCTCCTCGGAGAACACCACGGACGACTCGAACCCGACGAACCCGAGCGTGGCCAGCACCAGCAGCGCCCCCACGCCCGGCACGAACAGCGCGGCCGGCGACAGCGTCTCGGCGGAGTATCCGGCGGCGGCCGGATTCATCAGGTCGGCCAGGTCGAACAGCAGGATGACCGCCACCTCGGCGGTCAGCAGCACGGCCAGCAGCCGGCCGTTGACGTCCACGCGCAGCACGCCGAGCACCGCGACCAGCGCCCAGGCGGCCAGCGAGACGATCCACCAGGCGGGCGTGACGCCCAGCCACGCTTCGAGCAGCGGCGCGCTCGCCACGCCGAAGGCACCGTAGAGCGCCACCTGCAGCGTGTTGTACGCGATGAGCGCCACCCAGGCCGCCGCGATGCCCGCGGGCCGGCCGAGCCCCCGGGTGACGTAGGTGTAGAACGCGCCGGCGTTGGCCAGGTGCCGGGCCATCGCCACGTACCCGACGGCGAAGACCGCCAGCACGGCGCCCACGACCAGGAAGGCGATCGGCAGCCCGGTGATCCCGGTGACGGCGTAGCCGGTGGTCACCACGCCGGCGACGACGGTGAGCGGCGCGGCGGCCGACAGGACGAAGTAGACGACCGTGGGCGCGCCGAGCCGGTCGGCGGCGAGTGTTCCGGCCGGGTCGTGCCCGGCGTCGATCGGGGTGGTACGCGACATGCTTCCTTCCAAGGGGGTGCGGAGGGCCAGGTGCGGAGGGCCAGGTGTGGAGGGCCAGGTGCGTGAGCACGTACGCACGTCCGTATGGTGCGGCGAATCGTCGATCTCGGCCAGCGTCCTGCGCGTCCCGCGGGGTTTACGGGCGTCCGAATCATGGCGACGTCATGTCCGGTCGAGGGTCGTGTCCGCGGCTCCCGGCCCGCTGACCAGCGGGCGAGGACAACCTCTGCTGACGTGTCCCTTACGCGGTTGGGAGATCCACTTGTTCCTCGCTGGGGTATCGGTGCCCGTGATTCCGATCAGGAGGCACTGCAGATGGCGGACTTTCCCATCGTTGTCGGTATAAATCGCACCCAGGACGGCTCCATCGCCGTCGCGGTGGGCGAGTCGGGCATGTACAGCCTGCAAAAGGAGCGCGTCAGCCGCCGCAAGCACCACTGGGGCCGCCTCGGTGACCTGCCCGACCGCTACCTGCCGGCCATGCCGCTGCTGAAGGAGCCGGTGGACCTGGTGGTGGAGAGCTACGCGTCGGACACCGAGATCGAGCACGCGCCCGCGTACCACGAGGAGGTGCGCAAGACGCTCGGCCTCAAGGACGGGGCGTCGATCGTGCTGGTCTCGCACCACCTCTCCCACCTCTACAGCGCGTTCTACCCCTCGCCGTTCGAGGAGGCGGCCGGGCTGGTGATCGACGTGCAGGGGAGCCACGTCCGGGACTTCACCGAGGAGGTCCCGCTGCCGCCGGACACCGGCGGCGACCTGCTGGAGGTGGCCTCGTTCTACCGGTGCAGGCGCGGGCGCCTGGAGTGCCTGGCCAAGCAGCTCTGGGACGGCGACTGGGCCAGGCCCGCCGGGCTCGGCTGCTTCTCCGCGCTGCTGACGAAGGCGATCTGGCCCGAGGGCGAGGGCAACGAGGGCAAGGTGGCGGGGCTGGCCCCGTACGGCGACCCGGACGCGCTCGGCCTGCCCGACCTCGACGTGCGCGGCCACGAGGTGCACATCCCGCCCGCCTGGCTGGAGGCGTTCGGCCGCCGCGACGCCTTCGTCTACGAGCCGGGCGGCGAGGACTTCCGCCGCGCCGCGAACCTGGCCGCCGCCGGCCAGCGCGCCTTCGAGCGGGCGCTGGGCCAGGTGGTCGCCTGGCTGCACGCCGAGACCGGCCTGGACGCGCTGGCCTTCGCCGGCGGCACCGCGCTCAACTGCTCAGCCAACGGCCGGCTCATCCGCGAGTCGCCGTTCCGCGAGGTGTTCATCCCGCCCAGCCCGCACGCCGGCGGCACAGCCGTGGGCTGCGCCCTGTACGGGCTCATCGCCTGCCTCGGCGTGGACAGCCGCTTCCGCTGGACGGACGACTTCCTCGGCCCCGACCCCGACGGGAGCGCGATCGAGGCGGCCGTGCGCGCCCTGCCCGCCGGCCTGTACGCCGAGCAGCCGGCGGACCTGGCGGGCACGCTGGTCACGCTGCTGGAGAGCGGCCGCGTGGTCGGGCTGCACCAGGGCCGCAGCGAGTCGGGCCCGCGCGCGCTGGGCAACCGCAGCATCCTCGGCGACCCGCGCGGCCCCGACATGCAGGACTACGTCAACTTCGAGGCGAAGGGCCGCGAGTGGTTCCGCCCGCCGGCGGCGCTGGTGCCGGCCGAGCACGCCGCGCGGCTCTTCGCGCTGGACCGGCCGGCCCCGTTCAGGCAGTACGCCGCCGCCGTCCGCCCCGAGCACCGCGACGGGCTGCCCGCGATCACGCACGTGGACGGCACGGCCAGGCCGCAGACGGTCACCCGGGAGAGCGCCCCGTTCCTGCACGCCCTGCTCACGAGGTGGCACGAGCGCACGGGCACGCCCGTCCTGGCCCACACCTCGCTGAACGGCCCGGGCGAGCCGCTGGCGGAGACGCCGGAGCACTCGATCGACACCCTGCTCGGGACCGGCATGCACGCATTGGCGATGCCGCCGTACCTGATCCGCAAGCGGGTGGAGCCGCCCCTGCCGGGAGAGCTCGCCTGACCTCGGCGACAAACCTTGCCCGCGACACGAAATCCCAGGTCAGTGCGGGTCTTGGGTTTCCGGGCCGGTGCCCGGTACGGTCGGTGGCATGCGCGCCTACCGAGCCGGACCCGTGGCACTGGCCATGCTCGCGGCGCTGTCCGCCGGGTGCGGCGGCGGCGCCGTGCCCGCGGCCCAGGAGGCGGCGCTGCCCGCCTCCCCACCGGCGAGCCCGACCGTGAGCGCGCGCCCGCTGGCAGGCAAGATCGTCGTGCTCGACCCGGGGCACAACGGCGGCAACGCCGCGCACCCCGAGGAGATCAACCGCCAGGTCGACATCATCACCGGCCGCAAGGCGTGCAACACCACCGGCACCGAGACCGACGACGGCTTCCCGGAGCACGCCTTCACCTGGGACGTCGCCGGACAGCTGAAGCCGATCCTGGAGGGCATGGGCGCCAAGGTCGTGCTCACCCGGCCGGACGACAAGGGCGTGGGCCCGTGCGTCACCGAGCGGGCCGCGATCGGCAACGAGGCCAGGGCGGACGCGGTGCTGTCCATCCACGGCGACGGGGCCGCGCCGAGCGGGCACGGGTTCCACGTGATCATGCCCGGGCTGCTCCCCGGGCACAACGACGACGTGGTCAAGCCGTCGGCCAGGCTCGGCCGGGCCGTCCGCGACGCCTACCGCGAGGGCACCGGCATGCCGTACGCGAACTACACCGCGAAGAACGGCCTGCAGACCCGCACCGACCTGGGTGGGCTCAACCTGTCGAAGCGGCCGGCGGTGTTCATCGAGTGCGGCAACATGCGCAACGAGGGCGACGCCGCCAAGATGTCCGACGCCGCCTTCCGCAAGCGCATGGCCGCCGCACTGGCCGACGGGATCAGGCGGTTCCTGGGCTAGCGTAGGCCCGCAGGAACGCGGCCACCCCGGCCTCCGCCAGGCGTTCGAGCTCGGCGTCGGTGTAGTGGGCGCCGCTGCCGGAGAACATCACCTTGTTCACCGGGATCCACAGCAGCAGGCCGACGAAGTGCTCGGCGGCCAGGGCCGGGTCGTCCGCGCGCAGCAGGCCGCGCTCGGTGAGCCGCTCGAAGGCCGTGGTCATGGTCTTGAGCGAGCGCTCGAAGCCCTGGGCGTACCAGGTGCGGCCGAGGTCGGGGAAGCGGTCGGCCTCGGCGATCACCAGCCGGCGCAGCCGCAGCACGTCGGGGCGCATGATGCGGGCGAGGAACTGGCGGGCCAGCTCGCCGAGGTCCTTCTCCAGGTCGTCGCTTCTTTCCAGCGCCGTGGTGATCATCCTGGCCAGCCCCTCCACCTGGCCGGTGGTGTCCATGATGATGCTGGTGAAGAGCTGTTCCTTGTCGGTGAAGTGCTTGTAGACGGTCTGCTTCGACACGGAGGCCAGTGAGGCCACCTCGTCCATGCTGGTGCCCACGTAGCCGTTGCGCAGGAACACCGGGAGCGCCGCCTCCAGGATCTGCTTGCGCTTGCGTGCCGTCCGGCCGTCTTCTTCCGCTGCCATGACCGCCCTCTCGTTCGCTTGCCAGAACAGTACTAGACAGTTCCGTACTGATGTGAGTACTGTACCGTCTAGTTCCAGCGACGGACAAGGACGGACACGCCATGAGTGATCTTCAGAAGCAGGTGCAGGAAGCCGCCGACAGGCTTGTCGAGTCGGGCGAGGAGCGCGGGCTCCAGGTGGCCGTCTACCAGGACGGCGTCCAGATCGTGGACGTGGTGGCGGGCGTCGCCGACCCGGAGACCGGGCGGCCCGTCACGTCCGGCACGCCCTTCTACAACTTCTCCATCGGCAAGGGCGCCACCGCGGCCGTGGCCCACGTGCTCGCCGAGCGGGGGCTGTTCGGCTACGACACCCCGGTCGCCGAGCTGTGGCCGGAGTTCGCCCGGCACGGCAAGGAGCGCGTCACCGTGCGGCACGTGCTCTCGCACACGGCGGGCGTGCCCGGCGTGCCGCTCGACACCACGCCCGAGGACGTCTGCGACTGGGGCAAGATGGTCGCCGCGCTGGAGGACGCGGAGCTGTGGTGGGAGCCGGGCACCAAGATGGGCTACCACGCCTACACGTTCGGGTTCCTCGTCGGCGAGATCGTCCGGCGGGCGACCGGCAAGCCCATCTCGCAGGTGCTGCGGGAGGACGTGGCGGGGCCGCTGGGGGTGGCCGGCGAGCTGTACTTCGGGATGCCGGAGCAGGAGCACGCGCGGCTGGCCCGGCTGGAGGACGCGCCCATGGACATGTCCGCGTGGGGCGAGATGCCGGCGGACCTGCCGATGCTCAAGGCCGGGCCGATGACGCTGATGCCCAACGCCGAGCTGGGCAACCGGCCCGACTACCTGTCGGCCGACATCCCCGCCGGCGGCAAGACCTCGGCCAGGGCCATCGCGCGGGTGTACGCGGCACTGCTCGGCGAGGTGGACGGCGTGCGGCTGATCACGCCCGAACGGCTGCGCGAGGTGACGGCCGTGGCGGCGAGCGGCGCAGACGAGGTCTTCGGCATGCCGTCCGCGTGGGGGCTCGGCTTCAACATCGGCCGTCCCGGCTCGACGCCGGAGCAGACCCCGACCGTGTTCGGCGTGGGGGGCGCGGGCGGCAGCACGGCCTGGGCCGACACGGCGACCGGCACCACGTTCGCGCTGACCAAGAACCGGCTCACCAACGACTTCGCGGCGGCCGAGCTGATCGGCGGGATCGTCACCTCCCACTGAGCGTGGACGGGCCTGCGGACGTCGGCCCTGTCACGGTGAACGGGCCTGCGGACGTCAGCCTTGTTGCGGTGAACGGGTCTGCGGACGTCAGCCTTGTCGCGGGCAACGGGCCTGCGTGGGGCGGCCGCCGCGGTGAACAGGCCGGTGCGGGCCGGCCGCCGCGGTGGGCAGGCCGGGGTCAGCCGTCGCGGCAGAGCGGCTCGCCGCCGACGACGCAGGCGATGTCGTCGAGCTCGCAGCTCAGCAGGGTGCCGTCCATGCCGAGCACGAGCACCAGGTCGCGCCGGTACGGATGGGCCAGCATGATCCGGCCGACGACGCCGTTATCCAAAATCACGGTAGGGCGGCCTGACGCATTGTCCATGCCCTCGTGACTCCTCTCAAGGTCCACGACGAGCCACGCGCCGGACCCGTCCCCACCAGGATGCACACGCCTTCCCCTCCTTCGCATCGGTCATGCGGCGGTATTTCCGTACGCCATCGGGAGGAGCCACCGGCTCATCGGCCGGTGAAGGGCTCACATGCGCCGGTGTGACTGACGAGTAATATGACGCACCAGGTGCACGATCACCCCGGCGGCAGGCGAAGGAGACGGCCTCGTGACCGAGCTAGAACGTGTTCCGCCCGGAGTGGACCCGACGGTCCCCAGCTCGGCCCGGGTGTACGACTACCTGCTCGGCGGCAAGGACAACCTGGCAGTGGACCGGGCGGTGGCCGACAGGCTGCTCGCCGTCGCCCCCGACACCCGCCTGGTGGCGCGGGCCAACCGTCACTTCCAGGTCGAGGCGGTCCGCCACCTGGCCGAGCAGGGAATCAGGCAGTTCATCGACCTGGGCACCGGCATCCCCACCACACCCAGCATCCACGAGACCGCCCGCGGAGTGCACCCCGCCTGCCGGGTGGTCTACGTGGACTACGACCCGGTGGTGCGGCTGCACGCCCAGGTGCTGCTGGCCGACGCCCCCGGCGTCGCCGGCATCCAGGCCGACCTGCGCCGCCCCGCCGGCATCCTGGCCGACCCGCACATCACCGGGCTGATCGACTTCGACCAGCCGGTGTGCGTGCTGATGGTCGGCGTCCTGCACTTCGTGATGGACGAGGAGGACCCCGCCGGCATCGTGGCCGCCTTCAGGAAGCGCATGACCGCCGGCAGCCATCTGGTCATCTCCCATGCCATGGCCGAGAGCGACCCCGAGGCCCTCGCCCAGCTCAGGATGGCCACGGCCGGCTCGCCGGCGCAGGCCACGTTCCGCACGCGGGAGCAGGTGCTGCGGCTGTTCGACGGGTTCGAGCTGATCGGGCCCGGCCTCGCTCCGGTCCAGGACTGGCATCTCGGCCCGGAGGAGGCTCACATCCCCCTGCTGGACGGCGTGCCGCGACTGCGCGTGGACGGCGGGGTCGGCAGGCTCACAGCTTGATGCCCCTGACGATGTCGGCGAGCTCCGGCACCAGGGGCCGGCTGGCCATCACGGTCACGACCACGCCCTTCCGCTCCACCCAGCCGACGTAACGGCCGTGGCCCAGCGCGCCGTCACCCTCCTGCCTGAGCACCTGGCGGCCGCCCAGCTTCACGGTTCGCGGGTCGCCCGTGAACCTGCCCAGCTCGACGGGCAGCTTCCTGAGCTGCGCGAGCCTGCTCGCCTTGGGCCAGCACACCACCCGCACCCACAGGGACCGGTGCGCGAGGTCGGTGGTGTCGCGGTTGTCGGACCAGACATACCCGTACTCGGTGACGCCCCCGCGCTTCGACGCCGTCAGCGTGCCGTAGGTGAAGCCCTTGGGGACGTGACGGACGCGCACGCCCCTGAGCGCCTTCGCGCCCTTGGCCGGCTCGTCGGCGTCCGTCCCCTTCAGCTCGGCCCTGGTCGGCGCCGGGCAGGCGGCGGAGGCGGTGGCGGCCTGGGCGGGGACGGCGATCAGGGCCGCGGCGACGGGCGCCGCGGTGAGGGCCGCGAGGGCGGCGATTGCTCTCATGCCGGGGTTGGATGCGGCCTGCGAGGCAAAAGTTCAGTACGACTTGAGCGCGAGGTCCGTGGCGAACTTGTCGCCCATCTTCGTCATCAGACCCATCAGGAAGCTCGACTTGAGCATCCGGTTGCGCATGCGCAGGCGTGACGGGGTAGCGGGCGCGAGGAAGGGGCCGGCGTTGCCGTTCTTGGCGATCTTGGCGTACGACTTGAACTGCCGCTCGTACTCGGCGAAGGCCGCGCGATGATCGCCGCCGGCCGCGGCCAGCTCGCCCGCCAGCACGTACGCGCCCACCACCGCCAGGCCCGAGCCGAACCCGCCCAGCGTGTTGCCGTACCCCGCGTCGCCCAGCAGCGCCACCCGCCCCTGGGCGTAGCGGTCGATCCTGACCTGGCTGATCGAGTCGAGATAGACGTTCCCCGACCGGCGCACCGCCTCCATGATCCGCGGGGTCTGCCAGCCCATGCCCTGGTACGCCCGCGCCAGGATCTCCTTCTGCTGCCCGCTGTCGTAGCGGTCGTAGGTCAGCGGGCTCGAGGCGAAGACGAAGAACGCCGGCGCCTTCGGCCCGCCCGTCGCCACCAGCCTGCCCGGCTCGTTGTACATCTGCGGCGTCCTCCCGAAGTCCTCCTCGATGTCCACCAGGGCGTAGTAGTAGCCGAGGTGCCGGACATGATCGGACTCGGGGCCGAAGGCGAGGCGGCGCACGTTCGAGTGGATCCCGTCCGCGCCGACGACCAGGTCGTACGTGCGGGGCTCGGTGCGTTCGAAGGTGACCTGGACGCCGCCGGGGGTCTCGGTGAGCGAGGTGATCGAGTCGCCGAAGACGTACTCGCAGTCCGGGGCGGTGCGCTCGTACAGGATCCTGGACAGGTCGCCGCGCTTGATCTCCAGGGCGCCGCCGGTGAACTCGCCGGACAGGACCGCCAGCCTGCGGCCGTTCGCGTCCACGACCTCCTGGTCGGTGCCGCCGGTCTGCAGGCGGCGCACGTCGTCCAGGATGCCCATGCGGCGCAGCACGGTGAGGTGGGTCTCGCCCTTGAAGTCCACCGCCTGGCCGCCGGGGCGCAGGGCCGGGGCCTTCTCGACGACCGTGACCTGGCAGCCGTAGCGGGTGAGCCAGTGGGCGAGGGCCGGGCCGCCGATGCCGGCACCGGAGATGAGAACGTTTCGCATGCTTGGCAGCTTCGCGAGCGCCGCTGACAGCCGGGCGACCGTCCGCTGACAGTGCGGGGCGCGAGTGTCAGCGGTGCTCCTGGCTCCCGGTCGCGCCGCGCCGCGCACGGCGGCTACCGGCCGGCGGCCTCACGCAGGGCTGTCAGCGCCTCCTCGCGGCTCATCGCCGCGCCCTTCGCGTACGCCGCCGCGAACGCCTCGGGCCCCAGCACGCGGGTGGCGCCGGCGGCGGTCGCGGCGACGTCATGATCCCCGGCCACGGCCGTGCCCCGGGCCGCCGCCCCGATCCCGAGCAACGACGCCGCCCGCCAGGCCGCCGCGTGCCGATGCTCCCCGGCCCGGCCCCCGTCCTGCTGCCCGTGCGTCGCCTCGAAGAGGGACTGGCCCGCCAGCCCCTCCGCGACCTCGGCCACGTCGTTGGCCAGCGGCGAGCCGAGCGCGGCGGCCAGCGCCTCGGCGTGCAGGCGTGCGGCCCGCTCCCCGTCACCCTGGGCCGCCGCCAGCCGGCCCAGCGCCGTGTGGACGCGTGACCTCGTCCCTCCGGCCGTGAACGCGCCGGTCTCCGAGCCGGACATCGCCGCGTCGAGCCGCCTGGCCGCCTCGGGGAGATCACCCTGGAGCCGGGCGATGTCCCCGAGCTGGAGCTGCACCCAGGCCATCAGCTCCGGCCGGCCCAGCCGCCGCTCCAGCTCGCCCGCCCGCTCGTTGTCGGCGCGCGCGGCCTCGGCGTCGCCCGCCCGCCAGTGCGCGTGGGCCCGCCTGCTCAGGACGTCCGCCAGCTCGTCGAGCGCGCCGAGCTCCGCGAACAGGGCGAGCGCCCGCTCCCACAGGCCCATCGCCCGCCGCCAGTCGCCGCGCCAGCTCGCGAGGAGGGCCAGCCAGTCCAGCGCCTGCCCCATGCCCCAGCGCTCGCCCAACTCCCCGAAGCCCGCCAGCACCCGCTCCAGCCCGGACTCGGCCTCGGCGAGCAGCCCGCCGTGCAGCGTCATCAGCGTGGTGCCGAGGAGGTTGAGCGCCCGGCTCCACGAGTCGGTGCCGAGCACCAGCCGCTCCCGCTCCGCCGTCATCCCGCCTTCGGGCGGTCCCGCGATCATGCCCCACAGCGCCACGCCGAACCGGTAGCGCATCGGCCGGTCGAGCGACGCGACGATCTCCTTCGCCCGCGCCCAGTGCGGCGAACCGGCGTCGGGCACGGCGTGCAGCACGGCCAGCACGTACTCCTCCGCCAGCCCGGCGGGTGGTTCGCCGCCGGTGGTGTCGAGGAGGTGTTCGGCATGCCGGATGGCCTGGCCGCGCCGCCCGGTCAGCCACCAGTACATGCCGAGCGTGCCCACCAGCCGCCACGCGGTCGGCCTGTCGTGCTCCACGCTCCAGCGCAGGGCCGCCTGAAGGTTGGCGTCGTCGGCCGACAACGAGGCCAGCCATTCGAGCTGCTCGGCCCGGTAGAGGCGCTCGTGCGCGCGCTCCGCGAACTCCAGGAACCAGGCGGCATGGGCCCGCCGCAGCCGCTCCTCCTCACCCGCCTCAGCCAGCCGCTCCAGGCAGAACAGGCGGATGGTGTCGAGCATCTGGTAACGCTCGCCGTCGGTCTCGACCAGCGACTTGTCCACCAGATCGGCCAGCGCGTCCGCCACGTCCGTCCGGGCACGGGACGCGCCGCAGACGCGTTCGACCGCCTCCAGCGTGGCGCCGCCGGTGAACACCGACAGGCGCCTGGCCAGCGCCTGCTCCTCGGGCCCGAGCAGGCTCCAGCTCCACTCCACCACCGCGTGCAGGGTCTGGTGGCGGGCGGCGGCCGTGCGGTCGCCGCGCGAGAGCAGCCGGAAGCGGCCGTGCTCGGCCAGCCGGTCGGCGATCTCCGCCACCCCGAACGTGCGCACCCGTGCCGCCGCCAGCTCGATGGCCAGCGGCAGCCCGTCGAGCGCGGCGCAGATCCGCAGCACCGCGTCCAGGTCGCGGGGCCCGGGCGAGAAGCCCTGCCGTACGGCCGCCGCCCGGTCGGCGAACAGCCGGACCGCCGGGTAGCCGAGCGGGTCCGGCGCGCCCGGGGGCGGCGTGGGCAGGGGCGCGAGCGGGACGAGGTGCTCGCCGGTGATGCCCAGCGGCTCCCTGCTGGTGGCCCAGATGGTCAGGCCGGGGCACGCGGCGAGCAGGCGGCGCGCGAGCGTGGCGGCCTCGGTGACGACGTGCTCGCAGTTGTCCAGCACGAGCAGCGATTCCTGCCCGGCCAGCGCGGCGACGATCCGCTCGACGGGATCGGGCCCGCCGGCGGCGGCCGGCCTGAGCGCGGGCTCCCGCAACCCGAGCGCCCCGACCACGACCTGCGCCACCTGCCCACCGGCCGCACCAGCGGCCGCCCCACCGGGTGGCCCGCTGGCCGCACCGGTGTCTGCCCCGCCGCGCGCACCGGCGGCCGGTCCGGCGGCCGGTCCGCCCGCCGGCCGACCCGCGAGGCCGCCCGACGGGGCGTCCACGAGCGACAGGTCTGCGAACGCGACCGCATCGGCGGCCGGCGGCCGGCCGGGTGGGCGGCGGGTGGCCGCCTCGATGGCCAGGCGGGTCTTGCCCGTGCCGCCGGGCCCGACGATGGTGACCAGGCGGGCCCCGCCCAGGGCGGCCAGCCGCGCGAGCTCGTCCTCACGGCCCACGAAGCTGGTGAGCTGCGCAGGCGGCGCCGTACGCGTCGTGCGTGCCCGCGAGCCGCGCAGGATCTCCAGGTGCAGGGCCGCCAGCTCGGGTGACGGGTCCGCGCCGAGCCCGTCGGCGAGCAGCCGCCGCCCTTCCTCGTACGCGGCCAGCGCCTCCGCCTGCCGCCCCGCCGCGTGCAGGGCCCGCATCAGCAGCCCGCGTGCCCGTTCGCGCAGCGGATGGGCGGCCACCAGCTCGCGCAGCCCGGCGGCGGGTCCGGCGTCGGGCAACGACAGCTCGGCCTCGTACAGGTCCTCGGTGGCGGCCAGCCGCAACTCCTCCAGCCGCACCGCCTGCGGCCCCGCGAACGGCGCGTCGGCCACGTCCGCGAACGCCGGGCCGCGCCACAGCCCCAGCCCTTCCCGCAACACCGCGGCGGCCCTGGCGTGCGACCCCGCCGCGAGCAGGCCGCGCCCCTCCCGCGCCAGCCGCTCGAAGCGGTGCGCGTCCACGCGGCCGCGCTCGACCGCCAGCCGGTAGCCCGTCCCGTGGAACTCGATCAGCTCGGCGGGCAGCTGCCGCCTGAGCCGGGAGACCTGTGCCTGCACGGCGTTGGCCGCGCCGGACGGGGGCCGGTCGCCGTACTGGCCGTCGATGAGCCGCTCGACGCTGACCAGCCGCCCCGCGTCGAGCAGCAGCATCGCCAGCAGCGCGCGCGGCCGGGGCCCGCCGACGGCGACCGGGTCCCCGTCGGCGCGCCACACCGCGAGCGGACCCAGGACGCCGAACTGCACGCCCCCGATTGTCCCCCACCTCACCTGGCGAAACGGAATTATCGGTATGCCTACCGATGCACCTACGTATTTTCCCGCCGTCACGGAGGGCTTAGCGTCGGGCGGCAACAAGGCGAAACGGTCCGCTCGCTTTCCCATCACCCCCCATCACCCCCCCTTTCCCTGACACCACCGCGAACCCAGGCGATCCCGGGTTACGCGCGGGCCGCCGCGCGCCCACCAGCGCCCGGCGGCTCAGGGAACCGCCGAAAGGAGCACGACAGCCGTGAAACGCAAAGCCTTACTCGCCGCGGTCGCGGGCGTCGCCACGGCCGCGACCGTGGTGTTACCCGCGAACGCCGCCCCTCCAGGGGCCGCCAGGTCACAGGAGAGCACGCTCGCGGCGGCGGCCGATCCCGCCTCGCTCGCGGCGGCGGTCGCCGACAAGGCCGTCTCCAGCCAGCTCGACGAGCTCACCAGGGGTCCGGACGAGGCGTACAGCAGGGTCTCGGTGACGCCGGGCGCGAGTGACATGTTCTACGTGGCGTACGAGCGCACGTACAAGGGGCTGCCCATGGTGGGCGGCGACGCCGTCGTGGTCACCGACGCGGCGGGGCACGTCAGGGACACGGTGGCGGCTTCGGGGCCGAGCCCGCGAGGCGTGCCGACCCGGGCCACGATCAGCGCCGAACGGGCCACGGAGGTCGCGAGGACCCGGCTGGAGCGGGTGGACGACACGGCCGAGCCGCGCCTGGTCGTGCTGGCCTGGGGCGAGCGGCCCAAGCTGACCTGGGAGGCCGTGGTCAGCGGCATCGCCGGAGGGCAGCCGAGCATCCAGCACGTGTTCGTGGACGCCCGCACCGGGAAGATCGCCGACTCCTACGATCTCGTCCGCGCCGGCACAGGCAACGGCTACTACAACGGCCAGGTGACGATCGGCACGAGCGGCTCCGGCAGCTCGTACTCGATGACCGACACCACCAGGCCCGGCATCCAGTGCGGCGGGCAGAACGGCAGCGCCTACACCGGCACGGACGACGCGTGGGGCAACGGCTCGGGCACCAACCTGGAGACCGCGTGCGTGGACGCGCTCTACGGCGTCCAGCGCGAGTGGGAGATGCTGCGTGACTGGCTGGGCCGCAACGGCATCAACGGCAGCGGCCGCGGCTTCCCCGCGCGGGTCGGGCTGAACCAGGTCAACGCCTACTGGAACGGCAGCTACACCAACTTCGGCCACAACCAGGCCAACACCGCGCAGGCCACCCCCATCGACGTCGTGGCCCACGAGTACGGGCACGCCATCTTCCAGACCACCCCGGGCGGCGCCGGCTCCGGCAACGAGAACGGCGGCATCAACGAGGGCACCGGCGACATCTTCGGCGCGCTCACCGAGCACTACGCGAACAACCCCAACGACCCGCCGGACTACCTGGTCGGCGAGGAGGTCAACCTGGTCGGGCAGGGCCCGATCCGCAACATGTACAACCCGGGCGCGCTCGGCGACCCGAACTGCTGGTCCTCCTCGATCCCGAGCACCGAGGTGCACGCGGCGGCCGGCCCGCTGAACCACTGGTTCTACCTGCTGGCCGAGGGCAGCAACCCGGGCGGTGGCAAGCCGTCCAGCCCGATCTGCTCGGGCGGCCCCTCGTCGGTCACCGGCATCGGCATCCAGAAGGCCGGCAAGATCTTCATGGGTGCGCTCTCCCGCAAGACCTCGACCTGGCGTTACTCGAACGTCCGCGCCGCCTCCGTCGCGGCCGTCATCGAGCTGTACGGCGCGAGCAGCGTGGAGTGCAACACCACCAAGGCCGCCTGGAGCGCGGTCAGCGTGGCGGCGGCGTCGGGTGAGCCCGCGTGCGGCACGCCGGGCAACGACTTCTCGCTCACGCTCAACCCGTCCTCCGGCAGCGCGTCGCCGGGCCAGCAGCTCACGGTCACGGTCAACACGCAGACCACCTCGGGCGGCGCCCAGACCGTGAACCTGTCGGCGTCCGGCCTGCCGTCCGGCACCACCGCGAGCTTCAGCCCCGCGTCGGTGACCTCGGGCAACACCTCGACGCTGACGGTGCGGGTGGGCTCGGCCACGCCGCAGGGCACGTACCCGATCACGGTGACGGGCGCCGGCTCGACCTCGCACACCGCCACGTACACGCTCACGGTCGGCCAGGGGCCGAACCCCGGTGACCCGCCGGACATCAGCCTGGCCAACGTCAAGGCGCACCTGACGCAGTTCCAGTCGATCGCGAGCGGCAACGGCGGGAACCGCAGGTCCACGGGCGGCGGATACCTGCAGTCGGTGTCGTACATCGAGGACAGGCTGCGCGCGGCCGGCTACACCGTGGTCAGGCAGAGCTGCACCACCTCCTACTGCAGCAGCGGCGCGGGCCCGAACCTGATCGCCGACTGGCCGGGCGGCGACGCCAACCAGGTCATCATGTCCGGCGCGCACCTCGACAGCGTGGCGGCGGGGCCCGGCATCAACGACAACGCCTCGGGCTCGGCGAACCTCCTGGAGGTCGCGCTGACCTTCGCGCAGCGCAACCCGACGCCGGCCAAGCACGTCAGGTTCGGCTGGTGGACCGACGAGGAGCAGGGGCTCAACGGGTCGGAGTACTACGTGGCCTCGCTCAGCGCCGCCGAGCGTCAGCGGATCCAGGTCTACTACAACTACGACATGACGGGCTCCACCAACGGCGGCTACTTCATCAACAACATCAACACCGCCGGGGCCGCGTACCTCAAGGAGTTCTACGACCGGCTGAACCTGCAGCCCGAGGAGAACGTCGAGGGCGCCAACCGCTCCGACGACGCCTCCTTCCGCAACGCGGGCATCGCCAGCTCGGGCGTCGCGGCCGGCGCCAGCGCCACCAAGACCTCGGCGCAGGCGGCCAAGTGGGGCGGCACGGCCGGGCGCGCGTACGACCCGTGCTACCACGCCTCCTGCGACACCACCAGCAACATCAACGACACCGTGCTCGACCGGGCGGCGGACGCGGCCATGTACGCGGTCTGGAAGCAGGCGGTCGGCGGCACCCCGCCCACCCGGGACTTCTCGATCTCGGCGAACCCCGCGAGCGGCACCGTGCAGGCGGGCTCGGCGGCCACGTCCACCATCGGCACCAGCACCACGGCCGGCACCGCCCAGACCGTGAACCTGGCGGCCTCCGGCCTCCCGACCGGCGCCACGGCCACGTTCGACCCGGCCTCGGTGACCTCCGGCGGGTCGGCCACGCTGACGATCTCGACCGCGCCCACCACCCCCGCCGGCACCTACACCGTCACGGTGACCGGCACGGGCGAGACGGCCACGCGGACGGCGACGTACGCGCTGACCGTCCAGGGCACGTCGGGCGGCAGGACGTTCACCAACGACACCGATCACCCGATCGCCGACTTCGGCAACACCCAGAGCTCGATCTCCTCCACCGCGACGGGCGCCGCGACCTCGCCGGTCCGGGTGTCCATCACGATCAGCCACACGTGCGCGGAGGACCTCGACATCTGGCTGCGCGGGCCCAACGGCACCTGGTACGCGGTCGACCGGTACGGCGGCACGACCTGCACCCCGTACGGGACCAGGACGTTCTCCGTACCGGTGAGCCAGCAGGCGGCCGGCACGTGGGTGCTCGACATCGAGGACGTCTACTCGGGTGACACCGGGTACCTCGACTCGTGGAGCGTCACCGTCTAGCCGCCCTCACGACTCGGGGGTGACGGGCCCCGGCCGGTCCTCCGGCCGGGGCTCTCTCACCTCCGCCCGCGTGCGCACGCCCAGCTTCTGCAGCACGCGGGCGACGTGCGTGTCCACCGTGCGCTGGGACAGGAACAGCACCTCGGCGATCTCCCTGTTCGTCCGGCCCAGCGCCACCAGCCTGGCCACCTCGCTCTCGCGCGGCGACAACACCCCGGCGCCGGCCTTCCTGCCGCGGCGGGCCGGCGGGCGGTCGGGGCCGAGCTCGCGCAGGAGGCGGCGGCAGCGGGCGGCGTCGTGCGTGGCGCCGAGCGACGCGTACCGCTCGGCGGCCTCAGCGACCAGCGCGGCGGCCCGCTCCCGGTGCGAGGTCCGCTCCGGATCGGCGGCCTGCTCTGGTTCCGCGAGTGCGCGGCGCGCGGCGGCGTCCGGTCCGGTCGCGCCGCTCTGGCTCGCCGCGGCCAGCCAGGCGTCCGCCTCCAGCTCGGCCGCGCGGGCCGCCGCGTACGGGCGCGGCATCGCCAGGTACGCCGCCCGCGCCCGCGCGTAACACCGCGCCGCCTCGTCGGGTCGGCCCGCGTCGGCGGCCAGCACGCCTCTGGCCAGGTCGTGCCCGGCGTGCGCGGAGGGCGCGTCCCTGCCCTCGATGCCCGCCGCGAACTCGCCGACCAGCCCGGCCGCCTCCGCCGACCGGCCCGCCTTCACCAGGGCGGCGACGGCCGCGGGGACGAGCTGGTCGCCCCACACCCACACGCCCTTGCGCCGCAGCCGGGTGACCGCCAGGTCGGCCGCCGCCAGCGCCGGCTCCAGCGCGCCCCTGGTCAGGTGGAGCTCGACCAGCCCGCTCGACCCCGCCACGGCGACCGGCAGGAACCCCGAGTCCAGGTCCCGCACGCCGGCCGCCTCCAGGTGCTCGCCTGCCTCGTCCCACTCGCCCCTGGCCAGGGCCAGCACGCCGAGCGCGAGCCGGGCCTCCACCGCGAGCAGGGGCGCCTCGTACGTCATCTCGACGGCGGCCAGCGCCCGCTCGCGCAGGCCGTCCCAGCGGCCGGTCAGCAGGTCGAGCCGGATCGACGACATCTCCACCAGGAACGCCGGGTACAGCGCGCCGGTCTCCTCGGCGACGCGCCTGCTCCGCTCGGCGAACCGCCCGGCGGCGGCGTAGTGGCCGAGTGCGAGCGCGGCGTCGTACAGGTTGGAGTAGCCGCGCGCCACCTGCCTGCGCACGGCGGTGGACGGGTCGTTGACCGGCAGCGTGCCGGCCAGCTCGAACGCGTCGGGCAAGCCGACGAGCATGGCCATGCTCACCTTGTTGGCCTGGACGGCGGCCGTCAGCTCGGGATCCTGGCCCTCCACCAGCAGCTTCTCCGCCTGCGCCATCCACTCCTCGTGCATGGCCAGCGGCTCGCCGCCCCACACGGGCATGGCCAGCAGAGCCAGGCCGCGGGCGGCCAGGCAGGGGCTGTCGGCCAGGTCGGGGAGCGCGGCGAGGATCTCCTGCCGGCCCGCGGTGATCGCGCCGGCCTGGTTGGACAGCAGCACGCCGAGGTTGAGCCGGGCCTCGCCGCGTACCCGGCGGGACAGGAAGTCGTCGGACAGGAGGTGGCGCAGGATGCGGACGACGCGGCGGTGCGACAGGCCGATGGCGGCGACGCGGCTGAGCCTGAGCGCCAGCGGCCCGCGTGCCTGCCTGGGCAGCTTCGGGTCGGCGAGCAGCCCTTCCAGCAGCTCCACGGCCAGCGGGATGTCGCCGATCGCGGCGGAGTGATCGGCGGCGGCGCTGCCGTGCCGCTGCCACGCGGCGAAGTCGCCGGCGTGGCGGGCGTGGTGGGCGAGCTGGACGAGGGGCGGCGGGTCGAGCGCGGCCAGCGCGACCATGGCGCGGCGGTGCGTGAGCCTGCGGTCGGGGCCGGGGATGGCGTCGTAGACGGCCTGCTGGGCGAGGGCGTGGCGGAAGCCGTACAGGCCGTCGGGCTGCTCGCGCAGCACCCCGGCCCGCAACGCCTCGCTCAGCCCTGACTCGCCGTGCGGTGCCTGCCCCGGCTCCTCGGGGCGGGGCCGGTGCGGTCCCGATGCGCCTGCCCCGCCCCAGGGCTGGTGCGGTTCCGAGGTGCCGGCCTCGCCCGAGGGCCGGTGCGGTCCCGGGACGCCGGAGACGGCGTTGATCAGCGGTTCTTCCGCGGGGAGCCGGAGGACGGCGGCGGCGCGGACGGCGTGGAGTGCGGCGGGTGACAGCCCGGTGAGGCGTTCGGCCATGGCCTCGCGCAGCAGCACCGGCACGCCCATCCGGTCGAGCGCCTCGGGCTCGGGCAGGCGGCCCTCGCCGTCCAGCAGCGTCCGGACCACCTCCTCGATCACGAACGGCACCCCGGCCGTGCGCTCGTGCAGCTTGGCGGCGAACGCCATGCCGGGGTTCGACGCGAGCAGCGCCCCCGCCAGCCTGCGCACGCCCTCGACGTCGAGCGGCGTCAGCGAGATCACCTCGCTGCGCACCCCGGGCGCCCGCCGGTACGCGTGCCCGAACGGCAGCCCAGGCACCGGCAGCTCCTCCCGGCGGAACGTCACCACCAGCGCCAGCCCCTCGGGCGGCTGGTCGGTGAGGAAGCGCAGCAGGTCCCGGGTGCCGTCGTCGGCCCAGTGCAGGTCCTCGACGACCAGCACCACCATCCCGGCAGCGCCCAGCAGCGCGTGCACGGCACGGAAGAGGTGGTGCCGCTCGGCGCGCGGGCCGCCCATGGGCGGCGGGGACGGTGCGGGCGGTAGGTGTCCCGCCAGCTCGGGCAGGTAGCCGCGCAGCGCTCCGGTGACCGGGCTGAGCCGGTCGCGGCCGGGCAGGGCCGCCGCGACGTGGCGCAGCGCGTCGAACACCGGCCCGTACGGGAACGGCTCGCGGATCTGGTGGCAGTGGCCGATCAGCACGGTCCTGCCGGGCGAGGTGAGCGGCTCGATCGCGGCTCGGACGAGGCTGGTCTTGCCGATCCCCGCCTCGCCCTGCACCTGGATGACGGCGGGCGGGCAGGTGATGGCGCCGATGAGTAATCGCAGCGGGGTGTCCCGCCCGACCAGCGCAGGAGAAGCCAGGCTTGCCATCGGGGTCTCCGTAACAGTGGCAGGTTCTCTCCATTCACCTCGCGAGTGTGCTGGCTTGTCACTGTTTCGTCCATCCACCCGTGCGAGGTCCCACAAGTGATCTTGATGCGCGATAATGATCTTGTGCGAGCCCTGACCGCAGCCGGGGCTCGCACGCCCGCCACAGGTAGGCTGACGTCCATCATGGAGACCACGGTGGGGCTGCGGGAACGCAAGAAGGCCGAGACCCGTCAGGCCGTGCACGAGGCGGCCCTGCGGCTCGTGGTCGAGCACGGCCTCGACGCCGTCACCGTCGAGGCGATCGCCGACGCCGCCAACATCTCGCGGCGGACGTTCTCCAACTACTTCTCCGGCAAGGAGGACGCGCTCCTCTACGGGGAGGAGCAGCGCATCCTCGCCCTGGTCGAGCAGGTGCGCGCCCAGCCCGCCGGGCTCACCGCCTGGCAGGCGCTGCGGGCCTCCGTCGAGGATCTGTACCGGGAGCTGGGGGAGCCGGAGCGCGAGTGGGCCCTGCGCGCCCGCCTCGCCAAGCGCCACCCCTCGCTGCTGGCCCGCCAGCTCGCCAACCACGCGGCCCTGGAACGCGACCTCGTCGAGGCGGTCGGGGACCGGCCCGCCACGGTGCCGCCCAGGGTGCTGGCCGCGGCCTTCCTGGTGGGGCTGCGGGTGGCCACGCACCTGTGGACCGAGGAGCGCGAGGCGCGCACGTTGCGCGAGGTCATGAACGAGACGCTCGACCAGATGGCCCAGCCGTTCGCCTGACCGGGCAAGGGCGGAGGGCGCGGTGACCTGCTCGCCACGGGGGGCGCGGTGACCTGCTCGCCACGAGGGGCGCGGCGACCTGCTCGCCACGCCCCCGGCGTTTCCCCGTTAGGCGGGGATGGTCCACTGCTGCGGGAACAGGCCGTTGCAGTCGTAGATCTGCAGCTTCGTGCCGTTGGCGGTGGCGCCCTGCGGGGCGTCCAGGCAGCGGCCCGACTGCGGGTTGAACAGGGAGCCGTCCGAGCGGTGCGTCCACTTCTGGGCGCCGCTGCCGTTGCACTCCCAGAGCTGCACCTTGGTGTGGTTGGCGGTGCCCTGCGCGTCGACGTCCAGGCACTTGCCGAAGGCGCGCAGGCTGCCCTCGGGGTGCTTGGACCAGCGCTGGCCGGTGGCGACGCCGCAGTCCCAGAGCTGGGCGGCGTTGCCGTTGGCGTTGGTGTTGGTGTCGACGTCCAGGCACTTGCCGCCGGGGCCGGTGACCCGGACGGCCTTGCCGGGCAGCGTGCCGAGGCCGTACCTGACCTGGCACTGGTTGCCCGTCAGGTGGGTCGCGGTCAGGTAGAGGAAGCCGGTGCCGTTCGCGGACGGCACGATGGGCGAGCTGTAGCCGGGGCAGGACGGCTCGCCGGGGTTGTAGCCGCCGGTGGGCGAGGTGATCGCCGGCGCCTCGATCTCGGTCCACTCGCCGGCGCCCAGGTTGGTGTTGGCGAACAGCACCTGGCCTGACTCGCCCAGCACCGTCTTGTTGCCGGTCGGCCCCGCCACGACGCGCTGGCCCGACATCAGCAGCGTGCCGTTGGCGCCGCCGCCCGGCAGCCAGGCGACGTACGGGGTGTGCAGCAGCTCCCGCTGGTCCGCGGTGCGCACGAGGGTCCCGGCTCCCGAGCCCCAGTTGAGGCCGTCGGAGCTGGTCTTGACGTACACCTCGCACGCGTGGTCGGCGTCCGTGGCGTCCCTGCACAGCTCGTACGCCATCAGGAACGTGCCGTTCGGCAGCCCCGTCACGATCGACATGCCGGGCCTGGCCAGGTTGTCGGCGGGGAAGGCCACGTCCAGGGTCATCGTGGCGCTCCAGGTCTGGCCGCCGTTGGTGGAGGTGTAGTGGCCGATGACCTGGTTGTTCGTGGCGCTGCCCGCGGGCCGCTCGTCGGAGATGAAGCAGGCCAGGGTGTTGTTCGGGGCGAGCAGGAACCACGGCTCCCAGATGCCGTGCCCGATCGTGTCGGGCAGGCCGCTGGTCTGCGTGCAGTTGGACAGGTACGTCCACGTCACGCCGTGGTCGGTGCTCTTGAACACCTCGACCTTCTGCGCCGTGTAGTCGCCGTCCACCCAGGCGGTCCCGGCGGCCAGGATGTCGCCCTGGCTGAGGCCGTTGGCCGTGCGCGGCACCTCGTACAGGACCGGCGCCCCGATTCCCCAGCCCGGGGTGTGGGAGGTGATGGTGGAGATCGGGTTCGCCGACCAGGTCCGGCCGCCGTCGGTGCTGCGGTGGACGGGGAACGAGGCGGGCGCGTTGTGGCCGCGCTTGGCGAACGTGGCGAGCATCGTCTCGTTCGCCGAGCCGTCGTGGTCGAGCCTGATCGCCCTCGGGTAGCTGGCGTCACCCAGGGGGAACGTGGTCAGGTTCGGGGAGTAGAGCACCTGGCCGGCGGGGGCCGCCGAGGCGGGGCCGGCCAGCGCTCCGAGGCAGGTGGCGATGAGGGCTAACGCGGTCACGAGCCGCGCGGGGGGTGTAAGCCGCACTACTGGTCTCCTTTAGCGGTTATCTCCGATGACGAAGCCGGTGTAGGTGTCGACGTCCACGGCGGAGCGGGCCACGACCGTGCCGTCGCTGATCAGGGCGATGTGCAGGCGCCCGCTGGTCCAGCCGTCCGGCAGCTCGGCGCGCACCTCGGCGGCGGCGCTGAGCAGGAACGGCTTGGCCTCGATCCACGGGCCTTCCGCCCCGGGGGCAGAAGGCGCGGGGCCGAAGACGGGGGTCCAGGCGGTGTGCAGGTGGCCGTTGACCGGCTCGCCGCCGTGGTGCGAGACGCGTACGGGCACGCTCACCTCGCGCGACTCGCTGAGCAGGTCGCGGCCTGGCGCGACGGGCACCACGTCGAGCACGAGCGTGGTCGTGGCGTTCACGTCGGCCGGGTCCACCCCGGCCAGGTCCTTGGCACGGCGCTCGAAGTCGAGCAGGCCGGCCGACTCGTGCTCGATGTCGTACAGCTCGGTGTAGACGTAGCCGGCCACGCGGTCGTGGCGGCGCAGCTCCTGGGTCTGCCAGCGCAGCTGCCAGCCGCGCTCGACGGAGGTGAAGCCGGTGCCGTACTCGCTGTTGAGGTTGGGCAGGCCGCGCAGCGGCTGGCCGGGGGCGCCGGCGAGCTTCTTGCGCACCACGAAGTCGGGGCCGAGCTTGACGGGGAAGTCGTCCTGCTCGCCGTTCAGCAGGGCGGCGACCGTCTTCCCCCAGGAGGCGGCGGACTCGTCGTAGTAGTGCCAGTCGAGCAGGTCGGTCTTGACGTGGGTCCAGCCGGAGTTGTCGACGGCGGGCCTGCTCGCGTCGAGCGCCTTGAGCAGGTCGTACGCCTGCGCGGTCGCCGCCTGCTTGGCCGGGTCGCCGGGGATGTCCCAGTCGAGGCCCCACTCCTCGTTGTACAGGCCCCAGATGATGACCGCGGGGGAGTTGCCGTCGCGCTCGACCATGGGCGCGATCTGCTCCTCGAACGCCGCCACCGAGTCGGCGGAGAAGCGGCCGGTCGCGGCCGGCTCGGCCCACACCAGCATGCCGAGCACGTCGGCGTGGTGGACGAAGCGCGGGTCCTCCAGCTTGAGGTGCTTGCGCACCAGGTTGTAGCCGGCCGCCGCGGCCAGTTCGAGGTCGCGGCGCAGCGCGGCGTCGTCGGGCGGGGTGATGCCGGTCAGCGGCCAGTACCCCTGGTCGAGCACGCCGCGCACGAACAGGCGGCCGCCGTTGAGGTACAGGTCCTCGCCGATCACCTCGATGCGGCGCAGCCCGGTGTAGGCGGCGACGGTGTCGGTGCCGTCGGCCGAGGTCAGCGTGGCGTCCACGTGGTAGAGGTGCGGGTCCTCGGGCGACCACAGGCGCGGCCCGGCGACCGGGATCACGGTCTCCGCCAGGCCGTTCACGACCGGGACCTCGACGCTCACGTCGGTGCCGCGCAGGCTCAGCACCAGCGTGGCCTCGGCGGCGCCGGACACGCGGGCCTCGACCTCGATGGCGTCCAGCCCGTCAGCCGGGCGCAGCTTCAGCCCCGCCAGGTACGTCGCCGGCCTGGCCTCCAGCCAGACGCTCTGCCAGATGCCCGAGGAGGGCGTGAAGCAGACGCCGTCGAAGTCGTCGCGCGGGATGCTGCGCTGCTTGCCGTGCGCGATCTCGCGCTTGTCCAGCGGCGCCGAGACCCGTACGACCACCGTCTGGTCGCCGTCCCGGAGGGCATCGGTGATGTCGGCCTCGAACGGCGTGTACCCGCCGCGGTGGCGGGCCACCTCGATGTCGTTCACCCACACGGTGGCCTCGTGGTGCACGGCGCCGAACTGGATCACGACCCGCTGCCCCGCCCAACCGGCGGGAACGGTGAACGTGCGGCGGTACCAGGCCACGGGCAGCCAGTGGGCCTCGATGCCCGACGCGGGGGTCTCCCAGGCGAAGGGCACGGTGATGGTCCGGTGGTAGTCCTGCTCGGTGTCGGCCCGGAAGTCCCAGTCGCCGTTCAGGCTCGACCAGGAGTGTGACCGGTCGAAGTGGGGGCGGGGGTACTCCATGATGCTCTCTTTCATGATCCGGGTCAGCCCTTGACGCTGCCCGCGAGGATGCCGTTGATGAAGTGGCGCTGAAGCAGTACGAAGATCACCAGCAGGGGCAGCATGGCGATGCTCCCGGCGGCCAGCAGCTCGCCCCACACGGTGGCGAAGTCGGCGCCGATGCGGTTGCCGGTGACGTTCTGGGCCAGCGTGGACAGCACCACCTGGAGGGTCTGGTGCGCGGTGTCGTTGACGGCGACGACCGGCCAGACGAAGTCGTTGTAGATGTTCATGGTGGTCAGCACGGCCAGCGCGGCCAGGCCCGGCCGGATGACCGGCAGCACGACCTTGTAGAAGATGCCGAACTCGCCGGCCCCGTCCACCCGCCCGGCGTCGATCAGCTCGTTCGGGATGGCGGCGATCGTCTGCCGCATCCAGAAGATGCTGAACGCGTCGACGCTGCCCGGCAGGATCAGCGCCTGGTACGTGTTCACCCAGCCCAGCGCGCTCATCTCCAGCAGCAGCGGGATGATCAGCACCAGCGTCGGCAGCATCAGCGTCAGCAGCACGACGCCGAAGAGCAGGTTCTTGAACGGGAAGTCGTACTTGGCGAAGGCGTAGCCGGCCAGCGGGCAGAAGACCATCGTCATCCCGCCCTTGACCAGCAGCACGATCGCCGTGTTCAGGAACCCGGTGCCGATCGGCACGTCGGCGAACATCGCCCGGTAGTTGTCCAGCGTCAGCTCGCCGATCGACAGCGGGCTGGCGATGATCTCGGCCGCCGGCTTGAGCGAGGAGCTGACCGCCCACCAGATCGGGTACAGGAACACGATCGCGAGCAGCGTCAGCAGCACGTACTGTCCGACTCCCGGCCTGTTCTGGCTCATGACACCTCGTCCTTCGGGCGCAGCATCCTGACCGAGACCAGCGACAGGCCGAAGACCAGCAGGACCAGCAGGAACGAGTTCGCGGCGCCGGTGCCCAGGTCGGAGGCGGTGATGTGGTCGTAGAGGTAGAGCCCCGCGGTGGTGGTGGAGCCGTACGGGCCGCCCTCGGTGACCACGAACGGCTCGGCGAACATCTGGAAGACGGCCAGCGTCTGGATGACCACGAGGAAGGCCATGCTCCGGCGCACCAGCGGCACGGTGATCGACCAGAACTGGCGCCAGCGGGAGGCGCCGTCGAGCGAGGCGGCCTCGTACACGCCGCCGGGGACGGCCTGCAGGCCAGCGAGCAGGATGATGATCGCGAACCCGGTGGTCTTCCACAGGAACAGCAGCGCCAGCGTGGGCTTGGACCACGCCGTGGAGGTCAGCCAGCCCACGTCGGGCAGGCCCACCAGGTTGAGCAGGTAGTTGATCAGGCCGTAGTCCTGGTCGAAGACCACGATCCACACCTGCGCCATGGCCACCAGCGGGGTCACGAACGGCGCGATGAACGCCACCCGGAAGAACCCGCGCAGCCGCAGCTTGGCGTTGGCCAGCAACACCGCGCCGCCCAGCCCCGCCACGATCTGGATCGGCACGATGAGCAGCCACATGACGGCGCTGTTGCCCAGCGAGGCCCAGAACTCCGTGCTGGTCAGCAGGTAGAGGTAGTTGTCGAGGCCGACCCAGCGGGCCCCGCTCCCGCCCCGCCAGCGCATGAAGCTGAGCTGCAGCGCGTAGATCAGCGGGTAGAGCCCGAACGCGCCGAAGACCGCGAAGAACGGGGCGATGAACAGGTACGGCGTCAGCCGTACGGAGCGCAACCTCATGAGCGGTCGATCAGGTTCTTCTGGATCTTCTCGGCCGACTCGCTGATCACTTGGTCCGGAGACATCTTGCCTTCCATCAGGCGTTGCATGTTGTTGCCGAGGTAGTCCACCGACTGCGCCCACCACCACGGGATCGGCGCGGCGGCCGGGATGCTCGCGCCCGCCTCGACGGCGACCTTCCACAGGTCCTGGCCGCCGAGCGCCTCGATCGGCTTGAACAACGGCTTGGCCGGGTCGGCGGCGGGGGTGTAGCTGGGGATCGAGGTGGACAGGCCGCCGGGGTAGACGTCGTTGGGGCCGTACACGGCGGTGTAGCCGGGCTCCTTGAAGCACAGGAACTCGTACAGCAGCCAGGCCAGCTCCGGGTTCCTGGCCTTGGCGGGGATGATGAAGCTGCTGCCGCCCATCGCGCCGCTGCGCGCGCCGCCCGGCGTCCAGGCGGGCAGCGGCGCGGCGCGCCACTTGCCCTTGGTGTTCTTGAGGAGCTGCTGCGGGGCGAACGACCACCAGATCGCCCACGGCACGAACACCTGCTGGCCGTTGTCGAGCGTGTTGACGTCGGCCTGCTCCAGGTAGGGGGCGTGGGTGACGAGGCCGTCCTTGACCGCGGTCTGGATCCAGGTGAGGATCCGCCGGTACTCCTCGGAGTCGAGCCGCAGCTTGCCCTGCGCGTCGGTGAGGCTCGTGCCCTGCTGGTTGGCCAGCATCTCCAGCCAGAGCTGGCTGAGGAACGGGGTCTTCTCCAGGTGGATGGGCCTGGTCCTGGGGTCCTTCTCCTTGATCGTCCTGGAGGCGGCGAGCAGGTCGTCGTACGTGGCCAGGCTCGCCGGGTCGACGCCGGCGCTCTCCAGGATGTCCTCGCGGTACCAGAGCAGGCCGGGGTCCAGGTCCCACGGGACGCCGTAGATCTTGCCGTCCACGGTGTTCACCGACAGCTTGTACGCCGAGGTCTGGTCCTTGTACGGCGCGATCAGGTCCGTCAGGTCGAACAGGTGCTCCGCCTGCCCGCCGATCTTGGCGTCGTCCCAGAAGCTGCCGTCGGGCACGTCGGTGCCGCTGATCAGCGTGTTGGCCAGCTTGGCGTCGATGTCCACGGCCTGGTGGACGACCTTGACGTTCGGGTACGCCTGGCGGAACTTGGCGATCGCGGCGTCGAACACCTTGAACAGGTCCCCCGACCGGTTCCAGATCGTGATCTCGCCCTTGGCGGCAGAGCCGGACGCGGTCGGCGCGGCCAGCTTGCTCGGCTGCGCGCTCGTGCCGCCCGGGGCCGCGCACGCGGCGGCCAGCGAGCCGGTGGCGGCGAGCGCGCCGATGCCGACGGCTCCCTTGAGAAAGCCGCGGCGGCCAATGGGGGATGTAGTCATCTTCGACTCCTCGCCGGACGGGGAAGGGCGTGGTGAGCGCTCTGCAACGATGCAGACATAATGCATACTCGTCTGCAACGATGCAAGGCCAGGTTTAGGATCTTCCCAAGAACGGCACCCGGAGGTATAGGAGACGCATGGCCGGTCCAACCCTGCGCGACGTCGCGAAACTGGCGAACGTGTCCATCCGTACGGTGTCCAACGTCGTCAACGGTTACGCGCCGGTCTCCGACGAGCTGCGGGCCCGGGTGCAGGTGGCGCTCGACGAGCTCGACTACCGCCCCAACCTCATCGCCCGCAACCTCAAACAGGGCCGCACGGGCATGATCGCCCTCGTGGTGCCCGAGCTGGACGTGCCGTACTTCGCCGAGCTGGCCCGCGAGGTGATCAAGGCCGCCCGCGCGCACGGCTACGTGGTGATGATCGACCAGACCGACGGCGACGGCGACAGGGAGCGCGAGCTGCTCGGGCGCGACTCGCGGGCCACGATGTTCGACGGCCTGCTGCTCAGCCCGCTGTCGGTCTCCGCCGAGGAGCTGCGCGCCCGGGGCAACCGCGTGCCGATCGTGCTGCTCGGCGAGCACATCTTCAACGGCAGCTTCCCCCACGTCGCCATCGACAACGTGGCCGCCGCCCGCGACGCCACCGCGCACCTGCTGGAGCTGGGCCGCCGCCGGGTGGCCGCCATCGGCGACCAGCCGTACGCGACGGGGGAGACGGCCCAGCTCCGCACCGCCGGCTACCGGCAGGCGCACGCCCGCGCCGGGCTGGACGTGGACGACGAGCTCATCGTGCCCACCGCGCACTTCCACCGGCGGCTGGGCGCCGAGGCCATGGAGCGGCTGCTGGCCCTGCCCGAGCCGCCCGACGCGGTGTTCTGCTACAACGACCTGCTCGCCCTGGGCGCGATCAGGGCGCTGACCAGGGCGGGCCGCCGCGTCCCCGACGACGTGGCCGTGGTCGGGCTGGACGACATCGAGGAGGGCCAGTACAGCACGCCCAGCCTGACGACGGTCGCCCCCGACAAGGGGGAGATCGCGCGGCGGGCGGTGGACACGCTGCTGGAGTCGATCCGGGGAGAGCTCGGCACGCCCCCCGAGATCGTGGTGCCCCACCGGCTCATCGTCCGGGAGAGCACCGCCGGGGAGGTCAGTCCACGGTGACGGACATCAGGTCACGGCCCACGCTGACCCGGCCGCCGTAGCCGCCGGAGCGCACGTCGGCGACGAACTCCGCCTCTCCCGCCTCGTCGTCCGGCGCCGGGATCAGGTGGGTGAGCACGAGATGCCCGACCCCGGCGCGCCCGGCCAGGCCGCCGAGCGCCACCGTGTCGGCGTGGTAGGAGAAGATCTTCTCGAACGGCGTGCCCGCGATCGCCCCGCTCAGCGCCGTCGTCCTGCACGCCTCGTGCACCAGCACGTCCGCGCCCCGGCTCAGCTCCTCGACCTCCTCGCACACCCGCGTGTCACCCGAGATCACGACCGTGGCGTCCGGGGTCCTGATCCGGTACGCCACCGCGTCCGGCACCGGCTCGTGGTGCACCGCCACGGCCTCCACCGTGACGTCGCCGCCCCGCCACACCTCCTGCGGCGTGGCCTTCGCGGCGAACGTCCGCAGCCGCGTCTCGGGCGGCACCGCCTGCACGTGCTCCATGCGCAGCGCGATGTCGGCCGCGTACGGGTCCAGCATGCGATCCACGAACCCGGCCGCCTCGCCCTCCGGCACGTGCAGCTCCAGCGGGCCCGTCCGCCACACGTGGTCCTGGATCCACCGGCCCATCACCACGTCCGGCAGGCCGATCACGTGGTCGCTGTGCACGTGCGTGACGAACAGCGCGCTCAGCTCGTGCAGGCCCGTGCCCGCCTCGGTCAGGCGCAGCACCGTCGCGCGGCCCGCGTCGAACTGCAGGGCCGTCTCGCCGTACCTGACCAGCACGCCCGCCCCGGCGCGGCCGGGCGAAGGGATCGGCACGCCGGTGCCGGTCAGGGTCACGGTGGTCGTCATGAACGTACTCCTCGGGTCAGTCGACGGTAGCCGGCCCACATCAGGGCCACCATCAACACGTGCAGGGGGATCTCGACCAGCAGCTTGAACGCGCCCATGGCCACGGCCCTGTCGGCCAGGTACAGGCGCGCCTGGTTGGCCACGAGCGCGCCCTCGCCGAGCATCCAGCCGAGGTTCACGATCGTGTACGCCCGCAGCCGCACCGGGTCGCGGCGCCAGCCGTGGCCGCGCCCGGTCAGCACCCCGGCCGCCACGGCGACCGGCGGCAGGCGGACCAGCAGCAGGATCGGGGTCACGGCCACGACCGTGCCCCGGATGATCAGGACGGGCAGGAAGAAGTCGGTCGCCTCGCCGGACAGCGCGGCGATCGCCGCCGCGCCCGCCGCCAGCCCGAAACCGCCGATCGCGGGCAGGAGGCTGCGGGCGTGCGTGAACCGGTAGACCGCCACCCCCGCCGCCAGGCACAGGGCCACGGTCAGGGCCAGGGGGAGGCGCTGGGTGGTGGCGTAGACGAGGGTGAAGCCGAGCACGGGGGCCGCCGTCTCGACGACGTGCAGGCCCGCGCGGCGAAGCAGGGCGAGGTCACTCATGGGTCTCCAGGAGGTCGAGGGGAACGGCGCCCGGGGTGCCGGCGCGGTCGGCGGCGCGGAGGGTACTCGGGGTGTCGGTGGCGCGGGCGGTGCGCGTCGGCGGCAGGAGGGGCAACCATGCGGCGGCGTCGCGGGCGATCGCCGCTCCGACCGGCCCCGGCCGGCTCGGGAAGGGCGCGGCGGCCAGGACGACGCGGTCCGGCCGCACCAGCACGGCCGCCGTCCGCGCGTCCCGCAACCACCGTTCGAGCGTTCCGTCGGCGACCACGACCGCCGTGTCACCCGCGCACACGCCACCAGCACCGCCGGTGCCACCCGCGCTGCCAGCCTGGCCCGTGCCGGCCGCGCTGCCAGGGCCACCCGCGCCCCCAGCCTGGCCGGTGCCACCCGCGACGGGCGGCCGGCGCACGTGGACGACGACCGCTCGCAGGCGGCGTGCCAGGGCGGCCAGGTCCTCGTGGAGCGGGCCGAGGGCGAGGACGGCGAAGGAGTCGCCGAGCAGGTCGTCGAGCCGGACCAGCCGCTCGCCCGCCTCCCCGCGCACCTCCACCCACGGCTGCGGCGCCAGCGTCCCGGGAAGCCCGGCCACGCCCCGGACGAGCGGCCCGGGGCGCAGGCGGGGCGACGTGCCGCGGGCCGCCAGGGTGTGGGCGGCGGGCAGGCGCCCGGTCCGGCTGAGCAGCAGCCGCCGCACGGACGCGCCCCGCTCCCGCCCGCCCGTCATCGCCCGCCCGATCGTGACGGCCAGCCGGACGGTCCGGGTGACGTGCGGCGCCCGCTCGGCCTCGTAGGTGTCCAGCAGCCGCTCGGAGCCACCCTCCGACAGCACGAGCGCCAGCTTCCAGGCGAGGTTGGCCGCGTCCCGCAGCCCGGCGCCCATGCCCTGCCCGATGAACGGCGGCGTCAGATGCGCGGCGTCACCGAGCAGGAACACCCGCCCGCGCCGCCACCGATCCGCCACCTGCGCCCGGAAGGTGTAGGCGGCCTGCCGCAACACCGTCAGCCTCTCCAGGGGCACGCCCGCCACCCACGGCGCGAGCAGCCCAGCCAGCCGCTCGGGCCGGGTCAGCTCGGCCTCCGTCTCCCCCTCCCGCATCCGGAACTCCCATCGGTACCGCTCCGGCCCGATCCGCATGAACGTGGCCGCCCGCTCCGGATCGCACACCTGGTACGTGCCGTCCCAGACGTCCAGCGGCTCCACGCACCGCACGTCCACCACCAGCCACCGGTCGGCGAACCCCAGGTCACGCATGCGAGCCCCGATGCCCCGCCGGATCAAGCTGTTGGCCCCGTCGCAGCCGAGCACGGCGTGCGCCCACACCTCCCGCTCCCGCCCGCCGCCGGCGTCACGCAGCAGGACACGCACCCGAGCGGGCCCCGGCACCTCCTGCTCGACCCGTACGACCTCGGTCGACGGCAGCAACTCCACCTCCGGGCGGCGGGAGAGGTTCGCCCGCAGCAGGGACTCCAGGTCCGGCTGGTCGAACATGTTCGCCTGCGGCCACCCGTGCCGGCCGGCCCCGCGATCCCGCCGGAACTCGGCGATCGTGCGCAGCCCGGCGTCGACCAGCCGCATGCCCGCCGCGGGCGTGCTGACCGCCGTGAACTCCTCGGCCACGCCCATCCGCTGCAGGATGCGGTGCACCTCGTCGTCGAGATGCACCGCCCGCGGCAGCGGGTACACGCCGGGATGCGGATCGACGACGAGGCTGCGCACCCCGTACCCGGCCAGCAGCGTGGCGGCCGCCACCCCGGTCGGCCCGGCCCCGGCGACGAGAACAGGCACGGTCTCGACGCCCGCCTCCGGCACGGTTCCGATGCGTGCCTGCGGCACGACGTTCACGCGTACTCCACGGGTGTGCGCTGGCAGCCGAGGTCGATGGCGCCGTCGCCGGTGGAGATGCGCGCGCTGACCACGTCGCCCGCCCGGAGGTAGGCGGGCACCCGGGCCTGCCGGTCGAAGAAGATCTTCCACTTCAGCTCGGGCGGCAGCAGCGCCCCGATGCGTTCGACCACCGCGGGCGGAGCCTTGAGCGCCGTGCCGCCGGGCGTGCCGGTCAGCAGCACGTCGCCGGGGCTGAGCGCCTGGAACCTGGCCAGCTCGGTCAGCGCCGCCGCCGGCCGGGCGATCATGTCCGCCACGGTACGGTCCTGCCGCGGCACCTGGTTGACCGACAGCCGCAGCCGCAGGTCCACCAGCCGGCCGAACTCCTCCCGGTCCAGCAGCACCAGCCGCGGCCCCAGCGGCGTGAACGTCGGGTACGACTTGCTCTCGTAGAACTGCCCCTTGGCGAGCTGCACGTCCCTGGCCGACACGTCGTTGGCGACCACCAGCCCGGCCACGTAGCCGGGCAGCGAGGCCTCCGTCACGCTCGTCCCCACCGGCAGCTCGGCCCCCATGACCAGGCCCAGCTCGATCTCGTAGTCGAGCAGCCGCACGTGCCGCGGCTTGACGATCGGGTCGTACGGGCCCGCCACCGACCCGGACGCCTTGCGGAAGAACGTGATCGGCACCCGCCCCGGATCGAACCCGGAGTCCTGGGCGTGCGAGCGGTAGTTCACCATCTGGGCCACCACCCGGCAGGGCGTCGTCACCGGGGAGCGCAGCTCCAGCTCCTCGACCGGCACGCCCTCCTCGGCGGGGGTCAGGACGGCGGCCCGGTCGGCGAGCAGCTCGGCCGTGGTCCGCGCGGCCGTGTCCACCGCGTGGGCCAGCCCGTCGCGCTCGACCCACCAGCCCTGCTCGGTACGCAGTACGTTGACGCTCACGCTCTCATCGCTTTCATCAGGCCCAGCAGGCGGGCGGCGTCGATCTCGTTGTCCTCGCGCAGCGCCGTGAAGACCGTGCGCAGCAGCTCGGGAGAGGGGTTCGTGCCGAGGAAGTCGCGGGTGACCGGCGGCCCCCACTGGGCCAGGCCGCCGGCGGACATCGGCGCCCACCCCGGCTCCACCGTGCAGTCGAACAGGTCCCCGTCGGCGAAGTGCTCCACCATCAGCCGGTCGGGGTCGCGCCAGTAGTCGAAGATCTGGCTCCCCTGGATGTGCCGCCCGATGCCCCACACCCGCCGGTAGCCGCGCCCGGCCAGGTACTCGCCGCCCGCGGCCACCGCGTCCAGGTCCGCCACCTGGTACGCCGAGTGCACGTACCCGACGCCGGGCCCGAGGTGCATCGCGAGGGTGTGGTGGTCGGCCGGCACGCCGCCCCGGTCGCAGCGCACGAACGCCATGGTGGGGCCCCGGTCGCGCTGCCCGTCCAGGAAGAGGAAGTCGCTGACGATCATGCCGAGCGTGTCCAGGTACCAGCCGAGCGCCCGCTCGAACCACCTGGTCTCCAGCACGACGTGACCCAGCCGCTGCACCCGCGCCGGCTCGCGTGCCGGGCGCTGCGTGGCGTTGATCCGGGGCCGGGCGTCGCCGACGTTCATCGGCAGCGGCCGCTGGCCGGACATCGGCGGCAGCTCGGCCACGCCGTGCACGACGCGTACCGGGAAGCCGCTGGGATCGCGCAGCTCCACCACCCGCCCGCCGCCGGGGTCGCTCAGCTCCCGCACGTCGGAGCCGGTGGCGCGGGCGAGCCTGGACAGGTCGCCGGGCGTCGCGGCCAGGAACGCGGGGCCCACGAAGCGCGATCTCGGCCCCTTCCTGATCACCAGGCAGTGGGTGCCCGGCAGGGTGCCGCGCAGGTACAGCGCGTCCCGCGTCCGGCGGGCCACCGCGAAGCCGAAGTCGAGGGCGAACGTCTCGGCCCGGTCGAGGTCGGTCTTCTCGAACTCCAGCCAGGCCAGGTCCACCACCTTGATCACCGGATCCCGTGACCGGCCGGGATGCTCGCCCCGCAGCGGCCCGCGCTCGCTGTGCAGGTTCTCGTGTGCGCTTCCCATCGCCACCCCCATGTTGATTGGACGCTCATTAGTGATGAAATAATCAGAAATGAGGGAAGCCTCTGTCAAGCCGGTATGCTGAAGAACGTGAAACCGGATCAGCGGCCCGCGTCACGGCTGGAGCGGCGCAAGACGCGCACCAGGCAGGCGCTCATCGACGCGGCCAGGGAGTTCCTCGCGCGGCAGGGTGTGGCGGAGGTGAGCATCCAGGAGCTCACCGAGGCGGCCGACGTCGGGTTCGGCTCCTTCTACAACCATTTCGGCAGCAAGGACGAGCTGTTCCAGGCCGCCATCACCGACGTGCTGGAGGAGCACGGGCAGTTCCTCGACCGGCTCACCGCCGGCCTCGACGACCCGGCCGAGGTCTTCGCCGCCTCCGTACGGCTGACCGGCCGCATGGTCAACACCCACCCGCAGATGGCCCGCATCCTGAGCCGTACCGGGCTGCAGTACCTCGACTCCGACGTGGGCCTGGCCCCGCGCGCGCTGCGCGACATCCGCAAGGGCATCGAGGCGGGCCGCTTCCACGTCGCCAACCCGATCGTCGCCCTGGCCGGCGCCGGCGGCTCGCTGCTCGGCTTCCTGCAGCTCCGGCTGTCGCAGCCCGGCCTGGTGGACGAGGACGCCTGCGACGAGCTGGCCGAGCAGGTGCTGCGCATGTTCGGCATGGACCGCGAGGCCGCCCGCGCCGTGGCGCACCGGCCGCTGCCCGGTGGTGGTGCGGGCACTACCTGAGGCTCTCGCCGTAGCGCCCGTGTGCGGGCGTCCGGCCGTCGATTGGATGATCGGTATGAACCAAGAGATGCCAGGACGCTGGGTCGAGGGCGCCGGTGCGGTGCTGGGGCCCCTGCTGCTCGCCGCCGGGGTGCTCGCCCGCGTGGGCGACGACGACTTCTTCCCGGGCCAGCTCGCCGCGTTCGCCGCCGACCCGGGGCGGCTGGCCTGGTCCTACGGCCTGTACGCGGCCGGGGTCGTGCTGCTGTGGCCCGCCGTGACCGCGCTGGGCCGGCGCATCGGGCCGTCCGCGTGGGCGCGGTGGGGCGTCACGCTGGTCGTGATCGGGCTGTTCGGGCGGGTGTTCCACGCCGGGGTCAGCCACCTGGCGTTCCAGCTCGTGGACGTGCTCGGGCTGGAGGCCGCGCAGCGGGCGGTCGAGGGCACGTACGGTGCCTTCCACGTGTTCAAGGCGACCAACGTCTGCATCATGGGCGGCTGGATCGTGCTGGCCGTCGGCGCCTACCGGGCCAAGGCGCTGGGCCTGGTCAGGAGCGTGGCGCTGGCGCTGGCGGCGGCGCTGCCGCTGGGCGTGCTCAAGGGCAGCACAGACCCGGTCGCGCTGGTGGCGCTGGCCGGGCTCGTCGTCGCGCTGGTGCCGCTCGGCGTCACGGTGCTCAGGGACGGGCCCGCGCCGCGGTGGTGGGCGGCGGGGCTGGCGGTCGCGTTCGTGCCGGTCGCGTTCCTACTGGGTCTGGCGGGTTAGGCGAACGTGGGAGAGCAGCGCCAGCACTCCCGCGACGAGGTACGGCCAGTCGAACAGCTCCAGGGCGCTGGAGCAGTTGTGCGGCGCGTCCGACAGCAGCCAGGCGGCGGGCTGGAACAGCGCGGGCACCAGCAGCGCCAGGCCGCACAGCGAGGCGGCTCGGTGCTGGGAGAGCACGGCGCCGATCGCGGCCAGCGAGACCCAGTAGTAGAGGCCGTGGGCGGTGTCGAGGTGGTAGAAGGCGAGCGCCCACGTTCCCTTCATGTCCGCCCAGCAGCCCGGGTCGCTGGAGGGGGTGTTCCTGGCGAGCGTCCGCACGAGCGCGAGCAGCACGACCGCGCTCCAGATGACCGCCCGCGGCCACGGCACCCGCCGCTCCGGGCGGGCCCGCAGGAGGGCGGCGACGGCGATCGCCTCACAGGCCAGGGCGATGCCCATCTGCGGGCCGAAGGAGCCGGTGCCGACGACCACGACGTTCACCACGGTGGCGAGCAGCGTTCCCGCCGCCGCGATCGTGCCGGCCGTCGCGAACCAGCGCGGCGCCCAGAGCGCGAGGAACGCCAGCACGACCGGCAGGTATGCGGTGGCGTAGGCGTGGGCCATCGCCACCGCGGACTCCAGCGCGTCCGGCTGGGGCGGCTCGTAGGCGAACCAGCCGAAGCTCTGGAGCATGAAGATGGATAAGAAGTTCGGCGCGGTGGCCGCCAGGATGGCCACAAGACGGAACATCGGCAGCCTCTCGCCAGGGAACGTGATCTCGTCGCAGAATCATGGCGCAATCCCTCAGTCGGTGAGGAGCTTCACCATCGCTACCACGCCGATGCACACGATCACGCCGCGCAGGATCGGGGCCGGCAGCCTGCGGCCCAGCCGCGCGCCGAGGAACCCGCCCGCCATCGAGCCCGTCGCCACCAGCAGCACCGCCGTCCAGTCCACGTCGGCGACGAGCGCGTACAGGATGGCGGCCGTGCCGTTGACCAGCACGACGAGCACGTTCTTGGCCGCGTTGACGCGCTGCAGCTCCTCGTCGATGAGGATGCCCATCAGGCCGATGAGCAGGATGCCCTGCCCGGCGCCGAAGTAGCCGCCGTACGCGCCGGCCGCCAGCGCGCCCAGCCAGAGCCAGGGGCCGCCGTGCGCGCGCCGGGGCCGGTCGACCAGCGCGCGGCTGAGCCGGGGCTGGATCACGACCAGCGCGCTGGAGATCGCGATGAGCACGACCACGACCGCGGTGAACGTGCTCTCCGGCAGGTTGAGCAGCAGCAACCCGCCCGTCAGCGCGCCGGCCACGGACGCGGGCGCCAGCCGGAGCAGCCGGTCGCGCTGGCCCTTCAGCTCCTCGCGGTAACCCGCGACACCGGTCAGCCCGCCGGGGACCAGCCCGATGTTGTTGGAGACGTTGGCCGTGATCGGCGGCAGGCCCACCGCGAGCAGCGTGGGGAACGTGATCAGCGATCCGGACCCGACGACGGTGTTGATGGCCCCGCCCGCGACGCCGGCCGCGAGCACCGCGACCATCTCCCAAGGTGTCATGCTGTGCGACTCTAGGGCATGTCTTATCTCGTAAGACGAATCGTATCGCTATGTGAGAACAGGGCCGGTGCTCTCCCCGGCCGCGAGCCGGGCCGTCGCGTCCTGGAACGAGGCGTAGGGTGGCTTTCCCTCTTAACCGTTACATAAGGACAGGAAGGGATGTTGACCTGCTGTGTGACCCAGCCTTACAGTCTGGCTGGCTTACCCGGTTTAGTTGGGAGTATTACGTGTACCGTGCGTTGCACGACGGCTGGACCCTGCGAGCAGACGGTGAGACCCCGCACGGGCCCGCCGCGATCCCGGCCGCCGTGCCGGGCAGCGTGCACACCGACCTGCTCGCCGCGGGTCTGATCGAGGACCCCTACCGCGACGACAACGAGACCCGGCTCGGCTGGATCGGCCGCACGGACTGGATCTACGAGACCGCCTTCGACTGGCACGACGACGGCCACGAGCGCACCGACCTCGTCTGCGAGGGCCTCGACACCGTCGCGACCGTCCGGCTGAACGGGCACGAGCTGGGCGGCACCGCCAACATGCACCGCACCTACCGGTTCCCGGTGCGCGAGCTGCTGCGCGAGGGCGGCAACCGGCTGGAGGTGCGCTTCCGCGCGCCCTACGGCTACGCCGAGGAGCAGCAGGCCCTGCACGGGGAGCGGCCGGGGCCGTACGACGAGCCGTACGCGTTCATCCGCAAGATGGCCTGCAACTTCGGCTGGGACTGGGGGCCGACGCTGGTGACCAGCGGCATCTGGCGGCCCATCGGCCTGAGCTCCTGGTCCGGCGCCCGCCTGGCCGAGGTGCGCCCGCTGGTGCGCGGCGACGGCGTGGACGTGCACGTACGCGTCGAGCGCACCGGGGACGCGCCGGTCACCGTCACCGCCGACGTGGCGGGCGTCAGCGTCGAGACCAAGCTGGAGCAGGGCCGGAGCGAGGCTGTGCTGCGCCTGGACGTGCCGCACGCCGAGCGGTGGTGGCCGCGCGGGCACGGCGCGCAGCCGCTCTACGCGCTCACCGTGCGCGCCGGCTCGGACGAGTGGCGGCGCGAGATCGGCTTCCGCACGGTCGAGCTGGACACCGACGCCTTCCGCCTGATCGTCAACGGCAAGCCGGTGTTCGTGCGCGGCTTCAACTGGATCCCCGACGACTGCTTCCCCGCCAGGGTCACCCCCGCCCGCCTGGCCGAGCGCTTCGAGCAGGCCGTCGGCACCGGCGCCAACGCGCTGCGCGTGTGGGGCGGCGGCGTGTACGAGTCGGAGGAGTTCTACGGCCTGGCCGACCGCCTGGGCCTGATGGTCTGGCAGGACTTCCCGTTCGCCTGCTCGGCCTACCCCGAGGAGGAGCCGTTCCGCTCGGAGGTGGCGGCCGAGGCACGCGACAACGTGGCCCGCCTGTCCGCCCACCCCAGCCTGGTGCTGTGGTGCGGCAACAACGAGAACATCGAGGGGCACCAGCACTGGGACTGGCGCGAGCCGCTGGGCGGCAGGAGCTGGGGCGCCGGGTTCTACTACGACCTGCTGCCGTCGGTCGTCGCCGAGCTGGACCCCACGCGGCCGTACTGGCCCGGGAGCCCGTACTCGGGCGCGCCCGACCGCGACGTGCGCGACCCCTCGACCGGGACCGTGCACATCTGGACCGTGTGGGGCGGCGACCTCGGCTACCAGCACTACGCCGACTACACGCCGCGTTTCGTGGCCGAGTTCGGCTACCAGGGGCCGCCGGCGTACGCCACGCTGCGCGCCGCCTCCTCCGACGAGCCGCTCACGCCGGACTCCTCGCACCAGAAGGCCCCCAGGGGGCAGGCCAAGCTGCTGAAGGGGCTGCGCGGGCACCTGCCGGAGCCGGGGACGTTCGACGACTGGCACTACTGGACGCAGCTCAACCAGGCCCGCGCGATGGCGTTCGGGGTGCAGCGGTTCAGGGCGCTGATGCCGTACTGCATGGGCACGGTCGTCTGGCAGCTCAACGACTGCTGGCCGGTCACGTCCTGGGCCGCCGTGGACGGCGCGGGCCGCAGGAAGCCCCTCTGGTACGCGCTGCGCCGCTCGTTCGCCGACCGGCTGATCACCCGGCTCGGCACCGAGGTCGTGCTGGTCAACGACACGGACGAGGAGTGGGCCGGCACGCTGGAGCTGGCCGCGCTCGACCTGTCGGGCCAGGCCCTGGCCGGGCGCGAGGAGCCGGTCACCGTGCCCGCCCGCGCGACCGTGCGCGTCAGCCCGCCCGAGGACCCGGGCGCCCGGCTGCTGACGGCCGGGCTGGGAGGCGAGCGGGTGGTGTTCGCGCTCGCTGAGGACCCGGACATGGGGTATCCGCGGGCCCGGGCCGCCGCCTTCACGGAACGGGAGCCGGGCGGGTACGCCGTCACCGTCACCGCCGGGACCGTCCTGCGCGACCTGGCGATCTTCCCCGACCGGCTCGACCCGGACGCCGGCGTGGACGACCAGCTCGTCACGCTGCTGCCGGGGGAGAGCGTGACCTTCCACGTCACGACGGACAAGGAGCTGGACCTGGCGGCGCTCACCTCGTACCCGGTGCTGCGCTGCGTCAACGACCGCCTGTTCCTGTAGCGGTCTCGCCGTCTCGGCGGCCTCGGCCAGGGCGTCCTTGGCCGAGGCCTGGCCGACCAGCACCGCCTGCACCACCGGCGTGGTCCTGCCTGTGGACGGAGGGCTGTCGATCGCCTCCCCGGTCGCCTGGCTCCGCCCCGATCTGCGCGCCCGCTTCCTGACCTGAGGAAAACCGCAGCCCGATCCGGGCACGCTCATCATTCCGGCGGCCTGGCCAGGAAACCTAGCGTTCCCTGTCATGAAGGGAAAGTTGTTCGACGTCCCCCGCCGCACGCTGGCAGGGGTTTCGGCCTTGCTGGCGCTGGCCGCCGTGATCGTGCTGACCGCCATGTCCAACAGCACCATGCAGCCGCTGCCCGTCTCGGCTCCGGCCACGGAGTTCAGCGCCGAGCGGGCCTTGCGACACCTGGAGGCGTTCGCCACCCGGCCCCGCCCCATCGGCAGCCAGGCCGGCGCGCAGGCCAGGGACTACCTGGTCGGGCAGTTGCGCGCGGCGGGGCTGGACGTGCGGGTGCAGCGGGCCGTGGGGGCGAACTCCTCGACGGGGCTGGCGGCGTTCGGGCAGGTGCACAACGTCGTGGCCACCCGCCGCGGCACCGATCCGACCGGGACGGTGGTGATCGCCGCGCACTACGACTCCGCCGCGATGGGCCCCGGCGCGTCGGACGACGCCGCGGCTGTGGCGGCGATGCTGGAGAGCGTACGGGCGCTGGGCGACACGAAGCTCCGCAACGATCTGGTGTTCCTGATGACGGACGGCGAGGAGGACGGCGTGCTCGGCGCCGAGGCGTTCGTCAGGGAGCATCCGCTCGGCGGCAAGGGCGGCGTGCTGCTGAACTGGGAGGCGCGCGGGGTCAGCGGGCCGTCGCTGATGTTCGAGACGTCGCGGGACAACGCCGGGCTGGTCGGGACGTTCGCCGGCGCCGTGCCGTACCCGCGGGGCGACTCCATGATGGTCGAGCTCTACCGGCTGCTGCCGAACAACACCGACTTCACGCCGATGACCGCGGCCGGGTTCATCGGCATGAACTTCGCCTACATCCAGGAGTCCTCGCGCTACCACACGGCCGACGACTCGCTCGCCCACCTGAACAGGGGCAGCCTCCAGCACCACGGGACGAACATGCTGGCCCTGGCCCGCACGCTCGGCGGCGCCGACCTGCCCGCGCTGGCAGCCGACCACGACGTCACCTACTTCCGGCTCTTCGGAGTCATGATCACCTACCCGAACGCGCTGGTGTGGCCGCTGGCCGGGCTCGCCGTGGCCGCGGTGGCCGGGCTGGGGCTGGTGGCGTGGCGGCGGCGGGTGGCCGGGCCGGTGCGGATGGTGGCCGGCGCGCTCTCGGCGGCCGTGCCGGTCGCGCTGGCGGTGGTGCTGGCGCAGGGGTTGTGGGAGGTGCTGGTGGCCATGCGGCCCGACTACTACGGGATGGGCGGGCTGCTGCACCGGCCCGACGCCTTCCGCGCGGCCGTCGCGGTGCTGGCCGGGCTGGCGGTGCTGGGCTGGTACCTGGTGCTGCGGCGCTGGGCCGGGCCCGCCGCGCCGGCCATCGGGGCGCTGGCCTGGCCGGCGCTGCTGGGCGTGGTGTGCGCGCAGGTCGCGCCGGGCGCCTCGTTCATGTTCGCGCTGCCCGCGCTGTGCGCCGCGCTCGGCGGCCTGGCCGCGCTGCTCCTTCGTCGTACGGTCTGGCGCGTGGTGGCGCTGACGGCCGGGCTCTTGGTGGGGGCGGCGTTGCTGCCCGGGCTGGCGCTGACGGCCTTTGACGGGATGGGGCTGGCGCTCGGCGGGGTGAGCGCGGCGGCGCTGGCGCTGTTCGCGCTGACCGCGCTGCCGGCCGTCGAGCTGTGGCTGCCGGAGCCGCGGCGGCCGGTCGGGCGGCCGGTGGCGTTCGGCGTGCCGCTGGCCGCCGCCGCCCTCGCGGTGGCGCTGGTGCCCGCCGGGCTGGCGCTGGACGGCTTCGACGCGGCCAACCCGAGGCGCACGCACCTGGCGTACGTGATGGACGCCGACACCAGGACGGCCGGTTGGGTCAGCGCCGACCTCGACCCGTCCGACTGGACGAAGAGGTACGTCTCGGGCCGCGACACCGCGTTCCTGCCGCCCGGCTACGCCCGCGGCGACCTGTGGACCGGCCGCGCGCCGGCGGTGGACGTGGACGGGCCGCGGGTCCGCGTGCTGCGCAAGGACGGCGACACCTACCGGCTGCGGGTCACCGCGGGCCGGGGCGCGCGCTCGCTCACGCTCCGCGTCGAGCGGCCGATCGCCGAGGCGACCGCGAAGGCCGAGGGCATGCGGGCCGTGACCGTGCCCGTCACCGGTACCCGCGCGAACACCTGGCCGGGCGAGGTGCGCTTCCGCGGGATCCCGGCGGGCGGCGCGGAGATCACCATACGGGTGGCGGGCGAGGCGAGGACGGCGGGCGAAGCAAGGACGGCGGGCGAAGCAAGGACGGCGGGCGAGGCCGGTGCGACGGGTACCGGCGAGGCCGGTGCGACTGGCGAGGCCGGCGCGACGGGCGCGGGCGAGCTCAGGGTGACGGCGATCGGCGAGCGGGACGGGTTCGCGGCCGTACCGGGGTTCACGCCGATGCCGCCGGGGCTGGTGGCCGCCACCCGCGAGGACGGCGGCCTGGTCGCGATCACCCGTACGTACCGGCTCTGAGCCGGGGCAGGGCCCGCTTGAGGATCTTGCCGGTGGGGCTCATCGGCAGCTCGTCCACGAACGACAGGTGACGGGGATACTTGTACGCCGCCACCCGCTCCCGTACGAAGTCGCGCAGCTCCTCGCCGGTCACCGGCGCGCGCAGGGCCACCACGGCCTCGATCTCCTCGCCCAGCCCGGGGTGCGGCACGCCGAACACGGCCGCCTGCCGCACCGCCGGGTGCTCGTAGAGCACCTCCTCGACCTCGCGCGGGTAGACGGTGTAGCCGCCGCGGATGATCACGTCGCGGCGGCGGTCCACCAGGAAGAAGTAGCCGTCGCCGTCCACCCGCCCGAGGTCGCCGGTGTGGAACCAGCCGTCGCGGATCACCTCGGCCGTGGCCGCGGGGTCGTTCCAGTACCCCTTCATCACGTTGGGGCCGCGCACCACGATCTCGCCGATCTCGCCGGTGGGCAGCTCGCGGCCGTCGTCGTCGACGACCTTCATCTCGACGCCCCTGATGGGCCAGCCGATCGAGCCCGGCCTGCGGTGCGAGCCGCCCCGGTTGGTCGCGGCGACGGGGGAGGTCTCGCTGAGCCCGTACCCCTCGACGATCTCGCAGCCGAACCTGGCCTCGTACGCCCGCAGCACGTCCAGCGGCAGCGCGGCCCCGCCGGAGGCGCAGACCCGCAGCATCGACATGTCGGAGGCGCCGGGATGGTCGAGCAGCGCGATGAACATGGTCGGCACGCCCTGGAAGACCGTCACCCCGTCCCGCCGGATGACCTCCAGGGCCCGTCCCGCGTCGAAGCGGCCCAGCAGGGTCAGCCGGGCGCCCGCGTGCACGGTCGCGTTGAGCGAGCAGGTCTGGCCGAAGGTGTGGTAGAGCGGCAGCGCGCCGAGCACCACGTCGTCCACGCCGAGCGCGTGCATGCGGGCCACGGTGGCGGCGTTGCCGCCCAGGTTGGCGTGGGTGAGCTCGATGCCCTTGGGGCGGCCGGTGGTGCCGGAGGTGTAGTGGACGACCGCGGTGTCGTCGGCCTCCATGTCGGCGATCTCGCGCTCGGCCGCGATGCCCCTCAGCAGGCGCCTGAACTCCCCCGGCACGACGAAGAAGCAGTCGGTGCCCGCCGAGCCCGCCTCCGCCGTCTCGGCGAAGGCGTGCCAGGCGATCAGCAGCCGCGCCCCGCAGTCCCCCAGGTAGGCGGCGATCTCGCGCCGCTTCAGCAGCGGGTCCAGCGGGACCACCACGGCCCCGACCCGCAGTACCCCGTAGTAGACGACGCCGAACTCCGGCACGTTCGGCAACATGATCGCGACCCGGTCGCCCGGGCCGATCCCGCGGCACCGCAGCAGGCCCGCCAGGCGGGCGCTCAGCTCGTCGAGGGTGCCGTAGGTGAGCTGCGCCTCGTCCAGCGTGAGAACCGCTCTGCCGCCGAGCCGGGCAGCGGCGGTGTGGAGCCGGTCAGCGAGGTTCATGGAATGACCGTACGTCCGAGATCCCACGGCTCTCATTGGTCGCGGCGGCCAGTCTTTCCCGCCCGGCATTGGTGGGCAGGGCATCATGCAGCGCGATGGCGACGAGCAACTCCACCAGATCGTTGATGGAGCGCAGGCTGCGTCCGGTGCGCTCCTGGATCCGGCGCATGCGGTACTGCGCGGTGTTCGGGTGGATCTGGAGGCGCTCCGCGGCGGTCCGCAGGTTCAGGTCCGCGGCGGCGAACGCCCTGATCGTGGCCGTCAGCACGCCGCCGCGCGCCCGGTCCTCCGACAGCAGGGACGTGATGCGCGGATCGACCAGGTTGCGGGCGGTCTCGTCGGCCTTGAGCGCCAGGTACTGGAAGGGCGTGATCCTGGGCAGCGCCGCCACGCCGCCCTCCTCGGGCACGAAGTCCAGCACGGCCCTGGCCTCCTGGTAGGCCTGCGGGATCTGCGCGGCTCCCGCCGCGACGGTGCTGACGCCCATGGCCAGCCTGACCCCCTCGACGGCCAGGCTCTCCACCACGCCCTGCAGCCGGTCGCACAGCTCCTCGGGCCCCGTGCCGGGGCCGAGCACGGGGATGGCGACGATCTCCGACCGGCGCACGACCGACAGCGTACGGGTGCCGTTCCCGGCGATCCTGGCGATGGCCGCGCACGCCGAATGCCTGGCGTCCTCGGGATCGGCCGCCGGCCCGGCCAGCACCGCGGTCACCACAAGCACCGGCGTGCGCACGTCCGGGCCCAGGCCGTGCGCCTGCGCCGCGGCCACCTCCCTGCCCCGCGTCGGCGCGCACCCGGCCAGCAGCGTCTCCAGCAGGTCGCGGGTCTCGCGCACCGCCTCCGCCGCCGCGTACTGCTGGAACTCCATGTACGCGTTCGCCGCGTGCGTGCTGGCGAAGTCGCAGTACCGCATCAGCGGGGTCGCCAGCGACAGCGCCGCCTCGCGCCCGGCGTAGGTGTGCCCGGCCCGCTCGACCACGGCCTCCCAGAACACCTGCTGCCCGACCCGGAAGGCGTTGATGTAGTCGGCCAGCGCCACGCCCGCCCTGGCCCGGCGCATGGCGGCGCGCCGGGTGAACGAGATGTCCTCGAACGTCACGGTCCGGTCCTCGAGGAGCACGCCCAGCTTGGCCCGGTAGTGCTTGACCACCTGGTCCCGTACGTCGGCGTGGAAGGCCGGGCCCTGGGCGTCGTAGGCGGGGATCTCCTCCCGCATCGTCGTGACCGCGACGTCGGCCAGCTCCTGGAGGTCGCCGAGCAACCCGGACAGGATGCGTGTGCGTTCCGCGCGTACGGCGGCTTCCACGGTGCTCGAACCAGTGGACATGCCGGGATGATCCATGGCCATCGCCGCACGGTCAACGGGTTGTAACCGGTATGAGACCCAGCCTGTGCTCAGAGGACAACTCGCCAGAAACATCTTGGGTCACCGTGCCCAATGCGGCCCTTGACGAGCGGCTCCTACGCTGAGCCCAACTTCAGAACATTGTTCTCCAGGAGGCCGGATGCTGGAGGTACACGATCTTACCGTTCGCTTCGGCGGCATCACCGCGCTGGACGGCGTGGGGTTCGGGGTGGCGGGCGGCGAGATGGTGGGGCTCATCGGGCCGAACGGCGCCGGCAAGACCACCCTGTTCAACTGCCTGACCCGCCGCTACACCCCACAGTCCGGGACGATCACGTACGAGGGCGAGGACCTGATCGCCGTGGCGCCGCACGCCATCGTCGGGCTCGGCATCGCCAGAACCTTCCAGAACCTGGGCCTGTTCCCCCGCCTGTCCGTACGTGACAACGTGCTGGTCGGCGCGCACCACAGGGGCCGCGCCGGCTTCTTCTCCGCCGGGCTGCGGCTGCCGGGGGTCAGCCGCGAGGAACGCGCGCTGCGCGCCGAGGCCGACGCCGTCCTGGAACGGCTGGGGCTGACCCAGGTGGCCGCGCACCCGGCGACCGGGCTGCCGTTCGGCACCCTCAAACGGGTCGAGCTCGCCCGCGCCCTCATCGCCCGCCCCCGGCTGCTGCTCCTCGACGAGCCGGTGAACGGGCTGAACGCGGCGGAGGTGGAGGAGTTCGCGGGCACGCTGGAGTCGATCCGCGCCGAGTACGGCCTGACGGTCATCGTGGTCGAGCACCACATGGGGTTCGTCATGGGCATCTGCGAGCGCATCGTCTGCCTCGACTTCGGCCGCAAGATCGCCGAAGGCCCGCCCGAAGAGGTCCAGCGCGACCCGGCCGTGATCGAGGCCTACCTGGGGACGGCGGCATGAGTGCGGACCTGGTGGTGGAGAACCTGGTGGCCGGCTACGGCGACGCGCAGGTGCTGCACGGGGTGGGCTTCACCGTCCGCGAGGGCGAGGTCTGCGCGATCCTGGGCCCCAACGGCGCCGGCAAGACCACGCTGCTGCGCGCCCTGTCCGGCATGGTCAGGACGCGCGGCACGGTCACGCTCGGCGGCGTCGCCCTGACCGGCCGCTCGCCCGACGCCGTCACCCGGCTCGGCGTCGCCCACGTGCCCGAGGGGCGCGGCACGTTCATGCCGCTGACCGTCGAGGAGAACCTCCGGCTCGGCGCGTACGTGCGGCGCGGCCCGGCCGTGAACGAGGACCTCGAACGCATCTACCAGTACTTCCCGGTCCTGAAGAAGCGGCTCAAGCAGGCCGCGGGCAGCCTCAGCGGCGGCGAGCAGCAGATGCTGGCCCTCGGCCGGGCCCTCATGCTGCGCCCCCGGGTGCTGCTGCTCGACGAGCCGTCGCTGGGCCTGGCCCCGCTCGTCACCCGGGAGCTGTTCCGCATCGTCCAGACCATCAACGAAGAGGAGCAGACCACCGTGGTCGTCGTCGAGCAGAACGCCCATCTCGCCCTGGGCGTCGCCCAGCAGGCGCACGTCCTGGAGACCGGGCGGATCGTGCTGTCGGGCACGGCCGAGGAGATCCGGGCCGACGAGCAGGTCGCCCAGTCCTACCTCGGGTACCGGGTGTAGCGCGATGGCCGGATTCCTGCAGCAGGTCGTCGAGGGGCTCGGCGCGGGCGCCATCTACGCCAGCCTGGCGCTGGCCCTGGTGCTGATCTACCAGTTCACCGGGATCGTCAACTTCGCCCAGGGCGAGCTGGCCATGTTCTCCACCTACATCGCCTGGCAGTGCGTGGCCGCCGGCATGCCGTTCTGGCTGGCGCTGGTGGTGACGCTGGTGGTGTCGTTCGCCGGCGGGATGCTCATCGAACGGGTCATCATCAGGCCGGTCGAGGGCGCGCCCGAGCTGACCATCGTGATCGTCACCGTCGGGCTGTTCATCTTCGTCAACGCCGCCGCCGGATGGATCTGGACGTTCCTCATCAAGGACTTCCCGAACCCGTTCCCCGGCGGCGCGCTGGAGGCGGTGGGGATCAGTGTGAGCTTCTCCACGCTGGGCGTGCTCGGCGTGGTGGCGCTGGTCATGGGGCTGCTGTACCTGCTCTTCCAGTACACCAAGATCGGGCTCGGCATGCGCGCCGTGGCCACGAACCCCGCCTCCGCCCGGCTGGTCGGCATCCGCGTGGGCCGCACGCTCGCGCTCGGCTGGGGCCTGGCCGCCACCGTGGGCGCCGTGTCCGGGGTGCTCGTGGCGCCGCTGCTGTTCCTGGAGCCCAACATGATGGGCGGCGTCCTCATCTACGCCTTCGCCGCCGCCACGCTCGGCGGCTTCGACAGCCCGCTCGGCGCGGTCGCCGGAGGGCTGATCGTGGGCGTCGCCGAGACGCTCGCCGGGGCCTACGTCGGCTTCATCGGGTCCGACCTCAAGGTGGGGGTGCCGCTGGTGATCATCCTCGGCGTGCTGCTGCTGCGGCCCCAGGGGCTCTTCGGACGGGCGGCGGTGGAGCGGGCATGAGCACGACGAAAGTGCAGGTCAAGCCGGTGCCCGTACGGGAGCGGCGCAAGCTCGACCGGCGGTGGGCGGGGCTCGGCCTGCTCCTGGCCGCCGCGATCTACGCGCCCTTCCAGCTCGTCCCCTTCCACGTCTTCCAGCTCACGATGGTGCTGGTGTACGCGGTGGCGCTGCTCGGGCTCAACCTCCTCGTCGGCCACGCGGGGCAGATCTCCCTCGGTCACGGCGCCTTCTTCGCCGTGGGCGCGTACGCCGCCGCCATCCTCATGGACCGGTGGGCGCTGCCGTACCCGCTGACCCTGCCCCTCGCGGCGGCGGTGGCGTTCGTGCTCGGCCTCGCGCTCGGCGTGCCGGCCATGCGGCTGCGCGGCCTGTACCTGGCGCTCGTGACGCTCGCCATCGCGATCTTCCTCGTCCCGCTGCTGAAGCGGTTCGAGGAGCTGACCGGCGGCTCCATGGGCCTGACGCTGGTCAAGCCCGCGCCGCCCGCGTGGAGCGGGCTGGCCGAGGACCAGTGGCTGTACTTCCTCACGCTGGCCGTCACCGTCGTGGCGTTCCTGCTGGCCGCCTCGCTGCTGCGCTCGCGGGTGGGCCGGGCGCTGCACGCCGTCAGGGACAACGAGACCGCGGCCGAGGTCATGGGGGTGCGGCTGTCGTTCTACAAGACGCTCGCGTTCGCCTGGAGCGCCATGTTCGCCGGCGCGGCGGGGTGTGTCTACACGTGGGTGATCGGGTTCGTCTCACCGGACTCCTTCACCGTGAACCTGTCGATCACCCTGCTGGCCGGCCTGGTCGTCGGCGGGCTCGGCTCGCTGTCCGGACCCGTGCTCGGCGGGTTGTTCGTCATGTTCGTGCCGAGCATCTCTCAGGACGTCAACGACGCGGCGCCCGGCGTCATCTTCGGCCTGCTGATCATCGCGGTGATGTACGTGGCCCCCACGGGGCTGGCCGGCCTGGCCGGGCGCTTGATCAAGAAGATTCCCCGGAAGGAGTAAGAGGGATGCGAGTTTCTGCGATCGGCTGCACGGCGCTGTTACTGCTCGCCGTCGCCGCCTGCGGAGGGCGCGACGCGGCCACCGGCGGCAACACGGGAGGCACGGCGGCAGCGGGCGGCCAGTGCGCGGGGCAACAGACCACCGGCATCACCGGCACGAGCATCAAGCTGGGCGGCATCTACCCGCTGTCCGGCCCCGCCTCCGCCTACGGGGACATCCCCAAGGGCATCAAGGCCTACTTCGACTACGTCAACGCCGAGAAGGGCGGCATCGGCGGGCGCAAGGTCGAGTTCGTCGTCCGCGACGACGGCTACCAGCCGCCCAAGGCCGTCGAGGAGGCCCGCAGGCTGGTGGAGCAGGAGCAGGTCTTCGCCCTGTTCCAGACGCTCGGCACCCCCTCCACCGCCGCCACCTGGGACTACACCAACCAGCGCAAGGTCCCGCAGGTCTTCGTGGCCACCGGCGCCTCCATCTGGGGCACCGACACCGCCCACCCGTGGACGATCGGCTGGCAGCCCAACTACATCTCCGAGGCCCGCGTCTACGCCGCCTACCTGAAGAGGGAGAAGCCCGAGGCCAAGGTCGCCGTCCTCTACCAGAACGACGACTTCGGCAAGGACCTGCTCGGCGGGTTCAAGCGAGCCCTGGAAGGCACCCAGGTCCAGGTGGTGGCCGAGCAGAGCTACGAGGTCTCCGACCCCAGCGTGGACCCGCAGATGCGCAACCTCGCCGAGTCGAAGGCCGACGTCTTCCTCAACATCACCACTCCGAAGTTCGGCTCGCAGGCGCTGGCCGCCGACGCCAAGAACACGAAGTGGAACCCGCTGCACATCGTCAACAACGTCGCCGCCTCGATCACGGTGCTCAAGCCGGTCGGGTTCGAGAACGTGCAGGGCGTCGTGTCGGCCACGTACTACAAGGACCCGAACGACCCGACGTGGGCGAACGACGCCGAGATGCAGCTCTACAAGCAGAAGATGCAGCAGTACGCGCCGGGGGCCGACGTCAACGTGCCGTACCACACCTTCGGGTGGGCGGCGGCCAGCAGCTTCCACAAGGCCATGGAGGCGGCCACGTGCCCGACCCGCGAGGGCCTGCGGGACTCCGTGCGCAACCTCAAGGGCGTGAAGGTGGACATGCTGCTGCCCGGGGTGACGCTGGACACCGGGCAGGGCGACGGGTTCCCGATCGAGTCGATGCAGCTCATGACGTTCAAGGGGGAGCGGTGGGAGCTGTTCGGCGACGTGATCGACACCCGCAAGGAGTTCGGCCCGCTGGGCGGCTGAGGGGCGGGAACGGGGACCTCGGGCTCAGGGCTTGATGGTCCCCGCCCGCACCAGCCAGTCGACCGCCTCGGAGACGGCCTCCAGCGAGGTGTACCGGGGCCGGTGCCCCAGCAGCCGCCCGGCCTTCTCCATGCTGCAGTGCGGGCTGTGCAGGATGTGGTCGTAGGTGACCTGCGCGTCGAACTCCGGCACCGTGCCCTTCCACTCCTCCCACGGCAGGAACGCCAGCCGGGCCTGCCTGCCGAACCATCCCGCCACCGCCTCGGCGAACCCGCGCAACGTCAGGGCGGTGGTGGCGACGGAGTGGAAGCTCTCCCCGACGGCCGCGGACGGGCTGGCCATGGCGTCCATGAACAGCCGCGCGACGTCGTCGGCATGCACGTGCTGCACGGTCTCCATGCCCAGGTTGGGCAGCGCGACCTCGCTGCCCTCGGCGAGCTTCTGGAACACCTCGGGGTTGACGTTCCCCGCCGGGTTCACCGGCACCCACCCCGGCCCGGTGATGTGCCCCGGATGGATGATCGTGACGGGGAACCCTTCGCGGTGGGCCCGATCGAGCAGGTGGGCCTCGATGGCCGCCTTCTGGATGCCGTACTCGCCGAACGGCGCCCGCTCGGCCGCCTCGGTCGTCGGGACCTGCGCGCTCGGCCCGTGCACCCAGATCGTCCCGCAGTGCAGGAAGTGCCGCACCCGCCCGGCCAGCGCGTCGGCGATCGCCCGGGCGCTGGTCTCGGTGAAGCAGATGAGGTCGATCACCACGTCGCCGCCGAGCTCGGCGATCCGCCGCCCGAAGGTGCCGTCCGCCTCCTCCGCCTCCCGGTCGGCGACCACGGTGGTGACGCGCTGCCAGGCACCGTGAGGTGTGTACGGCTCCCGCTTGCCCCGGCTCACGTTGACGACCTCATGCCCGGCCGCGACGAGGCGAGGGATGAGATACGTCCCGATGTGCCCGCTACCGCCAATCACCACAATCCGCATACGCCCAGCGTAGCCTCATCACCCGCGCCCGCCCTCGGACCTCACGGGGGGCAACCCCTGACCCCGGCTCTCAGGCCGGCCCGCACCGCCCGCGCAGGATCGGGACACCGTCCCCTTCCAGCTCGTCGCAGTGAGCCTCGCGTCCGGTCATCGCCATGACCAGCGCGATGGTGCGCCCGGAGACGACCGCTCCCGAGCCGGCCTCGAACGGCCCGTCGGTGGCGACGAGCCGCAGCCCGCCGATCCGCCCCTTGGCCTGGACGACCAGGTCCGACCCTCGGTAGTACTCGGCCAGCCGCGTGACGGTCCCGATCGGGTAGTCCCGGTGGATGCCCAGGGGGCGGCGGATGTCCTCCCCGTGCACGATCGTCTCCCCGAGCATCGCCACCGCGGGGAGAGGCGGTGAGGTCGTACTGGTGACGACGCGCTCGAAGCGTTCCAGGGTCTCGGCCCCGTCGGCGCCCAGGTGCTCGGCCAGCCGCATGGCCACCTGCTTGTCGAAGTCGAACCGGCAGCGGATCACGCCCGCCAGCCACCGCAGCGGGGTGAGGCTGGCGCCGGCGGTCAGGTGGGCGAGCACCTCGCGGACCGTCAGCCCGGCGCACAACGACGGCGCCGCCCACCGCTCCTCCGCCAGGCCGGCCAGGTCGGCGGCGAGGGCGGCGCGCTCGGCGTGGATCGGTGCCCAGTCCTTCGTGGTGCGGCCTGCTCGGGGTGCTGCTTCTGTCATGACCGGATGTCTCCCCCTGATGTGATGGAACGAGAAGGGTACAGCGCTCATCAGGGAAGACTTCCGGCGCGGCGGAAACTCATCGCGCGGGCAGGCAGTCGAGGGCGCGGGGGAGCGCACCACGGTGGCGGACGCCGTGATGCACGTGTTCGAACGGCAAGCCGGCCCCTACCGGCCGTGGGCGAGCGCCGTCCGCAGCGCACCGGAAGGGTCGCCGCCGCGCCAGGCGACATGCTGGTCGGGCCGGACCAGCGAGAGCGGCTCGCCGGGCAGATCGACGACCCTCAGCGGCACCCCCAGCTCCGCCGCCTCCGCGACCAGCACGGCGGCCCCGGGCGAGCGCTGGTCCCCGACGAGGCTGAACGCCGGCCCCAGCCGGTCGTACAGGGACTCCCCGGGAGCCAGCCACCGGTGCGGCAGCCGCTCCCCGGCCCCGGAGGAGACGATGGCGGAACCGGCATAGGTGTAGCCGAGCACCAGGTCCAGGCTGTGGAACTCGCTGTCCTTGGTCCGCAGCACCGCCTCCGCGACAGCCGGGCGCACCTTCTCGAACTCGGCCTCGTCCCCCAGCAGCGCCGGATCCGCGAGCTCGGGGGCGAGGGTGGCCATGTTCCTGGCGGCGGCCTCGATGGTGTCGGCGGCGATGGGACGGCGCTCGCTCTCGTACGTGGCCAGCAGGCCCGGGGGCGCCCACCCCAGCAGCACGGCTGCCAGCTTCCAGCCGATGTTGACCGCGTCGCCGATGCCGGTGTTGAACCCGTGACCCCCGTAGGGCGGGTTCTGGTGCGCCGCGTCGCCGGCCAGGAAGACCCGGTCGCTGGCGTACCGGTCCGCCAGCAGCATCCGCGCCGTCCACGGGTCGGTGGACAGGATCTCCACCTCGATGTCGTCACCGGCGAGGTTGCGCACCAGTTGTACGGGGTCGGCGTCCTCCGCCCGCACCCCCTGGGCGATGCACCACCAGGTGTCCTTCAGGTCGAGGCGGCCGAGCATGCCGGGCTGGGCCGGGTTCAGCACCCAGTAGTGCACGGCGGGTCCGTGCGGCATGCGCTCGGCCAGCCCCGGGGCGCGGAAGACGATGTTGAAGTTGGGGCGGGCGTCCTGGCGGCCCTCGTACCGGGAGCCGATGGCGGCCCTGGTCACGCTGCGCGGGCCGTCGCAGCCGACGACGTACTGGGCGCGCACCTCGCGCTCCTGGTCGCCTGACGTGATCCGCACGGTGACGCCGTCGGCGTCCTCCCGCAGGCCGGCCACCTGCCAGCCGGTCAGCAGCGCGTCGCCGACCGCCTCCCGCAGCACCTCCTCCACCAGCGGCTGCGGCACCTGCTGGCCCGGTTCGGCCGCCAGGTCGGAGCCGACCAGGTCGAGGCCGAAGCAGCCGCTGATGCGGGTGATCTCGCGCCCGAGCAGGCCGGTGACGAACACCGCCTCGTCCGACCACGACACCGCCAGCGGAGCCCGCGACCGTAACGTCTCCGCCAGCCCCCACCTGCGCAGCAGCTCCATCGAGCGGGCCGAGGTGGTCTTCGCGCGCGGGCGCAGCCACGACACGGTCTCCCGCGGCTCGACCACCAGGCAGCGCACGCCGTGATGGGCCAGCTCCACGGCGGTCGCCAGGCCGACGGGCCCGCCTCCGGCGATCAGCACGGGCACGGAGTCGGGAACTTGCCTTACCAGATCCATGGAAGTCCTCTTCGTCAGGTAAACGCAGGTATAGTCCTGGCGCCGTTCAGCCAGCGTCAAGAAGGACCTGTGGCCGCCGTGGTCGAGGTCATGGTACGAGCTCGCAACAATTGATGATCGCAACTAGTGGACGGCCGCCCGGCTCAGTACGGTGCTACGAAAAAGTGACGATCACCCAGGGGTTGCATATGAGCGAGACCTCGACGATGCCGTTGCACATGCGGCGGGTGGAGTTCCATCCGGCACCGGAACTGGCGGCCGCGCGGGACGAGGATCGGGTCAAGCGGATCACGACGGCGTTCGGCACCGAAGCCTGGCTCGTGACGCGCTACGCCGACGTGCGGGAGGTGCTGGGCGACGCCGAGCGCTTCAGGATCGCCCCCACGAACATCGCGCGGCTGCCCGGAGCGCCGCCCATGACGGAGGAGCAGCTCGCCAAGGTACGCGCGGGCAACCTGCTGGGCGTGGACCCGCCCGAGCACACGCGGCTGCGCAAGATGCTCACACCGGAGTTCACCATCCGCCGGATCGACAGGCTGGAGCCCAGGATCCGGCGCATCGTCGAGGAGCACCTGGACGCGCTCGAGGCCGCGGGCGCGCCCGCCGACCTGGTGCCGTCGTTCGCGCTGCCGATCCCGTCGCTGGTGATCTGCGAGCTGCTCGGGGTGCCGTACGAGGACCGCGAGGGCTTCCAGCAGCGCACCGCCAGGATGCTCGACATGAGCCTGCCGGGCGAGCAGCGCATGATGCTCCAGTTCGAGCAGCGCGCGTACATGGAGGGCCTGATCGCCCGCATCCAGGCCGACCCCGGCGAGGAGCTGCTCGGCATGCTCGTGCGCGAGCACGGCGACGACCTGTCCACCGACGAGCTGGTCGGGATCGGCGGGCTGCTGCTGTTCGCGGGGCACGAGACCACCTCCAACATGCTCTCCCTCGGCACGCTCGCCCTGCTGCGCCACCCCGAGCAGCTCGACCTGCTCAGGAAGGAGCCGGAGCGGATCGACGCCACGGTGGAGGAGCTGCTGCGCTGGCTCAGCATCGTCAACTCGGGCACCACCAAGGTCGCGACCCGCGACACCGAGATCGGCGGCCAGCGGATCCAGGAGGGCGAACAGGTGCTCGTCACCCTGCCCGCCGCGAACCGCGACCCGTCGTTCCTCCCGGACGCGGACAGCTTCGACCTCAGCCGCGGCGCGCCCGGCCACCTCGCCTTCGGCCACGGCGTGCACCACTGCCTGGGCGCCCCGCTGGCCCGCATGGAGCTGCGGATCGCCTTCCCCGCCCTGCTCGAGCGCTTCCCGAACCTGCGCGTGGCGGACGCGGAGCCGCGGTTCCGCGCGTCCTCCGTGGTGCACGGGCTCAGCTCCCTGGAGGTGACCTGGTAAGGCCGGTCCGCGAAGTGCCGGCCGTCTCCCGCCGGTCAGGGGCACACTGGAGCAAGGAACGGTCAGCAGTGGAGACGGCGATGGCGGGCGAAAACGTTCACAAGGACGAGCAGCCGGACAAGCGGGAGAGCGACCAGCCGGAACCGCAGGAGGCCACCGCACGCGAGCGTGTCGCGGAGCGGAGAGACGTCGCGGGCAGGGCGCGGGACCGGGCCGCCGAGGAGCGTGACCGGAACGCGCAGCGCCGCGACGACCTGGCCGACGCCCGCGACCAGGCGGCGCTCCTGCGCCGGCGGCACCTGGAGCAGGCGCGGGAGGCCGAGGACGCCCGCGATCGCCGCCTGCACGACCTGCTGTGGGCGGCGGAGTGCAGGGACAGGGCCGCCGAGGAGCGCGACGAGGCCGCCGCCCGCCGCCAGGCCGCGCTGGGCGACCAATCGCCCGCCGTACGCGCGGAATGGCGGCTGCTGGCCGAGGCCAGGGCGCTGGCGGCCGCCGACAGGGAGCGGAACCGCATGGACCGTGCCGCCCTCCGCGCGGAGCTGGCCGCGCTGCGCTCCGACCGGTTGACGGCGGAGCACGAACAGGGGCAGGACCGGCGCGTCGCCGCCGCCGATCGGCAGGCCGGCGGGCAGGACCGGGAGGCCGCCGCCCGCGACAGGGAGGCCAGCGCGGGCGACCGGCGGCACGCCGCCCAGGGCCGGCTGGAGGCCAGGGTGGACCGGCAGTACGCCGCCGAGCAGGTCACGAAGTGGAGGCTGCGCCGCAGGCAGCCCTGATCGCGCTGGGAAAATGTCGGGCAGGGCGGATAACGTGCAAGCGTCATGCCTATCGACGTCGCGGCGCACGAGCTGATCGGCAGGGAGCACCCCGCCGCGCTGCTGCGCGCCGAGATCGCCAGGCTCATCGGCAGCCACGGCGGCCTGGTGCTGGTCACCGGCGAGGCGGGCATCGGCAAGACCACGCTCGTCACCGATGCGGCCGGCGAGGCCAGGCGGCGCGGCGCGCTGGTGGTGGGCGGCGCGTGCTGGGATGCCGGCGGCGCCCCGGGCTACTGGCCATGGGTGCAGGTCATCAGGGCGCTGCGGCGCGCCGCCGCGCCGGAGGAGTGGGCGGCGGCCGAGGAGGCGGCGGGCGGCAGCCTCACGACCCTGCTGGGCGAGCCGCGGGCGGCCGGCGAGCGCCCCGCGGACGGCTTCCAGCGCTCCGACACGGCGGGCGAGCGGCCTGCTGACGCCCTCCACCGCTTCAACGCGGCAGGTGAGCGGCCTTCCGACGCCTTCCAGCTCCACGATGCGGTCACCTCCGCCCTGGTCGCGATCTCCCAGCGGCGCCCGCTCCTCGTCGTCATCGACGACCTGCACGCAGCCGACCCGGCCTCGCTGCGGCTGCTGGAGTTCGCGGCGCGGCAGACGTGGTTCGAGCGGCTGCTGCTGATCGGCACCTACCGCGACGCCGAGGTGGAGCCGGTCGACCACCCGCTGCGCGACCTGCTGTCGCCGCTCGTGGCCAAGGCGACCACGATCACCCTCACCGGGCTCGACCGGGCGGGCGTCGCCGCGCTCATGGCCCGCACCGCCGGCCACGACCCGCCGCCCGAGCTGGTGGCGGAGGTCCACCTGCGCACGGGCGGCAACCCGTTCTTCGTCGAGCAGACCTCCCGGCTGTGGCGCAGCGGCGGCTCGGCCAGCGCCGTCGCGCCCGGCGTGCGCGACGCGCTGCTGCGGCGGCTGTCCCTGCTGCCGCGCCAGGTGGCCGAGCTGCTGCCCGCCGCGGCGGTGCTGGGGCGGGAGTTCCACCGCCAGGTGCTCGCCGCCGCCATCGCGGCCCCGGTCGCGCACGTCGATCGGCTGCTGGAGCTGGCCGTGGTGGCCAAGCTGGTGGTGACCAAGGGCGGCGGCGTGTTCGCGTTCGCCCACGACCTGGTGCGCGAGACGCTGTACGACTCGCTCGACGACCCGCGCGACCGCCACGCCGCCGTGGTCTCCGCCGTGGAGAGCTCGCCCGCCCTGGCCGGCCGGTTGCCGCCCAGCGACCTGGCCAGGCACGCCTACCTCGCGGGAGACAGGCTCGACCCCGAGCACGCCATCGGCCTGCTGCTCGACGGCGCCCGCGAGGCCAGGGGGCGGTTCGCCGGGGAGGAGCAGATCGCGCACCTGCGCAGAGCGTACGAGCTGAGCGCCGCCGCGAGCCCGCACCGGCGCGGGGTGATCGCGCTCGACCTGGGCAGGGAGCTGCACCACGACGGCGCCCGCGAGGAGGCCAGGCGATTGTTCGAGGAGGCCGCGGCCATCGCCCGCGACACCGACGACCCCGAGCTGCCCGCCCGCGTCGCGCTGGTCCACCACAGCCACTACGGCCGCGACGCCTCGCTCGACCTGCTCACAGACGCCTACCGCAGGCTGGTCGGCGGCCCCCCGGTGCCCGCCGACGGGCTCGCCGTCGCCCTGGTGCTGCACCTGGCCTCGCGGGCCAGGCAGGGCGGCGACGACGACGCGCTCGCGTTCAGCCTGTGGGCGCACCACGACATCATCTGGGGGCCGGGCACGGCGGCGGAGCGGGTGGCGCTGACGGGCGAGCTGGTCGACGTGGCCCGCCGCACCTCCGATCCCGACCTCGAACACTTCGCCAGCGCCCTGCGCTGGGTGGCCATGATCGAGCAGGGCGACCCCCGCTACCTCGACGAGTTCCACGCCTACGCCGCCAGGGGCCGGCGCAGCGAGCGCCCGCACCTCCAGATGTCCGTCGACGTCGACGCGAGCATCATCGCCGGCCTCGAAGGCCGCTTCGCCGAGGCCGAGTCGCTGCTGGAGTCCGTCCACCCGGACGCCAGGCATGATCACTTCGCCTTCATGCTCAAGCACCACCAGTGGGCGCTGATGGCGTTGCGGGGCAGGATCGACGGGCAGGAGCGGCTGCTGCGCGAGCTCAGAGGCTCGGGCCACCCCTGCGTGCCGCTGCTGGAGGCCCTGACCGCGCTGCAGACGGGCGACCTCGACACCGCGCTGCGCCGGCTCGACGACGAGGAGCCCGGCGACCGCATGATCCAGCCGATCTGGCTGCGCGTCCAGGCCGAGCTGGCCGCGGTCACGCAGGACCCGGAGCTGTGTGCCCGGGCGCGGGCCCGGCTGGAGCCGCACCGCGGGCAGTGGGCGGTGTCGCTGTTCGGCTGGGAGATCAGCGGGCCCTACGATCTGTGGCTCGGCCGCGTGGACGCCGCGCTGGAGCGCTGGGCGGAGGCCGTCGAGGAGCTCACCGCCGCCTACCGCGCGGCCGACGCGATGCGGGCGCGGCCGTGGTCCGTGCTCGCCCGCGCCCACCTGGCCGAGACGCTGCTCGCCCGCGCCGCGCCCGGCGACGCGGAGGCGGCGCGGGCCCTGGTCGAGGGGGTGCGCCGGGAGGCGGAGGAGCTGGGGATGCGGCAGGTGCTGGAGTACGTACGCCCGGCGCCGCCGTACGGGCCCGCCGTACGACCCGGCGGGAAGGCCCAGCCAGGCCCCGCCCCGCAAGGCGTGCTGGGACTGCTGGGGAACGCCTGGACAGGAGGCGGCACCGCACCGCGGCCCGGCAGCGCCTCCGGCGGGCGGGAGGCGACCCGCGGCGCCGCCTCCGCCCGTGAGGCCCCGGGCGAGGGCCCGTCGGGCGGCCCCGACGGGGAGTTCAGGCGGGACGGGGAGTTCAGGCGGGACGGAGAGTTCAGGCGGGACGGCGCGGTCTGGTCGCTGGCCTTCGCCGGCCGCCTCGTGCACATGCCCGATACCAAAGGTCTACGTGACCTCCACATCCTGCTGAGCCGCCCTGGCGCCGACGTCCCGTCCGTGGTCCTGCTCGACCCCGAGGGCGGCGAGGCCGTGGTCGCGGCCCGGAGCATGGGCGGCGACGAGGTACTCGACGACGAGGCCAGGGCCCGGTACCGCCGCCGCCTGGGGCAGCTCGACGAGGAGATCGACCGCGCCGCCGAGCTGGGCGACGACGACCGGGCGGCGGAGCTCGACGGGGAGCGGGCCGCGCTGCTGGCCGAGCTGCGCGCCGCCGCGGGCCTGGGCGGGCGCACGCGGCGGCTGGGCGACGAGGCGGAGCGCGCCCGCAAGACCGTCACGGCCCGCATCCGCGACACGCTCCGCAAGCTCGACCACGCCCACCCCGAGCTGGCCGCCCACCTGCGCGCGTCCGTCTCGACCGGCTCCACCTGCCGCTACCAGCCCCGGGAAGAGCTCACCTGGCGCCTCTGAGCACCCTTGACACGGGGTGCGATCCCGCCCCGGGATGAACCTTTCACCGCCTTCCCCGCGTCCGCGCTGGTCGCCAGGGCCTCGACAAGGTCGATCTTGCAGCGGGGTTGACCCCCGTCGTCCAATGCACGGTGATCGCATCCCAACGCCGTCCGGCCCTTCATGAGGGGAGAACTGGTGCGTCACAGAATCACCGCTCTAGCCCTGCTCGCGGTCACCGCCCTGGCACCCGCCCTGGCCACGAGCACCCCGGCGCACGCCGCGCCCACGCTCCAGATGGTCTACAGCAACCTGCCCTATGACGTCTGCATCTCCTTCGGCCAGTCGGGCGTGCAGAACGGACGCTGGCAGACCTGGTGGTGCAGCACCCACTACCCGCAGACCTACCCGGGGTACTACACCTACGACCTGTGGGCGTACGTGAACTGACGCCCGTCGTCGGCGCGGGTGCCGCGGTGGGCGGCACCCGCGCCGACGCTGCCGGGGGCGGGGGGATGGTGGGGGGTGTCCGGCGGTAGCAGCCATGCGGGGGTGCGCCACTGCTGTACGTTCGAGCGGACGCAGGAGCCCATGGACAACGTGCGCAGGTCGGGCTCCAGTTGCAGGCACAGGTCGCTGGCGACGTGCCTGACCTCCCAGTGGAGCCAGTCGTTGTGCGGCGAGCGGAAGGCGAAGCGCCAGAGCTGGCCGGGGCCGCCGGAGCAGGCCTGGCGTACGGGCCGGCGCCGCTCCCGCGAGGCGGACACGCCCAGGCACGTGCCCGAGATCCTCATCTCGTAGTCGCCCCGGGCGTTGCGCCGGTAGGTGAAGGCCTGGTTGTCCCGGCCGTGGCACTCCCAGGTGACCAGGTCCGACATGCCGGCCGCCGCGTCCAGGCAGATGCCGTTCTGCGAGCTGGCCACCGAGCTGCCGAGACCCCAGGGCATGCGGCCGGTGACCAGCCAGCGCTGCGCGAGCTTGCCGGCGACGCAGGTGCGCAGGACCAGCGGGGCGCCCGCGTCGGTCGAGCCCTGGTTGGGCTCGACGCACATCCCGCCCTGCGAGATGCCGCCGTCGCCGGTCAGCCGCCAGAGCTGCTCCGCGGACCCGTCGCAGGCGGCCTCGGTGATGTAGCCGCCCTCGGTGAGCTCGCGCGCCTCGGGGGTCAGGCAGAGCCGGGTCTTGCGGTTGCGGATCTGGTAGTGGTACGAGCCGTCGTGCTTGTCCGGCGAGAAGTCCCACCGGTAGAGCGCCGCGGGGCTCCTGCTGATGATGGAGGGGCCGAGCCTGGCACGCGGGGGAGCGGTTTCTGAGCCGGTCACGGCCAGGTACCGGCCGGGCAAGTACTGGGAGAGCACGGCCACGTCCGGGCGGTACAGCCGATCCCGGGTGCGGCTCTCGGCGTACGCCACGTAGCCCAGGGACGCCACGGTCGCGCACACGACCGGCACCGCCACCAGGACGGCCGGCTTGACGCGGCGCGTGCGCTCCGGCCGCGGCGGGGGAGCGACCAGCTCGCGGTAGGCGTTCAGCCAGGTTCCGGCGGCGGTGTCCGGCACGTGGTGCACGGCGAGGAAGGCGCGGATGATCGGCTCGGCGCGCTCGGCGTCGTCGAGCCAGCGCAACGCCTGCTTGGTCACCTTCTCCAGGTCGGCCCGCCCGACGTCGAGCCCGCGCTCGGCGGCGCGCCTGTCCAGCTCGGCGAACGGCGGCGTGCCCTTCTCCTGGCGCAGCCTCTTCAGCAGCCGCTTGTAGCCGGCCAGGTCCTTAACCGTGTACGGGTCGGTCGTGGTCTCCGAGCGGGCGGCCCAGCGCGCCCGCACCATGGGCACCGCGGAGGCCAGGCAGGAGAAGAGCACGGCGGGCGGGACGTGAGCCGGGTTGAGCTCGGGCTCGCCGTCGGTGGAGAAGTTGACGAAGACGCCGGCCGCCACGGAGAGGAGGGCACTGAGCCCGCCGGTCACGCCGATCTCCACGGCGAGCCGGCGTACGTGACCGCGCATCCACCCTCCGCCCGCCACTGTTGGTCAATGGATGGTAACGGAGGGTGTGCGGTCAGAGCCAGGCTCCGGGCGACGGGGTGCCGCTCACTTCCGGTTGTAGAGCCGCATCGTCAGCGTCCCGAAGACCACCACGAGCACCGCCGACGACACCAGCACCCAGGTGATCTCCCCCATGTCCGGCGTGCCGCCCATCAGCGAGCGCACCGAGGTGACCAGGTGGGAGATCGGGCTGGCGTTGACGAAGACCTGGAGCCAGCCCGGCATGGTGGCGGGGTCCACGTAGACGTTGCTGAGGAAGGTCAGCGGCATCATCACCAGCATGCTGACCCCCATCACCGACTTCTCGTTCCGCATCAGCAGCCCGAACATCGTCCACAGCCACGAGAACGCGAACGAGAACACCAGCAGCAGCGCGATCCCGCCCAGCACCCCGGTGATCCCGCCCGAGGGGCGGAAGCCCAGCAGCAGCCCGATCAGCAGGATGACGGTCGAGGCCATGAAGTAGCGCAGGACGTCGCCGAGCAGGTAGCCGACCATGGTGGACGGCCGCCAGATGGGCAGGGTGCGGAACCGGTCGAAGACGCCCTTCTCGATGTCCTTGTTGACCTCCACGCCGGTGTACATGGTGATCATCACGACGCTCGTCACCATGATGCCCGGCAGCAGGAACTGCAGGTATTCGGTGGGGGAGCCGGCCAGCGCGCCACCGAACAGGTACGTGAACATCAGCGTCATCATGATCGGGAACGCCGTCACGTCGAAGAGCTGCTCGGGCACGTGCTTGATCTTCAACATGGACCGCCACCCGAACGTCATCGACGCCGACCAGGCGCTGGGACGCGGGGGTCTGGCCGTGGGGGCGAGGACCGAGGCCAGGGTCTCGGCGGCGGGCGCGTACGGGGTCGCGGTCTCGGTGGTCGTGGTGCTCATGCTGCTATCTCCTCGGTGGTGGCGGGCTCGGCGGTGGTGGCGCTCATGCCGCTGCCTCATCCGCGGCGGTGGTGGCGGGGTGGTCGGTGAGGGCGAGGAAGACCTCGTCCAGGCTGGGCTGGCCGAGGGAGAAGTCGTCGACGACGATGCCGGCCGAGGCCAGGCGGCCCAGCGCGCGGGCGGCCTGGGCGGCCTCGTCGCCGGGGCCGTTGATGCGGGCGGTGAGCGCCACCGGGTCCGCCTCCAGGTAGACGGGCGTGTCGAGGGCTTCGGTGAGCAGCCGCTCGGCCTCGGGGCGCTCGGCGGCGTCGCGCAGCCGGACGTGGATCGAGCCGGAGCCGACCGACGACTTCAGCTCGCCCGGGGTGCCCTCGGCGATGACCCTGCCGTGGTCGATGACCGCGATCCGTTGCGCCAGCCGGTCCGCCTCCTCCAGGTACTGCGTGGTCAGCAGCACCGTGGTGCCGTGGGCGACGACGATGCGCACGATGTCCCAGACCTGGTTGCGGCTGCGCGGGTCGAGGCCGGTCGTGGGCTCGTCGAGGAAGAGCAGGTCGGGGGTGTTGAGGATGCTGGCCGCGATGTCGATGCGCCGCCGCATGCCCCCGGAGTACGTCTTGACCTGCCGCCCCGCCGCCTCCGTCAGGCCGAACGCCTCCAGCAGCTCCGCCGCCCGCTCCCGCGCGGCCGGCTTGCGGTGGCCGAGGAGGCGGGCCAGCAGGATCAGGTTCTCCGAGCCGGTCATCTCCTCGTCCACGGAGGCGTACTGGCCGGTCAGGCTGACCCGGGAGCGGACGGCGTCGGCCTCGCGCACCACGTCGTGCCCGAACACGGTCGCCTCACCGCCGTCGGGCCGCAGCAGCGTGGCCAGCATCCGTACGGCGGTCGTCTTGCCGGCGCCGTTGGGCCCGAGCACGCCGTACACGGCGCCGGCCGGCACGGACAGGTCGAGGCCGTCCACGGCGCGCGTGTCGCCGAAGACCTTGACCAGGCCGGAGGTCTGGATGGCCGGTTCTGGCATGAGTGATCCCTTCACGAGACGTAAGGCTGGTCGCGACGTCCCGAGCGCAGCGCGCGGCCCCACCAGGTGAGCTGGTCGAGCATGGCCGCGATGGCGCGCAGGCGGTCGTCGGTGTCGAGGGGGCGGCAGCTCTCGTCGATGCTCGCGGCGAGCAGGTCGAGCCCCACCCAGTCGCGCATGGTGACGGCGTGCAGGGCGGTGAAGACCGTACGGAGCTGCTCGACGGCGTAGTGGCCGCGGGAGCCCGAGCCGTAGGCGACGATGCCGACCGGCTTGGCCTGCCACTCGTCATAGGCGTAGTCGATCGCCTGCTTGAGCGAGGCGGGGAAGCTGCGGTTGTACTCGGGGGTCACCACGACGAAGGCGTCCGCGCCGGAGACGGTGCCGGTGAAGCGCCGCATGGACGGCGTGGCCTCCTCCGGGTAGCAGGCCGGGAAGGCGTACGCGGCCAGGTCGAGCACCTCGACGGCGAGGTCGTCGCGCAGGCGTGCCCGCTCGGCGAACCACGCGCCGACCGTGTCGCAGACGCGGCCCGCCCGGGTGCTGCCGATGATCACTGTGACGTTCAACGGCTGGTCCGTCATGGTGCCCACCCCCTTCATCCAGGAGGCGCTAGACGGGCCGCTAGATCCGATCTAGCAAAAGCCCGCCAGGGCCTGGCGGCAAGCGCGGGAGGTGAGGGCGAGCGTCTCCCCGTCGGGCCTGCCCTCGTTCATCGAGACGGCCGCCGTCCCGCTGACGGCGCCGATCGCGGCCCCCACCATCGCGTACGCGGTCATCCGCGAGATCCCGCAGGCGCTGACGAGCGCGGCGGCCAGCCGCTCCATCCGGGTGTTCGAGCGGTCGATCGAGGCCCGGGGCGAGAAGACGGGCAGCTCGACCGTCTGCCCGACCAGCCCCGCCGTGAGCCCCATCGTCCAGCTCTCGGCCAGCATCTCGTCGAAGGCCCTGGCCAGCAGCTCGGCCGGGCTCTCGCCTGGCCGGGCGGAGCGGATCATTGCGACGCCGGCGTCCAGGCGCTCGTCGCTGTTGGTGTGGAGCAGTGGTGGCCTACCTGCCCGCGGGGTGGCCGCGGGTCGCGCGGGCCTACGGGGACGAGCGGTGGTGGGTGCTCCTGATCCCCCTCGCGGCCGCGGTCGTGCTCATCCTCGTCGCCCGCCACCATGCTGCTGGCCGTCGGCACCGGCACGGGCACGGGCCATGCGCTCGGCACCGGCACGGGCGTGGGTCATGCGCTGGGGGGTGGCGCGGGCGTGGGTCAGGCGCTGGGCGTGGGCCATGCGCTGGGCGCGGGCGTGGGTGACGCGCTCCGTGGCCTGGGCCGTGGTGGTGGCCTCGGCACTCTGCGTCGCCCTGTGGGAGGCCGGGACGATCGGCTCGGCGGCGTTCCTGCTCACCCCCTTCGGGTACGGCCACCCCTCGCTCTCACCCGGTCTCGTGGCCCCCGCCGCGTTCGCCCTGGTGGCCGCCGGGCTCGTGGTCGCCGGCGGCGCCGGATTCGCCAGGCGCGACCTGCTCGCCTGAGGCGGGCAGGTGCAGCGTGAACACCGTGTTCCCCGGCACGCTGGTCACCTCCACCCGCCCGCCGTGGGCCGCCGCCACCGCCGACACGATGGCCAGGCCGAGCCCGCTGCCCCCGGCGAGCCGCGAGCGCGACCCGTCGCCGCGGGCGAACCTGCCGAACACGTGCGGCAGCACGTGCGCGGGGATGCCGGGCCCGTCGTCGGCCACCCGCACGCTCACCTGGCCGGGGGTCACCAGCACGGTCGTCGTCACGGTGGTGCCCGGCGTGGTGTGGGTGCGGGCGTTGGCCAGCAGGTTCGTCACGACCTGGTGCAGCCGGTCGGCGTCCCCGACGACCGGGGCCGGCTGGTCGGGCAGGCTGACCAGCCAGCGGTGGGAGGGCGCGGCCGCGTACGCGTCGCTGATCGCGTTCACCACGACCGGCGACAGGTCCAGCTCCAGCCGGTCGAGCGGGCGGCCCGCGTCCAGCCTGGCCAGCAGCAGCAGGTCCTCGACCAGCGTGGTCATCCGGCCCGCCTCGGAGCTGATGCGGCTCAGGGCGTGCGCCGTCTGCGGGCCGTGCGGCTCGCCGCTGCGCTCGGTGAGCTGCGCGTAGCCGACGATCGAGGCGAGCGGGGTGCGCAGCTCGTGGCTGGCGTCCGCGATGAACTGCCGCAGCCGCGTCTCGCTCTCGCGCCGCACCGCGAAGGCCGTCTCCACGTGCCCGAGCATCCGGTTCAGCGCGCCGCCGACCTGCCCGACCTCGGTCCGCGGGTCGGTGTCCACCTCGGGCACGCGGGCCAGCCGGACGGCGTCGCCGGTGGCCAGCGGCAGCTCCGACACCCGGGCGGCGGTGGCGGCGAGCCGGCCGAGCGGGCGTACGGCGCGGCGGACGAGCAGGGTGCACGCGATGGCCATCAGCGCCACGCCGGCCAGCGTCACCGCGGCCTCCACCACGACGAGCCTGGTCAGCGTGGTCCGCATGCCGGTGAGCGGCAGCCCGACGACCAGCAGGTCGCCGTCACGGGTGAGCGCGCCGACCATCCGGTAGTCGCCCAGGGGCCCGAGGCTGACGGTCACGGGCTCGCCTGTCACGCCGGCCACGGCGGGCGGCGCGGGCACGTCCCGCACGGTTCCCGGATCCGTGAGCACGGCGGCCCGGCGGATCACGCCCTGCCGCACCCGCGCGCCGAACGTCTCCACCGCCTGCCCCGGCGTCAGCAGGAACGCCACCTCCCTGGCCTCGGGAGGCGGGTTGTCCGGTCCGGCCGTACGCGTGGAGCGGTGGGCCGCGGAGTGCACCTGGAGGTCGAGCCGGTCGGTGAGGAAGGCGTTGAGGAACAGCGTCGTCGCGGTGGCGATGACGGCCGAGACGACGGCCAGCAGCGCGATCGAGGAGACCACCAGCTTGGTCTCGAGCGACCTCGTCATCCGGCTGGTCGGAGCGTGTATCCCACCCCACGCACGGTGTGGATCATCGGCTTGCGCTGGGCGTCGATCTTGCGCCGCAGATAGGAGATGTACAGCTCGACCACGTTGCTCTGGCCGCCGAAGTCGTAGGCCCACACCCGGTCGAGGATCTGCGCCTTGCTGAGCACCCGCCCCGGGTTGTGCATGAGGAAGCGCAGCAGCTCGAACTCGGTCGGCGTGAGCCGGATCTCCTTGCCCGCCCGCCGTACCTCGTGGGTCTCCTGATCCAGCGTGAGGTCGCCGACCACCAGCCCGGCGTCGGGCCGCGTCCCCGCCGCGCCCGTGCGGCGCAGCAGGCCGCGCAGCCTGATGACGACCTCCTCCAGGCTGAACGGCTTGGTGACGTAGTCGTCGGCGCCCGCGCGCAGGCCGATCAGCCGGTCCTGCACCGAGTCCTTCGCGGTCAGGAAGAGGACCGGTACGCCCGGCAGCACGGCGCGCAGCCGGGGCAGGAGCGCGATCCCGTCCATGTCGGGCAGCATGACGTCCAGGACGATCGCGTCGGGCCGGAACCCGCGGGCCGCTCTGATGGCCTCGCCGCCGTTGTGCGCGCAGCGGACGTCCCAGGACTCCTGGCGCATGACCATGGACAGGAGCTCGGTCAGTGACGGCTCGTCATCCACGACGAGGATGTTGATCGAGCTGCCGTCGGGCCGGCGCACGGGCTCGGACCTGAAGTTCGCGCTGGTCGTGTGCATGGTCGTGACGATGGCCTGCCTGGATGAGTGTTTGATGAAGGGCGGCCTGTGAAATGTCTGTGAGCTGCGGAAGGACCCGGCACGTGCCGGGTCCTTCCTATCCCTTCAAGGCGCGGTGAGAGCTACCCGGAGCCCACCCCCCTTCCCGTCAGACGAGCTTCCCGGACCAGACCGCGGCGGCGGCGGTGTAGACGCTGTAGGTCTCACCGTCGAAGTACGGCGAGCTGATGTAGTCCACCCGGTCGTTCTCGTCCTGGTCGTAGAAGCTGCTGGTCACACCGTTGAGGTAGCCGACCCGCTTGGAACCGCTGTACTTCAGCAGCCACGGGCCGCCGTCCGCGCCGGCGGTCATGGAGCACTTCAGGCCGACGTGCTCCTCGATCTTCTTGGCGGCCGAGCCCACGGTCTTGGCCGTGGTCGTGCCGTAGCACCACTTCGGCGTGACACCCGTGAACGGCTTGTTGCCGTCGGGGTGCGCGGCCTGCGGGTAGCCGAAGACGTAGTGCGCCTTCTTGAGCGGCTGGTTCCAGGCGATGCCCTGGCCGCCGACGTTGTCGCCCAGGCGACCGGCGTCCTCGACCTCGATCGAGCCGCGGTGCCTGCTGGTGCCGGTCGACTTCGAGATCGTCACGCCGTTGTAGACGGAGACGAACGCGTAGTCGCGGTCGTAGTCCTCGTAGACGCTGTAGTCGTAGTGGACGAACGCCTGCTTGCCGACGTAGATGCCCCACGGGGCCTTGCCCTGGTAGTAACCGGGCACGAAGACCCAGCTGTCCATGAGCTGCTCGTCGTTGGCGGTGTCGTACACGCAGTGGCCGGCCGTGGCCACCATGTTGGCGTACTTGCCCTGGATCGACGAGGCCGAGCACCAGTGCTTCTCGCCGTCCTGGTCGACGAAGAAGACCTTGCCGATGGTCTTCGGCAGGTTCACGTTCTTCGACTTGGAGGTGGAGGTGGAGGTGGTGGTGCCGGTCGGCGCCACCGAGCCCGCCTTCGTGTCGGCGGTGGCGGTGGCGGTGCCGGTGGAGGTGAGCTTGTCGACCTCGGTGGTGTCCTCCTCGACGTAGGTGGCGGCCTCCAGCGCGGCGCCGTTGTTGTCGAACCAGAACTGGGCGATCGCCTTGGCGTCGGCGGCGCCGACGCTCTCGGACGACTTCCAGTGCGGATCGGCCTGCGCCTGCGCGGAACCGGCGAGGGAGGCGCCGAGCAGGGCGGCGGCGGCCAGCCCGCCACCGAGGGGAACGAGGGTGTGCTTGATCTTCAAGGGAATGCTCCTTGTTCGTCGCGGGAACGCGTCGAGCGTTCGGTGCGTCTATGGGGCAGGAACGTATCCCTCTTGACCGTGCCTTTATGTCCTCTTTGTCCGTATTTATCGGGCACACAGGTCGCCGTGATCTTCCCGTGATCGTTGTGAGATCATCTCCGTCCGCGCGTTCCGCAAGGCCCGTGCGGATCCTGAGTGCGAATCCGATGAAAAGCTGAGAATCGCATAAGAGAATGTATGTGTTGCACTTCACTCTCCCCAGGTCGAGGCCCCTGCCTGCGCTTATCCAACTCATAAGCTCATGACAGGCCTTTCTCAGATTCGCTCGGCAGAGTGCTGGACGTGGATGACCTTCGGGGCTGAATTCATCAGGTTCGGCCAGGTCCGTCCAGGATTGGATCATTACCCGTGCGCTTCGCCAAGCCCTTCACCGTGACCATCGCCGGCGCGGCCCTCATCGCCCTGCCCTTCGCCGGCTCCGCCGCCGCGGACGGCGCCCGGCCGCAGCCCGCCCCCACCGCCAAGGCCTCCCACTCGGCCCCGGCCAAGCAGGTGCGCAAGGACGACAAGCACAAGGACGCAAGGCGCCAGGCGATCTCGCTCAAGGTGGCCGTCAACCCGAGCCGGGTCCGCGCCGGCTCCTCCTACGACGTGACGATCCTCGCCAAGGGCATCTCCTCCGGCACCGCCGTCGTCACCAGCCCTGAGGGCAGGAGCTACCGCGTCTCCCTCTCGGGCGGACGCGCCACCAAGGAGCTGACCGTGCCGTCGAAGGCGCGGGCGGGCAGCGAGACCGTCAGCGTCAAGGTCGGCGACAGGACCGCCACGGCCTCGTTCACCGTCGTCGCCCCCAGGACGTCCGAGAAGCAGGAGCGCGACGACCGCCGCCACGACGGCCGCGAGTAGCCAGCGGGGAGGGTGGGCCGGCGGCGCCGCCCCGGCCCACCTCCTACGCTTGCTCCTCGTGGACATCCGCACCAGAACCCCGGACGACCTGGCCGCCTGCGTCGAAGCCCTGGCCGAGGTCCAGGCCGCCGACCGCTACCCCGTGCACTGGCCGGACGACCCGGGCGCCTGGCTGACCCCCGGCGGCATGACCACGGCCTGGATCGCGGTCGAGGCGGGCGCGGTGCTCGGCCACGTGGCACTCACCCGTGACCTGGAGCTCAGCCGCCTGTTCGTCACCCCCGCCGCCCGGGGACGCGGCGTGGCCGCCCGGCTGCTCGACACGGCCCGCGCCGCCACCCCGCTGCCGCTCAAGCTGGAGGTCTCGTCGGAAGGGCGGGCCGCCATCAGGTTCTACGAGCGCTCGGGCTGGCGCAGGGTCGGCAGCACCCACGCCACCTGGCTGAACGCGGCCGGCGAGCCGGCTCTGCTGTACCACTACGTGAGCCCGCCCGGGCGCTGAGGGCACACGGCGAACGGGGCCGGTCAGGGCTTGCGGCCGACGCCCGCGTAGTAGACGGCCTCCCGGTCGGTGTAGAGGGTCTCGGGCGCGGGCCGCCAGCGCGGCAGCGGCACCACGCCCGGCTCCAGCAGCTCCAGCCCGTCGAAGAAGGAGGTGACCTCCTCCAGCGTGCGCAGCGTCATCGGGCTGCCGCCGCTCTCGTTCCAGTGCCGTACCCCCTCTTCGAGCTGCTTGCCCGCGAGCCCGTGGGAGAGGACGAGATGGCTGCCGGGGGCCATGGCGGACATCAGGTCCCGGATGATCGTGCGGGCGGCGCCCGTGTCGGGGACGAAGTCGACGACGCCGAGCAGGGTCAGGCCGATCGGGCGGTCGAAGTCGAGCAACTCGGCGGCGGAGGCGAGGATCTTGCCGGGGTCGCGGAGGTCGCCCTCCACGAAGACGGTCGTGCCCGCCGGCGCCGCGCGCAGCAGCTCGCGGGCGTGGGCCAGAACCGTCGGGTCGTTGTCGACGTACACCACCCGGCTGTCCGGGGCCACCGACTGGGCCACCTGGTGGGTGTTGTCCGCGGTCGGGATGCCGGTGCCGACATCGAGGAACTGGCGGACGCCCGCCTCGCCGGCCAGGTGGCGCACGGCGCGGCCGAGGAACTCCCTGTTGGCCCGCGCCAGCACCGGCAGGTCGGGGACGGCGGCGAGGATCTGCTCGCTGACGACGCGGTCGATCTCGTAGTGGTCGTGGCCGCCGAGCCACAGGTCGTAGATGCGGGCGGGGCTGGGGACGCTGGTGTCGAGGTCGAGCGGGCGGTCGGTCATCGGTTCGCGCCTTCCCGGGGAGCGGAGGGGGATGCGAGCAGCGTACGCCGGAAGATCGTCCCGGGCGGGGTGTCCGGGCGGCGCACCCGGTGCCCAGTGCCCAGTGCTCAGTGCCCGATGTTCAGTGCCCGATGTTCAGTGCCCGATGTTCAGTGCCCGATGTTCATTCGCAGGCGCGGAGAACCCGTGGTGCGGCGTGAAACTCTCATCGCGGCGCGGTGCTGGAGCGCACCACGAGCGTGGTGGGCAGCTCGACCCGCTGCGGCGCCGCGCCGGACAGCAGCGCGTCCAGGGCGGCGGAGCCCAGGTCGGGCCAGGGCTGGCGGACCGTCGTGAGCGCCGGCGTGACGTGCGCGGCGGCCCACGAGTCGTCGAAGCCCACCACGCTCACGTCGTCAGGCACCCGCAGGCCGTGCTCGCCCAGTGCCTGGTAGACCCCGACCGCCATCGCGTCCGAGCAGGTGAAGATGGCCGTGGGAAGCTCGGCGGAGAGCAGCTCGCGGGTGGCGGCCAGGCCGCCCTCGCGCTGGAAGCAGCCGCACACCTCCCAGCGCGGGTCGATCCTCAGCCCGGCCGCGGCCATGGCCTCCCGGTAGCCGGCCAGCCGATCGATCGCGCACGGCACGCCGGGGCGGCCCGTCACGATCGCGATGCGCTCGTGACCGAGTCCGATCAGGTGCTCGGTGGCCTCGCGGGCGCCGTCGCGGTTGGCCGCGGCCACGACCGAGAGCCCGGCCGGCGGCTTGCGCCGCGGGTCGACGATCACCGCGGGGATGCCGTGGTCGGCCAGCCAGGCCCGCTGCGTGGCGGTCGGCGACGTGCGCACCAGCAGCACGCCCGCGCTGTCCCGCGCGCCGATCCGGTCCAGCCAGGCCGGTGGCGGCTGGCCGTTCTTGGTCCGGCCGACCACGGCGGAGACGATCAGGTCCACGCCGAGCCGCCAGGCCGCGTCCTCCACGCCGCCGAGGATGGCCAGCGCGTACGGAGAGTCGAGCCCCTGCAGCATGACGTCCACCATGCTGCCCCGCGTGGGCCGGACCCGCTGGCGCGGGTAGCCGCGCCGCTCCAGCACCTCCGCGACCAGGCGTCTGGTGTGCTGCGAGACGCCGGATCGGCCGTTCAACGCCTTGGAAACGGTTGCAACCGAAACTCCGGCCTCGCGCGCGATCACCGCCAGCTTCGGCAGAGGGGCGGGAGTGTCCGGAGCCGTCATGCCCCCCACTCTGCTCCGAAGGGCGGGCATAAGGCCAGGCCAAGCCACCGAAAATTTCGAAATTTCGGCGTTTGCCCTGATAGTGGCTCCTGTCGGGTTCACGCGCCATTGACGTCGCGTTCGTGCTCACGCAACGTTTCCTGCAACCGATTGCAGGCCCGCGCTGGTCGCGGTCGGCTCGTTCGCCTTCATCCACAGCTGGAACAACTGCCTTTTCGCCCTCACGTTCATCAACGACCAGGAGAGATTCACCGTGCCCGTGGGCCTGGCCTACAACCTCGGCGAGAACAGCGTCGACCTCGGCGCCCTCCCCGCCGCACTGCCCGTCGTCATCGTCTTCGCCTTCATCCAGCGTTACCTCGTCCAGAGGATGTCCGCCGGGGCGGTGAAGGGATGACCTCTCAGACCTACCGCAACCCGGTGCTCGACGCCGACTGGTCCGACCCCGACGTCATCCGCGTCGGCGACGACTTCTACCTGACCGCCTCCACCTTCACCAAGGTGCCGGGCCTTCCGATCCTGCACTCGCGCGACCTGGTCAACTGGACGATCATCGGCCACGCCTACACCCGCGGCTACGACGACGTGCGGCCCGGCTGCGGCGTGTGGGCGCCCTCGCTGCGCCACCACGACGGCCGGTTCTGGATCTTCTTCGGCGACCCCGACGTGGGCATCTGCTGGGTGAGCGCGGAGGACCCGCGCGGCCCGTGGACCGCGCCGCACGTGGTCAAGCCGGGGCTCGGGCTGATCGACCCGTGCCCGCTGTGGGACGAGGACGGGCAGGCGTACCTGGTGCACGCCTGGGCCAGGAGCCGCGCGGGCGTCAACAACCGGCTCACCCTGCACCGCATGGCGCCCGACGGCAGCGCGGTGCTGGACGAGGGCACGCTGGTCATCGACGGTGACCTGCTGCCCGGATACCGGACCCTGGAAGGGCCCAAGCTCTACCGGCACGACGGCGCGTACTGGATCTTCGCTCCCGCCGGGGGCGTCGAGCAGGGCTGGCAGTCGGTGTTCCGCGCGGAGTCGATCTTCGGCCCGTACGAGGACCGCATCGTGCTGGAGCAGGGCCGCACCGACGTCAACGGGCCGCACCAGGGCGGCTGGGTGGACACCCCGTCCGGCGAGCACTGGTTCATGCACTTCCAGGACCGCGGCCCCTACGGCCGGGTCGTGCACCTGCAGCCCATGACGTGGGGCGAGGACGGCTGGCCGGCCATGGGCGACGGCGGCGAGCCCGTGGCCGGGTTCCGGGTGCCGGTGCCCGGCGGCGAGCCGGCCGCGCCCGCGACGTCCGACGACTTCGCCGGACCGGAGCTGGGGCTGCAGTGGAGCTGGCAGGCCAACCCCGACCCCTCCTGGTGGGAGCTGCGGGACGGCACGCTCCGGCTGGCCTGCGTGCAGGGGCCCAACGACCTGCGCGAGCGGCCGTCGGTGCTGGGGCAGCGGCTGCCCGGCGTGCCCTGCACGGTCACCGTCACGCTCACGCTGGCGGGCCAGGGCCGGGCGGGGCTGGCCGTGGTGGGGGACACCGCCGCGTCCGTCGGCCTGGAGCGCACCGCGGACGGCAAGCTGGTGCTGGTCTGCGGCGACGCGGAGCCGGTTCTGGTCGAGGAGGACGGCGCCGTCACGATCGGCGCCCGGATCGGCGCGGGCGCGCTGGTCACGTTCCTGGCCGACGGCAGGGAGATCGGCGCGCCCTTCCAGGCCACGCAGGGCCGATGGGTGGGGGCCGTGCTCGGCCTCTTCGCCGCGGGGGACGGCACCGGCGAAGCGATCTTCGAGGCGTTCACCGTGGACATCGAAAGGTAGCGGGCACAGCGGCCGCGAGGCTCCTCCTGGTCCCCGTCCATGAGGTGCCGGCCCGGGCTGGGGGAGCCCGGGCTGAGGGTGGTCTTTACCCGGAGCAATACAGCCGTAGAGTAGTCGTATCAGTACGCCTGGTTACGATGGCGAAGTTCGCGCATCCATCACGCCAGGGGGCTGAAAATGACCGATGAGACGCAGGCCGCGAGGATAAGGGTCAACGGGGCGGAAGAGAACGTACTCGATACCGAGGCCGCGCTGCTGCACGCCCAGGACGACCCGGTGGCCTCGGCCGCCGTTGACGTGGCCGTCGAGACCGAGCTGCTGGAGGACTCCGGGGCGCTGGACGCCCGCAGGGAGAGCGAGCGCCAGATCGCCGAGCTCTCCTCCAAGGAGCAGGAGCGCGTCCGCGGCATCCAGCGGGAGCTGCGCACCATGGGTGCCGACGTCTGGCCGGTCGCCAGGTGGTGGGGTTACGAGATCCACCTCAACGAGTCGGCCGCGCTGCTGGCGGCCGAGATCCCGCAGCTCGTCGGGGAGATCGCGGGCGCGGTGCTGGGCTCCTGGCTGGTCCCGGTCATCGAGCGCTCGGTGCGCGCCAAGGCCGAGTGGATCGCCTCGATCGCCCGGCCGTACGGGGTCAGGCTGGCCTCGCCGTGGACCGCCCCCGGCATGCTCGTCCCGGCCCGCCAGAGCGGCGGCGACACCAGCCTGTACTGGGCGGTCCACGAGCCGGGCGACGGCTGGAGCCCGGACCAGCGGTTCGTCGACCACTTCAGCGTGTCGGGCCCGGCCCTGGCCGAGTTCCAGGACCGGCTCTTCCTCGCCCACCGCGGCGCCGGCGGCGACTCCAGTCTGTGGTGGACGTGCTACGACGCCGAGGAGGGCTGGAGCGACGACCAGATGCTCCCCCGGCACTTCAGCGAGTCGGCCCCGGCGCTGGCCGCCTACGACGGCCGGCTCTACTGCGTGCACCGGGGCAGCCGCGGCGACACGGCGCTGTGGTGGGCACGCTGGGACGGCTCGTACTGGAGCTCCGACCAGCGCTTCCCGCAGCACTTCAGCGAGACGGCCCCGGCGCTGGCCGCCTACGACGGGCAGCTCTTCTGCGTGCACCGCGGCGCGGGCAGCGACCAGGCGCTGTGGTGGACCCGCTGGGACGGCTCCACCTGGAGCCCCGACGAGCGGCTGCCGCAGCACTTCAGCGCCGCCGACCCGGCGCTGGCCGTCTACCGCGGCCACCTCTACTGCGTGCACCGCGGCGCGGGCGGCGACTCGGCGCTGTGGTGGACCCGCTGGGACGGCTCCACCTGGAGCCCGGACCAGAAGCTGCCCGCCCACCACACCACCGAAGGCCCGGCCCTGACCGTCTACAAGGACCGGCTGTACTGCGTGCACCGCGGCTCCGCCGACCAGAGCCTGTGGTGGAGCAGCTTCAACGGCTCCGGCTGGACCGCCGACCAGCGGCTGCCCCACCACTACAGCGCCGAGGCCCCGGCGATCATCGCCTACCGCGACAAGAACGCCACCCACGACCAGCTCCTGTGCGTGCACCGGGGCATCCGCTAGAAGCGGCGAATGCCGGCTCGCGATCCGCGAGCCGGCATTCTCATGCGTGGATCACCAACCGGCGAGCTGCTCCAGGAACCACTCGATCAGCGGGCGCGACACCGAGGCGTGCTCGGTGTTGGTCGCGTCGCAGCAGAACGCGTCCAGGAACGTCTCGTCCTTCGGCAGGTCACCGAGGTCCAGGTACAGGTCCGACTGCCACTGGAACGGGTCCCTGGCCAGCGCGATCGCGCTGACCGCCGGTACGAACGCGCTGGCCCTGAAGCGGTCCTGGATCGGCAGCCCGGCCGCGTCGGCGAGCCGGCCCCACGAGTCCAGCGTGCCGCCGGGCGCCCCGTCGAACGCGCGCACGTGCGAGGTGGCGCTCGTCCACACCGGGGCGCCGAAGCGTACGGTGCCGACGTTCTGCAGCTCCCCGCCGTCCGGCTGGATCCGGGCCGTGAGCTGCAGCGCCTCGTGCTGCAGGTCGAAGACCGGCGTGCCGGGCGGCAGGTCGGGCCCCGTGCCGTTGCCCGTGCCGTTGGCCAGGCCCAGCTTGTACGGGCGCATCGGGAACCAGCCCACCCTGCGCAGGTCCTCCAGGAACTCCTGGCGCAGCGCGCTGGAGGTGGTCACGGGGCCGGAGTAGTCGGCGCTGTCCACCCAGCCCCACAGGAGCTGCTGCGCGGCCGGGCTGCGGATCAGCTCGGCCTGCCCCGGCCCGCCCGAGCGCGGCGCCAGCGACTCGTGCAGGTATGCGAGCTGCTGGAGCACCAGCGGGATCCAGGCGCCGAGGTGCGGCGAGTCGAAGGAGAAGTACTTGTCGGTCTGGTGGTCGACGCGATCGTTCTCCATGCGCGCCAGCGCGTAGCGGGTGACGATGCCGCCCATGCTGGCCCCGCCCACGACCAGCGGGTCGTCGCCCCGCCGCTCCTCGATGGCGCGCAGCACGGCGGTGACCGCCACGGCGGCGTTGGCCTGGATCGCGATGTGCCGCTGGTCGAAGCCCAGCAGCACGACGTCGATGCCCATCGACCTGAGCTGGTCGAGGAAGCCGGGCGCCCCCTTCTGGTACGGCTTGTTGAAGTGACGCCACAGCGCGTCCAGGTCGCTCGGCCCGTAGTTGAAGCCGTCGGCCAGGATCAGCGGCCTGGTCAGGTCGTCGTGCCCCTCGGCCAGGTGCACGGCCGCCCGGCCGGTGGCCGTCTGGCCCTGGTGCGGGCGGTCGCCGACCAGGTCCCAGATCTGGTCGGCGGGGCGGGTCTCGCCCTCGCGCTCCGGCGGGGTGGCGAACCAGACCCCTTGCTGCCCGAGCGCGTCGGCGATCCGCTCGATCTGCTCGGAGGTCAGGCTGCTCTCGACGCCCGAGGCCCTGGTCTCGACGTCGATTCTCGGTTCCTGCGCCATGCTCGATCCTCTCGCTTGCTGAGGGGCCACTGGGGCCACTGAGCACACCATACGATTACTCTCCGTAATAATCCGCGAACTCGACGTGGTGGCGTGCGTCGGTGTTTCCGCAGGTCAGAGCGGAAGACGTGACACCCTGCGGCCACGGGGCAGAGGGGCAGCGGACGACGGCATTCGAGCGAGGTTCGGGGGAAGGCCATGCCCGGCACCGGGACGCAGGCGTTCTGGATCGACGCCACGCGCGTCGGCACGCAGGAGCACTACGGCGAGCACTTGCGCACCTGGCGGCACGCGTTCGCCGCCGGGGCGGGCGAGCCGGCCGCGGAGGGTGTCACGCTGGATCCCCTGCACTTCGCGCTGGGCGCCTGGGAGGTGGCCAACCGGCCGGTGGCCGACCCTCCGTACGTGCGCCGCCACCCCCGCGTGCTGGACGCCACCTGTCACCGGCCGGAGGAGGCGCCGGGCATGCTGGCCGTGGTGGAGCTGGCCGCTCCCGCGCCGGTCCGGCTGCCTGACGGGTGGGCGCAGTGGCAGCGGCAGGGCGGGGACGAGGGCACGTACGCGGCGCCGCCGTACGAGCGGCCGACCGCGCTGACCACGCTGGAGCTGCGCGTGCCGCTGCCGGTCGACCGGCTGCCGACCCCCACCAGGGCGCGCGCGTCCGGGCTGCCCAACCTCGACGACGCCCAGGCCGCGCTCGAAGCGCTGGTGGACGAGCTGAACGCCGTGGTCACCCCGTTCCTGAGAGAGCTGGAGGCGAGCCGATGAAAGACCGTGACGACGACGAGTTCTTCGCCCCCGTGCTGCGGGAGCCGCCTCCCGCCGACGGCGAGGTGAGCGACACCGGCGTGCCGGGCGTGCACGGCGCGGGCCACGGGCAGTGGGCGCAGGAGCCGCCGCCACCGAACCGGCTGGGCCTGCGCCTGCTGGGGGCCGGTCTGGCGCTGCTCGCCGGGGTGGTGCTGGCCGTGCTGGCGCTGCTCGCCGGCCGGCCGGCGCTGGCCGTCCCGGCTGCCGTGGTGGCGCTGGCCGCCGCCGTCTACCTGGTCGCGTTCGGCGTGCGGCGGTTCCGCTCGAACGGCGGCCCGCCGACCTTCGGCTGAGGTTTCACCCCTTCCACGAGGGTAAACGGCCTGCTGGGGAAGCATGAGAGCGAGGAGCTCCGATGTCCGCGATGTCGTTGATAGACAGGGAATGTGTCCGCCAGTTGCTGGGCTCCCAGCACCCGGACGCCACGCTGGTCTTCGTCCGGGGAGACTGCGTCGTCCTGCCCGCCGCCGAGGTGGACGACGCCCACAAGGGCCTGGTGATCGCCCGGCGTGACGAGGTGATGGCCCAGCTCCCGGACGACGCGCCGACGGACCAGATGCTCGACGACCTGGCCGTCCGGCTGGACAACATCGTCCGCGACCTGGGCGCGTGACGGGTCAGGCGCGTTCGAGGTAGCGCAGCACGGCCGCGACCCGCCGGTCGGTACCGTCGGCGGGTTGCAGGTCGAGCTTGGCGAAGATGCTCCTGATGTGCTTGTGGACGGCCCCGTCGGTGACGAAGAGCCGCTCGGCGATGGCCGAGTTGCCCAGGCCCTCGGCCATCAGAGCCAGCACGTCGCGCTCGCGCGGGCTGAGCCGGTCGAGGCGGTTGTCGGGGCGGCTCCTGGTCAGGAGCTGCGCGACCACCTCCGGGTCGATGGCCGTGCCGCCGCCGGCCACCCGGTGCAGCGCGGCCAGGAACTCCTGGACCCGCCCGACCCGCTCCTTGAGCAGGTAACCCAGGCGGGCGCTGCCGTGGGCGAGCAGGTCGGTGGCGAACGCCTGCTCGACGTACGCCGACAGCACCAGCACGGCCAGCTCCGGCAGCCGCCGCCTGGCCTCGACGGCCGCCCGGATGCCCTCGTCGGTGTGGCCGGGCGGCATGCGGACGTCCACGATCGCGACGTCCGGCCGGTACGCGTCCACGGCGTCGAGGAAACCGGCGGCGTCGGAGGCGGTGGCCACCACGTCCAGCCCCTCCGCGCGCAGCAGCAGCGCGAGGCCCTCGCGCAGCAGCGGGTCGTCCTCGGCGATCACAATCCGCATGGCAGGCTCACCATCAGGGTCGTCGGCCCGCCCGGCGGGCTGACCAGCTCGAACGTGCCGTCATGCGCTTCGGCCCTGCGCCGGATGCCGCCCAGCCCGGTGCCGCCGTCCTCGGCCGCGCCGCCGCGGCCGTCGTCGGTGACCTGGATGCGCAGCCGGTCGCCGGTCCCCCGGACGGTCACGACGGCCCGGCTCGCCCGGCTGTGCCTGGCGACGTTGGTGAGCGCCTCGGCCACCACGTAGTAGGCGGTGGCCTCGACGGACGCCGGGAACCTGCCCGGCACCTCGGCGTCGATCCGGCAGGGCACCGGGCAGGCGGCGGCCAGCCCGCTCAGCGCGCCCGCCAGGCTGCGCTCGGCCAGCACCGGGGGCAGGATGCCGCGCACCACCGCGCGCAGCTCGGCCAGCGCCTGCTCGGCGGCGTTCTGGGCGCGTTCGAGCAGCTCGTCGGCGGTGGCCGGGTCGCGGGTGACGGCGCGGCGAGCCGCGCCCAGCAGGACGTTGACGGCCACGAGCCGGTTCTGGGCGCCGTCGTGCAGCGAGCGCTCGATCCTGCGCAGCTCGATGGCGTGCGCGTCCAGGGCCGCCGCCCGGGTGGCGGTGAGCTGGGCGACACGCAGGGCCAGGTCGGTGCCGGGGCCGGCGGACAGGAACCGGCGCCCCGGCCAGGCCTGCATCTGGGCCAGGCCCGGGATGAAGAGCAGGGCGAGGGCGAGCCAGGCCAGGCTCAGCGGGCTGACGGCGATCGCGCCCGGCCAGGTGTCGGTGCGCCACCCCAGGCCCATGTCGGCCGTTTCGACGGCAGGCAGCAGCCACCAGTACAGCGGGTAGAGCAGGTCGCGCACGGCGGCGAACGGCAGCGTCAGGCCGAGCAGCCCGTACAGCAGGCCGAGCGTGGCGTGCAGCGACATCCAGGCCAGCTCGCGGCGGGCGGCGGGTTGCCCGATGGCGGCCCGCCACTCGCCGGGCACCGGATCGGGCTCGACGAGCTGCGGGCCCCAGCGGGACAGCCGCGCCCGCTCCCTGCCGGCGACCACCCGCAGGCAGCGCAGGGCGAAGGGCAGCAGGCGCAGGCCCACCCCGGACAGGCAGGCGACCGCGACGCCGAGCATCCCGGCCAGGACGATCAGTGCCAGCGCGGCGGTGCCCATGCCGCCGACGAGGTGTTCGAGGCCGTCGAGGGTGGCGCGGGCACGGGCGGCCAGCCGCCGCGTGCGGGCGGGCGTCGCGTCGTGCGTGGGCATCCGCGCCACCTCCTCGGTCTCAGACCCTAGGACAGGAGCGGATTTGTCGTGTGATCGGCGGCGAAAGAGTACAGCCTGCTGTACCCCGGCAGGCGCGTCACGGGCGGTGCGGCGCCTCCGAGGTCACCCACCACAGGGTGCCGAACGGGTCGACCCAGCCGCCCATCTCCGTCCCCTCCTCCTGCTCGGACACCTCCATGACCGGGGTGGCGCCCTTGGCGATGGCGGCGGCGAACGCCCTGGCCGGGTCGGGCAGCGTGACGTACATCTGCGTGCGGGAGGGATCTTCCCCCTCGCGGTACGGCGGCAGGCACTGCGCGCCGTCGGTCCTGGCGTCGGCGAAGTAGATCGTGCTGCTGCCGATGCGCATCTCGCCGTGCACGACCCGCTCCGGGTCACCGTCGAGCGGGATGAGGGTCTTCGCCTGCGCGCCGAAGACGTGCGCGGCGTAGTCGGTGAACTGCTTGGCGCTGTGCACCATGAGGTACGGCGTCACGGTCGTCATCGTTCTCCCTGCTCTTCAAATTTGACTAGTCCACGGCCACGGTAGCCGTGCCTGCCCGCTCTAGTCAAACTTGATCAGTCCGGCGGGGGAAGGGGTTGCGCATTTATCGATCTTGGTGTCGGATGCCGAGCATGCGGGAGAGCGTCGAGGTCGTCATCATCGGATCGGGGCCTGCCGGCCTGACCCTGGCCAACCTGCTCCAGCGGGCCGGGGTCGGCTGCGTGGTGCTGGAGCGGCAGAGCCGCTCGTACGTGGAGCAGCGGCAGCGCGCCGGAGTGCTGGAGCACCACGGCGCCCACGTCTTCGAGGCATGGGGGCTGGCTGACAGCGTGCTGGCCGGCACGTCGAGCGACAGCACGCTGGAGATCCGCCTCGACGGCCGGCCCCGCTTCCTCGACGTCGCCGCCCTGGCCGGCGGCAGGGCCGGGCGGATCGTGCCGCAGCAGGTCCTCGTCGCCCGCCTGATCAGGGCCTTCCTGGAGGGCGGGGGAGATCTGCGCTTCGACGCCGCCGAGGTGACCCCGTACGGCATCGACGGCGCCACGCCGTCCGTCACGTACCGGGACGCGGACGGCGTCGTGCACGAGATCGAGTGCGCGTACGTCGCGGGCTGTGACGGCTTCCACGGCGTCAGCCGCGCCGGCGTGCCGGAGGGCGCGCTGACCACCTACACCTACGACCACGGCGTCGGCTGGCTCACCGTGCTGGCCGACGCGCTCCCGCCGCGCCACCCGCTCTTCGGCATCCATCCGGCCGGCTTCGCGGCCCAGTTCGCGAGGGGGCCCAAGGCCAGCCGCTTCTACCTGGAGTGCGCGCCGGGCGACACCCTCGACGCGTGGGGCGACGAGCGGATCTGGGAGCAGTTACGGCTGCGCCTCGGCGACGCCGCCCTGCCCACGGGGCCGATCACGGAGAAGCTGTTCGTCGAGATGCGCTGCTTCGTCGCCGACCCCATGCGCTACGGCAGGCTCTTCCTCGTCGGCGACGCCGCGCACATCATCACCCCGATGGGCGGCAAGGGCATGAACCTGGCGATCGCCGATGCGGACGTGCTGGCCCGCGGCCTGCGCGCGGCGCTGCGCGAGGGCGACGAGGGGCCGCTCGCCGCCTACTCCGAGACGTGCCTGAAGCGGGTGTGGGACCACCAGGAGTTCTCCCGGTGGATGCACGAGATGATGCACGAGGCCGGGAACGCCGCACAGGCCGGGCCGTTCCGGCGGCAGCTCGCCAGGGCGCGGCTGGAGCGGCTGTTCGCCTCCGACGCCGCCGCCCGCGCGTTCGCCGATCTCATGGCGTGAAACCAGCAGGCGTCGAATGTCCATTTTCTGCTAATATTTCCCCTTCTAGGGCGATGTTGAGCCGAAGGGGCGTATTTTTATGGAAAAAACCTCTGAAGATCAGCCTGATGTGGAAATGTTTGTCCGTAACGAGCTGCAGCGGCTCCGGGACAGCATCGACAATCTTGACGCCGCCCTCGTCCACCTGCTCGCCGAGCGTTTCAAATGCACCCAGGAAGTCGGCCGGTTGAAGGCCGAATACCGGCTTCCGCCGGCGGATCCCGCGCGCGAGGCGGCCCAAATTCGCCGCCTGCGCGCGCTGGCCGAGGAGTCGAAACTCGACCCCGTCTTCGCCGAACGATTCCTGAATTTCATCATCGCCGAGGTCGTCCGGCACCACGAGCTGATCGCCAGCAACCACGCGGCCGCCCGGCGCGGCTGAGGGCCGTTCCCCGGACCTAGACGAGCGCGACCCGCACGCCTGCCGGGTCGTCCCCGGCGAGCGGGACGGCGAAGACCGCCGTGCGACCCCGCGCCCCGTACACCACGAAGCGGGTGCCGTCCTCGTCCCACGACTCCAGCACGTCCGAGGTGAGCTGGGCCGAGGCCGAGCAGTACGCGAGGCTGCGGCGGAGCAGGTGCAGGGAGGCCTCCAGCGGGACGTCCGCCGGCGGCGGGATCGCCAGCGGGCGGCGCACGCGCACCAGCAGGCGGCGCAGCGGGGCGAGCCAGTAGCGGTCCAGCTCGGCCGAGAGCGCCAGCAGGACCGCGGCCTCCAGCGCGATCACGGCGGGGAGGGCAGGGCCTCCCGGCGCCGTCGCCGCGAGGGAGGCGGCGGCCAGCAGCAGGCCCGCGCGGGCGAAGGCACGCGGGTCCACGGGGCGGGAATGCGTGCCCAGGCAGCCGCACGACGAGGTGGGCGCGGCCACGCGGGCATAGGTCAGGTAGGCCAGGAAACCGGCGGACAGCGACGCGGCGGCCACCCCGTCCGCGGGGTGGAGCGGGGGCACCAGCAGCGCGGCGGCCACGGCCAGCTCGGCCAGGCCGACGAGCCGCAGCGCGGGGACCGCGCGCGCCGGGCCGGTCAGGCGGGCCAGGGCGGTCCGCCCGGCCTGTGCCCTCATCCGCCTGCCGAACAGCTTCACCAGGCCGGCCCAGAGCAGGAAGGCGGCTATCACGTACGGCTGCGACGCGGCGATCCCCTGCATGGCACTGCCTCCTTCTAGTGCGGGGAGAAGACCGTGGCGATGTCGACCTCGTTGGTGTCCGGCCGCCAGGCGCCCAGGATCTGCACGTGCTGGCTGACCTTCAGCATCGACAGGTCCGCCGTGGGCGGCGACTCGGAGTGGATGGCCACCGACTTGCCGGCGACGACGTGACACAGCACGTCGTGGCCGTTGTGGTCGAGGCGGATGGTCTGGCCGGTGATGTTCTTGATGTGGCCCTTGATGTTGACGATGTTCAGCCACACCGCCTCGGCGGCCAGCATGCCGTCGGGCATGCGCACGCCTCTGGCGTACAGGCCGTCACCGGGCTTGGCCTGGTCGAACGGGACCGGCCCGAGCTTCCACAGGCTCGTGCCGTCCACGACCCTGATGGTGTGGAAGACCAGGTTCGAGCCCAGGACGAGCAGGGTGTTGTCCTTGATCGAGCGGATCCGGCCCTCGGCGAAGTCCGGGTCGGGGGCGCCCGGCTCCACCTTCTGGGCGGCGAAGGCCGCCTCGGGGCCGAGCGAGCCCAGCGCGGTCGCGGCGACGACGCCGGCGCCCCCGCCGAGCACGGCGGACTTGAGCACGTCCCTTCTGCTGCGCATCGTTCGCCCTCCTAGGCCGTCGAGATCTCCACCGGCCGCAGGCCGGACGAGAGGCTGGCGAGCCGGCTGTAAGCGGCGGGGGTCAGGTCGATCAGGCGGTTGCTCGCGCAGGTCGCGCCGCAGCAGCTCCGCTCGCCGCAGAACAGGTCGGTCTGCGGGCCGCAGTCGGCGATGGCGGTGACGACGCTGGTGCCGGTGCACAGCGCCGTGATGCGGTGGCGGTACCCGCAGGTCCTGCGGGACAGGCTGACGCCGCAGCTGTCGGGGCGGGTGATCGCCCAGCAGGCGTCGGAGGTGTTGGGCCAGGCGTGCTGGAGGTTGCCGGAGTTGCAGGTGCCGCAGGCTCCCTTTCCGGTGCTGCTGCAGGGGCCCCATGCAGTGCCGCAGCAGAACCAGGAGACCTCTCCCTGGACGGGGCCGAGTAAGTCGGCGGGCGGGTCGGTGGCCGTGCTTCGCGCCATGCGCGTCCTCCTTGGGTGGACTCTGGACGATCTCGGCAAGGGGGTTGAAGCTTTCCGACTTGATCTATGAGTACCATGTAAGGATTTTTCGTCAATGGGCGATTTTTCGTGACCTGCACCTCGCTACGGCGCGAGCTGGAAGTGCCAGACGACGATCGCGGGCACGCCTTCGACGGCCGCCCTGGCCGCCTCGGGCGCCAGCTCCACCAGGACCCACGGCCACAGCTCCCACGGCCCCAAGGCGGCCGGCCCGGCCGGCGCGGCGGGCGGGGCCGGCGCCTGCATCGCGGGCTCCTCGCAGCGGCGCACCCGCAGGCCCGCCCTCAGCGCGGCCCGGACGTAGTCGCCGATCGGGTGGTGGTACGTGGCCACGCGCCCGGGCCGGCCGTCCGGCAGGCGCAGGTTCGGGACGATGCCCCGGGCCACCCCCGCCGGATGGATGTCCGCGATCACCACGTGCCCGCCGGGCCGCAGCACCCGGGCGAACTGCGCGAACACCGGGTCCAGCGCGGGCGCGTGGGTCAGCGCCAGCGAGCAGACGACCAGGTCGGCGGTGTCGTCGGCCACCGGGAGGCAGCACAGGTCGCCGAGGCGGAAGTCGCCCTGCGGCACCCGCTCGCGGGCCCGGGCCAGCATCTCGGGCGAGCTGTCCACGCCGAGCACGTGGTGACCGCGCTCGGCCAGCGCCGCGGCGAAGCGGCCCGTGCCGCAGGCCGCGTCCAGGGCGACGCCCTCCGGCAGCCCGTCGATGATCGCGTGCACGAGGGGCTCGTCGTAGTCGAACGCCGAGTTCGGCCCGTCGTACGTCTGCGACCAGATGCGATAGCCCTCCACCGGGTCCACGCGGGCGACCTCGACGCCCGCCTCCGCCAGCGACTCGTCGTCGAGCAGCCGGCGGATCTCGGCGATGCGCTCCTCGACGAACTCGCGGTCGTGCTCTCCGGTGAACGCCCTCATCAGGGCCATGCCTTCGAGGCCCAGCACGTAGGCCAGCGGGTGCTCGTACGTCACCGGCGCACGCTAGCCAAGCACGCCCCGCCGAGGCGAGCGAATTAACCGCAGAACGCGGCCACCGTGGCGGCCAGCACGTCGGCCACCTTGTGCACCGAGGCGATGTCGGCCCACTCGGTGTCGGCGTGGGCGCCGCCGCCGTCGGCGCCGAAGAGCAGGCACGGGATGCCGGCGCGGGCCAGCAGGGCGCAGTCCGTCCAGAAGGGCTCGGCGCGGACGACCGGCGGACGGCCGAGCGCCCGCTCCGCCTCGCGCAGCAGGACGCGCGTGATCGCCGCGTCGGGGTCGGCCTCGAAGGGCTCGCGGTGCAGGCCGGGGCGCAGGCGGTAGCCGAAGCCGGGGACGGTGGCGGCGAGGTGATCGAGGACCCCGATCAGCTCGTCCCGGACGCTCTGCTCGGTCTCGCCGGGGACCGTGCGCCGCTCGATCGTGATCCGGCAGCGGGCCGGATAGGTGGAAGGGCCCTCGCCGCCCTCGATGAGCGAGGCGTGCACGGTGCCGGGCCCCAGCAGCCGGTGCCCGCCGGAGCCGGCCAGCCGCCGGCCGAGCGCCTCCAGCGCCACCAGGAAGTGACCGGCCTTGGCGATCGCGTCCACGCCCAGGTCGGGACGGGAGCCGTGGGCGGCGCGGCCCAGCACCTCCACCTCGAACCAGGCGAAACCCTTGTGCGCCAGCGTCACCTCCAGCAGGCTCGGCTCGGTCACGACGGCGCCGTCGGCGGTGAAGCGCTCCAGCACCTCCTCGGTGCCGAAGCTGGCGTGCTCCTCGTCGGCCACGCAGGCCACGATGACGTCGCCGCGCAGCGGGCCGCCCGCGGTGGCACGGGCGGCGGCGGCCATCATCGCGGCCACGCCGCTCTTCATGTCGAAGGCGCCCCGGCCGTAGATCTTCCCGTCCTCGACGCGCGGGACGAGCGGGTCGCCGTCGTACGTGCCGCAGGCGACGGTGTCGAGGTGACCGTTGAGCATGATCGAGCGCCCGCCGCCGGTGCCGCGGGCCACGGCCACCACGGAGGGGCGGCCGGGCCGCCGCTCCAGGCGGTGGACCTCGAACCCCCGCTCGCCCAGCCACTGCGCGCAGAACGCGGCGGCGGCCGACTCGCCCGCGCCGCCGGGGGAGAGGCCGGGGTTGACGGAGTCGACGGCGATGAGGCGTTCGAGCAGCGGCAGCGGGTCCGGCATGGCGAGCCTCCCGGGGTGAGGGGTCATCCGCCATCATGCCCCCGCAGCCCGCCTCAGAGGGCGTCCGTGTTCTGCGCCGCCTGGTAGACGGCCATGGCCTCGTCGCCGAAGAAGGGGCCGAACATGAAGTTCGGGGCGAAGTTGTAGGTGAAGCTGTTGACGGAGTTCAGCCAGCCGAGGCCGGTGGACTCGTCGAAGCCCTGGAACCAGGGCCCGCCGCTCGACCCGCCGGTCATGTTGCAGCGCAGCCCCTGATCGCGGGTCATGACCGTGTCGTTGAACGCGCGCCCGCTGCAGTAGATCAGTTCGGACCCGTCGAACGGGTCGGCCGCCGGATACCCGAAGGCGAACATCTGCCGCTGCCTGGCCTGGTTGAAGGCGACCCCCTGCCCGCCCACGACGTCGGTCAGCGTCCGCCCGTTCAGCGGCGCCACCACGACGGCGGCCACGTCGAAGTTGATGTCCTCCCTGGCGTTCCACTGCTGGGTGGTGAGCATCGCGCTGGCCACCCAGGTGCCGAACGGGCGCCGCCCGTCGTCGAAGGCCGGGACGAACACCCAGTTCCTGTGCGCGGCCCCGTTCAGCTTCACGCAGTGCCCAGCGGTGATCACGACGCTCTCGTTCGCGCTGGTCACGGCCGAGCCGGAGCACGAGGAGTTGCGGCCGTCGGCGGTGGTGAAGAAGACCCGGCCGGTGGTGCGCACGACCGCGCCGGCGTCCGTCCACTGCAACCCAGGGCTGTTGGGCACCAGGGACCGCCGCGCGGCGGTGACCGGCGTGGTGCCGCCGACCGACCAGGCGGCGCCGCGGGTGGTCCACGGGCTGCGGCGGGTGGTGGTGGCGCCGCGGGTGGCCCACGGGTCGCCCTGGGACGGCCCGCGCGACTGGGTACGCCGCGGCGCGGGCGCGTCGAGGGGTTGTGCCGCGAGCATGCGCCGCGTGGTCCAGTACTGCGAGACGGTCCTGCGCTCCGCCTGCGAATCCGTTGCGGTCCAGCCCGCGGGCCTGGGGTCGAGCCCGTTCGCGGCCCCGGCCTGCGCGGCGCCCGCCGGCACCAGGGCGCCTGCCAGGGCGAGGGCGACGGTGGAGAGCAGGCTGACTCTGCGGTGCATTGCATACCTCCCGAAACCCGGAATCTGCCGTAGGGAGGTACGTAGGGACGGCGCCATCTTCCTCAACGCCTACGCAAACGGATATATCGCCATCACGGGGTGAAGTCGCCATATTGCGCAGCGTCACATGGGGAAAATGGCGTTGCTTTACGCAATTACGGTCCGATATTGACGCTCTTTCACCGGCTCTTTCCCAGTACGGGAAATTCGGATTCGGCGTGGCGTTGTCATCTCGCTCGCGGCAACTGTAAGCATCGTACCGGTCTGGCGACTATGGGTCGCATTCCGAAAGGAACGGTAAATGTTCACCCCAATGAGAAAAATGGCGAAGCCCGCCGCACGCGGCATTCTCGCGGCCGTGCTGGCCGTCACCATGGCGCCGGCGGCGAGCGCGGGCGACAAGGACGACGGCCCCGACCACCACAAGTTCGACCGCGGCTTCGTCGACCACCATCACGATGACGACGGCGGCAGGAACTGCAGGCCGCGTACCTTCTTCCGGATCCACCAGATGTCGCCGCGGAATTTCTTCGTGCCCCGCACCCGCTACATCGACGGCCCCGGCGGTTCGATGACGGTGTCGGTCACGCGCGAGCACGAGGTCACCGCCTTCCTGGAAACGGAGAACGAGGCCGAAAAGGTCATCGACAAGGGCGAAGTGATCTTCAATCTGCGCCGGCTCGGCCTGCCGCACCTCGAGGAGCGGCACATGGTCTACAGCGGGCACGAATACACGCAGGAGATCAGCGACGGCATGTACGGCAACATGTGGTACCGGGTCTTCGGTTACCGCGTGGGCTGGTCGGCCTGGAACGTCCTCGGCACCTGCGAGCGTTTCAAGGTCAGCACGGGCATCGCCAACGTGCCCTCCCGGGTGGAGGGCTGGCGCTACTGGGAGACCAAGCACCCGATGTTCAAGCGCCGCAAGCTGTCACACAAGTAGGAAGAAACCCCAGGTCAGAGGGTTTCGTGGCCGCCTTGCGGGTAGGGTTGCGGGTCAGTCCGGCTGCGCCGGGCGCGCGGCCGTCCGGCGCGCGACCCGAGTCCGTTAAAAGGGGGACATCATGGCCGCGATGCAGCGATATCTGGGTTTCTTCTCGTTCTTCCGGATTCCGGGACCGGAGCCGACTCCGGGCAACGGCGGAGCCGGCGGTGGTCGCGCCCGCAGGCGTCGGCGTCGGCGCCGCTGAGCGAGCGCCGTCCGAGATGTGAGGGTGTTCGTCGGCCCTCACATCTCCCGGTCGGAGGTCAGGAGAAGGAGGCCACCACGATGCCGAGCGTGCGCCCGTTCTGGCCGGAGGCCTTGGCGTCGGTGGAGTTGACCGAGTAGACCAGGGTCCTCGACAGGTCCCGGGTCGCACCGACCCCGGTGGCGTAGCCGTAGCGGGACCCCGTCTTGCCGTACCCCACGATCCCGCCGGGCAGCACCATCCTGCTCATGCCGGAGGTGTAGGTCGCGGGCTGGTTGCCGCACTCGTCGAACATCGTCACGTCCGGAACGGTGAACATGGGCTCGAGCTGGGCCGGCGGCACGACCTGGCCGGCGAACAGCGCCTTGACGAACTTCTCCAGGTCCGCGGCCGTCGAGATCAGGTCGCCCGACGCCCAGGTCGAGGTGACGCTCGTCCTGGTCATGTCGACCACGTGCCCGTCGCCGTAGCGGATGGCGTTCTCGAAGCCCGCGGGCACGCTCTGGTAACCCTGGTGGTGCGGGCCCTTGATGGTGGTCGAGGTGCCGGGCAGGTAGCTGTTCCGCATGCCGACCGGGCGCAGGATCCGGTTCGTCACCTCGTGCTCGTACGCCCGCCCCGTGACCTTCTCGATCAGCAGGCCCGCCACGAACGTGTTGACGTTCAGGTAGTGCTGCCTGGTGCCCGGGGTGAACTCGATGGGGTTGCGCACGGCCTGGGAGACGTACTCCCGCGGGGTCCACTTCTGGAACCTGGTCTCGTAGACGTACTCGAAGCCGCCGGGCAGCTCGGGGGCGGGCAGGCCGCTGGTGTGGTTCAGCAGCTGGCCCACCCGGATCCGCGGGTAGGAGGCGGGCAGCAGGCCGGGCAGGTGGTCCTGGACGGCGTCGCCGAGCGAGAGCCTGCCCTCGGCGACGAGTTGCAGCACGACCGCGGTGGTGAACATCTTGGTCACGCTGCCGGCGCGGAAGCGTACGTGCTCCGCGGCCTCGCGCCGCGTCCTCAGGTCGGCCACTCCGCTCGCGCCACTCCACGAGCCCTTCGTGCCGCCCACCCGGACCACGGCCGCGGTGGCGTCGGCCGCGGGCAGGTCACCGATGGCCTTGCCCAGGGCCGCCTGGTCGATCGGCGGGATCACGGCGTCGGGGTCCGGCTCGACGACGGTGGGCGACGGGCAGGGCCGAGGGGTGGGCGTGGCCGCCTGGGCGGGCGCCGCCACGAGGACGGTGGCCAGGGCGAGGCAGGCGGCTGCGGTCTTCAACAAGGTGATCTCCTCAGTGCTGTGGGAACGACGGCAATCCTGCTGGGCGGCACCCCCGCCGCGGATCGCCGACGCGACCCATCTCTCCTCCCTCCCGCGAGGGAGCCCGCGAATCCCTCGCACCGGCGATGCCCGGCGGCCCTCCACGGGCCGAGGATTTCCGCCATGAACTCCCGCTTCGCCTTCATCGCCGCGCCCCTGCTCACCTTCGCCTACGGGGTGATCCGCATCATCGACGGGTTCGACGGCAGCCGCGGCCCCGGCCTCGCCTGGACCGTCGGCCACCTCGCGTTCATGGCGGCCCTCGTCCTGTTCGCCCAGATCTTCTGGCGCCTGCGCGCCATGGCGGGCCGCGACACCCTGTCCACCGTGAGCGCGGTGGCCGGGACCGCCGGCATCGTGACGCTGCTCGCGCAGTTCGGGATCGACATCGTGGTCGGGTTCATGGCCGCCGACCACGACGGGATGGGCGTGCTCTTCGACCAGGTGCAGAGCGTGCCGGGGGTGTCGCCGGTGGTCTACGACGGCGGCCCGTTCCTGTTCTACCTGGCCCAGCTCGCCCTGGTCCTGCAGCTCGCGGTCATGCGCCGGGTCAAGGCGTGGATGCCCGCGCTGGTGCTGCTCGACCTGGCCCTGCCGTTCATGGACAAGGACCTCATCCCGCTCGGCGCCCTGTGCCTGCTGATCTCGTTCGTGCCGCTCGCGCGCCGGGAACCCGCCCGCCACGCGGTCGCCGTCGCGTGAGACGGAGGGCACAATTGGGGCTTATGTCCGAGTCACGGTTGGTCGCGCGGTTCCGCCGCTGGTACGGCGGCCTGCCCACGACCCTGGTGGACGGCGCGCTCGCGGCGCTGGTGCTGGCCGTGCAGCTCTGGCCGTTCCTGTCCCGTGAGAACCCGCACGGCGGGCCCTGGCACTGGTGGGGATACACCGTGGTGGTGGTCTCCGCCGTGCCGCTGATCTGGCGGCGCCGCGCGCCGGTGATCGTGCTGCTGGCCGTCTGCATCCCCACAGGCTTCTACGACCTGGTGGAGGAGGTGGCCTCGCAGCCCATCTGGTACACGGGCCTGGTGGCCCTCTACACCCTGGCCGCCTACTCCAGCAGGTGGAAGCGGTGGATCGCGTTCGCCGTCACGCTCGGCGGCGGCCTGCTCATCGTCGGCTCGGCCGAGTCCGGGGTGCGCGGGACCGTGCAGTTCGTCGCCGCGTACGCCATCGGCCGCGCGGCCGCCGCCTCCCGCGCCCACGCCGCCGCGCTGGAGGAGCGCGCCGTGCGGCTCGCCCGCGAGCGCGAGATCGAGGCCGAGCGCGCCGCCGAGCGGGAGCGGGCCAGGATCGCCCGCGACATGCACGACATCCTCGCCCACGCGGTCAGCGTCATGGTCGTCCAGGCCGAGGCCGGTCCGGTGGCGGTCACCTCGAACCCGGCCAGGGCCGTGGCCGCCTTCGACGCCATCGCCGGCGCCGGGCGCGACGCCATGGACCAGCTCCGCCGCCTGCTGAAGGTGCTCAAGGAGGAGGAGGGCCCGCGCGGCCCGCAGCCCACCGTCGACGGGCTGCCCGCCCTCGCCGACCAGGTCCGGGCCACCGGGCTGCACGTGACATACTCCACCACGGGCTCGCCCCGGCCGCTGTCACCCGACACCGAGGTGGCCGCGTACCGCATCACCCAGGAAGCCCTCACCAACATCGTCAAGCACGCGGGCGCCACCCGTGCCGGCATCGCTCTCACCTGGCAGGACCACGCACTCATGATCGACATCACCGACGACGGCCGTGGCCGGGACCCCGGGCTCCCGTCGGGCGGCAACGGCCTGATCGGCATCCGGGAGCGCGCCGCCGCGTGCGGCGGCACCGCCGAGCTCGGCCCGCGCGCCGGCGGGCCCGGCTTCCAGGTGCTCGTCCGGCTTCCGCTGGCGGCGTCGTGAGCATCCGCGTCGTGGTGGCGGACGACCAGGAGCTCGTCCGCGCGGGGTTCAGCATGATCCTCGACGCCCAGCCGGACATCGAGGTCGTCGCCGAGGCGGGAGACGGGCTCCAGGCGATCGCCGCCGTCCGCGAGCACCGGCCCGACCTGCTCCTGCTCGACATCCGCATGCCCGTCATGGACGGCATCGAGGCCGCCCGCGCCGTCTGCGCGGACGGGGACTGCCGGGTCCTCATGCTCACCACGTTCGACCTGGACGACTACGTCTACGACGCGCTGCGGGCGGGGGCCAGCGGGTTCCTGCTCAAGGACGTCAGGCGCGACGACCTGGTGCACGCCGTACGGGTGGTCGCGGCCGGCGAGTCGCTGCTCGCCCCCTCGGTCACCACCCGGCTCATCGCCGACTTCACCGCCCGCGCCGCCCCGCGCTCCGTCGCGCCGCCGTCGGAGCGGCTGGCGGTGCTGACCGGGCGGGAGCAGGAGACGCTGCGCATGATGGCCAGGGGGCTGTCCAACGCGGAGATCGCGCGGGAGATGGTGGTCAGCGAGCACACGGTGAAGACGCACGTCAGCAACGTGCTGGCCAAGCTGGGGCTGCGCGATCGGGTGCAGGCGGTGATCGCGGCGTACGAGACGGGGCTGATCGTCCCAGGCGACACCCACTGATTTCGCGGAATTTTCCCGGCGCGCTGATCACCGCTGCCAGCACCGATAAGGCGGAGATCAGCGGGTGCGGATAACCGGGCAATCCGGCTTAGTCGGTGTTTACGCACCATGGCTCACTCTTGTGTCATCGGGACTCTAGGAGATGACATGGACGCGAACGAGCCTCGCACCGGCGGTTGGAGCCAGTTCGGTGACACCCCGCCTGCCGCCGGAGGGTTCACCCGGCCGAACCCGGTGATGCCGCCGCCTCCGCCGCCGAGGCGCGCCGGGTTCATGCTGACCCGCAAGGCGATCGCCGGGCTGGCGCTGGCCGCCGTGGCCGGCCTGTCGGCGGCGGCGCTGGGTGGCGGGGCCGTGGGCGCGTACCTGGCGGGGGCGAACCCGCAGCCCGTGGCGACCACCACCGCGAGCAACCCGAGCCCGGTGTTCCGCACCGCAGCCGACCAGTACACGGTGGCGCAGGTGGCGGAGAAGGTGCAGCCGTCCGTGGTGATGATCCAGGGCCAGACGAGCGAGGGCTCGGGCGTGGTGCTGTCGCAGGACGGATACATCCTGACCAACAACCACGTCGTCTCGGGGCAGAACGGCGGGCTGACGGTCAAGTTCAACGACGGCAAGACGGCCAAGGCGACCGTGGTCGGCACCGACCCGGCCACCGACCTGGCCGTGATCAAGGCCGAGGGCGTGTCGGGGCTGGCCAAGGTGGCGCTCGGCGACAGCGACCAGCTCAAGGTGGGCGACGACGTGCTGGCCATCGGCAGCCCGCTGGGCCTGGACGGCACGGTGACCTCGGGCATCATCAGCGCGCTGGACCGTACCGTGACCTCCGGGAGCGGTCAGCCGGAGCAGCAGCTCCCGCCGGGCTGGGGCGGGCAGGGGCAGCGGCAGGAGGAGACGACCACGCTCGGCGGCATGATCCAGACCGACGCGGCGATCAACCCTGGCAACTCCGGCGGCGCCCTGGTGAACGCGGCGGGAGAGCTGGTCGGCATCAACAGCGCGGTCGCCGCCGACGGCGTCAACCTCGGCTTCGCGATCCCCGTGAACACCGCCAAGCACGTCTCCGAGCAGCTCATCAGCAAGGGCACGGTGAGCCACGCGTTCCTGGGCGTGAGCGTCACCGACGCCAGCGGGGACGTCTCCGGCGCGCTCATCCGGCAGGTGACCAAGGGCAGCCCCGCCGAGAAGGCCGGGCTGCGGCAGGGGGACCTGATCACCAGGATCGGCGAGACGCCGGTCCAGGGCGGGGACACGGTCGTCGGCCAGGTGCGCGGCTACAAGGTCGGCCAGCAGGTCGTCATCACCTACCAGCGTGACGGCGAGGAGAACACCGTCACCGTCACCATGGAGCAGCAGAAGCAGCAGTAGCCCGCGCGCTGCCCATCACCCGAGATCGCCTCCGCCCGTACGGGTGGGGGCGATCTTTGTCTGGGCACTTAGTCCGATCCGAGGCGGAAGATGCGCGGATCGGTGGCGATGAGACCCTCCTCGATCGGCGTAACTCGGGTTACATTCACGTTAATTTGCCCTCTCTTATCCCCCCGAGTAGACGGAAGGAGAGAGGCATGAGTGCGAGAACCGTGATGACAGCCCTGACCGCTGCGGCGATCCTCATGCCGGCAGCCGCCGCACAGGCGGGCGTGGCGGCGCCGCCGCCCGACTCCCAGTTCCAGAAGGTCACGCTCAACGACAACCCGGGCGAGCCCATGGACCTGGCGGTGTTACCCGATTCCAGGGTGCTGCACACGACCAGGAAGGGCGAGGTCTGGCTGCACGACCCGAAGACCGGGCTCAACACGCTGGCCGCCGACCTCGACGTCTACGAGCACGACGAGGACGGGCTGCAGAGCGTCGCACTCAGCCCCGGCTTCGGCAAGGGCTCCAAGAAGGACGACTGGGTCTACCTCTACTACTCGCCCCCGCTGAACACCCCGGTCGACGACCCCGCGACCCCGGACGTCAACGAGGGCGACGCCCCGTTCGCCGGCACGCCGGCGGACTTCGCGCCCTTCAAGGGCCTGATCAGGCTGTCCCGCTTCCGCTGGAGCGGCACGACCATCGACCTGCGCAGCGAGCAGCGCATCCTCGACGTCCCGGTGGACCGGGGCATCTGCTGCCACGTCGGCGGCGACATCGTCTTCGACGCCGCCGGCAACCTCTACCTGTCCACCGGCGACGACACGAACCCGTTCCAGTCCGACGGCTTCACCCCGATCGACGAGCGGGCCGACAGGAACCCGGCCTTCGACGCCCAGCGCAGCGCCGGCAACACCAACGACCTGCGCGGCAAGGTCCTGCGCATCAGCGTGCGCGAGAACGGCTCGTACACGATCCCCAGGGGCAACCTCTTCAGGCCGGGCACGGCGGGCACCCGGCCGGAGATCTACGCGATGGGCCTGCGCAACCTGTTCAGGATCGAGCTGAACCGGCGCACCGGCGAGCTGTACGTCGCCGACTACTCGCCCGACCAGCAGGAGGCCGACCCGGCGCGCGGCCCGGCGGGGCACGGCAAGTGGACGGTGGTCCGTAGGGCGGGCAACTACGGCTGGCCGTACTGCGCGACGGCGCGGCTGCCGTACGTGGACTACGACTTCGCCACCGGCGCCTCGGGCGCCCCGTTCGACTGCGCGGCGCCGGTCAACGAGTCGCCGCGCAACACCGGCCTGCGCCGGCTGCCGCCGGTCGTGCAGCCGGACGTGTGGTACTCGTACGGGCCGTCGCAGGAGTTCCCCGAGCTGGGCACCGGCGGTATCGGCCCGATGGCGGGACCGGCCTACGACTTCGACCCGTCCGACACGCGCGGCCGCACGGCCGTGGGCTGGCCGCGGTACTACGACGGCGTCCCGCTCTTCTACGAGTGGACCCGCGACTACGTCAAGGCGTTCCACGGCAACGGGAGGCGGATCGAGCCCGTGCTGCCCTCGTTCGTCTTCGACAACCCGATGGACCTGGAGTTCGGCCCCGACGGCGCGCTCTACGTCCTCGAGTACGGCGACGGCTTCTTCAGCGAGAACCCGGACGCCCAGCTCGCCCGCATCGACTACATCGGCAACACCGGCAACCACACGCCGATCCCGGTCGCGCAGGCCTCGGCGACGAGCGGCCTGGCCCCGCTCACCGTCAGCTTCACCAGCACCGGCACCAGCGACGCCGACGGCGACCGGATCCGCTACGCGTGGGACTTCGACGCCGACGGCCGGGTGGACTCCCGCAGCCCGAGCGGCACGCACACCTACACGGAGAACGGCATCTACCAGGCCACCCTGCGGGTCACCGACCCCAGCGGCAGGTCGGCGGCCACCTCGGTGCGGATCGTGGTCGGCAACGCCGCGCCGGTCGTCGAGCTGGTGCGGCCGGTGGCCGGCCAGCCGTTCGCCTTCGGTGACCTCGTCGAGTTCGAGGTACGCGTCACCGACGACCAGGCGGTGGACTGCGCGAACGTGACCGTGGACTACATCCTCGGGCACGACGACCACGGCCACCCGCAGACCACGGCCCGCGGCTGCACGGGCTCCATCCAGACCACCGTGCCGAGCGGCCACGACCCGGAGACCGACGAGCTCACCGGCGTCTTCGTGGCCACCTACACCGACCCCGGCACCGGGGGCCTGCCCCCGCTGACGTCCAGCACGCAGGTCGTGCTCGAGCCCACCAGTTAGGAGACACCCTCATGTGTTACGGCTACGGCCCCAGCAGGCGCTCCCTGCTCGCCGCGGGCCTCGGGCTGGGCGCCGCCGCCCTGGCCGCCGCGTCCCCCGCCGCCGCGGCGACACCGCCGCACCACCACGGCGGCAGGGAGCGCGTCCCTCCTGGCCAGATCAGCATCCAGCTCTGGACGGTACGCGACGACCTGGCCCAGAACTACGACACCACCCTCACCTACCTGGCCGAGCTCGGATATCCGAAGGTCGAGCTGGCGCTGGGCTACTTCGGCCGCACGGCGCGGCAGTTACGCGACTTCCTCGACGGGCTCGGCATCGAGGCCAGCTCCAGCCATGACGGCATCAGCCCCGACGACGCCGCCCTGGAGACGAAGATCGAGAACGCGCTGACGCTCGGCCAGACCTACATGGTCGTGCCGTACCTGGCCTCGGACAGCCTGGACGAGTGGAAGGGCTGGGCCGAGCGGATGAACGTCGAGGCGCAGGCCGCCCGCAAGGCCGGGTTGCGCTACGGCTACCACAACCACGCCCACGAGTTCACCACCGACCTCGGCGGCGGGGTGACCCCCTGGGACGTGCTCACCTCCGAGCTCGATCCGCGCCTGGTCCACCTGGAGATCGACATCTACTGGGCGGTCACCGGCGGCGTCGGGCGCGGGGCCAGGGACCCGGTGAAGTTCGCGATCGACGTCATCAGGCGGGCGCCGCAGCGGGTGCTGCAGTACCACGTCAAGGACCGGCACCTGGACGGTGACATGGCCGACCTGGGCACCGGCACGATCGACTTCCGCCGGGTCTTCGACGCCCACCGGGTCAGGGAGTACATCGTGGAGAACGACACCCCCGACGTGACGCCGAGGCAGACGTCGGAGGTCGGCTACCGCTACCTGCGCAAGATCCGGTTCTAGGGGGTCGCCGAACCGTTAAAGAGTTCGTGCTGACGTCACCGACACGCGGTAGAAAGCGGTCGTCTGGGAACTTTCCTCCACACTGAGACATATGGGGCCTGGGGGGAAGTATGTACCACTCGCTCGGTGTCGTCGTCACCGCGATCATCACCGCCGTGCCGCCGCAGGTGGACAACATCGCCCACCGCGGCGGCTCGGCCAACGCGCCGGAGAACACCATCGCGGCGTGCGCCGTGGCCAGGGCCCACCGGGCCGACGTGTGCGAGTTCGACGTCCAGCAGACCAAGGACCACCGGCTCGTGCTGATGCACGACGAGACCCTGAGCCGGACCACGAACGTCGAGAAGATCTTCCCCAGGCGGAAGCCGTGGCGGGTCTCCGACTTCACGCTCGCGGAGATCCAGCGGCTGGACGCGGGATCGTGGTTCTCCCCGCGCTTCCGCGGCGAGGGTGTGCCCACGCTCAGGCGGGCCCTGGAGGCCACGCGCGGCACCGGCACCGGGCTGCTGCTGGAGATCAAGCACTCCCCGCGCAGCCCGGACATCGACCGCCGCGTGGCCGCCGAGCTGCAGGAGGAGCGCGAGTCGTGGAGCCCGGAGCGGCTGACCGTGCAGGCGTTCGGCTGGCCGTCGATGCGGGTCCTGCGCGACATGGTGCCCGGCCTGCCCATCGCGCTGCTCGGCAAGCCCGCCGCCGGCAGGCTCGCCGAGGTGGCCAGGTACGCCGACGGCCTCACCGTTCCGCACGCCGGGCTCACCGCCCGGTACGTCAAGAAGGTGCACGAGCGGGGCATGCGCGTATACACCTGGTCGGCCGACCGGCCCGCCCTCATCCGGCGGCTCGTCTCGTACGGCGTGGACGGCATCATGACCAACCGGCCCGACCGCCTCCAGGCCGTCGTCCGGCGCGGGTGACGCCCGCGGCCTAGGCTGGGAGGTCCACCCGTGAAAGGCGTTCTTGCATGTTGTGGCCTTGTATCGCCGACGGTCACGGTAACGTGCCTCAACGTGCGCGACAGCCGTGCGGAACAAATGCCGTCCCATGGGTGAAGCGTGGAACGTGCCAGGCCAGATCTCCAAGCGTGACCGGTGCGATCCAACCAAGACGCAGACGCTCCCGCCGTCCGGCGGTGGCGCGTCCTTCCATGCACGCCAGCCGCGCAGTGTCCTGCGCGTCGCCTTGGGAACAGGGATAGAGGTGGCCGAAAGCACCGAAAGCGCGCAACCGGGCCATGTTCCCGGCCTGGCGGAGAGGCGGGACCTCCGGCTCCTGTGGACCGGCTCCACCGCCTCGCAACTGGGGAACATGGCCTCCACGGTGACCGCACCACTGCTCGCGCTCACGCTGACCAGCTCGCCCGTCTTCGCCGGATGGGTGGCCGCCGCCGGCACGCTGCCGCGCATCCTGCTGCACCTGCCCGCCGGGGTGCTGGCCGACTACTCCAACCGGCGCCGGGTGATGGTCGGCAGCATGCTCGTCCGCGCGGCGCTGGCCGTGCTGATGGTCGGCTGCCTGCTCGTCGGCCAGGGCGGCGACGAGGGCATCGTGTACCTCCTGCCGCTCGTCAGCGTCGCGCAGGGCATCTGCGTGGTGCTCTACACCACGGCGGAGACGACGGCCGTGCCCTGGCTGGTGCGGCGCGAGCGGCTGGCCAAGGCCATGGCGGGCAACGAGGCCCGCACCCACGTGGCCGGGCTGCTGGGCAGGCCGCTCGGCGGGTGGCTGTTCGAGCTGGGCCGCTGCTGGCCGTTCCTGCTGGACGTCGCGACCTCCGTCGTGTCGGCGCTCACCCTGCTGAGGATGCGGAACAAGCGGTTCGCGCGGGCCGCGGCCGGGCGGCCGCTGCGGGCGGCGTGGCAGATCCGCGCGTTCTGGCGCGGCCTGACCTTCCTGCGGCACGAGGAGTTCCTCGCCCGCGTCATGATCGTCTGCGCGCTGGCGAACTTCGCCTTCCAGACCCTGGGCCTGACCCTGGTCCTGCTCGCCCACGAGCGGCACCTGTCGCCCCTGGTGATCGGCCTGCTGATCGCGGCCTCGGGGCTGGGCGGGGTGCTGGGCTCGCTGATGGCCCCGCGCATGCTGCGCAGGATGAAGCCGGCCCGGCTGATCGTCGCGGGCGTCTGGGCGTGGTTGCTGCTGAGCGCGTGCCTCACCGTGGCCGACCACGGCTCGCTCCTGTACGTCGCCGCCGTGCTGCCCGCCGCGTGGGGCGGGATCGGGTTCATCGGGGCGCACATCAACGTCGCGCTGGTCCTCTACCAGGCCTCGGGCGTGCCGAAGAGGCTGTTCGGCCGGGTCACCAGCGTGATCCGGTTCTTCTCCGGCAGCACCGTGCCGCTCGGCGCCCTGGCGGGCGGCTACCTCCTCGCCCTGCTCGGCACGGAGGGCGCCGTCGTCCTCGTGGCCGCCGTGGTCGGCGTGCTGGCCCTGGCGATCTCCGCGCCGCGGCGCCCGTCATCCGTCCGCCGCCGGCTCCGCCGGGAGCGGCCGGGCGACGGGGCCGGGCACGGGAGCGGGGAGCTCCCTGGCCACCTCGTGGAAGAGGTCGTCGCTCAGCGCATGGAGGCTGCCCTGCAGGCTGGTCTGTATCGCCGCAGGAGCCTCCGCGGGCACCGAGGTGGACCACGCCTGAAGGTAGGCCTCGTCGACTGCCCGGCTCAGCGACTCGATCCTGTGGTGGACCCGCGGCGGGCACAGCGGCCGCAGCCACGCGACCGCGACGCTGGCCGCCAGGTACTCCACGCGTACCTGGCGGAGCTGCTCGGGCCGGTCCTCGCCGCCGAGGCGGGCAAGGCTGTTGCCGCGCATGTCCAGGGAGATGCGCACGGCGAGGCCGAGCTTCAGCACCGCCGCCTGCGCGTCCGCGAACGCCGCGAGCAGCTCCTTGACCTGTGCGTCCTGCCGGAGCGCTTCCCGCTCCTCCGCCGCCGCCGCACGGTCCTGCCTGATCTTGTTCCGCTCACTGATCATGTAGAAGCCGGCGCCGGACAGCGCGGCCAGCACGGCGCTGCCGCCGGTGATCAGGGTGAGCAGTGCGGTTTCACTGATCAGCGATGCCTCCTGTGAGCGCCTGGCCGAGGCCGGTCCGTACGACCGGGTCGTTCGGGATCCTGCTGACGGCCGCCATCATGTGCTCGATGGCCGTGCTCCGCCTGCCCTGGGCGAGCGAGATACGGCCGACCGCGGCGAGCATCCAGCCCACGGAGGCGCAGTCGTTGAGCGCCTCGTACAGGGTCGCGGCGGCGAGGTAGCGGGCGACGGCCTCGTCCAGCGAGCGCTGCTCGTAGCAGAGGTTGCCGAGCAGCGACTCGATGTCGGCGCGCACCCGCATCTCCTTCGGCGGGCAGACGCGGGCGGCCTCGCGGGCCAGCCGCCCGGCCCGGCCCGGCTCGCCCGCGGCGCGGGCGCGCACGGCGGCGCACAGCAGCGCGGCCGGGTCCGGCGGGAGCGAGGGCCACTGCCCGGGGTCGAGCCCGCGCAGCGGGGCGAGCAGGCGCCGCCGGCGCAGGTCGGGGCCCGCGCTGTGCCGGGCGTCCGTGATGAGGTGGCGGTCCTCCAGCGAGTGCAGGAACGCGCCGGTGATCTCGGCGGCCGGGGCCGTGCCGGTCCTGCCCCGGTGCAGGACGGTGCGCCGCAGCCAGGCCTCCAGCTCGCGCGGCGACAGCTCGTGCTCGGCCGCGGCGGCGGCGAGCGTCCTGCCGCACCAGTCGGCCAGGGCACGCTCGACCTCGGCCCGCAGGCTCGCCGGGACGAGGTGGTCGTGGCCGGGGGGATCGCGCCACAGGTGCGCCCCCGCCACCTGCAGGAGCAGGGGGTCGATCGCCCGGGTCAGCCGGCTCACGCGGCCGCTCTCGTCCCTGACCGCGCGCAGCTCCTCCAGCAGCTCCTCGACCTCGGCGGGCGGGAGGCGCAGCCGCATGGCCTGGGCGGAGCGGCTCACGACGTCGGTGGCGGCCTCGGGCGTCAGGGGCCTGAGGTGGTACTCGGCGCATTCCGGCCGGCCGGCGTCCTTCACCTCGTGGCGCAGGTCGTCGAGGTAGTCGGAGCGTACGGCCAGGAGCAGGCGCAGGTTCGGCCGGCGGGCCAGCGCCTCGAAGAGCTCGTCCAGCAGCCGGCGGCGGTGCCCCTGGTGCGGCTCCTGCCGGCGCAGGAACGCCTCCGCCTGGTCGACGGCGGCGAAGATCGGGGCCGGCTCCCCGTCGCTGTCGAGGGTCTGCCTGCCGCGGACGAACTCGCCGACCGACAGCTCCGCCAGCCGCCCCGGCGACTCCTCCGGGTCCCAGGACGACAGCAGGGTGAGCACGTACGGGTTGTGGCCCGGCAGGGCGGCGGCCGGCCAGACCTGGCACGAGGTGGCCCGGCCGAGCGGCAGCACGTTGGCGTTGTCGGCGCGCAGCTTGGGGATGAGACCCGCGCGCAGCAGCGAGGTCTTGCCCGCGGCGGCGTCGGAGTGGAGGATCGTCAGCCGGTTGCGCCGCCACAGCCCCCGCAGCAGCCGGATCTCGTCGGACCGTCCGAAGAAGAGGCTCTCGTCATGAGCGGTGAACGGCCGCGGGCCGATGAAGGGGCTGCGTCGCCGCCGCAGTGCCGCGGGTATTCCTGCCATGGGGAGACCTCGCTAACCGAGGAGCTGACATATCGCGCCGCCGGGCCGGGGAACGACCCGGTACGCCACGGTGCGAAATCAAATATCGCCCGGGCCGAAACGCAATGATGTCTCATTCCGCACCACATTCCCAAGGTACCGCACGTTGATGCGGAGCACTTGCCGGGCGCGGCCGTTTCGGACCCCCGAAATGAATGTCGGCGGTCAGTTCTCCGCGCGCGCGGGAGGCGTGCTGTTGTCGAATGCCGCGTACACGTCCTCCTGCTCCCGGCCGTGCTCGAACAACTCGCGCAAGGCCGTGCCCAGGGCCGAGTCGCCGAGTTCGCGCAGGTGGACGGGGGAGAGTGCGGAGACGTCGACCAGGTCGCCCTGGCGTACGGAAAGCTGCGGTCGCATGAGCGCTCCCTCGTGGCCATGAGTCGCCGGCGGCGGCCCCGCCCCGTTGAAATTGATCAGGACTTTCGTGGAGCCATTAATCCGGTGCTCTCAGTCTTCGTCTGACTCTACCGCTGCGGGGCCGGTCCGGACGGTTAGGATGGTGCTCGTCATCATTACTTCCCCATGCCTTTGCGGTCGCAATCCATCGAACGAAAACGTCATCGGGTCGAGTGGACGGGAGGCGGAACGCGTGATGGTTTCAGAGCCGTCCACCACGGAGCGGTCACCACGTGATTTTCCGACGGTGTGGAAAGTGCCCCCGCGGAACAAGAACTTCACCGGGCGGGAGACCCTGCTCAACAGGCTGCACACGGGCATCGGCGACAACGTCACGGCGGTGGTGCCGCACACCCTGCACGGCCTGGGCGGCGTCGGCAAGACGCAGATGGCCATCGAGTACGCCTACCGCTTCCGCGACAGCTATGACGTCGTCTGGTGGATCCCCGCCGACCAGCCCGGCCTGGTCCGTGCGACCCTGGCGCAGCTCGCGCCGAAGCTGGGCGTGCCCGACGCCACGACGGCGGGCATCGAGGACGCCGCCAACGCCGTGCTCGACGCCCTGCGCAGGGGCGAGCCGTACGCCCGCTGGCTGCTCATCTTCGACAACGCCGACCAGCCCGAGGACTTCGGCGAGCTCATCCCGCCGGGCCCCGGCGACGTCCTGGTCACCTCGCGCAACCACCGCTGGGCCGGCGTCTACGAGACGATCGCCGTGGACGTCTTCCCGCGCAAGGAGAGCATGGAGTTCCTCGCCAAGCGCGTGCCGTCGGTCACGGTCGAGGAGGCCGACAGGCTGGCGGAGGCGCTCGGCGACCTGCCGCTGGCGCTGGAGCAGGCGGCCGCCCTCCAGGTCGAGACCGGCATGTCGGCGCAGGAGTACCTGCGCCTGTTCGAGCAGCACGCCTCCAGCCTGCTGGAGGAGGGCAAGCCCCGGGAGTACCCCTGGTCGATGACGACGGCCTGGCGGCTGTCGGTCACCAAGCTGCGCGAGCACCTGCCGGAAGCCATGGAGCTGCTGCGCACCTGCGCTTTCTTCGGCCCCGAGCCCATCCCGCGCGACGCCTTCCGCCCGGTCAAGGGCCCGGTGCGGCCCGAGCTGGCCCAGCTGCTCGCCACGCCCATCCGGCTGAGCAAGGCCATCGCGACGCTGGCGCGCTACGCGCTGGTGCGCATCGACCCCGACGAGCGCACGCTCCAGGTCCACCGGCTGATCCAGGCGCTGCTGAGGGAGGAGCTGCCGGCGCCGCTGCAGGACGAGATCCGCTCCGAGGTGCACTCCCTCATCGTCGAGGCGGCCCCCGCGGGCGCCGACATCCCCGCGAACTGGCCGCGCTACCAGGCGCTGCTCGCCCACGTGGACCCGGCGGAGATGGCGCAGAGCACCCGGGCGGACGTCCGGTCGTTCGCGCACGACATGCTGGGCGCCCTGGCCTCGTCGGGCGACTACCGCACCGCCAGCAGGTACGCCGACGCGTTCGTGCGGCAGTGGTCCCGCGACTCCGGGGCCACGGACCCGGACGTGCTGCGGGCGCAGCGCGTCAAGGGCGACATGCTGCGCGAGTTCGGCCGCTACGCCGACGCGTACGAGCTCAACACGGCGACGCTGGCCACGATGCGCGAGGCGCTGGGGCCCGACCACCGCGAGGTCCTGATCCTGCTCAACGGCATCGGCGCCGACCTGCGCGGGCGCGGCCGGTTCATCGACGCCAGAGAGCACGACAAGGAGTCGGTGGAGCGGCACCGGGCCGTGCTCGGCTCCGACGACGTGCAGACGCTGCGGGCGATCAACAACCTGGCGCTCGACTACGGCCTCACCAGCGACTACCGGGCCTCGCAGGCGCTGCTGGAGGAGGCGTACCGCGCGGCCCAGGCCAACGAGAGCAGGGTGAGCAGGGGCACCTTCCTCAACCTGTGGGCCAGCCTGGCCCGGTCGGTCAGGCAGTGCGGCGACTACAACGAGGCGTGCGACGTGGGCAGGGACGCGCTCGGCTACGGGCGGCAGCATCTCGACGCCGACCACCCGCGCGTGCTCCTCGTGCAGAAGGACCTGGCCATCGCCCTGCAGCGGGCGGGCGAGCGGGAGGAGGGCCTGGAGCTGGCGCGGGACGTGCACGGGCGATACGTGCGCATCTACGACCTCAACCACCCGGGCACGCTGGCCGCGGCCACCTGCCTGGCCAACTCCCTGCGCAGCAACGACCTGGTGGAGGACGCCTACAGGCTCGCCAAGGACACCATGGACCGCTACGCCAGGGTCTACAGCTCCGAGCACCCGTACCACCACGGCTGCATCAGCAACGTGGCGCTGCTGGAGCGGCTGCGGGGCGAGCCCGCGCTGGCGTACGAGCTGAACGAGCAGGCGCTGGCCGGGCTGGAGGCCAGGTTCGGGCGCGACCACCACTACGTGCTCACCGTCGCGGTCAACCTGGCCGGCGATCTGGCCGCGCTGGGCGAGTTCGACCGGGCCTGCCGCCTTGGTGAGGAGTCGCTGCGGCGGCTGCGCGGTCTGCTGGGCGAGCACCATCCGGCCTCGCTGGCCGCCGCCGCCAACCTGGCCACCGACCTGTCCGCCGCCGGCCGGGGCGACGAGGCCAAGCGATTGTTCGACGAGACGATGCGGCGCTACGAGGAGACGCTCGGGCGCGAGCATCCCGACGCGCTGGCGGCGGCCGAAGGGCGCCACCTCGACCTCGACTTCGACCCGCCGCCGATCTAGCCGCTCAGCCGGGAGCGCCGGTCAGGAGCGCCACGTCATCGGCCACGAGCCGCCGGATGTGCGTGATCAGCCGGTACAGGTCGCGGCAGTAGACGGAGGGGTTGCGGAAGCCCGCGCCGGAGCGGTACCGGTGCGGATAGAGGCCCCCGCCGCAGACGCGGGCGATCGCGCACGAGGAGCAGCGGGCCGACAGCGCCTGCTCGCCGATCTGCCGCGCCGCCACCGACGGCAGGAAGAGCGCCGTGTCGAACGAGTCGCGCAGCACGTGCAGCATGGTCACCGTGGCCCCGTCGTAGGCCGACTTCAGCGTGTCCACCTGCTCGATGCTGCCGTCCGTCTCCACCACCACGACCGCCACCGGTGACAGGCCGATCGCCTCGCTGCGCGACGGCCGGCCGAGGAGCAGGCGGATGATCTCGCTGAACAGCCGGACCTGCGTCTCCTGCGCCGGGGCCTGGTACCAGCGGTCGAAGACGGCCACGAGCCAGTCGCCGTACGGCGTGCCGTCCCGCGACCAGCCGGGCGGCGGGGTGTCCCAGTTGCCGTGCGGCAGCAGGAAGTCCACCACCGGCGGGCCGAACCGCAGCAGCGCCTCGTACGTGACGACCGGGTCGCTCGCCAGGTCCAGCGTGCACAGCAAGCCGCTGAACAGGTGCCGGTACGCGGGCGCGGTCAGGCGTTCCAGCCCGGCCCGCACCTCGGCGTAGGTGCCGGTGCCCTGCGCGCGGCGGCGATGGCGGTCGTGCCCCTCCTCGTCGCCGTCCAGGCTGACGCCCACCCGCACGTCGAGCTCGGCGAACAGCCGCAGGAACGCCTCGTTGAGCAGCACCCCGTTGGTCTGCGCCCGGACGGTCGCCGTGACGCCGTCGCCGAGCTCGGCACGCAGCCGGTTCACCGCGTAGCGGGTGTGCTCGACGCCCGCGAGCAGCGGCTCGCCGCCGTGCAGGACGATCTCGACGTTCCGCATGCCGTGCGCCTCGGCGTGCTCGGCGACGCGCGCGGCCACCCGGTCGATCGTCGCCTTGGACATGCGGCGCGGCTGGCCGCGCCAGCCCTGGTCGGCCATCTCGTAGACGTAGCAGTAGTCGCAGGCCAGGTTGCAGCGGCTGTGCAGCTTCAGGATGAACTGCCGGAACGGCGTCGGCCGCCACCCCGACTCCAGCAGGGTGCCGACGTCGAGGCCGGCCGGCCATTCGAGCTCGCGCCGGGCGTTGTTTCCCACGCTGATCAGCTCCTGATGGCGAGATGCGAGCGCAGCGGCGGCTGAGGGCTCGGCGGCAACGGGGATGCCCCGGATCCGAGATCGGCAAACGCCGGGCTGGTAGCCGCCACATGGACAACGACCGGGCAGGAAACGGTCATGACTCTGGCCAGCCCGCCGTGCCACGCTCCGATGCACGTGGGGAGCGCGGGGCCCGCCTCGGCAGCGCCGCGCCCGCCCGGGCCGAGACAAGGAACGGATGTGCGTTTGGACTACCGCTGGCACCTGCGGAAGGTGATGGCCGTCCGCGGCATGTACGCCACCACGGACCTGCGGCCCCTGCTCGCGGAGCGGGGGTTCCGGCTGTCGCAGAGCCAGGTCTACCGGCTGGTCGCCGAGCGGCCGGTGCGGCTCAACCTGCACGTGCTGATGGCCCTGCTGGACATCCTCGACTGCTCGATGGAGGAGCTCATCGAGCCGGTCACGGCCGGCCGGAGCCCGGCAGCCGAGCCGGGGCCGGCTGCCGGGCACGCGTCCGAGAGGGAGGCCGGGCCCGTCCCGCCGCAGGCTGGGCACGCGTCCGAGGATGCCGGGCCCGCCCCGCAGCGGCCTGGCCAGGCGCAGGTCCTCCCCGGATGAGGAGCCGGGGGGCCGGCCGCGGCGAGGCGGCTCGGGCGCGGCACGCCGGCCCCTCAGGGGATCAGCAGCGTCTTGCCGAGCGTGGCCCGCTTGCCGATGGCCGCGTGCGCGTCGGCGGCCCGCTCCAGCGGGAACGTCTGGCCGATCACCGGCCGCAGCCGCCCGGCGGCGCCCTCGGCCAGCGCCCGCACCGACAGCTCGTACGTGGCCGCCGGCGACGGGAAGGCCGCGCCCATCGGCACCAGGGTGACGCCCCGCCCGGCCGCCTCCTCCTCGGGGATCGACGTCATCGTCCCGCTGCCCGCCCCGAACGCCACGAACCGCCCGCCCCGCCGGACCAGCTCGAACGCCGCCCGCCCGATGGTGCCGCCCGCGGGATCGGCGGCCACGTCCACGCCCGCGCCGCCGGTCGCCTCGCGTACCCGCTCGGCCCAGTGCGGCTCGGTGTAGTCCACGCCCACCTCGGCGCCCCGGCTCAGGGCCAGGTCCAGCTTGGTCTTCGAGCTGGCAGCGGCGATCACCCGCGCGCCCGCCTGCCTGGCGAGCTGGATCAGCAGGCTGCTGACGCCGCTGGCGGCGGCCCCGATCAGCACCCACTCCCCGGCCACGGGCGCGAGGGCCCGCGCGACGCCCAGAGCGGTGCGCCCGTCGTTCAGCAGGCCGACCGCGTCGCGCAGGCCGAGCCCGTCCGGGATCGGGATGAGCAGGCCGGCGTCGACCGCCACCTTCTCCGCATAGCCGCCCGAGCCGCCGGTGGTGCTGGCCACCCGCTGCCCGACCAGCGCGGCGTCCACGCCGGGCCCCGCCGCCACGACGGTGCCCGCCACACCGTTGCCGGGGATGACCGGCAGCGCGGGCAGCGGCATGGGCGCCGAGCCCGACCGCACCTGCGTCTCCACGTACGTGATCCCGATCGCCGCGGTCTCGATCAGCACCTGTCCCGGACCTGGCACGGGATCCGGCGTCTGCTCGACCCGCAGCACCTCGGGCCCGCCGAACTCCCTCAACCAGACAGCGCGCATTCTTGGACTCCTTAGACTCTCGGGCAGAAAATGGGCAGTGAATGGCCTGGGAAGCGATCAGCCGGACAACCCAGAATCACCGGGTTGGTTCCCGGTGAGGAAGGCTGATCGACCATGAGTGAACGCCTGCGCGTCGCCGTGCTGGCGGGAGGGCCGTCTCCCGAGCACGAGGTCTCGCTGCAGTCGGCGCAGGCGGTGCTCGACACGTTACCGAAGGACCGGTACGACGCGATCCCCGTCATCATCGACCGGCACGGCAGATGGCCGCTGGACCTGCGCCGCGACGTCGCGGACGTGGTCTTCCCCGTGCTGCACGGCCCGTACGGCGAGGACGGCGTCATCCAGGGCCACCTGGAGACGCTGGGCCTGCCGTACGTGGGCTGCGGTGTCCTGGCCTCGGCCGTGGCGATGGACAAGAGCGCGATGCGGCGGGCGTTCCTCGCGGAGGACATCCCCGTCACGCCGCACGTCTGGTTCACCGAGCACGACTGGCGCACCACGATCGACCCGTGGAGCCTGGTGAAGCCGCTCGACTGGCCGATGTACGTCAAACCGGCGAACATGGGCTCATCCATCGGCATCTCCCGCGTCACCTCCGTCGAAGAGCTGCGGGCGGGGGTGGAGCTGGCCCTCACCTACGACCGGGTGGTCGTCGTGGAGCAGGGGGTCGAGGCACGCGAGCTGATCTGCGGCGTGCTCGGCGACCATGACACCCCCGAGGCCTCGGTGACCGGTGAGCTCCACGTCCACGGCGACTGGCTCGACTACGAGGCCAAATATCTCAGCCACTCGGAGATCGCCACTATTCCCGCCGCGCTGCCCGGCCACGTGGCCGAGGAGGTGCGCGAGCTGTCCCTGCGCGCCTTCCGCGCGGTCGGCGGGTACGGGCTGTCCAGGGTGGACTTCCTCTACGAGGAGGAGACCTGCCGCCTGTACGTGCTGGAGATCAACACCATGCCCGGCTTCACCCCTCGATCGGTCTTCGCCAGGGCGTGGGAGGCCAGCGGGGTCCCGTACCCGGACCTGCTGGGCCGCCTCATCGACCTGGCGCTCGCCAGGAGCGGCTCGTGATCCCGATGACGCTGGCCGAGATCGCCCAGGTGCTGGGCGCCGGCCTGCACGACGTGCCGGACCCGCACGCGCCGGTGACGGGGCCGTCGGCGGTCGACTCGCGCGAGGTGCGGCCCGGCGGCCTGTTCGCCGCCACCGCCGGCGCCCGCGTGGACGGCCACGACTACGCGGCCAGGGCCGTGGCCGCCGGTGCGGTGGCCGTGCTGGCCGCCCGCCCCGTCGGGGTGCCCGCGATCGTGGTGAAGGACGTGCAGTCGGCGCTCGGCGTGCTCGCCCGGCACGTGCTCGGCCGGCTCGGCCCGACCGTGATCGCGCTGACCGGCTCCGTGGGCAAGACCACGACCAAGGACCTGCTCGCCCAGGTGCTCGAACCGCACGCGCCGACGATCTCCACCGACCGCTCGTTCAACAACGAGCTCGGGCTGCCGCTCACCGTGCTGCGCGCCGACGCCGGCACCCGGTACCTGGTGCTGGAGATGGGCGCGGGCAGGAAGGGCGACCTGACGTACCTGACCGGGATCGCACCGCCGCGCCTGGCCCTGGTGCTCAACGTCGGCGCCGCGCACGTGTCACGCATGGGCGGCGGGCTGGCGGACGTGGCCGCCGCCAAGGGGGAGCTGGTCGAGGCCCTCCCGCCGGACGGGTACGCGCTGCTCAACGCCGACGATCCGTACGTCGTCGGCATGGTGTCGCGCACCAGAGCCCGGATCGTGCTGTACGGGCAGTCGCCTGGCGCCGCCGTGCGGGCCGAGAAGGTGACGCTGGACGAGGCGGGCAGGGCCGCGTTCGACCTGGTCACCCCCGCGGGCCGGGCCAGGGTCGAGCTCGGCCTGGTCGGCGCGCACCAGGTGGCCAACGCGCTGGGCGCCGCCGCGGCGGCCGTCACGCTCGGGCTGCCCGCCGACGGGATCGCCGCCGCGCTGAGCGCGGCCACGCGCCGCTCGCCGGGCCGGTTCGAGATCACCGAGCGGCCCGACGGCGTCACGGTCATCGACGACGCCTACAACGCCAACCCGGAGTCGATGCGGGCCGGGCTGCACGCGTTCAAGGCGCTGGCCGGACGCCGCCGCACGGTCGCGATCCTCGGCGGGATGGGGCAGCAGGCCGACGCCTCGCCCGCCCGGCACGCCCAGGTGGGGCGGCTGGTGGCCGAGCTGGGCATCGACGTGCTGATCACCGTGGGCGGCGGGGACGTGCCGGCCATGGCGCACGAGGCGCGGCTCTCCGGCCCGGGCGTCGCCGTTCACCCGAGCGAGGACGTGACGGGAGCGATCGCGCTGGCCAAGGAGCTGATCGAGCCGGGGGACGTGGTGTTCGTCAAGGCGTCCAGCGAGTACGGGCTGGGCGCCTGCGCCCGCGCGCTGCGCTGACTCAGCGCTCTCCCAGGGCGAACCCGGCTGCCGCCTCCGCGTGCAGCCGGGCGCTCGGCAGCACCGGGATCGCGGTGTCCTTGTCGCTGATCAGCAGCTCGATCTCGGTGCAGCCGAGTATCACGCCCTCGGCCCCCGCGTCCGCCAGCTCGGCGACGATCTCCACGTAGGCCTCCTTCGAGGACGGCCGGAGCACCCCGCGCACCAGCTCCTCGAAGATCACCCGATGCACCAGCTCACGCCGCTCGCGCCCGGGCACGACCACCTCGAAGCCGTACGCGGCCAGCCGGTCGCGCAGGAACGGCTCCTCCATGGTGAACCGGGTGCCCAGCAGCCCGACCTTGCGCCACCCCCTGGAGACGACCTCCGCGCCCACGGCGTCGGCGATGTGCAGCACGGGCACGCCGGTGCCGCGTGTCACCTCCTCGCACACCCGGTTGAAGGTGTTGCTGCAGATGAGCAGCAGCTCGGCGCCCATGCGCTCCAGCTTGCCGCCCGCGTCGGCCAGCATCGTGCCCACCTCGTCCCAGCGGCCGGCGAAGATGAGGTCCTCGACGGTCGTGTAGTCGACGGACCAGATCAGGCTGTTGGCGGAGTGGCTGCCGCCGAGCCGTTCGCGTACCCGCTGGTTGATGATCTGGTAGTAGATGATCGTCGATTCCCAGCTCAGCCCGCCGATGAGCCCAATTGTGCGCATGGCGGCAGGTTAGAGGCGGCGCCTGCCCATTTCGCAGGCCGAAAAGTGTCCAGTTTCCGCAGATCAGCGTGGGCGGCGGGTGGCGGCCAGGTAGAGCAGGCATGCGACGGCCAGCGCCGCGCTCACGCCGAGCGCGACCGGCGCCCCCACGGGCAGCAGCAGCCCGCCGAGCGCCGTCCCCAGGGCGATGCCGAGGTAGAGCACGGAGCCGTTCAGCCCCACGACCACGGCCGCCTCCTGGGGCGCGGCGGAGATCAGCCGCAGTTGCTGCGCCGGTGTCTGGAACCAGGTGCTCGCGCCCCAGGCCGCCATGAGCAGCGCGGCCACCGGCAGCACGTGCGGCCCCGTGCCGGTGGCCCAGGTGAAGGCGCCCAGGGTGAGGGCGAGCGCCGCGTACCCCACGGCCAGCACCCGGACGGGGCCGTACCGGTCGGCGGCGCCGCCCGCGACCAGGTTGCTGGCGAAGGCGCCCGCCCCGTACAGGAACAGCAGCCACATCTCCGACTCCGGCGTGGCGCCCAGCGTGTGCAGGAGCGGGACGGCGTAGGCGTACAGGCCGTAACTGGCCATCATGCCGAGCATGGTCAGCGGCAGCACCGCGACGACCCCCGGACGGCGCAGCGCGTCGAGCCGGGCGCGCAGGGGGACGCTCGGGCTGCCGGGCAGGGCGGGCAGGACGGCGATCACGCCGGCGGCGCAGAGCGCGCAGAGCGCGGCGACCAGCCCGAGCGCGACCCGCCAGTTCAGCGTCCTGTCGGCCAGGTTGCCCAGCGGGACGCCGAGCGCGGTGGCCACGGTCAGCCCGCCGACCACCACGGCCAGCGCGCGGGCCCGCTGCCCGGGCGCGGCCATGGAGGCGGCGACGGCACCGGCGTTCGGGGTGAACGCGGCGGCCCCGGCGGCGGCCAGCACCCGGGTGACCATCAGCACCGGGTAGCTGGGCGCCAGCGCGGACCCGAGGTTGGCCAGCGCCAGCACGACGAGCGCGGTGGTCAGCAGGGCCCGGCGCGGCACCCGCGCCGTGAAGGTGGCCAGCACGGGCGAGAGCACCGCGTACGCGACGGCGAACACGGTGGCCGACTGCCCGGCGGTGCTCTCGGAGACCTGTAACGACCGGGCCATCGCCGGCAGGAACCCGGCCACCACGTACGCGTCGGTGCCGACGGCGAACGTGCCGAGCCCCAGCACCAGGGTCCTAACCGGGATACGAGACATCCTCATTCCTGTCCTGAGAAGACCGCCAGACGGCGGGGGAGGGGTGATCAGCCGCGCATGCGCGCGTAGTTGCGCCGGGTGCGCTCACCCGAGGGGGCCGCGTCTGCCATGAGGTCGGCGATCGTCTGCCGGGCCAGCTCCCGGCGCCAGGCCAGCTCGGCCCGCCGCATCGCCATGGAGATCCCGCAAGGGCGGCGGAACTGCCCGCCCTCCGCGCCTGCGCCGCGCTGCCGGATCTCGACGCAGCGGAACGCCTCCGCGGCCCCCTCCAGCGCGGTCACCACGTCCATCATGGTGATCTGCTCGGGCGGCCTGGCCAGCGAGAAGCCACCCCTGGCGCCGGGGGTGGAGGCGAGGATCCCGGCCTTGGTCAGGGCCTGGAGCCGCTTCTTCAGGTACTCCTGCGGGAGGTCGAACCAGGCGGCGAGCTTGCGGATCGACACCGGCCCCTCATCCCTGAGCCAGCCCAGGGTCACGCAGCAGTGCAACCCCCACTCGACTCCTTCACCCATCTGCACAACCGGGATAATACACATCCCGAATAGCCAGCGCGCGTCGTTGCCGATGTTCGCCCACTCTCGGGTTATGGTGCATAACGGTAAGTAGTCGAGAGGTGGGGGCAAAGATGGCTCAGAACGATGGCGTCCAGAATGTCGTGAGCTCGATCAACGACTTTCTCCAGCAGGCCGTCGACCGTCAGGACGTGCCGCAGGACATCCGCGACCGGGCCGAGCGCCTGAGGGCGAACCTGTCGCAGCTGTCGGGCGGCTCGTCGGCCATGTCGATCTAGCCGATCGCAGTCCGGAAGGCGGCGGTCTTCGCCCACGTGCGGGCGGGCCGCCGTCTCGCATGTCAGCCGGCCCTCAGCGTGGACACCGCGGCGGCCACCGGGGTGACCGTGCCGCCCGGGCCGAGCTCGAAGGTCTGCCCGTCCTTGGGGGAAGAATCATGACCATTGTGGTGAGGTCCGCGTCACTGGCGGTGGCCATGGTGCCGATGGTGCTGCTCGGCCAGGCCGCCGCCCGCGCCGACCGCACCGGCGGCGGTGCGGTCGCGGCCACAGGCGTCGCCGTGCCGGTTGCCGGCGCCCAGGCGGGCGGGGGCGTCGCCGTGCCGGTTTCTGGAGATCGGGCCGGTGGGGGCGTCGCCGTGCCGGTTCCCGGCGATCGGGCCGGGCTGGTGGTGCTGGTGGAGCTGACCGTGCGGCGGTTGCTGCTGGCCGACGAGGTGGCGGCGGCCAAGCTCGCCGACGGCCGCCCGATCACCGATCCCGTACGCGAGCGGCGCCTGCTCGACGCGGTCGCCGTCCTGGCGGCCCGGGCCGGGCCCGCGCCGGAGGACGCGGTGCGGTTCTTCCGGGCGCAGATCGAGGCGGGCAAGATGGTGCAGCGCGGGCTGCACGCACGCTGGCGGGCGCACCCGGAGCTGCGTCCCCGGCGGCACCCCGACCTGGCGGCCGAGGTGCGCCCACGGCTCGACCGGCTCACGCCCACGCTGCTGCGCCTGCTCAGGCAGACCTCACAGGTACGCGCACCCGCCGGCCGCTGCTGGGCCGGGCTGGCCGCGGCGCGGCTCGCCGTCGAAGCGCGTACCGGCCTGGACCGGCTGCATCGCGACGCCCTCGACGCCGCCCTCGCCCCGCTCTGCGACCCCGCTCAGGCCGAGCGCGTCACCTGATGGCGGGTCCGGGGCGCGGAACACCACGTGCTCGTCCCACTCGGGGGAACGCGCGTACAGCTCGGCGGCCTGCGGGTGGCCGGGCGCCCGCGACCGGAAGCGTAGGGGCGCGTGGGCACGGGCAGGCGGAGGACCACGGCCGCGGATGCCGCGACGGGCGCCGGCCCCTCGGCGGGCGCGGGCTCGGCGGACGCCGGTTCGGTGGGTGCCTGTTCAACGGGTGCCGGTTCGGTGGCTTCGGGTTTTCGGGCGCCGGAGGGAGGAGGCAGTAGCACGTCCTCCAGCAGTTGCATGAGCATCAGACCGATCAGAGCCGCCACCGGGATGGCCAATGCCGCGAGGATGATCGTCACCTCCTGCTGTGGCGCCGGGCGGCCGTTCGGATGTGACCGCCTCGTTCACGTTCCGCCAACGAGCGGCCCCTACCGCACCAGAACCGGACTAAACGGGCCTGGTGGACTCGGCGTGCGGTCAGGACAGATTGCAGGTGGCCGTCATCATCCACGGGTTCTCCGGCGGCACGCCCACGGCCTGGTCGTAGGCGGGGTACTTCCACGCGCACAGGTCCGACACCGTGACCTCCGCGCCGCCGTCCGAGCACTTCATGCCGGACCAGCCGGCGCCGAACGTCATCGTCTGCCCCCGCGCCTTGCAGTACGCGCCGAAGTCGTTCCACGTGACCGTGCCCGTGGTGGGCTGGAGTGACGGCTTGGGGGAGGGCTGCCGGCTGCTGGTGGCCTTGCCGGCGGGCGACCTGCTGGCCGTGGGCTTGGGGGTGGTCGTCCTGGGTTTCCTGGTCGAGGTGGTGGGGCTGCTGCCCGGCGTCGCGTTCTGGTCGCGGGCCGGGGTCGCCGACTTGCGGGGCGTCTTCACCGGGGACGCCGGAGCGGGGCCGGCCGTCGCCTTGCCGGGCGACGTCGTGGCGAGCAGCTCGTACGCGGTGGGCGCGGGCGAGGGGGTGGACGCCGGAGCCGAAGGCGCGACGGAGGTCGGCGGTACCAGCGCCTCCTGCCGCTGGGCCGTGGCGGGCGCCAGGGCGTACACGCCGATGCCGACGCCGGCGGTGACGATCAGTGCCGCGCTGACCGAGGCGACGGCGAGCATGCGGCGGCGAGCGGTGTCGCCCGCGAGGGTCTGCCGGGCAGGGAAGGACCCGCTCGTGGCGCTCACGGCGGGGAAGGGCCCGCTCGTGGGGTTCCCGGCGGGGAAGGGCCCACTTGTGGCGTTCCCGGCGGGAACGTGTCCCGCGGGGCCATCGGTCGTGACGCCCTGCCAGGTCGGGACGGGCAGGGCGCGCAGGCGCTCGACCACCTGGGCGGCGGTGGGCCGCCGTACCTGGTCCTTGGCCAGGCACTCCTCCAGCAGCCGCCGCAGCCGCCCTTCCACCCCGCCCAGATCCGGCTCGCTGTGCAGCACCGAATGCAGGGCCGCGGGGATGGAGTCGCCGGGGAAGGCCCGCCGCCCCGTGGCCGCGTAGTACATGGTCGCGGCCCAGGCGAACAGGTCGGCGGCCGGCCCCACGTCCTCGTCCGCGATCTGCTCGGGCGCCATGTACGCGGGGCTCCCGATGGGCTGGCTGCTGGCGACCGACTGGCTCAGGTCCAGGGCCTTGGCGATGCCGAAGTCGATCACCACCGGCCCGTCGGGCCCCAGCAGCACGTTGCCCGGCTTGAAGTCCCTGTGCACCACCCCGGCCGAGTGGATCGCGGCCAGCGCCGTCGCGGTGTTGATCGCCAGCCGCTGCAGCGCCGCGGCGCCGCGTGGCCCGCTCTCCCTGACCGAGTCCTGCAGCGAGGGCCCGTCCACGTACTCGCTGACGATGTACGGCCTGGCCCCCACGAACCCGGAGTCGAGCAGCTGCGCCGTGCAGAACGGCGCCACCCGCTTGGCGGTCCGCACCTCCCGCAGGAACCGGGTCCTGGCGGCGTCGTCGGTAATGAGATGCGAGTGCAGCAGCTTGACCGCGACGAGCGCGCCACCCGGGCCGCGACCCGTGTACACCACGCCCTGACCGCCCGCCCCGAGCCGGCCCTCCAGGCGGTACGGCCCGACCTCGGCGGGGTCTTCCGGGAGCAGGCTCATCGGCTCGGGCACCGGTTCTCCTCGACGTCGTGCTCGGCGGGGTTCAGGACGGTGTCCCGGGGACCAGGAGCGGCCGGCCGGGCGGAAGCTGGGCGACCAGCCCCTCGGCGGCCGCGGAGATGGTGAACACGAAGAAGTCCTCCGGGGTGTGCGCGGGGATGCCGGCGGTGGCCTGCCGCATGAGCGCGGAGCCGGCCATCACCGTCAGCGCCTCGTCGATGGCCGGGGTGCCGAGCAGGCTCGCCCGCCACTGCTCGGCCACGGTGGCGCCGATGGCCACGGTGGCCATCGCGGAGGAGAGCGCGACGGCGGCGGCCGGCTCGTAGCCGCGCCGGCCCAGGGCGGTGACCTGGTGCTCCAGGAGCCGCAGGCCGGACGGCCCGCGCGGGAACAGCCGCTGCATGTACTCGGCAGTCCCCGGATGGCTGAGCGTGAAGCGCCGCAACTGCATGGCGAAGCCCGCCAGGTGCGCGGCGGCCGGCTCGGTGGGGTCGTCGACCAGCGTCAGCTTGTCGAGGATCGCCTCGCCGACCAGCCGCTCCAGCGCCGACCGGCCGGCCACGTGGCGGTAGAGCGCCGCGGTCGTGACGCCGAGCGCGTCGGCGACGCTCTGCATGCTGAGCCGGTCGAGGCCGATGCGGGTGCCGGCCTCGACCACGTCACGAAGCGTGAAGCTGGCCGTGCGCCCGCCGGTCTTCATGGGTGAGCCCCCTAAGTTACGGTGCCTAACTTAGAAGAATGATCAGCCCGGGCGCAAGAAGCCGGCCGGCTTCCTGGAGGCCCCGCCGCCCGGACGGCATAGGGTGACCCGGTGAGCAGCTCGACGCAGCCGGGCGACGTGGTCCGGCGGCTGGTGCGCATCGGCGAGCGGCAGGGCCTCGACGTGGCGTCGTTGCTGCGCCGCACCGGCATCCAGGCCGGCCGGGAGGGCTGCGCCGACGTGACGCTCACCCAGGTGGCGGAGCTGACCCAGGAGTTGTGGATCCTGACCGGGGACGAGCTCTTCGGCCTCGGACCTCCCGTGCCGCTGGCACGTTCCGCCGCACGTGTGGCTGGCCACGCGGGACTACGGGTCGTCCACCGCCGACCGGGTGCGCAAGATCCTCGAACGCGGGCTGCGCGGCCACTGGCCGGCCCCCGACGACCTCGCCGCCCAGTTCAACGTGAGCACCCAGCACCTGCGCAGGCTGCTGCGCGCGTTCAGGCGGGCCTTCCGCCGCTGGACCGGCCACCCGCCCGGCGCCTACCGCTCGTGAGCGATCGGCCGCGCCACCCACCACGACGGGCATGATGCCCTCGCCCCGCTCGATGAAAGTTTCACGTGAAGCTGTGGCATGAGAGACATGCCCGTTATGCTCGCGGCACGCATCGATGCCGATCACTGGGCCACGGCGGAAGGTGACCATGAGCGAGGCGTCCCCCGAGCGGATCTGGACCCATCAGGACCCGGACTACCTGCCTCCGGAGATCGACACCAGCAAACCCAGCATCGCCCGCGTCTACGACGCGTTCCTGGGCGGCAAGGACAACCTCGCGGTCGACAGGGCCATCGCGATCGAGGGCATGAAGCACTTCCCCGACGGCGGCGGTGGCGCGCGGAACAACCGCGCGATGTTGTTCAGGGGCGTGAAGTTCATGACGGAGCAGGGCATCGACCAGTTCCTCGATGTCGGCTCCGGCCTGCCCACGATGGACAACACGCACTCCGTCGCCCAGCGCATCAACCCGGACGCCCGCGTCGTCTACGTCGACAACGATCCCATCGTGCTCGCCCACGCCCGGGCGCTGCTGCAGACCAACGGCAACACCCGGGTCATCACCGCGGACATGCGCGAGCCCGACGCGATCTTCGACCACCCGAAGGTGCGGGGTTTCCTGGACTTCTCCCGCCCGATCGGGCTGCTGCTGGTGGCCGTGGTGCACCACCTCGGCGACGACGAGGGCCCGGCGGAGCTGGTGGACACCTACAAGTCCCGCCTGGCCCCAGGCAGCTACCTGCAGCTCACGCACTTCTGCTCGTGCGCGCCCGAGGTGCGGGCGCTGGAAGGGGTCCTGCTGTCGATGCTGGGCACCGGCAGGGCCCGCGACCTGAAGGAGATCACCCGCTTCTTCGACGGGCTGGAGCTGGTCGAGCCGGGCGTCGTGCACCTGCCGGAGTGGCGGCCGGACGGGCCGGTCAAGCAGCCTCTCGACCTGGCCGGCAACTGCATCGCGGGCGGCGTGGGCCGCAAGCCCTGATCCGCGGGTTCACCATTCGAGCCGGAGCGCGAGCGGGCCCCGGTGGTCGAGCGTGCCGCGGTACTCGATCCGCTGATCCGGTACGAGCCTGAGGCCGGGCAGGCGCTCGGCGAGGAGGCGCAGCGAGATCTCGACCTGGCGGCGCGCCAGGCCCGCCCCGGGGCAGTAGTGGGGGCCCTGGCCGAAGACCACGTTGGCGTGCGGGGGCCGGGTGATGTCGAACGTCTCGGCCCGCTCGAAGGCGTCCTCGTCCCGGTTGGCGGAGGCCAGGCAGAGGGCGAACTCGGTGCCGGCGGGGAAGTCCCGCCCCCCGACCTCGGCGTCGGTGGTCGACACCCGCAGGAAGATGTGCGTCGGGGTGTCGTAGCGGGCGATCTCCTCGGCGGCGTTCGGCGCGAGGTCGGGCCGCTCGCACAGCAGCCGCCACTGGTCCGGCTGCGAGAGCAGGTGGAGCATGCCGTTGCCGAGCAGCGCCGAGGTGGTGATGTGGCCGGGCAGGGCGACGCTCAGGACCAGGCCCACGAGCTCGGCCTTCTCCTCGAAGGACAGCGGCCCGTCATCCGGGGCGAACGCGGCGACGTAGGAGCTGATCACATCGTCGCGGGGCGCGGCGCGGCGCTCGGTCACGTACCGCTCGATGAGCCGCTGGAAGCGCACCCACGCCTGGGCGCAGGCGAGCTGCTCCTCCTCGGACCTGAACCGGTGCCCCATCGAGACGGCCGCCGCGGCCCGGCTGTCGTCCCCGAACGCCGTGCTGTCCTCCTCCGCGAACCCGACCAGCCTGGCGATCACGTCCACGGGCAGCCGGTTGGCGTACCCGGCCATGAACTCGACGCCGCCGTCCTTGGCGAAGCCGTCGATGAGCCGGGAGGCGCGTTCGGTGATGTAGGGCTCGATCGCGGCGACCCGTTCCGGGGTGAGCGCCGCCGCCGCGGGCGCCCGCCGCCGCCGGTGCTCCTCGCCGTCCATCGTGATGTACGAGCCCCGGTTCGGAAGGCCCTTCTCCAGCTCCGCGAGGAGCGCCGGAGGGAGCGGCGTGTACGGCCGCAGGGTGTTGGCCGAGGAGAAGCGGCTTCCGTCACGCAGGATCCGGCGCACGTCGGCCATCTTCGTCACCACCCAGGCTCCGATCGCCGGGGAGTAGAACAGCGGCTCCTCGCGGCGGGCCCGCGCGTAGAAGGGGTAGGGGTCGGCGTGGTGCTCGTGGAGCGGTTCGTACAGGTCACCCAGCGACATGCCCATCACCTTCACCTGGAAGCCCGGAGCCCGGAGCCCGGAAGCCGGAAAGCCTGAAAGTCCGGAAGATGGCAATTGCCCTGACTATAACCCGGCGCCGGTTACCGTGGCGTATGACCAGCGAGACCCCTGAGGCGCGCCGGCACCGCCGCGAGCAGCTCCGCGACTTCCTGCGTGCCTGCCGGGCGCGGCTCACGCCCGGCGACGTCGGCATGGTGGCCGCGGGCCGGCGCAGGACGCCGGGGCTGCGGCGCGAGGAGGTCGCCGTGCTGGCCGGGGTCGGCGTGTCCTGGTACACGTGGCTGGAGCAGGGCCGCGACATCAATGTCTCGGCCGAGGTGCTCGACGCGATCGGCCGGGCCCTGCGCCTGACCGAGCCCGAGCGCGCCCACCTGTACCTGCTGGCCGGCCTCAACCCGCCGCGCCCCGGCGGCGGGCCCGGCGCCGAGGTCACCCCGGAGCTGCGGCGCCTGCTCGACGCGTGGACGCCGCGACCGGCGATCCTGCGCGACAGCCGCTGGAACCTGCTGGCGATCAACGAGGCGACGCGGGCGGTGTTCGGCTACGACGACCTCGATCACAACTGCCTGGTCTCGTTCTTCACCAACGCCCGCTACCGCGGCATGCACGTGCAGTGGGACTCGGTGGCGCCGGCCGTGGTCGCCGCCTTCCGCGCCGACGCGGGGCACGCCCCCGGCGACCCCGAGTTCGGCCGGCTGGTGGCCGACCTCAGCTCGGTGAGCCCCGACTTCGCCGCGCTCTGGGCCCGCCACGAGGTGGGCGCCCCCGTACAGGCGGTGAAGGCGGTGCGCCACCCCGCGGCCGGTGACCTGTTCTTCGAGATGACGACCCTGACCGTGGCCGACCGGCCGGACTGGCACCTGGAGCTGTACAACCCGCTGCCCGGCACCGAGGAGCGCCTGTCCAGGGTGGTGGTGGCAGACCCAGGCTGAGCACGCACTGTCTCGCCCGCGAGCCGTTCGGCAGGCTGAACCCCATGACGAAGACACGTTTCGACGGCAAGGTCGCACTCATCACCGGCGGCACGAGCGGCATGGGCCTGGCCGCCGCCCGCAGGCTGCTCGCCGAGGGCGCGCGGGTGGTCATCACCGGCAGGGACAAGGCCCGCCTGGACGCCGCGCTGGACGACCTGGGTGGCGGTGACCGCGTCCTGGCCGTACGCGGCGACGTGGCGGACCTGGCCGACCTGGACACGCTGACCACCGCGATCCGCGACCGGTACGGGCGGCTGGACGTGGTGTTCGCCAACGCGGGCGTCGCCTCGTTCGGGGAGGTCACCGAGGCCGAGTTCGACCGCATCGTGACCATCAACTTCAAGGGGGTGTTCTTCACCATCCACAAGACGCTGCCGCTGCTCGCGGACGGCGCCGCGATCGTGATCAACGCGTCGTGGACGCTGCACCGCGGCCTGCCCGGCGCCTCGATCTACGCGGCGACCAAGGCGGCGGTGCACAACCTGGCGCACACGCTCGCGGCCGACCTGGCGCCGAGGGGCATCCGGGTGAACTCGGTCAGCCCCGGCTACATCGAGACCCCGATGTTCCACGACAACATCTCCGCCGAGGCCGAGGCCGCCGTGCTCGCCGCGGTTCCCGCCGGTCGCCTGGGCACGGCCGAGGACGTGGCGGGCGCGGTGGCCTTCCTCGCCTCGGACGAGGCCTCCTACGTCAACGGGCAGGACCTGGTCATCGACGGCGGCCTGGTCGCCACCGCCTCCGGGCTCACGGGCTGACCCTCGTCCGCGCCCGGATCAGGCGGCGGCCGAGCTCCTGAGCCGGCAGCTCGACGAACCGGTAGGTCAGGGTGGCGACGGCGACGACGACGGTCGCCAGCCCCAGCGACCAGGCGATCCGCCCGGGCAGCCAGACCTCGCCCGGGTACGGCACCAGCCGCCGCAGCACCTGCACGACCAGGGGATGCAGCAGGTAGACGGAGTAGCTGATCAGCCCGAGGCGCACGAGCAGAGCCGACGGCCGCCGCAGCAGCCGGAAGGCCACGAAGGTCAGCCAGGCCGCCGCCACGGCAGCCGACCAGCTCCACCTGAACGCCACCGCCTGCTCGTCGGACATCCCCCAGCCGGGGCCGAACCAGAGCGCGGCGCCGACACACACGACGGGCACCAGCCCGACCACCCACCTCGCGCCGCGGTGGAGCTGCCCGTGGTCCAGCCGGTGCAGCGCGGTTCCGGCGAACATGGTGGCCACGATGGCCAGGCTCTGCCAGGCCCCGATCCGGCTGTTGGCGCCGAGCAGCACGACGGCCGGCACGGCCAGGGCGGCCGCGCCGCACAGCCGTACGCGATGGCCGCCGCCGAGGACCGCGGCGAGCCCGGCCACCAGCACGGCGGTCACGATCAGCACGACGGCGTCACCGCCGAGGGCGCGGGACAGGGCGCCGGCCGGGAGCAGCCCGCCCACGAGCACGGCCGCCATCACCACGACGAGGGTGCCGGTGGTGCGCGGCCGGTGCGGCGCGACGACGAAGATCGCTGTGACCAGGAGGTAGAACACCATCTCGTAGGAGAGCGTCCAGAACACATTGACGACGCTGACCACCTGCATGAAGTCCTGCAGCATCGTCAGGTGGGCCAGGGTGGCCGCGGCCGGTCGCTCGCCGAGCTGGGCGGGCAGCTCCGAGTACACCCGCAGGAGGCCGAACCCGGTCCCGGCGACCGCCGCGACGAGCCACAGGGGGTAGAGGCGGAACAACCGGCCGATCCAGAACCCGGTGACGCTGCCGCGCCGCTCCAGCGAGGCCGGCACCACATAGCCGCTGACCAGGAAGAACACCATGACCCCGTACTGGCCGAAGTCGAACCACGGGCTGACGGCCGCGCGGACCTCGGGAAAGAGGGGATCGAGCAGGTGCTCGAAGAGCACGGCGAGCACGGCCAGGCCGCGCAGGGCGTCCAGCCAGGTCTGCCTGCGTGGCGGCGGGGGAGGCCGCGTCCGGACGCCGGCCCGCGGCCCGCCGTCGCCCTTCAGGGCGGCCAGGTTGATGGACACCCGGTCACGTTAGGGGGCCAACCTGAGCGAATGCTTAGAGTAAGACCAGGTCAGATGGCATCTTGTCTTGCACGAAACCTATCGTGAATATTCCTTTCCGCGGGATGTCCATGGCCTGTCGCGCTGCCTAACCTCCTAGTGACGAGGGAGGTGCCGTCATGAAGATCGTGGTAATCGGTGGGACCGGACTGATCGGCTCGAAGCTGGTGGCCTGGCTGGAGGAGCAGGGGCACGAGGCGGTGGCGGCCTCGCCGAAGACGGGGGTGAACACTCTCACGGGGGAAGGGCTGGCCGAGGCGCTGGCGGGCGCGCACGTGGTGATCGACGTGTCGAACTCGCCGTCCTTCGAGGCCGCCGAGGTGAGGAGGTTCTTCGAGACCTCCACCGGCAACCTGCTCACGGCCGAGGCCACGGAAGGCGTCGGCCATCACGTCGCGCTGTCGGTGGTGGGCACCGGGCGCACGCCCACCAACGACTACTTCACGGCGAAGCGCGCCCAGGAGCAGCTCATCGAGAATTCGGGCATCCCGTTCTCGATCGTGCATGCCACGCAGTTCTTCGAGTTCGTCCGCGGCATCGCCGACGAGTCCACCCAGGACGGCCAGGTACGCATCGCGCCCGTCCTCTTCCAGCCCATCGCTGGTGACGACGTGGCCGAGGCGGTCGGCCGGGTCGCGGTGGGGACGCCGTTGAACGGCGGCGTCGAGGTGGCCGGGCCCGAGCAGTACCGGATGGACGAGTTCTTCCGCGAGGCGCTGGCCTCCTACGGCGACCCGCGCGAGGTGGTCACCGACCCGCACGCGCGCTACTTCGGGACCGAGGTGACCGAGCGGGCGCTGGTGCCGGGCGAGGGCGCGGCCCTCGGCCGGATCCGCTACCAGGACTGGCCCGGCAACAAGCCCTGACGGCGCCGGATCGCCGGGCGGCCCGGGGCCGGCGGCATGGGCGCCGTGCACGCCGCGGAGGTCGTGCACCGGGACGTGATGATGTCCGGGCGAGCGAGAAGATCACCAAGCCCGCCGATCAGGCCTCGGCGGCGGCCTTCAGGTCGTGCAGCCACGCTTCGAGGCCCGCGCCGAGCGCCGCGGTCGCGGTGGGGACGTCCGCTTCGACCTGCGCGCCCGTCCAGGTCTCCTCGGTGTGCACGCGGACCCCGCCCTTCACCTTGGTGAACGTCCACAGGTGGACCCCCTTGTCGATGCGCAGCCCCTGGCCGATCGCGGGCCCGGTCCACAGGATGCAGGAGCCGCGCTGGAGCTGCCGGACGGTGGAGGTGATCTCCAGGGTGGTGGCGGGGGTGGTGGGCGTGGCGGGCGCGGGGGTGGTCCAGCGGAACCGCGAGCCCTTGCGCAGAGCGCCGTGGTCGAGCCGCTTCGCGGTCAGGACGGGGGACTGCCAGGCCGGCCAGCGTTCGACGTCGGTCTGCAGCTGGAAGACCCTGCTCGACGCCTGCGCCCCGCTGCGCGCGGACGGCCCGGCGACGCCGTTCGACGGGCACCTGGAAGGGCACCGGCAGTGGGCGGGGGAGCACCCCGCCCCTCCCGCGGCCCTGCGCCGCGCCCTGACCTTCTGGACCCGCCTGCACGGCGTGCTGTCGCTGGAGCTCGCCGGCCACTTCGCCGGGATGGGCTTCGACGCCACCCTGTTCTTCGAGTCCGAGCTGCAGGAGCTGCTGGCTTCCGGAACGTGATTCCGGAAGATCCTAGCGGGGCTGTCGCAGGCCGTCGATGAGCAGCCCGACCAGGCGCCGCGCGTCGTAGCGGGGATCGTTGTCCGCGCCGATGCACAGGTTCCCGACGCCGCGCATGAGCTCGTACGCCTCCAGGTCCGGGCGGATCTCGCCGGCGTCGGCCGCGGCCGCCACGAGCCGGGCGCACACGGGCAGCAGGCGGTCGAGGAAGTAGGCGTGCAACTGCTGGAAGCCGGCCTCGTCCGACTGCAGCACGGCGGCGAGCCCGTGCTTGGTGACCAGGAAGTCGACGAACAGGTTGATCCACCGCCCCAGCGCCGCGTGCGGGGTCGGGCTGCTCTCCAGCAGGACGGGCCCGGCCTCGGCGCAGGCCTCGATCTGGTGCCGATAGACGGCGATGATGAGATCAGCCCGCGTCGGGAAGTGGCGGTAGATCGTGGCCACGCCGACTCCCGCCCTGGCCGCGATGTCGCGGATCGGCGCCTCGACGCCTGAGGTCACGAAGACGGCCGCGGCGGCGTCGAGCAGCGTCCGCTCGTTGCGCCGGGCGTCCGCCCGCTTGCGCGGCGCCGCCTGCCCCGTGCCTGCTGTGCCTGCTTCGTTGTCGTGCACGCGCCGCATCCTCCACTCCGCACTTGCTAAACGGAACACGGTTCCCTATCGTGGCGGTTAACGGAATCGCGTTCCATTTATCCATGATGCCAGATCAGGGAGAACACAGCCATGCAGTACCGCACGCTGGGCCGTACCGGTGTCCAGGTCAGCTCCCTCGCGCTCGGCGCGATGAACTTCGGCGCCATCGGGCGCACCCCCCAGGACGAGGCCACCGCCATCGTCGACGCCGCCCTCGAGGCCGGCATCAACCTCATCGACACCGCCGACATGTACGGCGCCGGCGAGTCGGAGGAGATGGTCGGCAAGGCCATCGCCGGCCGCCGCGACGACATCGTCCTGGCCACCAAGGCAGGCCTGCCGATGGGACAGGAGCGCAACCACCAGGGCGGCTCGCGCCGCTGGCTGGTCACCGAGCTGGACAACAGCCTGCGCCGCCTCGGCGTCGACCACGTCGACCTCTACCAGCTCCACCGCTGGGACCCGGCGACCGGCGACGAGGAGACGCTGTCGGCCCTGACCGACCTGCAGCGCGCGGGCAAGATCCGCTACTTCGGCTCCTCGACCTTCCCCGCCTACCGCATCGTGCAGGCCCAGTGGGCCGCCAAGGAGCACCACTTCGGGCGATACGTCACCGAGCAGCCCAGCTACTCGATCCTGCAGCGCGGCATCGAGTCGCACGTCCTGCCCGTCACCGAGCAGTACGGCCTCGGGGTGCTGGCGTGGAGCCCGCTGGCCTCGGGCTGGCTGACGGGCGCGGTCCGCGAGGGCCGGGAGATCGCCACCCACCGCTCGGCGTTCATGCCCGAGCGCTTCGACCTGTCCATCCCGCTCAACCGCGTCAGGCTCGACGCGGTCGAGCGGCTGGCGAAGGTCGCCGACGCGGCCGGTCTGACGATGATCCAGCTCGCGCTCGGCTTCGTCACCGCCCACCCCGCCGTGACCAGCGCGCTCATCGGCCCCCGCACCCTGGACCACCTGCGCTCCCAGCTCGCCGCCGCGGACACGGTGCTGCCCGCCGACGTCCTCGACGCCATCGACGAGCTCGTCGCACCCGGCGTCGACCTGGCCCCGCACGAGAACTTCGACACCCCTCCCGCCCTGCTCGACCCCGCGCTGCGACGCCGCTGAGCGTCCCGCGGCAGTGAAAGGACCAGCGCCATGCCGCACGACCCCCGCCCCAGCTTCGGCATCATGACCGCCCCCTCGCAGGTCGACTACCAGGACGTCCTGCGGGTCTGGCGCGAGGCCGACACGATCCCCGAGATCGAGCACACGTGGCTGTTCGATCACCTCATGCCGATCCACGGCGACCCGGACGGGCCCACCCACGAAGGCTGGACGCTGCTCTCGGCCCTGGCCGCGCAGACCCGGCGGCTGCGCGTCGGCGTGCTCGTGACCAGCAACCGGTTCCGGCCGCCCGCGATGCTCGCCAAGATCGCCGCGACCGTCGACATCGTCTCCGGCGGACGGCTCGACTTCGGCATCGGCGCCGGCTCCCGGCCCGGCCACCCGCTGGCCCGCCGCGAGTACGACGCGCACGGCCTGCCGTACCACGACGCCGCGCACGCCGTGGGCAGCCTCGCCGAGGCCTGCACGGTGATCAGGCGGTTGTGGACCGAGACCGAGCCGTTCGACTTCCAGGGCAGCTATGTGCGGGTGACTCAGGCGTACTGCAACCCCAAGCCCGTCCAGCGCCCGCATCCGCCGATCGTGATCGGCGGGCGCGCCGCCTCGACCCTGCGCGTGGCCGCCGAGCACGCCGACGTCTGGAACGTGCCCGGCGGCGACCTCGACGATGTCGTGCGCCGCAGCGCGATGCTGGACCGCTACTGCGCCGAGATCGGCCGGGACCCCGCCTCGATCGTCCGCTCGATCCACGTGCCGGTCTCCTACGAGCAGCCCGCCCGCACCCGGGAGGCCATCGCGCAGTCGCTCGACGCCGGCTTCCGTCACATCGTCCTCGGGCTGCCGTCGCCGTTCCCCGAGGGCGTCGCACGGTGGGTCGCCGACGAGCTCATCGCCACGTCATGACGCCCTGGCCGGCGCGGCGCCGTCGGCAGCGCCGCCCGCCTCGGTCCAGGTGGCGGCCTGCGGCGGGTGGGCCAGGTGCCGCCCAGGAGCAGCACCCGCATGCTGCCCGCCCGCCTACTCGTCGTGGCAGCAGGAGACGCGAGCCCTGCCCAGCTCGCCAGGGTCGTTCCACCAGTAGGCCGCGGTGCTCGCGTGCGCGGGGACAGGGTCCCTGACCTTTCCGGACGGCGCCGAGGCGGCGGGGGCGGCCTGGTCGGTGGTGGTGGCGGACGGGTACGGCGCGAGGAGCTGCTCGACGGTGTGGTGCCTGCCACCGACGAGGACGGCGGTGACGTTGGCGGCGTCCTCGATGCGGGTGAGCGGGTCGCCGTCGACGATGGCCAGGTCGGCGTACATGCCCTTGCCGATCCTGCCCAGCGGCTGGCCGAGGTGCTCGCCGGGCACGCTGGTCGCGGCGGTGAGCGTCTCCAGCGGGGTGAGGCCGTACTTGACCATGGCGCGCAGGTTCATGTGCAGGCTGACCGCGACGTGGTCGATGGGCGCGTCGGTGCCGACGGTGACCACGCCGCCCCCGCGGATCATCGCCACGAGCTGGGCGACCTGGTTGGCCAGGTTCCGCAGGGTGACCTGGATCGCCGCCGGGTCGGCGTTCTGGGCCGTGGCGACCGTTGCCCTCAGCTGTGCCATCCGCCAGTTCGGGTAGAGGCGGCGGACGCGTTCGTCGGCGGCCAGCGAGCTGTCCTCCCGGTAGAGGGCGGTGGAGTTGAACAGGGTGGGGGTTCTGGCCATCTTCGAGGCGTTGAACATGGCGATGACGTCCGAGTAGGCGGAGCCGACGTTCGTGACCGTGCGCGAGTAGCCGAACCGGCTGGTGGCGCCGATGTGCTCGGTCTGGTCGCCGCCCATGGCGATCGCCGGGTAGTGGTAGTGCGAGGTCACCGGCCTGCCATGGCGGTGCGCCCAGTCGATGACCTCCCTGTGCCAGGCGACCGGCAGCCGCACGTAGCACTTCATCAGGTCGTAGTCGAGGTCGGCCGCCCGCTCCAGCTCCAGCCGCAACTGGTCGTGGGTGAACGTCGGGCGCATGAAGTTGTAGTAGACGCGCGACCCGTCGACGGCCTCGCCGGTGCCCAGGTAACGCGGCGCGAGCCGGGCGCCGGACTGCACCGACTCGCGCTCCTCCACCATGTGGTACGCGGGCGAGCCCGGTGAGCGGGTCGTGGTGATGCCGAAGGCCAGCCAGAGCGGGCCCTGCCGCGAGCCGTACGCGTAGCCCTGCATCTCGCGGTGGTGGTGGATGTCGATCAGGCCCGGCATGACGAACCTGTCGCTCGCGTCGACCAGGGTGCCGGGGCGCCCGTCCCGGTGCGGCTCCACGGCGGTGATGCGCTGGCCCCGCACGATGATGTCCACGTCGCGGGCGACGGTCGCGGAGACACCGTCCCACACGCGGCCGGCGTGCACCACGACCTGCTCGGGGCCGGGGTCGTTGCGCCAGGTCAGGCGGAGCGGGACGGTGCGGGCGGAGCCGCCGCCGACGCGTACGCTCCTCAGCCGCCCGCCGTTCAGGTAGAGGAGGGTGGCGGAGTCGCCGGCCCAGACGGGGGCGTCGGACACCTCGCGGGTGACCTGGCGGGCGCGGCCGGTCGGGCGGCCGGTGCCGTCCACCGGCAGCACCCAGATCAGCGACTCCATGGCGAAGGCGAGCATGGTGCCGTCCGGCGACCAGACGGGGCCGTCGTCGCCGCGGGTCTGCAAGGAGCGGTGCGGCGCGGGATCGACGTACGTGCCGGCGCCCGTGGCCCGGTCGACGAGCAGGATCTTGGACAGTCCCTCGCGGTAGCGCCGCGAGTACGGCACGACGGCGGCCAGCGCGATCGTCCTGCCGTCGGGGGACCAGGTCGGCCGGCCCGGCTCGAAGGTGGCGTTGAAGATCTTCTGGATGTCGCCGGTGGCGACGTCCAGGATCCACAGGGCGCCGTCCTGGTCCAGGTAGGCGATCTCCCTGCCGTCAGGTGACCATCTGACGGACAGGGCGGCGGAGTCGGTCAGCCGGGTCAGCTGCCGGTCGTCGCCCGTGGCCAGGTCGCGGAGCCAGATGTTCAGCGTTCCCGTACGGTCGGTGACGAACGCCAGGCTTCGCCCGTCCGGGGAGAAGTCCGGGTCGGCCTTCCACCAGCGGTCGCGGAAGAGCGGGCGGGGGGCGCCACCGATCCGCATCAGGTAGATGTCGTTGAGCGCGCGGAACGCCACCGTGGACCCGTCCGGTGACACGGCCGGGCTGCCGATCCCGACGACGGGGAACGAGCCGGGCGCGTCGAACACGCGGGCCTTCTTCTGGTACTTCGGGGTCGTGGTGGTCAGCGCGGCGGTGAAGCCGACCGTGCCGGCGGCGGCGGAGCCGAGGCGGCGGGTCCTGATGGCGCCGGCCGAGGTGTAGAAGTAGCGCCCGTCCGGGGCGAACCGGGCCCGGAACGGGAAGACCTCCTCGCCCGTGACCAGGGTGCCGGTGGTGCTCGCCAGCTCGTTCATGCCCGCGCGGAACAGGTGGTAGGCGAGGTCGGTCCCGTTCGGCAGCCAGGACGGCTGGTGGATGACCTGGCCCGCGGGGACGGTCACTGCGGTGCTGCGCGCGCCGGTGGCGACCTCGACGACGTCGATCCTGGTGTCGGCGACGACGAAGGCGAGCCTGGTGCCGTCGGGTGACCAGGCCGGCTCGTACTCCTCGCTCGGGGTGTCGGTCAGGGCACGCGACTTGCCGGTGGCGAGGTCGAGCAGGTGGATCCCATAGCTGCCGCCGGCGTCGGAGGAGTAGGCGACGGTGCGGCCGTCCGGGCTGTAGCGGGGCTCGCGGTGGTCGAACGGGCCCCTGGTCAGCTGCCTGATCGCGGAGCCGTCGGGCCGGATCGTCCACAGGTTGAAGGCACCGTCGCGGTAGGACTGGAAGACGATGCCGGAGCCGTCCGGGGACCAGTCAGGCTGGGCGATGTCGTACAGGTCGCTGGTGAGACGGCGGGCGGTGCCGCCCGAGGCGGAGCAGACCCACAGGACGCCGAGCAGGTCGAAGGCCAGCCGGCGGCCGTCGGGCGAGGGCGCGACGGCGAAGTCGGTGCCGGTCGCGACGGAGGTCCTGCCTGCCGCGCCGGCCCTGGCCGGAGCGGTCGCGACGGGGGTGATCGCGGCGGTGAGAGCCGCGGCGGCACCGCCCGCCAGGACGGCGCGGCGGCTCGGGCGGGACATCGAGCCGGCCGAGTCAGGAGCGTCAGGTGACATCGGGACTTCCCTCCACGCGCTTGACCCGGATCTTCGTCTACGGCGTGCATACGTTGGTCAGGAGGATCGGTCAAGGGGGAGCTCCCGGCACCGTGATGGGCTACGCGCGCGGCGGCCCCGACAACCCCCCGCACGAGCATGCCGTTCGCCTCGCCTCGCGGCGCTGGAGCAGCCGTTCGCCTCGATGGCCGGCTCTTGCGGCCTTACACCTGTAAGGAGTAGCTTCCTTACGACCGTAAGGCTGGCCGGAACGCATGAGGATTCGCCATGAAGACAGACAGGCTCGCGGGCGCGCTGGTGATCGTCGGCATGATCGCCGGCGTGCTGAGTGTCGTCCCCGTTCTCGAGGAGCCGGATTATCTGGCTCTCGTTCCCGCCCACCAGAGCCAGATCATCGTCGGCGCGATATCGCAGTTCATCATGATCCCCGCCTATGTCGGATTCGCGCTGTGCCTGTATCCGGCCTTGCGGTCGGAAAGCGCAGCGCTCGCTCCAGGCTTTCTCGGACTCAGGCTGGTCGCGGCGACGTTCCAGTTGTCAGGCGTGATCGTCCTGCCCTTGTTCCTCGTGCTGGGCCAGGAACACGCGTCGGCCGCACCCGGCACCGAGGCGCTGGGCCAGTTGCTGCGGACGGCCCGCGACCTGGTGAATCACGTCGCGCTGATCCTCGCGCTCGGCCTCGGGGACCTCCTGCTGTTCCGCATCCTGCATCGGTCGCGACTCGTCCCGCGCTGGTTGTCCGTGTGGGGATTTCTCGGCACCGGAGCGGCCATTCTGGCGAGCCTTCTGGTGCTTTCTCAGGCGACCGGCGTCGTCACGCCGCTTTATCTGACCATAAACGCACCACTGGCCCTGCAGAGCGTCGTCCTGGCCATCTGGTTGATGACCCGAGGCCTGACCCCCCGCGGCTCGCGATGACTACGCTGATCGCCATGGGAGACGGTGAGGCGAATCTGCGCCTGGACGACGTGACCTCGGCGCTGGAGACCACTCTCACCGCCCTGAGCGCTTCGGGGAGAACCCCGCAATATCGCGTGGGCGGCACGAGCGCGGCTCTCCTGCAGGGCGTCCCTCTTCCTGCCGGCGATGTCGACCTCCTGGCGGCCCGGCGCGAGGACGTGCACCTGATCGCCGCCGCCCTCTCCTCCTTCCCCTGCCTGCACGCGGCCTCCTGGCTCCCCGGGAGCGCGCAGTACTTCGCCAGGTACGACGTGAACGGGGTGCACCTGGAGATCAGCACCGTCGAGCGGGAGACCGACTCCGACGGGATGGAGTGCGTCGGCAACGGCCCGTGGCGGCACTACGTGCTGATCACGTGCGGCTCGTACCGGGTTCCCGTGGTCCGCCTGGAACTGCGGCTGGCCACGGAGCTCCTGCGCGACCGGCCCGACCGGTACGAGCCTCTCCTCGACCACATGGCGGCGCAGGGCTTCGACCCCGATCTCCTGGCCAGGGCCATGGCCGCGCACGATCTACCGGCGGAACGGCGCCGCATGGTGGCAGACCGGCTCGCCTCCGGCCCCCGGTAGGGCCCGATGGCTCAGTCCTGGAGGGCGGGACGGTAGCCCAGCCGGCCGCGGGTCGCGACGAGCACCAGGAAGGCCGCCGTGGTGCCCGCCAGCAGGGTGACCTGGCTCGCATGATCAGGGCCGGCGATCGACGGGAACATGTCCGAGTAGGCGATCGACATGAAGTTGTTGACGCTGACGTGCAGCAGCATGATCAGCGGCAGGCTCTGCCCGGTCCGGTTGAACACCCAGGTGACGACCACGCTGAACATGCAGGTGAAGGCGAGGAACATGCCGACCCTCTCCCAGGTGACATCCGGCCACCCGCCCCACTCGCTCAGGAACAGCGGCAGGTGCCACAGGCCCCACAGCGGACCGAGGACGGCGGTGGCGCCCAGCGGGCCGAGCCTGCGCTGCATGCGCGCCAGGGCGAAGTCCCGCCAGCCGGGCTCCTCGGCCAGTCCGGTGGTGACCATCTGGAGCAGCAGGCCGGGCACGTACGCCGCCAGCACGGCGACGGGCGGCATGCGGACGTCCCCCTCGCTCACCGCCATGCCGGTGACGATGATGGCGGCGGGGACGCCGAGGGCGGTCACGAGGTACCAGATCCAGCCGACCCGCCACTTGGTCATCCGCCCGATCCACCGGCGGATGCCTTCCTTGCCCTCGGTGACCCTGGTCACGACGTAGGCGGCGAAGATCGGGCCGAGGTAGGCGCCCGGGAGGACGCCGAGCAACTGCGTGGTGCCGAGCAGGGCGGGAAAGCCGAAGCCCAGGATCCCGAGGCCGTTGGCCGACAGGATGTAGGGCAGCCAGGCGACCCAGCTCAGCAGGTTGGCCATGAGGAAGAAGCTGACCAGGGGGCGGCGGCGGATGAGACCACGCAGCCCGTTCTGACCTGGAGGGTGCTCGGTGACCGGCCGGCTGTGCACTGCCATATCAGTTCCTTGGGGGAGCGCTTGTCTGACAGCGCTCAGCACATCAGCGGCGGGCCGTCACCGTCGCTCCCGCCTGCGCCCCAAGGGTGGTAGAGCCAGGGGTACCAGCGCGCGGCCGGAGACCACGGCCGGGCGCGTCAGAAGCGGGTGGCGCGTACCTCCGTCACGGTGAAGTCGTCGACGGCGCCCCGGCTCTGGAGGAGGAAGCCGACCAGGCCCGCCACCGCCTCCACGCCCTGAGCCGCGTGTGCCTGCCCGGTGAGGAGGAAGACCAGGGGCGTCGAGGGCTGGTCGAGGGAGAAGTGGCGGCCGTGGCGGTGCACATCGTGCAGGACTTTGATGGGGATGGGCCGGGGGGAGGTGAACCACACCACGGCCGCCCACAGCGGCAGGGCCGCGTCGGGGGCCATCGCGGCGCGGTAGCACGGCACGCAGCCCTGTCCGACATGTTGCCCGTGGGGACACGTCCATCGGGCTGTCTCAGGGTGGTGGGACTGGTCGCCCATGCCGAAGATCGCGGTTTCGACCACGCGACGGTGCGTGCTGCGTACGCTGGGCTCGCTGATGATGATGAATCCTCCCGAACTGTCGCAGGGCCGACCGGCGACGAGAGCACCGGGGAGGCGCGGTGCTCGTCACAGCTTCACGAGTTTGGCGTACGGTGAGGCGATTCGATACGTGGCCGCGCCGAAATCGATGAGAACAGCGTCATCCTGATCGACCGCGAGAACTCGGCCGAGGCCGTATTTGTCATGGCTCACCCGGTCTCCGGCCGCAAACTGCTCGATAGGCGCGGGAGGTATTTCCGGAGTGTTGAAAGGGCTGCCCGGAGGGCGTCGCCGGGCAGCCGGCGAAGTACGTCTCATTGGGCAAGTATGCGCCTCGCCGGCGAATAAATCGACCCCGAGGCGAAATGTGGCGCATCCCGTCCGGGCTCGATCCGGGCGTCCGGGGCACGGGCGCCGAGGTCCGCGCGACGCGGACGGTCGCGGCCGGGCCGCGGGCGCCGGGGTCCGCGCGAGGGGCGCGGGCATGGTGGCGACCGGAAACCGGGCCCGCGCCTGAGCGCGGACCCGGCCTCGTGATGTGCCAGGTCAGGCGGCGACGATGTTCTCCGCCTGCGGGCCCTTCTGGCCCTGGACGACATCGAAGGACACCTTCTGCCCCTCGGTCAGCTCACGGTAGCCACCGTTGGCGACGATGTTGGAGTAGTGGGCGAAGACGTCGGCGCCGCCGCCGTCCTGCGCGATGAAGCCGAAGCCCTTTTCCGAGTTGAACCACTTGACGGTGCCGGTGGCCATGTCGATCTCCTTCAGACAGTGCCGGGAAAACTAGAGAATTCACACCTCGTGAATCTCGTGCCGCCGCGATGAGCCCATCCGGAAAAGCCGGAAAACAGAAACGCGCCCATAGATCCAATCTATCAGGCGCGCATAAAGTCTTTATGGGTACCATAACTGCAACGCACCTCAGGCTAGCACACTTTCCGATGATCCTCGCTCAGGAGAGCCCGTGTCGCCGCCACCGCGTGAGCCGGGGGTGCCCAGGAGACCGCCGGGGGCGGCCCCTACCTTGAGGATCATGACCGCCGAACACGCGGGCCTCATGCTGGCCGACCCCGTCGCCTACACCGACGAGACCAGGCTGCACCAGGCGCTCGCCCTGCTCCGCCGCGAGGACCCGGTCCACCTCGTACGAAGCCCCGGCTACCGGCCGTTCTACGCCGTCACCCGGCACGCCGACATCATGCGGATCGAACGTGACAACGCCCTATGGCTCAGCGCGCCGCGGCCGCATCTCCTCAGGAGCGACCACGAGGACCTCGCCAGGGAACACGCGGCGGACGGCGTCGTGCTGAAAACCCTGGTGCACATGGACGACCCGCAACACCGGGTGGTCCGGGCCATCGCCGCGGACTGGTTCCGGCCCAAGGCCATGCGCGCCATGGAGACGCGGATCCAGGAGCTCGCGCGCCGCTACGTGGACCGGATGGCCGCTTACGGCGGCGAGTGCGACTTCGCCACCCAGGTCGCGGTGCACTACCCGCTGTACGTGATCCTCTCGCTGCTCGGCCTGCCCGAGTCCGACTTTCCCCGGATGCTCAAGCTCACTCAGGAGCTGTTCGGCGGCGACGACCAGGAGAACAGGCGGGGCGGCAGCTCCGAGGAGCAGTTCTCGGTCCTGCTGGACTTCTTCGCCTACTTCCAGGAGCTCACCGCGGCCCGCCGCGCCCACCCCACCGACGACCTGGCCTCCGCCATCGCCAACGCCACGGTGGACGGCAAGCCGCTCGACGACCTGGAGACGGCCTCCTACTACGTCATCATCGCCACCGCCGGCCACGACACCACCAGCTCCACCGTCGCCGGCGGGCTGCACGCCCTCATCGAACACCCCGGCCAGCGGGCCCGGCTGCTCGAGAACCCCGGCCTGCTGCCGCTGGCGGTGGACGAGATGATCCGCTGGGTCACCCCCGTCAAGCAGTTCATGCGCACGGCGTCGGCCGACACCAGCCTGCGCGGCGTGCCGATCCGCGCGGGGGAGTCCGTCCTGCTGTCGTACCCGTCGGCCAACCGCGACGAGGAGGTGTTCGCCGACCCGTTCACCTTCGACGTCGGCCGTGACCCCAACCGGCACCTCGCCTTCGGGTTCGGCGTGCACTACTGCCTGGGCGCGGCGCTGGCCCGGATGGAGCTGCGGGCCCTGTTCGCCGAGCTGCTGCCCCGCCTGGACGACATCGAGCTCGCAGGCCGCCCGGAATGGACGGCCACCACCTTCGTCGGCGGCATCAAGCGCCTGCCCATCCGCTACAAGCTGCGCACCTGACACGCCCTCCCGCGACCCCCTGCGGCCGCTCGCCGGCCGGCCCCACCCTGGCCCCGCCCTGGCCCAACCCTGGGCCAACCCTGGGCCAACGCGACCAGCCTGACCAGCCGCAGGACGCGAACGCACAGCACGGCTGACCTCCATCGAGAGGTAGACTGTAAGTACCGAGGACTATTGAGCGTTGGCAATCAGGTCTGCGTCGCCCCCGGCGAACCACCACCGGTCCCACGGAGGGACCCGGACAGGCCAGGCGATCATGATGCCGACACTTCTCTCCCGGCCCGCACCGCTCAGCTCTGCCTCGTCCGCGATCCCCCGGGTGGATTGCACGCTGAGGCTCCGCCTCTACCCGGCGCTGGATCGCCGCGCCGTGGTCGACGGAGCCTGGTGGCCATACTCCCGTGACGCGGCCGCCGAGCTGCCCGGTCTCATCACCGCCGTCGACCGGCTGCTCGGCCGCGTCACGCTCCGCATCAGCCTGCACGGCGACGCGTGGCGCAGCGTCCCACGCCGCATCCCGGCACGCGGGCGCCAGGTCCACATCAACGGGCTCCGTCCCGTCGACCCGCGCCTGATCACTCTGTTCTTCGCGGCCGGCGAGCCCGTCGTCCTGCTGGTCATCCCGCCGGGCGCCGCCTTCGGCGCCGCGGCGGCCAAGCTCCGGGTGACCATTCGCGACACGGCCGGCCTGACCGTTGACGAGAGCCGCCTCCTCACGCGCCAGCCGCCCGACCTCGATGCGCGGGCGTCGGCCGCCGGCTCTGCCCGGCGGCCGAACGGGGGCGGATCGATCACCGACAGCAGACATGACCCCTGACCAGCCGAAGGAGACATTCCATAAAGGAGACATCCCATGACCGTCATCGACACCGCCCCGCTCGGCGTGGCCGGCCCGTCCAAGCCGACCATCGTCCATCTTTCCGGCGAGATCGACCTCTTCACCAGCGCAGCGCTTCGCAGGCAACTGATGAGCACGCTGCACTACAGCACGAGCGTGCTCATCCTTGACCTGTCGCAGGTGTCGTTCTGCGACGCCGGCGGCCTGGCCGTCGTGGTCGGCATCCAGCGCCGCGCCCGGTCGATGGGCATCACCGTCGTCCTGAGGGCGCCCCGCCCGTTCATGTCCCGGCTGCTGCACATCACCGGCCTGGACCGCGACCTGCCGATGGTGGTGTGAGGTGCCTCGGCGGCCCGGCAGGGCGAACGCGTACAGGTGCCGCAGCAACCAGGAAACGGGCGCGTCACGCCTCGACCGGCGGATCCCGCCCGGACCCGGTTCGCGCGGGATCAGCCCGGCAGACGGAAGGAGACCCGCAACACGGTGCCTTCCGCGCCGCCGGTGATGGCGACCTCGTCGGACAGCCGGCGGATCAGCCACAGACCGCGCCCGTCGGTGCCGTCCAGCGAGGGCAGATGGGCGCCGTTCGGCATGCCCACCTCGGCGCCAGGCCCGTCGTCGCTGATCTGGCAGCACAACATCGTCCCGTTGCGCCACAGTCGCAGCTCACCCCGGCCACCGCCATGGCCGACCGCGTTCACCGCCGCCTCGTGTACCGCCAGGACGAAATCGTCCCAGCGCCCACCGCTCAGCCCGGCCCGGGCCGCCTGGATGGACACCGCGTGCCGCAGCAGGGGCAGCCCGGCGTGGCCGAACCGGCACGTCAGCAGCAGGCGCCGATCACCGTCCGGCAAGCGCGTCATCCGCCCGGCCTCCGCTCACGCCAGGCAGGTCGCCGGCGACCAGCAGCGGGCGCCGCTGCCTGCTGACCGCCGTGACGCGGTCACCGCCGCTACGGGAGTGCCTCTTCAGGATTGTCTCGGCCGCCAAGCCAAGGGACGGTCCGCCGGCCACCGCCATCACGGTCCTTTGCCATGGAACGGGACCGCCAGGGTCTGGGGCAGCCAGTGCTTTCCTCCATCATGCCCCTCGCCCGCCCGGCCAACCACCGTCAGCGCCCGATCCCCGGAGCCGGCGGTTGTGATCGCCCCGTGCTCGGTCGTCGCCGCGACCGTCCCAAGGCGGTCTGCCCTCGGCCTCGCGCTGCCCTACACGTAGGGATGCAGATGCTCCGTCGAGCCGACCAGCGGCGTGCGGCCGTAGGCCGCGCGTGACAGGTGAACACCGGTGGCCCGCTCTGCAAGAGCCAGGGCCGCCGAGGCGGGTTGTCAACGAACCCCGGTTCGTCTCCGTTGAGGTGGAGCCCAAGGTCGACGACGTCGGCCCGAAGGCGATCGGGGTCCGCGCCCTCTCGGAACCGAAAGCTGTACAGGCTGAAGGTCGTGATCAGATCACCGTTCTCATGGAAGGAGAAGTCGGCTCCCTTGATCGTCATGCGCACGGTGGCGGCGGCTGCTCCTTCGGACAGCAGGTCGGCTCCACAGCGGAGGACGCCACCCCACCCGTACTCCACCAGGACCGTTCCGCCCTCGGCCCGGTACGCCGCGACGCCGAACCCCTCCCCGTCCAGAGGGCTGCCTGGAACCACGTCGATCCGTCGCAGAGCATCTCCGGGAGGCACGTCCCGCACAAAGCCGACGCAGAGCCAGGTATCGCCCACGCTGTCGGTGAACTCCTGATAAAGCCACTCGTAAGTGGCTGCCAGCACCTTAACCATGCCCGTGTATCTCCCGAGGCTCGACAATCAGGGCGATCTTTCTCGGCCTGATCGTCCTGGAACGTACGTCGATGGAGCCAACTCGTTCGACTCGAGGTCCGGCGGGAGCAATCCGGGTGCGGCGCCCGCGCGCATCAGAGCGAACATCGCACGCTACGCACATGACCTGCCCGATGGTTGGGCGTCCGTCAGCCGACCTGTGAGTCCCACCAGCGTGGCAAGTCGATGTCCGGTGAGTCCGGGCTGGTGAAGTGGAACGGCACACCGAGGCTGCGGGCTACCGCCTCGCCCTTCTCGAGAGCCTCGATGGCTTCGGGCCACGGTGGCACCTGACCGTTGATCACGCGCAGGTCGCTCCCGTGGCGAATCGACGTCAGTGGCCGCTCGTCGAAGCGGTGATGGTGCCTGCCCGGGCGGCGCACGATCGCGACGAGTACCACGAACCAGCCCTGAGTATCTCCGTCCCATGGAGCCTCGATCGCGCCCACCGGCTCGCTGAGCGCACGGGCCGCCTCGATCAACCGGTGGTTCTGCACAGGCGGGCTCTCAAGGTCGACCAAGCCTTGGCCGGCGAGCCAGGCGGATCGCTCCGAGAACATGACCTGTGCTTCATGTAGATCGGGCGAAGGATCAAGCCCGCCTTCGGACCGCAACAGCCTGATGGCCGCGATCAAGACGCCTGCCAGGACTGGGACGAACGGAAGAAACTCCTGCGCCTGGCCGAAGTCGAGAAAGACGAATCCACGACGCTCGCCACACCGTCGCGACACTCCTCATCGAGCAGGGTGTGGACCAGCGTTGTTCAGGCATCCTCGGCCACTCACAACTGACCACAACCAAGCGCTACGCCCACATCACGGCCACACTCTCGACCGAAGCAGCAGCCCGCATGGGCCGCGCACTTTGGGGATGTCTGCAACCGAAAATGCAACTGGGCGGGCTTCCGGATCATGAAGATCGGGGAGTCCGCCCAGGTCGTTGTGGGTAGGGCGCCCGGGGCTCGAACCCGGAACCTACGGATTAAAAGTCGCAGTTCTCAATGTCGCCCACTATCGAATCGTGTCCTGTTGTGTCGCGATGTCATGCGTTGTCCGCCCGTAAAATGTCCAACCATGCCGTCCGGTGCCATGCCGTATCGGGTGCCGACGAGCATTCGACGAGCAACCACGGGAGGAATGGCATCCCTTTACTGTCAGGGCAGTGCGGGGGTGATGTCGGTATTCGGGAAGTCCTCGCCTTTGAAGAGCAGGGGCTGGTCGAGGTCCTTGGCTAGGGCGTAGGCGAAGCAGTCTCCCATGTTGAGCTTGGCCTTGGAGTTGTTGCCCTTGCCGTAGGTCTGGTACGCCTGGCGCGCGATCCTGGCCTGATGGGGTGTTACTGGCTCGATAATGAGGCCCATCTCGTCAACGAGTGTGTCGAAGGCGTTGCGCATGGCATCGCCGCGGTTGTCTGCCACGATGGCCGCTTCGACGTAGTTAACAGCCGAGATGCGACACACGGCTGCGGCGATGGCGTGGGCGAATGGGGCGGCCTCGGGCTCACCGTTGATGACGGCGATGATGGCGCTGGAATCGATGATCATGCGGGAAGGCCGGTGTCCGGGTCGTATAGATCATCAACGGACAGTCGATCCCGACCGAGGTGGGTTCGCATACCGGCGGCGACATTCAAGATGCGTTCGGCTCTGCCAGCGGCTTCGGAACGGCGTTCCAGCGCATCCAGACGGCGTTCGAGCACTTGAGCGGCATGCTGGGTTTCCTCGGCCAACCGGATGACCCGGCGGGCGAGGTCATGAATGGGCTCGTGTTCGAGGTCCACGCTCACCGTCGCTCGACTCCCTCCGTGGCGGCGCATGTGTTGCACCTTCAGCGTAACTGGTGGTCGATCCTCGCTCACGCCGATGGGCAGTATCCGTCCGAGCCACACGGGTTCTCGTCGAGTCACGGGTGCTTCTCGGGCAGGGTGCCAGCGGCGGCATGCCAGGCTTCCCAGATCTCGGGGCGGAGTCTGCCGCGGTCGGCTACTGAGAGTCCTTGTTCGCGAGCCCATGCGCGCACCCGCGATGCGGTCGGCTGCTGGTCGCTTGGCCGTGTGATCTCTGGTGGCATCCCTGGCGGGGAAGGGGGCGGGGGAGTGTCGGTGGTCGGTGGGCGCTCATCTGAGCCGGATGCTGTGGTGGTGAAGCCGAGGCGGGTGAGGGTGCGTCGCCGCTTGCCGTACATGCGTTCCAGCTGTGGGACTTGTGCGTCCAGATAGTCGTGCACCTCGACGTCGTGTTTGGCGGCAGCTGCTCGCATGATCCGGCCGACCTGCTGGATCACCTTTCCTTTGAACGAGATCGGCATCGCGAGGAACAGGGCATCCAGCCGGGGCAGGTCGAACCCCTCACCTGCGACCTTGTCGATGGCCACCAGCACCAGCGGGCCTGCCTCGGCATCGGCCAGGCGGGTGCGGACGTGGTCGCGTTCTGCGGCGCTGAGCTGCCCGTGCAGAAGCGTCGCTGCCACGCCCCTGTCCTCCAGGGCCGCGGCCAGGCATTGGAGATGTTCCATTCGATTGGTCAAGAGCAGGCTGTTCCGGCCCCGGCTCGCCGCGTCCGCGACGTCGACGGCGATCTGAGCGGTCCGAGTCGCGTTCGCGGCCAGTTCGCCGTAGATAGCTTGGAATGAACCGCGCCGGGTTTGTTGGAGGCCCTGAAGCCAGCATGATCGTGCTGGCGGAAGGGAGAATCACACGCGATGCCAGCCCCCAGGAAGTACCCGCAGGAAGTACGTGAGCGCGCGGTGCGGATGGTGTTCGAGGTCCGCGAGCAGACCGGTAACGCGCCGGGCGCCATCGCCCGGGTGGCCCAGCAGCTCGGCGTCCACCGCGAAGCGTTGCGCGGCTGGGTCCGGCAGGCCGAGGTCGATGGAGGAAAGCGGCCGGGCACCTCGACAGCCGATGCTCAGCGGATCGCCGAGCTCGAGCGGGAGGTCCGTGAACTGCGCCGGGCGAATGAGATCTTGAAGTCGGCGGCAGCTTTTTTCGCCCGGGAACTCGACCCCCGACCGCCCAGATAGTCGCCTTCATCGACGCTCACCGCGACGAATTCGGCGTCGAGCCGATCTGCCAGGTGCTCGATCTCGCGCCGGCGACGTACTACGCGGCCCGCAACCGGCCGCGCTCGGCCCGTGAGCGGCGCGACGAGCAGCTGTCGGCCGAGATCATCCGGCTGTGGAACGACAACTTCGAGGTGTACGGGGTGCGCAAGATGTGGAAGGCACTCAACCGCCAGGGCGTGGCCGTGGCCCGCTGCACGGTCGCCCGGCTGATGAGCAGGTTAGGGCTGTCCGGCGCGGTCCGGGGCGATCACAAGCGCCGCACCACCATCGCCGAGCCGCTGTGTCCGCGCCCGGCCGACCTGGTCGAGCGGGACTTCGCCGCGCCGGCGCCGAACCGGCTGTGGGTGGCCGACCTGACCTACATCCACACCTGGGCCGGGTTCGTCTACGCCGCGTTCGTCATCGACGTCTACTCGCGGACGATCGTCGGCTGGCGGCTGACCGACCACCTGCGTACCGACCTGCCACTGGACGCGCTGGAGATGGCCCTGTGGCGCCGCGGCGGCCAGGCCGGCCCGCTGAACGGGCTGGTGCACCACTCCGACCGCGGCTGCCAAGGCGGATTCAACCGGTCGTCGCAACACCTTGATCACGGAGGTGTGCGATGGGCGGGAATACCAAGCTGGAGCGGGTGCCTGAAGGGGCGCGGAGGCAGTGGGCGGCGGACCGGGCGCTGCGGCCGCCGATGCGTTCGCCGGGTCGGCCTGAGCCCTCGCGCGCCGTGCAGCGGGACTTCTGGCGTCTGATCGCGACGGGGATGACAACGGTTGAGGCCGCGCTTCGGGTTGGCGTGTCGTGGCCGGTTGGGGTGCGGTGGTTTCGCCATGCTGGCGGCATGCCGCCGATCCGCCTGGA
>NZ_JBFALF010000015.1:129393-268770 GCF_040656115.1 Nonomuraea sp. NPDC050202 | reverse complement strand
AGGGGCCGTGACCTGCTGGGAACCGATCATCCGAGCACCGGGTAGTTCGCGCGGAACACGTTGTGCGGGTCACGGGCCCGCTTGATCTCCCGCAGCCGCGCGAGCGCGCTGCCGGAGAAGGACTTCGCCGCCGTGTCACCGGGGGACAGCAGGGTGTACGGCTTGCGGCCGCTGGTGTAGGCCTCCAGGTCGGCCACGACCTCGGCCTGCTTGGCGCGCGTCGCGTCGGCCACGTGCGGCAGGCCGAGACCCAGCAGGCCGAGCAGGTACGGCTCAGCCACCGCGCCGCTCGCCCCGGCCCCGCCGCCCGGCTCGGCGAGCGCCCCGCCCAGGTGCCTGATCTGCACGTTGATGAGCGGTTCGACCGGCTTGGCCAGCAGGAGCTCCACCGCGTCGGCGTCCAGGCCGGTGAGCAGCTCCGCACGAGTGATGGACGGGGCCGGATCGGTGGGCTCGGCGGTGATGCCGCCCAGGTTGGCGACCGGGACGACGCCGCGGCTGTCGGAGATCGCGTCCCCGATCTTGTCGATGCGCGCCGGCAGGTCCTCCCCCTGAGCCGCCTCACCCAGGTGGACCAGATCCAGCGTGACCATCGGCGGCGCGCCGGGTGGCTGGAGCCGGTTGATCCAGACACTGAGTTCACGCGGCGCCTCGGCGGTGATCTCCAGGAACGCGTCGTACACCTCCCTGGTCCGGTGCTCCGGCCAGATCACGCGCCCGCCGTACAGGACCGGCGCGGGATACAGCTCGAGTTCGAGTGCGGTCACCACCGCGAAGTCCCCGCCACCGCCGCGCAGCGCCCAGAACAGCTCCGGATCGGACTCGGCGGTCACCCGGCCCTGCTCGCCCTCGGCGTCCACGATGTCGATGGCCCGCACGCTGTCGGAGGCGAAACCGTACTTGCGGCTGAACCAGCCCACCCCGCCGCCCAGGGTGTAGCCGGTCACGCTGACTCCCGGCGCGCTGCCGGTCAGGCCGGTCAGGCCCAGCGGACCGGCCGCCGCCAGCACCTGCCCCCACTTCACGCCCGCGCCCACCCGGACCATGCGCTCCTCCGCGCGTACCTCCACCTCGTTCAGCAGGCCGGTACGCAACAGGATCAGGCCCTCCACGTCACCCGAGGCGCCATGCCCGCTCGGCTGCGCGGTCACCGTCATGCCCGCCCGCCGCGCGTAACGCACCAGCGCCGCCACGTCATCGGCATCCGCGGCCTCCACCACGGCCGCCACCGGCTGCCTGACGGTCAGATTCCACGCGGTGGACGCCTGTTCGAAGCCGTCGTCACCGGGCAGGAGCACGCGCCCCTTGAGGACACCGCGCAGATCGTTGATGGTCATCGTCGTCTCCCTTTTCGAGTTGTCAGAGAATGCGGGCGTCAGGCGGGCTGCGCGGCGGTCGCCGGGGTGGTGCTGGTCTCGCGGAGGGTCAGCAACCCCGTGACCGCGATCAGCGCCGCGGTCAGGCCGTGGATGCCGAGCGCGGCGGCCGTGGATCCGTGGTGGGCCAGGACGTTGACCATGTCGCCGAACGGGGCGACGGCCACCATCAGCAGGACCCAGCCCAACGGGCGGCGGTGGCCCGTCACCAGCAGGATGCCCATGGCCAGGCCCATCGCGATCTCGCGGCTGCCCTTCACGATGGAGAAGCCGCTGCCGTCAGAGGGCCAGTTCGCCAGCCCCGGGAAGGTGGTCCCGAGGGGCAGGACGAAGGACAATCCGAGGTAGAGGGTGAACAGGACGACGACGGCGGCCAGGACGGTGTTGAGCTTCTTCAGCGACATGGTCGTTCTCCTTGCATGTCTTGTATGTACGGACGGGCAGGGTTCAGCCGCGGACACGGCGGATGTGGCGGGCGTAGCGGGGGCGGCCGATGACGTGCCAGATGACGCGGACCGGGGCGGGAAGGCCGCTGAGGACGATGGCGCGCTCGGCCGGGTTCGCGTCCTCCAGGACGGCGCCGAAGAGCGTGAACAGGGTGAGCTTGGGCGTGTTGTTCACCAGGTGGCCGCCCAGGCAGGCCCACTCCTGTTGGGTGATGTGCTCGGCCACGAGCGGGAGGAGGGTGGCCTCCTCGTCGTCGAGGTGTTCCAGCAGGACCGCGCGGTGCTCGCAGAGGGCGGCCGCCAGGGTGTCGCGTTCGTCGGCGCCCGCGGTGGCCTCCCAGGCGGGGAGCGCGGCGTCGAGCCTGCTCAGGGTGACCGCGACGCGCTCGTGCTGGGCCTGCATGCGCAGGACGATGTCGGCCTCCAGGTCCACCCGGGAAAGGAGCGGCGGCCACAGCAGCTCGTCCTCGCCCTCGTGGTGGTTGTGCAGGACCAGCCGGTAGACGCGGAAGTGGCCGGCGATCACCTTGGCGCGAGCGGTGTCACCCGGGGCGACGGCCGCCACGAGCTCCACCAGCAGCCGTGACTCACGGCGGAGCACGCGGTGGACGATCTCCATGTCCCGGGTGTTGACGCTCATCTGTTCCCGCCCCTTCATCGGTTGCGATGTGTTCAGGCTGCTCCTGGGTGTTTGGAGGGGATTTGGAGGGGACTTGGAACGTCCACGTAAGATGTGCGGATCATGGTCTTCATCCGGGTGCTGGGCTCTTTCGTGGCCGAGGTCGGCGGCGAGCCCGTTCCCTTGGGCGGGCCGCGGCAGCGGGGCGTGCTGGCGTTGCTGGTGGCGGCGCGTGGGCAGGTCGTGCCGGTCGACCGGATGATCGAGGATCTGTGGCGCGGGGAGCCGCCCGCGCGGGCACTGATGTCCCTGCAGGCGTACGTGTCCAACCTGCGCCGGCTGCTGGAGCCCGGACGCCCGCCGCGCACGCCGGCCCGGCTGCTGGTGAGCGCGGCGCCGGGTTACGCGCTGCGGCTGCCACCGGAGGCGGTGGACGCGTGGCGGTTCGAGGGCCTGCTGGGCCAAGCGCGTACGGACACCGACCTGCGCGCCGCGCAGGCTCGGCTCGCCGAGGCGCTGGGGCTGTGGCAGGGACCGGCGTTCGCCGAGGTCGCCGACGAGCCGTGGGCCGCCGCCGAGACGGCCCGGCTGAACGAGCTGCGCCTGGTTGCCACCGAGCTGCACGTCGCGGCGGGTCTGCGCATCGGCGACCCCGCCGCGGTGGTTCCCGAGGCCGAGCGGCTCACCCGCGACGAGCCCCTCCGCGAGGAAGGCTGGCGGCTGCACGCCTTGGCACTGTGGAGCAGCGGCCGCCAAGCCGACGCGCTGGCGACGCTCCGCCGCGCCCGCGGCATCCTCGCCGAGGAGCTCGGGCTCGACCCCGGCCCGGACCTGACGGCGTTGGAGGAGGCGATCCTCACCCAGCGCACAGACGTCCTACGCGCGACCGTGCCCCCGCCCCCGCCCCCGCCCCCGCCCCCGCTGACCGCACCGCTGCCGCAGGCGGCCCCTCTCCCGGGGACGGCTCCGATCGTCGAGGCGCCGTTCGTGGGACGCGAGGCCCAGCTGTCGGCACTGGTCACGGCGGCCACCGGGGCCGCCACCGACGGAGCCCGTATCGCCCTTGTCACCGGCGAGGCCGGGCTCGGCAAGTCGACGCTGCTGGAACACCTCGGCAGGCGGCTCGAACGTGACGGATGGCTGGTCGCCGTCGGCCGCTGCCCCGAGGTCGACGGCGCGCCGCCCGCGTGGGCCTGGACTGAGGCGCTGAGCGCCGTCGCCGCGTCCACGTCCCCGGGCGAGTTCGCGGACGACCTCGCGCCGCTGCTCACCGACACCGGACCGGTGAACGCCGACGCCACCGCTGGACGGTTCCGCCTGCGCCAAGCCGTGTGGAAGTGGCTCGCGACGGTCGCCACGGAACGCCCGGTCGCCGTCGTGCTGGACGACCTGCACTGGGCGGACGCCACCACGCTGGAACTGCTCGGCGGCGGCCTCGGCATGCGGGCCCCGATCCTGGTCGTCGCCGCGTACCGCGCGGACGAGAGCGGGCACCTCACCGAAACGCTGGCCTCCCTCGCGCGCGCCACGCCCCTCCGCCTGGCGCTGCCGGGGCTGAACGACGAGGCCGTCGCGGAGCTCGTACGGGCCGAATGCGAGGCCGACGAGGAGACCATCGCAGGGATCGCCGAGCGCACCGGCGGCAACCCGTTCTACGTGCGCGAAAGCGCCCGGCTGCTGAACGGCGAAGGCGCGCTGGTCGCCCTCTCCGAGGTCCCCGAAGGCGTACGGGACGTCCTGCGCCGCCGGCTCGCGCGCCTGCCCGAGGGAGGCGTGTCCGTCCTCCGGCTGGCCGCGGTCGCAGGCCGGGAAAGTTCAGTGGACGTCCTCGTCAAGGCCGCCGACACCGACGAGGACGGGGTGATGGACGCCTTGGACGCGGGCGTCATCGCCGGGCTCCTCGACGAGCCCGGCCCAGGCCTCATCCGCTTCGTCCACGCCCTCGTCAGGGACACGCTCATCGCCGACGTCAGCAGATTGCGTGCTACCCGGATGCACGCCCGGATCGCCGCCGCTCTCGAAGGAACCGACGACATCGCGGCGCTGGCCCATCACTACGCGCGCGCCGGCTCACCGAAGGCCGTCGGCTACTGCGTCCAGGCCGCCGAGCTTGCCGAGGCCCGCTACGCCCACGACGTGGCGGCCGACCTCCTCACCGATGCCGTCGCCAACTCGACCGGACCGGACGAACGCGTCGAACTGCTCGGCAGGCTGCTGCGCGCGCAGATCCGGGCGGGGTCCGTCGCAGCCGCCCGCGAGACGCGCCGTCAAGCCGTGGAGTACGCAGAGTCCCTGGGCCGCGACGACCTGATGATCGCCGCATTCACCGCGTGGACAGAGCCCACCGCCTGGCGGGCCCGTACGTACGGCACGGTGGACCGGCCCGTCGTCGACCGCCTGAGCCGCCTGCTGAAGCGTGACCTGACCCCTTCGGTGCGGTCCCGGCTCCTGACGGCGTACGCGAACGAACTGGTCGGCGAGGACGACCCGACCGTTGCAGAGGCAGCGCAGGAGGCGCTCGACCTCGCCACCGAACCCCGGTTGCGGGCCGCGGCACTCGAGATCCTGGCCGAAGCCCACGGCGACGCCGAGCTCTGCCGGGAGCTCGTGGAGATCGGCACCGAGCACGACCTGCCGGTCTACCGCGTCACTGGGCTGCTCAACCATGCCGGCGTCGCCGCCGCCGCCAATGACCCGGTGACCATGCACCAGGTGATCACCGAGGCCCTGGAACTCGCGCGTACCTACCGAATGCGCGAGGCGATCTCCGTCGCCGAGATCACGCTGGCGAGCCTGGCGCTCGTCGAAGGCCGATTCGCCGACGCCGAGCGCCTCTACATCAAGGCCGACGAGGGCATGCGGCGCATCGGATCGGTGCACACGGGCTTTTTCCAACTTGCCCTGGCTACGATCCGGCTGAACGAGGGCACGCTCGGCGCGCACCTGGACGACGTGCGCGCCCTCCACGCCGCGCTCGGCCCCATGGTCTGCGACCTGCTCGCGCTCGCCCTCCACGCCAACGGCCTGGACGCCGAAGCCCGCGAGGTCCGCGCGTCACCCCGCCCGATCCGCCCCGACTTCTTCTTCACCTTCCTCACAACGTTGCGCGCGATGGCCGTCGTCGCCTTGAACGACCGCGATGCCGCCGAGGAGATCTACGCGACGCTGCTTCCGCATCGCAACGGCCCCCCGGCGGGCGCCGCGAGCCTGTCGTTGGCGCTGCGCCCGGTCGCCCACACCCTGGGTGAACTGGCCGTCTTCCTCGGCCGCACCGACGAGGCCGCCGCCCACTTCACCCTGGCCGCCACCATCGCCGACCGCTGGAACGCACCCCACTGGGCCGCCGAGGCCCGGTTGCGCACGACCGCCTAGCCTCTGCCCACGGCGCTACCTCATGAGAAATGACGGACTTGGCGTCCAATGGAGCTCCTGCCGAACAGTGATCTTGGTCGACACGGTTCCGGCACCGGACTGCCGACGATGCAGAACACCCACGAGACTCGCCCAGGCGCTCGACCCCGCCGCGCGCATCATCCATGTCGACAACGACCCGCTGGTGCGCGTGCACGCCCGCGCGCTGCTCAGGAAACACCTCCCCCGAGGGCATGACCTCCTACGTGGCACGCTGCTTGGGGGTCAGCCGCATGAGCGCCTGATGCAGGACGACCCGCAGGACGGCGGAGTCCTCGGTCGAGTACGCGCGGTCGGGCGGGTCGGCGCTCGGCACCTCGCCGGAGCCACGGCGCCGCCGCCAAGAGGTGTACTGGTTCACCGTGGCCTTACGCGCGCAGGCGTCGAGGTGGTCGATGTGGCGTAACCTCGGCCACCGCCCGATCATGCGAACCAGCACACTCTGCAGCAGGTCCTCGGCACGGTGGGTCTCTCCGGTGAGCAGGTAGGCCAGGCGCAACAACGAGCGTCGGTGGGCATCCACGAACGCTCGGAAGCTGGCATCGCGATCCAACGTCTCTCCTCATGTCGGTATCCCTCAAACGCGATGGGGGCAGCTCAAGCCGGCCGTCGTGGGCCTGACCCGGGTCGCCCGCCTTCCATGCCGCAGTCCCGGACGAAAGATATGCAGAAAGAGGGACGCGAGAGCGGTGCGGGCCCGGCCATCCTGCCGGCATGAACATCGCCCTATCGCTCATCATCAGCGCGGCCACCACCCTCGCTCCGGCCACATCCACCCCCCTGTCATGGCAGGACTGCGGGGACGGTCTGCAGTGCGCGCAGATCAAGGTGCCGGCCGACTGGGCCCGACGATCAGAGCCGCGGGTGACGATCGGGCTTGCCAAGCTGCCCGCCCAGGACCAGGCCCGTAAGAAGGGGGTGCTCCTGGTCAACACCGGCGGGCCGGGCGAGCAGATCGCGCTGCTGCGGCGCGTCAAACAGTCCTTCGCCGACCTGACCAGATGGTTCGATGTGGTGATCTTCGATCCGCGGGGGTTCGGCCGGTCCACCGCCATCACATGTCCCCTGCCCGCCCCCTTCGCCACCGAGTGGGTGTTCCCCGCCAAGGCGGCCTACGACGCGTACGCCGCGAAGAACCGTGCGTTCGGACAAGCGTGCGCCGAAGAGGCCGGCGTGCTGTCAGGCAACCTCAACTCCTGGCAGATCGCACATGACATGGAGGCGATCAGAAAGGCGCTCGGCCAGGCCAAGCTGACCTATCTGGGCAACTCGCACGGCACCGCGCTCGGGCAGGCCTACGCCGAGTTGTTCCCCCGCAGGGTCGGCCGGATGTACCTCGACAGCGTGTGGGACCACACCACGCCCGACCTGCGCGAGTGGCTCCACCGGCGCGCCCACGCGCTGGAGGCCAACGCCGAACGCTTCGCCGCCTGGTGCAGGGGCACCACCACCTGCGCGTTGCGCGGCGAGGATCCCCTGGCCGTCTGGGACGAGGTGATGGTCAAGGCCCGCCGCGAGCCCATCCCCGCCCCCGAGGCCGGCCCCGGGGTGCGCATCAGCGACACCCAGATCGCCTCCCGCGCCAACTTCACCTACGAGGCCACCTGGGAGCGCCTGGCCGCCGGGCTCGCGCGGGCCCGGGCCGGTGACGCCTCGTTCTTCGCCAAGGTGGAAGGGATGCCCGACCCCGACCTGTCACGCGTCATCCTCTGCGCGGATCTGCCCTACCCCGGCTATGACAAGCTCAAGAAGCTGGAGACGGCGCTGCGCCGCGACACACCGCACATCGGGTGGCGGTCGGTCTGGCCGATGGCCAACCACTGCGCGGGCCTGCCGCCCACCGGAACCTACCCGCCGCACCCCATCAAGGCGCCCGGCCTGCCACCGGTGCTCATCGCAGGTGGCACCTACGACGACAACACCCCGACGGGCGACGGCCGGAGGCTGGCCGCCCAGCTGCCCGGCGCCCGGTTCCTGACGGCGGCCGGCGGGCATGCCCTGTACTTCTCCGGCCACCCCTGCGTACGCGAGCACGTGCACCGCTACTTCACCACCGGCGAGCTGCCGCCGCGCGGCGCCTCCTGCGGACCGGCGAAGTAGCGTAACGGGCGTGTACGCCAGACAGGGACTGCTCGTGCTCGCGACCACGGCCACGCTCACCGCGCTCGCCCTGCTCGACGGCAGGGCGCCGCAGCCCGGGCTCCCCCTGCTGGCCTGCGCCGGCCTCGCCGCCGCCCTGCCCCTGACACTACGCAACCGCTTCCCGTTGCCAGGAGCGCTGCTCTCAGCGGCGATCGCCCTGCTCGGCCTGGTGATCCCTGGCTGGCAAGGCCGGTTGGTGACCATGGTCATGTTCGGCGCGGCGGCCTACCGCCTGCCGCGCCGCCCCTGGCTGGTCATGAGCCTGTCCATCGCCTGGACCATCGGCTACGGCCTGCTCGTCCCGCAAGCCTTCAGAGGGCTCTCCGTGGTCACCGACCTGGTCATCATGGGTGTCGCCCCGGTCGCGGTCGGCAACGCCCTGCGGCTGCACGGGGAGCGCGCCGCGCAGGCGGCGCGACTCGACCACGCCGAGGCCGGGCGCGCGATGGCCGAGGATCGCGCCGCGCTCGCCCGCGACGTGCACGACAGCGTCGGCCACCACCTCACCGCGATCCGCATGCAGGCCACCGCCACCCGCCGGGCCCTGCACAACCGGGCGCAGGCCACCAATCGGGGCCAGGCCGGCCATGCCGAGGCCGGCGACCAAGCCGACGGCGGCCAGGTGGATGCGGCGGATCGGGCCTTGAGCATCATCGCCGAGCTCTCCGCGACCGCGCTGCGAGAGGTACGCGCCCTGCTCGACTCCCTGCGTGAGCCGCCTGCCGGCCCGGCGCTCGAAGGGATCGAGGAGCTGGCCAGGCGGCTGTCCACGCCACACCTGCCGATCTCCGTGCACCGCGCCGGGCCCGCCATCCCGCTGCCACCCACCGTGGCCCAGACGATCTACCGCGTGGCGCAGGAAGCACTCACCAACGCCGCACGCCATTCCGGAGCCAGCCACGTGAATGTACACCTGCTGCGCGACCGCGCCGCGGTGACGATTGCGGTCACCGACGACGGCCACGGCCGGGCCGGAGCGGACGGGCGGGGCATCAGGGGCATGCGCGAACGCGTGCACCAGCACGGCGGCACCCTCACGGCAGGGCCGCGACAAGATCGCGGCTGGCGGGTGGAGGCGGTCCTGCCGATCCGGCAAGTCGGTGGACAGGGAGCGGCGTGACCATTCGCGTGATGATCGCCGATGACCAGCCCGCCGTACGCGACGCCTTGCGCGTGACGCTGGACGCCGAGCCCGACATTCAGGTGGTCGGTGAGGCGGCCGACGGGGCCGAGGCCGTGCACCAGGCACTGTGGCGACGCCCCGACGTGGCCGTGCTGGACCTGCGCATGCCGTACGTCGACGGCCTGTCCGCGATCCGGCAGCTGGCCGCCACGAACAGCCCGCCGAAGATGCTCGCGCTGACGACGTTCGACACCGACGAGTACCTCTTCGGCGCGCTCCAGTCGGGGGCTTCGGGGTTCCTGCTCAAGGACAGCGATCCCGAACTGCTCCTGGAGGCGGTGCGGGCGCTGCACCGCGGACACGGGCTGGTGGACCCGCAGGTCACCACCCGGCTGATCCACCGCTTCGCAACGCTGTCACCCGCTCCCGACACCGACGCCCGGCAACGGCTCACCCCTCGCGAACTCGAGGTGCTTCGGCACTTGGCTCGCGGGCTGAGCAACGCGGACATAGCCGGAGCCCTGACCATCGAGGAAGGCACGGTCAAGAACCACGTCGCGAGCCTCCTGCGCAAGCTCGGACTACCCACCCGAGTTCACGCCGTCATCTATGCCTACGAGCACGGCCTGGCCCCACACCGCTGAGGCGTGTGTCCTGTGGATCTTCGAAGGCTGTCCGGCGTAGATCATCCGTGTGGATGACCACCCCCTGGAACCACATCTCTACCGGCCTGTCCCCATGGACGTGGACGCGATCTGTCCCGTAAGAATCCGGAGAATGGGCCTGCGGCGGCGATCGTCACGACCACGTCCGTCTCGAACGCGCGTCCAGGAAGTTGTTCCGGTCGCAACACCGTTCCGGCACGTCACCGTGACGCAGATCGAGCCGATCACCGAGCGCATGCGTCGCATCCGCATCACCGGCTGCCCGTCGAGGGCGATCCGGTGCAGAATTTCGGGGGTGACTCCGGTCTGGGCCGTCACGCGGATACCGGAGATGAGGGTGTTGACCAGGAGTGCGCCCTCACCGGCGTCAGGGCCGTCCGGCATGCCTCCGTCCATGCGGCCGGCCCGGATCCGGTCGGCGCCGCTGAGGGAGGTGTCGGTGAGGATGGATGTCTGGCGCGCCCGCATGGTGGATGCGTAGTGCTCGAGTGCGCGGACGAACAGCTCATCCTTGGACGTGAACGCGTTGTACAGGCTGCTGCGCCGCACGTCGGCCGCCTCGCAGAGCTGCTCGGTCGAGGTGTCGGCGTAGCCGTGGACGCGAAACTGCGCCGCTGCGGCTTCGAGAACGACGCTCTCGTCGAAGATTCGCGGTCTGGCCATGAGCGAACGCCACCACGTTCTATATTCCGGAATCCAAAAGGGTGGCGCGGAACTCTTCATGCCCGGCCACGTTCGCGCTCGCGACGTCGCACGGGCTACATCCCTGGACGGCTGCCGCACGGCGTCGGCGCAATCTCGGCTGGCCACAGGTCCTCGATGTAACCAGCGGCGATGTCGGGGGTTGGTGTACAGGCGCGGGTAGCGGTCGTTGGCGTGGCCGAGGCACACGTACGCTACGACAACTCCTCAAGATTTCCTGGAAGGACCGGGTGCTTGCGGGCAATCAAGTGTGTGATCACTGCTCCCGGCATCTTCGAGGCCGTCTTCGAGGCCCATTACGAGGAGATCCGGCGCTACATCGGACGCAGGCTCGACCCCGACGTGGCCGAGGACCTCGCCGCCGAGACGTTCCTCATCGCCTTCAGGCAACGTGAACGCTTCGACTCGGGCTTGGGCGAGGTCAGGCCATGGTTGTACGGCATCGCGACCAACCTCATCGGCCGCCACCGGCGCGCCGAGGTGCGCCGGTACCGCGCCCTGGCCCGGACAGGGCCGCCACCTGACGACGAAGGACACGACCAGCGGATCGTGGACAGGCTCAGCGCGAGCGTGACGGTCGACCGGTTGGCCGGAGCGCTGGCACGGCTTTCACAGGGAGAGCGCGACGTGGTGCTCCTCATCGCGTACGGCGGGCTGGGCTACGACGAGGTGGCGGCGGCGCTCGGCATCGCCTCGGGGACTGTCGCGTCAAGGTTGAGCAGGGCCAGGACCAAGCTGCGTGAGGTGTTGGGATGAACGAGTTCCAGGTCATCGACTCGGTCATGCCCGATGTGCCGCCTCCCTCGGCCGAGCAACTGCTGGCGGCGCGGGAGCGGATACTCGCAGCTGCACCGGTGTCCCATGTGTCGATGGCGGGGGCGGGCAGAAGGTCGTGGACGGGGATGGCGCTCGTCGCGGCGGCTGTCGTGCTCGTGGTCGGCGTGGTGGTGGCCCTCGTCCCTCGATCTTCGGTGGAGCCGGTCGCGGTCACGCCCATGCAGAAACTGGAGGCCGCGGCCGCCAGGCTGGCGGCCACACCGGAGGCGAACGGCCGCTACTGGCGACGAGACACCGAGCACGTCGTGCGGACGAAGAGCGATCATGGCTACAAGGTCGAGGAACGCGCCATGGAGGCCCTCGCCTTCGGGCCCGACCGTGAGGTCTACGGCTGGCACGAGCCGGTGTCGTCGAAGCCGTACACGGCCGAGGACCTGAAGGCGTGGCGACGGGACGGCTCCCCCAAGCTGTGCCCCGCACGGGGGTGCGACAAGAACATGCCCGCATACTCCTCAACGGATCTGGAGGCGGGGCTGGAGCTCGCCGATGGGCTGAAGCCGACGCTGACGGAGCTGCGGAGCCTCCCCAAGGAGCCGGCGGCCCTCAAGTCCCGGCTGCTGGAAAGCTACCGCCCTCAGGTGGACACCGAGCGCGAGCGCTGGCTCAAGGAGGCCGCCTCGCGGCTCATCACCTCACCGGCGGCGCCCGGCACCAGGGCTGCCGCCTACCTGCTCCTCGCGAAGGAGCCGGGCATCACGGTGGTCGACGACGTGCCGCGGACGTTCGGGCTCGACGGGCTGGCTCTCCAGGAGAAGACGGGGCAGGGCGTAAGGCAGATCGTGATCGACCGCAAGACCGGCCACGTGCTCGGGAGGCAATGGCTGGCTCCTGACGGTGTCCACCATCACGCCGAGATCGTGAGGAAGGTGGGCTGGAGCGATGTGCGCCCGGTGCCACCTGCCGGATGTGTCCGGTGTACGACCCGGTTGTAGAAAGCACCGGATCGCGGCGCGGCGAGCACGACATCCTCGCCATGTTGCTCGGTCCGACCGGCGCAATCCCGCATGGCCTATTCTGGTCCCGCTCCACCACCTGACCCAGCCGCGGAGAACGCGGCTCTCGTGCGGGGAATTCGGAAGAGGAGGGCCAAGCTGGCCAGGTGGAGGAGGAGAAGGGTGAGGCCGGCGGTCGATACCGCCGGCACGTGCCACCAGGGTGTGATGATCCCCGTGCCCACGTAATTGTGGAAGTAACTTGTGTCGCTGTGATGCAGGGCAGAGTCCAGCAGACCGCCCGCGTAGGGAATTCCGATAAGACCGGCGAGCAAACCGGCCGCCAGCCGTTCCCGGGCGTGGTGCCGCCAAAGGATCAGGCCCGCTACCACGACAGGGGCCGCGGTGATCCCGAAAAACTCGACGTGAACCTCCATATCCTGGAGGAAGAGATGGGGGAGAAAATCGGGTTCGCCGCGTTCGATGGCCAGACCGACCACGGCGCCGGGATAGTTCGCCAGGGCGTAGATCAGTAACAACGCGGGGGTGAGCAGCATCAGCAAGGCCGCCTGGCGGAGCGGGCTCATCCACAGGGGTGCGGGGCCCGCCCCGGCCGGCCACTTCTGGTGAACGGTCCACCATTCCACTCCGTGCCTACCGGTCAGCAGAATGAGACCCCATACCTGTGCGACCGCGGCGGCCAGGACCAGGAGCCCGCGGAGCGGGCCGTACCAACCGGGCAGCTTCAGGTTGATGACGTGACTTTCTTGTCCGCTGTCGGACACGAGCAGGAGCCCCGACGGCTCCATGGCGAATACCTGCCAGAGCATGGCCACATAAACAGCGGTCAGCCCGGTGGCGGTCGCGAGCAGAAGGGTGGGCCGCCGCGTGCCACGCCGCACCTGCCACGCCAGCAGCCCGAATACGACGGTGGCCACCGCAGTGAATATGCCAAGGCCGAGCAATCGGTCGTGGAACTCCTTATCGGATTGGCTCGCCGCGGAACGCCACATCGCCGCCGAAATCTCCTGCGGAGTCTCGTCGTGCGGCAAACTGAGCAAGCTCTGCGCCTGGGCGAGCAACGTGATCAGCACCAGAGCGATCCCGGCCGGAGCCGGGGAGAGCAGCAGGGCGGTCGCTTTCCTGATCCTTCCCGGGACGGCCTCCATGTGATCTTCGACGCGCCTGAACTCCGCGACGTTCCCAGATCCCCTGCTCTGGCCGCCCGCCCTCGCCGTCGCCAACGCGCTCATCTCGCTCGCCCGGGCGGCAAGCCCACGACCACCCTCAGCCCCCGCCCGAGGACACCTACGCATTCGATGCACGAGATCCAGGTACGGAACCGTCAGCGGACCGCCGGCGGGCGCCTGATCCGCTGGCTTTCCGCTGGCCTTGGGTTCAGCAAGGGGTCGAGGTGGTCTCCGTCAAGCCCGGCGTGATTCAGGGCGTGGTGGGGTAGGGAAGCAGGCCGGCGTCGATCTGCTCCCAGCGCGTGCGGAGCTGGTTGAGGATGTCGGGGTGGCGTTTGGCGAGGTTGGCTTGTTCTCGGGGGTCGGCCGGCACGTCGTGCAGCTTTTCGACGTTGTTGGCGCGTAGGTACTTCCAGCGGCCGCTGCGCAGCGCTGCGGCCCGGCTGGTGCGCCAGAACAGGGTGTTGTCCGGGGCTGGGGCTCCGTCGATGAGGTAGGGCAGGAGAGTGTGCCCGTCCAGGGGGTGGCTGTCGGCGGGTCGCACGCCGGCGGCGTCCAGGATGGTCGCGGTCCAGTCCATGGTGATGACGGGGACGTCGCTGACCTGGTGGCCGTCGAGGGCGGCGGGCCAGCGCACGATGGTGGGCACCCGGATGCCCCCCTCGTTGAGCTGGCCCTTGGACCCGCTCAGCGGCCACTGGTAGGACCAGCGTTCGCCGCCGTTGTCGCTGGAGAAGATGACGAGGGTGGTGTCGCGCTGCCCGCTGTCGGTCAGCGCCTTCAACACGCGGCCGATACCCGCGTCCATGGCCTCGACCATTCTGCGGTAGGTGCCCAGCGAGCCGCCGTCGGCGTGCTGGAGCGCTCCCGGCTCTCCGGCCTTGATGCGGGCGGTGAGGTCCTTGCTGACGTCCTGGTCGCCGGGCGCCTCCCAGGGCCAGTGCGGGGCGGTGAAGTTGAGGTTGAGCAGCCAGGGCCGCTCGCGATGCCCGGTGATGTACGCCGCCGCGTGCGCGGCCACCGTGTCCAGGTGGGGCGTGCGGATGTCCGGCGAGCCGTAGCAGCTCAGATCGGCCCATCCCAGGTCGTCGGCGAAGATGAACAGCACGTTCGGCCGCGCTGGTCGTTCGATGCCCGCCGCGGCGCGGAAGGGTCGTTCCTGCGCGGACGCGGCGCTCGCCGGGACCGCCGGCGCGGCGAGCGCCGCCGCGCCGGCGGTCAGCACGGCTCTTCTGCTGACTCCAGTCACTGGGTCTGCCCTTTCGTCAAGGAATTCGTCAAGGGCTAGAGCGTGGTGGAGTCGCTGTTTCCTCGCTGTTATCCCTGCTTCAGGCCTGTTGTCACTTCTGCGGGCAGAAGACCGCTTCGGCGGCCTTGACCAGGAGCGGATGCACCGATTCGTCGAGGTTGGAGACGGCCAGGGTGGCCGACAGGGCGAACTGCATCCGGCCGTCGGGCGAGGTGAAGGTGACCGCGTTGAAGCCGGGGGCACTGCCCTTGAGCGGCATGATCGCTGGCTGGCCCCCGCACGGCAGCGCGGGCGGCTGCTGCTGGCCGCTCCCGCCCTCGGACGGCGGCCCGGACGGCTGCCCGGAGGGCTGCGGCGCGCTTCTGGGCGGTCCCATGAGCACCTTCTTCAGCTCTTCGGGCAGCAGCCGGTTCTGGGCGAAGGCCCGCTGGAAGGCGCTGATGTCGTGCGCGGTGGAGATGACGCCGCCGGCGGCGTAGCCGTAGCTCATGTTGAGCCGGTCCACATCGCGCAGCTTGCCCGTGCTGTCGGGGAAGTAGCCGTGGCCGTGCGGGCCCTTGATGCCGCCGGGGAACGTGGTGGGCAGGTAGGAGTCGTCCATGCCGACGGGATCGAAGACGCGCCGCTCGAACTCGGCGGCCAGGGTGTGCTTGGTGTACTTCTCGATGATCAGGCCCAGCAGCATGTAGTTGGTGTTGGAGTAGGAGAACTTCTCGCCCGGCTCCTGGGTCCGGGGCAGGGTGCGGGACTTCTTCACCAGTTCGATCGGTGGGTAGTAGGTGGTGAAGTCGAAGGTGCCGACCAGCTTGTCGTCGAAGAAGTTGGGGATGCCGGAGGTGTGCTGGACGAGCTGCTGCAGGGTGATCTCGCCGGCCCGTTCCACCAGGTCCTTCTCGGCCACCTGCGGGAGCAGGTCGCTGAGCTTGTCGTCGAGCTTGAGCTTGCCCTCCTTGACCAGTTGCAGCACCACGACACCGGTCATCTGCTTGGTCTGGGAGCCGACGCGGAAGCGCGAGCCGGTCGGGATCTTGCCGCCCTTGCCATTCAGCAGGCGGGTGCCGGCCGAGCCCCTGTCGACGCGCTCGCCGTCGACGTAGACCTCGCCGATGGCGCCCACCACCTGCGGGGACTTGGCCAGGGCGTCCAGCGCTTGCTGCACGTCGCCCAGCCGGGCCTGGCTCGCCGCGGGGTCCGCCGCGGCGGGCAGGGTGCTCAGCGTCAGCATGGCGCAGGCCAGTCCGGCGAAGCCGGCCGCTGTCGCACGATTCACGAGAGAGTTCCTTCCGTCGGAGTATCGCGGTCCAGCGGTGGCGCCGGCCGCGATGGTCGGGCTCATGCCTAGACCAGGCGGGGTTTCCTCACGGTTTCCGCCCTCGATCGGCGAGGCGGGGGAAACCGGGAGGAAACAAGCGCTGCTGTAGCGATGGCTGCCATGACATTTTTCGCGGCACCCGTACGCCGGCTGACTGCCCTCGCGTGCCTGACGCTTGCGGGAACGGCGGTGCCGGCGGCGCAGCCCGCCCCTGCGGCGGCCACCGTTGACCGGCCGGCTCCGAGCGTGGAGTGGAAGCCCTGCCCCGCCCACACCGACGAGGTGGTCCGGGCCATGGGCGTGACCGAGGAGCAACTACCGGCGTTCCGCGCTCAGATGAAGCGGCTGCGATGCGGCACGGTCAGTGTCCCGCTGGACCATGATCGCCCCGACGGGCAGAAGATCGGCATCGCGGTGACCCGCCTCGCCGCCACCGACCCCAAGCGGCGGCTCGGCGCCACCGTGATCCTGCCCGGCGGGCCCGGCAACAGCGGATACCTCGATCCCGTCCTGCGCATCCGGCTCAGGAACGAGGAGATCGCCAAGCTCAACGAGCGCTACGACCTCATCGGCTTCGACCCCCGAGGGGTGGGCGCCAGCACCAAGGTCGCCTGCCCGCCCACGCAAGGTCCCCGGCCGGAGCCCGGCCCGCTCACCCAGGAGGCGGCCCGCAAGATCTACGATGCCCAGGTGGCCGCCAACGGCTCCTGCGGACGTTCCGACCCCGCCTTCCTCGGCGCGCTCACCACCGAGAACGTCGCCGACGACCTCGACCTGATCAGGGCCGCGCTCGGCGAGCGCCGGCTCAACCTGCTCGGCGTGTCCTGGGGCACCCACCTCGGCATGCTGTACCGCGGCAACCACCCCCGCAACTCCGGCCGGGTCTTCCTGGACAGCACCGCGCCGCCGTGGACCCGCCAGGACGACCACCTCGCGGGCAGCGCCGGCGCCGCCGAACGCAACTTCGCCCGCATGGCGGCCTGGCTGGCGCGCAACGACGAGATCTACGGCCTGGGATCCACCACACAGCAGGTACGCGACACGGTGCTGCGGTTGGTGCACGACCACGACAAGACACCGAAGACGTTCACCGACCTGCAACGGCCCATCGACGGCTCGGCCGTCGCCGACCTGGCCCGCCGCAACTCCACCGAATGGGCACGAGCGGGCAGGGCCCTGGCCGAACTGCGTGATGCGACCGGCACCACCGCCCCGCCCACCGTCAAGGAACTCCTCGGCCCGCCGAAGGCAGCACCTGTGCCCGGCCTGCCCGAGACGCTGAACCTGACCATGAACCGCGCGGTCAAATGCAACGAGGACGCCAGCCGGCCCGCCTTCACCGCCGCCTGGAACGCCTACCAGGAGCGTGTCAGGCGCCATCCGGTGACCGGCCGGGCCTGGGGGCTGGGAGTGGAATGTCCCGGCTGGCCGCTTCCCGTCCAGGAAGGCCCGGTCAAACGCGGCAAGGGCTCGCTGGTGCTGTCCGGGCACCTGCATGAGTACATGTCAGCGTATGAGTGGACACTGCAGACACAGCGCGCCATCGGCGGCACCGTCTACACCGTCCGCGACGACGTTCACGGCTCCGTCACCCGCCTGCCGGAATGCGCCGCCGACGTGGTCGAGTACTTCGTCACCGGCCGCATCGACCGCGGCTGCGACGGCAGCGCCATCCCGAACTGACAGCCCAGCACACCGACCTCGGCCCGCGTCTCGATCGCGTCCGCTTTCCCAAGGCGCCGTCCTCGCCCTCGACGTGAGGACGGCACCGGGAACGCACTTTCAGCTTGTTCTTCATCCTCCGGATTGTTGTGCTGAGTGCCGGGTTGATCGTTTCGCGGCCAGCAGGACGGCCGCGATCCAGATCGCCGCCCACCCGACGGGACGCGATCCCTGGTACGACGTTCCCTGGAACGATGTGCTGCTGAATGAGCTGGACAACGAGATGGCATCGGCGCGATCGGTGGCGCTGGCCCGCTGCTGAGAGCGGCCGCGCACGGAGAGCGGCCGACCCAGCGCGAAGACGCCCCTCGATGGCGTCTTCGCGCTACGTGCGTGGTGTTCGCCCTTCCCGCAAGCCCTCAAGCCTCGACATGACGGCTCACTTCGGGATCTGAACCCATCCACCAAGATCCGGAGTAGAACGATCATCGATGACACTCATCCGGCGTTCGCCGGCGTGCGGTGACCCAGATTCTCGACCTGTGGCCGGCCACCGCCGGCGGGGGCGCCCGGAGGCGCACGGCACTGGGGTGGCCAGCGTGCTGCTCGGCCGGCACGACGGCCCCGTTCCCGGCATCGCGCCGGGCTGCCAGGCGGACGGCGACACGCCGTACCCGGATAGCCACATTCCGCTAAGCGGCTGTTTTGAACTCGATGTGGGCAGATGGCGGTGGTCATGTGACCGACGACGCCGCTGCCCAAACTGCGGCCCGGCGACCCTCGCGCTGGACGACCCCGGAAGCGGCTGCTGCTTTCGGATACCGGGCCACGCTGTCACGACGCGGCCGATAAAAGGGGGGCGCGTTCCACCAACGCCGCAACCTCCGCGACTTTCCCCTGCGACCCCGTGGCGATATGTCAGATGCTGCGGCTGCGGCCGCGCTTGATGCACCTGTAACAGTCCCCGCGGGGGAGATCGAACCAGAAATCGAGGTCGACGTGGATGCGGTCCCCGCGGTTGACGGCGAAGCCGATGCTGCGGCCTCCGGAGCCCTTGCGGGTCTTGATGGACCAGCTCTTGAGGATCTGGTCACTTCTCCCAGCCCGATGCTTGCGGATCCTGATGTAGACCTTGTTGCCGGTCTGCATTCTCGGGGCCATGGCTGTACCAGTTCACCGTCAGTATTCAAGTGATCTTGAATCGCGCCATTGGATCACGACCAAGGACCGTTCGCGGCTCGGGTACCGGCGAGGGATGACAACCGTTGCTCGCATTGTCGGCTCCTTCGCCCATCTCGACGATGCTGGTGTCGTGGTCGCGGAGCATGCGCATGACGGTGGCCGGGGAGGGGTGCCGGCCCCTCATGGCCCCGCATCGGGCGCCCCGGTCTTGGCCTCGGCTGCCACCCCTTCGCCCGACAGGAGGCCATCGATGAGGGCCTTGAGCGTCTTGGCGTCGTCCGGGCCGAGCCGGTCCAGCAGGTGACGTCGGGTGGCCATCTCCAGTGTCGGCAACGTCGCGTCGATCAAGTGCCTGCCTGCCGGGCACAGCGCGACCTCCACCCCGTTCGGAACCTTGTCGCGGGCCACGTAGCCGCGGTCGGCCATCCGGGTCAGCAGGTGCGACAGCCGCGTCCGATCCCAGCCGAGGGCGGCGGCGAGGGCGTTCTGCCGCAAACTCCCGCCGGACTCGTGCAGGCAGACCAAGACGCCCAGTTCCGGCTCAGAGACACCGGACGCCGCCGTGGTTTCGGCGACGACGGCGGCACGGACCATCTCATGGGCGCGTTTCCACCGCAGCCACAGCTCAGTCGCCCCACCCGGCCCAAGTGTTGACATATCAACAGTTCACTTTCTAGTGTTCGTCCCGACCACATAGCTCGATGTGCAAGGACTTCTCCGATGCTCGATCCTCGACGGCACTACGCCAGCCTGCGCCTGGTGGCGCTACTCCCCCTCCTGCTGTTCCTCCCCGCCGTGATCGCCTTCTTCACGGACCCAGACGTGGCATGGGGAGAATACCTGGGCGTCTTCTTCCACCTCTCGATCCTCTTTCTGGTATCGCGCCTGGAGGCGGCGCCCTGGGCCAAAGCCGCAGGCTACGGCTGGGTGGCGCTCGACGTACTCGCCGGCATCCTCATGATCAACGCAGTCGAGTACGACACAGCCTGGGCGGTCCGGCTCGGCGGCCACGTCCTCGCCGGCGTCTGGATCGTGGCGAGTTCCCTGGTCAGCCGTTACTGGCCAGTCCGCGTGGTCGGCGTCATCACCGGCGCCTGGCTCGCCGGCTACTCCTTCGCCGGTACCCTTCTCTCCGAGGAATTCCTGCGCCCGGCCGGAATCATGATCCTGGTCTGGTTCGCCCTCCTGGCGATTTTCCACCGCGACGATCCCGGGCACCCGGCGGCACCGACCAGCCCAGCGCCGGCCTGACGCGCGGTATACCCACAAACCGGCGAGCCCTCGCCGCCGGGTTCGCGCGTCACCCGATGGGCAAATCACCCGCACTTCCTGCGTGATGTGTGCCCCGCTGGGATCCGTGGCGTCGTCCTGGCCGCCCGGAGAGCGGACGCGCTGGAGGAAGGCACGGGCTGGGCTGCTCCCATCGGTACTTCCTGCCCCTGGCCAGGCGGCTGGCACCGGCGTTCCGCGTGGTGGCGCCCGATCTGCCGGGATTCGGCCGCACGCCTGCCCATTGGTGCGGCACGCCATCCATGCTCCGGTCGGGCGGAACGCGGTGGGCTTCGTACCCCGGCCTGGACCGCGTCCAGATCGCCGCGCCCTCGGCCGGCTCAGGGCAGCGGCTCGCGCACGACCGCGACGCCCCCTGCGGGGACGGTCACCGAGCCGTGCACCGGCTTGCCCGTCAGCAGTTCGAGACCATCGGCCGCGACCTGGGCGCCGGTGCCCGCGTGGTCGATCAGGAACAGGTAGCCGGCGTCGTCGCCGCGGCGCCGGACCACCTCGACGCCGGGCGGTGCCGCACGTACCTCGCGTACACCCGCCTCCCGGCGGACGCGGTCGAGCAGCGCCGCCAGCGTGCCCGGATCGGGGCGGGTGGCGAGGTACCAGGCCGATCCGGCGCCGTGGCGGTTGCGGGTGACGGCGGGGACGCCCGCAAGCGGCCCGTCGGCGAACCGCGCGACAGCCTCGGCCCCGTCGAGCCGCACGCGTTCCGACCACAGGGTGGCCGTCGCCCCCGGCGGCACGTCGCCGGTGAGAGCGAGACTCTCGCCGGGCAGCAGCGGGAACACCTCGTCGGTACGCAAGCCGAGGACGTCGCGGAACGCGCCGGGGTAGCCGCCCAGCCGGACGTGGCAGTTCTCGTCCACCGCGCCGCTGTGGAAGCCGACCGCCAGGGTGCCGCCCCTCTCGGTGAAGCCCGCGAGCTGCGCGGCGTGCTCGTCGCGGACGAGGTACAGGCTCGGGACGAGCACCAGCCGGTACCGGTCGTCCCGGAGGTCGCCGGGACGGACGAAGTCGACGGCGACGCCCGCCCGCCACAGCGGCGCGTACCAGTCGCGGACCAACTGCTGGAAGCGCAGTTCGCCGCTCGGCTGGCAGCGGAGTTCGAGCGCCCAGCGGGCCTCCCAGTCCCACACGACGGCGACCTGGGCATCGCCGGTGCTGCCCCGCACCTCGGCCAGGGCCTTCAGGCCGGCGCCAAGCCGGACGACGTCCCGCCAGATGACGCTGTCCGTGCCCCCGTGCGGCAGCATCGCCGAGTGCCACTGTTCGGCCCCCGCCCGCGCCGCCCGCCACTGGAAGAACGCGATGCCGTCGGCGCCGTGGGCCACGTGGGCCAGGGCGTTGCGGTACATCTCGCCGGGCCGCTTGGCCCGGTTGACGTGCTGCCAGTTGACCGCGCCCGTGGAGTGCTCCATCAGCAGCCAGGGACGACCGCCGCCGAGCGATCTCGTCAGGTCGCCGCTGAGGGCGATGTCGAGCTCGGGCTCCGGGTCGCCGGACATCAGGTAGTGGTCGTTGGAGACGATGTCCGAGGCCGGGGCCCAGCGCCAGTAGTCCAAGGCGTCGAAGGTGGGCATGACCATGAAATTGGTCGTCGCGGGAACGCCGGGGGCAGCCCGGCGCAGCACGTCACGTTCGGCGGTGTACAGCGAGAGCAGCTCGTCGGAGCAGAACCGCCGCCAGTCGAGCTGGTGGGTCGGGTTGGGGTCGGCGCCGGTCGCCCGGGGCGGCAGGATCTCCTCCCAGGAGTAGTACCACTGGCTCCAGAACGTGGTACCCCAGGCGTGGTTGAGCTCCTGGAGGTCGTCGTCGTAGCGGGCGCGCAGCCAGGTGCGGAATGCGGCGGCGCTGGTGTCGCAGTAGCAGGCGGCGTTGTGGCAGCCGTACTCGTTGTGCACGTGCCACATGGCCAGGGCGGGGTGGGCGGCGTACCGTTCGCCGATCGCCTCGGCGATGCGCAGCGCCGCCGACCGGTACGCCGGGCTGCTGGGGCAGAACGTCTGGCGGCTGCCCGGCCACAGGGTGCGCCCGTCGCGGTCCACCGGCAGCGCGCCGGGGTGGGCGTGGAAGAACCAGGCGGGGGGCGCGGCCGTGGGGGTGGCCACGTCGGCCGCGATGCCGTTGTCGTGCAGCAGGTCGAGGACGCGGTCCATGCGCGAGAAGTCGTAGCGGCCCTCGGCGGGCTCCAGGAGCGCCCAGGAGAAGATGCCGACGCTGACCATCGTGACCCCGGCCTCGCGCATCAGCCGCATGTCCTCGGCCCAGACGTGCTCCGGCCACTGCTCGGGGTTGTAGTCGCCGCCGTAGGCGATGCCCGGCGTCCGGAGCACCCGGTCGTCGCCGGGTTCGGTGGTCAGGCGGTGTGCCAAGAGATCTCTCCTTGTGACGGGCTCTTGGCCCTGGACGGCGGGGGTGCGGTGGAAGCGCGGACCACGAGCTCGACCGGCGGGTCGGTCGCCGCCGGGAGGTCGGCTCCGGGGTTCTCGATGGCGTGGACGAGCAGCTTGAGGCCCTCCCTCGCCGCGGCGTCGAACGGCTGGCGCACGGTGGTCAGCGGCGGGGTCACGTACGCGGCGACCGGCATGTCGTCGAGGCCGACGACGCTGACGTCCTCGGGCACCCGCCGGCCCGCTTCGAGCAAGGCACGGATCACGCCGATCGCCATCTCGTCGCCGGCGGCGAAGACCGCGGTCACGTCGTCGTCGCGGGCGAGCTCCCGGCCCGCCGCATGCCCGGACGCGGCCGACCAGTCACCCGCGACGACGGGCGGCACGATGCGGCGGCGCTCCTCCAGCGCCGCCCGCCATCCCTCGATGCGGTCCCTGGCGGCGTACCAGCGGCGCGGGCCGGCGACGTGGTGAACGGTGGCGTGACCCAGGTCGAGCAGGTGGTCGGTCGCCGCCCGCGCCAGCAGCTCGGACCCGGTGCTGGTGGTCAGCGTCCGGGCGGCGGCGAAGGCGGGTGGCGCGCCGAGGAACAGCACTGGCACGTCCACGCGGATGGCGGCCTTGCCCTCGTCGACCGGCTCGGAGATGACGATCCCGTCCACGCCCTGCTCCAGCAGGGACGTCACGGCGCTGGCGATGCCGGCCGGGTCGCCGTCCATCGTGCTGACGACGTGCAGGGCGTACCCGGTGTCGCGGACGGCCCGCTCGATGCTCACCAGGAGCGTGGCGGGGCCGTAGCCCGGCGTGCCGAGCGTCACGACGCCCACGGTGCGGGTCCGCCCGGAGGCGAGCGCGCGGGCCGTCTGGTTCAGGCGGTAGCCGAGGGTGTCCGCGGCGTCCATCACCCGCCGTCGCACCTCGGCCGACACGTACGGCTCTTCGTTGAAGACCCTGGAGACCGTCTTCCTCGAAACCCCCGCCAAACGTGCGACATCCGCACTGCTGGGCATGCAGCTCCCCTCTCCGTCCAACCCTTTATGACCGCGCGGTCATATGTACGCCTTTCCACTCGTGCCGTCAAGAGTATGCAAAGGATGCACGGTTGGCCAGCGCACTCAGGTTGCCAGTTTGTTTCCGACTCTTGACGGCTGCCGTATGACCGCGCGAACATGACCGCGCGGTCATACGGTAGCCGCCACGTCCCGGGCGGCATTGACCGGGAGCTCAGCTTGGACTTTCGCGCCCGGCGCCGGGCGCACCGATCACCCCCCGGCCCCATCGATGGGAGTTCATCCATGTCCCTATACAGCCGTCGAGCCCTTCTCTCCATGGCCGCCGCGACGTCGTTGAGCGTGGCGCTGGCCGCCTGCGGCGCCAGCGGCGGCACCGGCGGCGGCGGTGACTCCTCCCCGCCCGCCGCCGCGAGCAAGGCGGTGGGCCAGGCCGAGATCGACAAGGCGATGTCGACGCCGACCGAGCTGACGTTCTGGACGTGGGTTCCGGACATCGAGCAGGAGGTCGCGCTGTTCGAGAAGAAGTACCCGGCCATCGACGTCAAGGTCGTCAACGCCGGCCAGGGCGTGCCGCAGTACACCAAGCTGCGCACGGCACTGCAGGCCGGCACGGGCGCGCCCGATGTGGTGCAGATGGAATACCAGTACATCCCGACGTTCACGATCACCGACAGCCTGCTGGATCTGCGCCCGTACGGCGCGTCGGCGCTGAAGGACACGTTCGTCGACTGGACGTGGGGTCAGGTGAGCGGCCCGAAGGGCGAGGTCTGGGCGATCCCGCAGGACACCGGGCCGATGGGCATGCTGTACCGGCAGGACATCTTCGACGAGCACGGCATCGACGTGCCGAAGACCTGGGACGAGTTCGCCGCCGCGGCCCGCAAGCTGCACGCCGCCGACCCGGAGGTCTACCTGACCAACCTCGCCGCGAACGAGGCGGCCGCCTGGCACGGCCTGCTCTGGCAGGCAGGGGCGAAGCCGTATGTGAGCGCTAACAAGAGCGATATCACCATCAAGGTCAACGACGAGCCGTCCAAGAAGCTCGCCGCGTACTGGGGCGGCCTGGCCAAGGAGGGGGTCATCGGCGTCGAGCCGGACTTCACCGACTCATGGTTCTCGGCGCTGAACAAGGGCAAGTACGCCACCTGGATCACCGCCGCCTGGGGACCGGTGTTCCTGTCCGGCTCGGCCAAGTCCACGGCGGGCAAGTGGCGGGCGGCCCCGCTCCCCCAATGGGACACCGCCAAGCCCGTGTCGGGCAACTGGGGCGGCTCGACCAGCGCGGTCGTCAAGACCACGAAGAACCCGATCGCGGCGGCGCAGTTCGCGCAGTTCCTCAACAGCGATCCGGAAAGCGCGAAGATGTTCGCGACCAAGCAGTTCTTCTTCCCGGCGACCAAGGCGCTGCTCGCCGACCCCGACTTCGTCGGCGACAAGCCCGCCTTCTACGGCGGGCAGCAGGTGAACCAGGTGTTCGCCGACATCAGCGGCACGGTCGGCCCCTCCTTCCAGTGGCCGCCATTCCTGGACCGGGTGGTGACGGACTGGACCGAGACCGTCGGCAAGTCCCTGTCGGCCAAGACCGACACCGTCGCCGCCCTGGAGCAGTGGCAGACCCGGATCACCACCTTCGCCAGGAGCCAGGGCTTCACCGTCCAGGCCCAGTGACCACCGGCGGGCCAGGGTCCGGTCACGGCCCGCGGCCCCGCCGGGACAGACCTCCTACTGCAGAAAGATCCCCACGATGACTGCCATGACCGCGGCCTCCCCCAAGGGGCCGCCCCGTCCGCGGCGCCGCCTGCGCACCGGCGGGGCGGGGCCGCTGTTCGTCGCCCCGTTCCTGGTGCTGTTCCTGGTGTTGTTCCTGGCTCCGCTCGGCTATGCCGCCTACCTGAGTCTGTTCCAGAACCGGCTCATCGGCGGGACCACGTTCGTCGGGCTGGAGAACTACCTCACCGCGCTCCAAGACCCGCTCCTGCTCGAGGGGGTGGCGCGGGTGGCGGCGTTCTTCGTGATCCAGGTCCCGGTGATGCTGCTGCTGGCGCTGCTGTTCGCGCTCGCGCTCGACAGCGGCCTGATGCGGCTGGCCCGCGTGGTGCGGCTGGGCATCTTCGTCCCGTACGCGGTGCCCAGCGTGGTCGCCTCACTCATGTGGGGCTACCTGTACGGCGCGGACTACGGCCCGTTCGCCCAGCTCAGCAGCGCCCTGGGCCTGCCGGTGCCGCGCTTCCTCAGCGACGACTGGATGCTGCCCAGCCTGGCCAACATCGTGACCTGGGAGTTCGTCGGCTACAACATGATCCTGCTGTACGCCGCGCTGCGTGCCGTACCCCAGGAGTTGTACGAGGCGGCCGCGATGGACGGCGCGGGGGCCTGGCGGATCGCCTGGAGCGTCAAGCTGCCCGCGCTGCGCCCGGCGCTGCTGCTGGCCCTGGTCTTCTCCGTGATCGGCAGCTTCCAGCTGTTCAACGAGCCGAACCTGCTGCAGCGCCTGGCCCCGGACGTCATCGACAGCGCCTACACGGCCAACCTGTACGCCTACTCCCTGGCTTTCACCAGCCAGCAGATCAACTACGCGGCCGCGGTGTCGTTCCTGCTGGGGCTGGTCATCGTGATCGTCTCCTACGCCGTCCTGCTCACCGCCAACCGCAGGAGGACCCCGTGACCACCCTGACCCGGGTCGCCTCCCGCACCCCGGTGACCCACCGCCGGACACCGCCGCACAAGTCGCCGGTCCAGCGGCGCAGCACTCCGCTGACGATCGCCATGCTGGCCGCGCTGGCCTACTTCCTGCTGCCGCTGTTCTGGCTCGTGGTCGCCTCGACCAAGAGCACCCAGGACCTGTTCACCACCTTCGGCCTGTGGTTCTCCCGCGCCCCGCAACTCCTGGCCAACATCCAGGCGACCTTCACCCACGACGACGGCGTCTTCGCGCGCTGGCTGCTCAACACCGTCGTCTACGCCGTGGTCAGCGCCGCCGGGGCCGCGCTGCTCGCGGCCTCGGCCGGGTACGGCTTCGCCAAGTTCCGCTTCCGCGGCGACCGCGCCGCCTTCAACCTGGTGCTCGGCGCCATCATGGTGCCGGCCACCGCCCTGGCCATCCCCACCTACCTGCTGTTCGCGAAGGCGGACCTGGTCAACACGCCGTGGGCGATCATCCTGCCGTCGCTGGTGAGCCCCTTCGGCCTCTACCTCATGCGCATCTACGCCCAGGACGCGGTCCCGGACAGCATCCTGGAGGCCGCCCGCATCGACGGGGCGGGCGAGGCGGCGATCTTCTTCAAGATCGTGCTGCGGCTGCTCGCACCCGGCCTGGTGACGGTCGTGCTCTTCACGCTGGTCTCCACCTGGAACAACTACTTTCTGCCGCTCATCATGCTCAACGACCCGAACCTGTACCCGATCACCGTCGGCCTCGCCTCCTGGGCGTCGCAAGCCGTCGGCGGCGGCTCCGGCGCCAACAGCGACATGCTCGCACTCGTCGTGACCGGGTCCTTGTTGTCCGTCGCGCCCCTCGTCGTGGCCTTCCTGCTGCTGCAGCGCTACTGGCAGAGCGGGCTGACCACCGGCGGCGTCAAGCAGTGACGCCGTCCATCCCTTTCCGGAGGTTTCCCCCAATGGCCAACCGGCCCGCCAGCGTGCTCTTCGGCGCCGCCTACTACCACGAGTACGAGCCCGCCTACGATCCCGGCCTCCAGCCTGACGAGCGGCTCAAGAGCGACCTGGACCTGATGGCAGGGGCACGTTTCACCGTGATCCGCGTCGGCGAGTCGGTCTGGTCCACCTGGGAGCCCGACAACGGCCGGTTCGACCTCGACTGGCTGCAGCCGGTGCTCGACGGCGCCCACGAACGTGGCATCTCCGTCATCCTGGGCACCCCGACCTACGCGGTGCCGCCGTGGCTGGCCAGGCAGTACCCGGAGATCACCGGCGAGGACGCCACCGGGCGGCGTATCGGCTGGGGCGCCAGGCAGGAGGTCGACTTCACCCATCCCGCCTTCCGCTTCCACGCCGAACGCGTCATCCGCAAGATCGCCGCCAGGTACGCCGGCCACCCCGCGGTCATCGGCTTCCAGGTCGACAACGAACCCGGCCTGCACCTGCTGCACAACCACGGCGTCTTCCAGCGCTTCGCCGACCACCTGCGCGAACGGTACGGCGACGTGGAGACCCTCAACCGCGAATGGGGGCTGGTCTACTGGTCCCACCGCCTGTCCACCTGGGCGGACCTGTGGACACCAGACGGCAACGCCCAGCCCCAGTACGACCTCGCCTGGCGGCAGTTCCAGGCCGACCAGGTCACCGAGTTCATCGCCTGGCAGGCCGGCATCGTCCGCGAATACGCCCGCCCCGAGCAGTTCGTCACCACCTGCATCTCCTACACCCGGCAGGGCGTTCAGGACGACCGGCTCGCCGAGCGGCTCGACATCGCCGCGGGCAACCCGTACTACGACATGCAGGACGGCCTCGCGCTGCCCGACCTCACTCCGGACGGGCACGAGCAGAGGTGGAAGACCACCGGGGTGTGGGCGATGTACCGGACCGCCGACTGGATGTTCGCCTCACGTCAGGCGCCGTTCCTGGTCACCGAGACCAACGCGAGCTCCATCGGCTTCGCCTGGGACAACCGTCCCGCCTACGACGGCCAGTGGCGCCAGGCCGCCTGGGCGCACGTCGCCCGCGGCGCCCGCATGATCGAGTACTGGCAGTGGCAGACCCTGCGCTTCGGTGCGGAGACCTACTGGGGCGGCGTCCTGCCGCACAGCGGCCTGCCCGGCCGCACCTATGCCGAACTGGCCCGCCTGGGCGCCGAGTTCGAGGCCGCCGGCCCGCTGGTCGCGGGGCTGGAGCCGGACGCCGACATCGCCATGATCTACTCGACGCCGAGCAAGTGGCTCATGCAGAAGCACCCGCCGCTGGCGACCCCCGACGGCGAACCCGACCCGGCCTCCTACGACCGCATCTTCGACCCCTTCTACCGCGGCGCCTTCGACGCCGGCCGCCAGGTGCGCATCCTGCACGCCCGCCAGTTGCAGGACCCCGACGGCGAGCGGACCGGCATGGCGCCCGAGGAGGCCGTACGACGCCATCCGGTCCTGCTGGCCCCGGCGTTGTACCTCGCGGACGACGCGACGATCGACTGGCTCGCCACCTACGCGTACGCGGGCGGCCACCTGGTGATCGGCCCGCGTACCGCGTACGCCGACCACGAAGCCCGCGCCCGGCACGAACCGGCGCCCGCGCGCCTGGTAGCCGCGGCCGGCGTGCGCTACGACGAGTTCAGCAACCTCACGCGCGACCTCCCGCTGCACGGCGCTCCCGGCGGCCCGCTCGACCTCTCCTCCGGCGCGAGCGCGACGCGGTGGGCGGACGGTCTCACCGTCCTCGACGCCGACGTGCTCGCCACCTACGACCACCCGCACTTCGGCCGCTGGCCGGCGGTCACGACCCGCCGCCACGGACAGGGCCACGTGACCTGCGTCGGCACCGTGCCCGGCCGCGACCTCGCCCGCGCTCTGGCCCTGTGGCTGGCGCCCGTCCCGGCGAGCGGCTGGCACGACCTGCCCGCCTCCGTCACCGTCACGACCGGTACGTCCCCCGACCGCCGCCGCGTCCACGTGGTGCACAACTGGAGCTGGGAACCCGCCCGCGTCCAGGCCCCGGCCGACCTGACCGACGCGCTCGACGGCGCTCCGGTCCCCGAGGGCACGACCGTGGAGCTCTGCCCCTGGGACGTGCGCGTGCTCATCTCCTGAACTGCCTGCTCACCCCCCCGAATAGGAGGCACGATGAACACAAGGACAAGGACTCTGATCGCCGGATTAGCGGCCTTGCTGCTGATCCTGACGGCCCTGCCCGCCCAGGCCGTCAGCCCGACACCCGGCACGCTCTACCAGTTGCCCGGCAACGCCCGGTGCACCAAGGGCTACGGCAACTGTGTGGCGGTCCCCAAGGCGGCGGCGCTGCCGGGCGGGCGGCTGGTCGCCGGGTTCGAGAAGGCGACTCTCGGCCCGTCGGGCACGGCCGTGGGCCAGGTCATCCCGGTGTACAAGAGCGACGACGACGGCACGACCTGGCAGTGGCTTTCGGACGTGCGGGCGCCGGCGTACATGTCGAACAATCCCGCGTACGCGAAGTACACCAGCAACTGGGCGAGCCCGTACTTCTACGTCCTGCCCCAGAACGTGGGCAGCCTCGCCGCGGGCACGCTGCTGCTGTCGACCGTGGTGACGGGCGAGGATGTCTACTACACCGAGCAGAAGGCCGCGGACCCGAACTGGGTGCCGACGAACGACGGCGACCGTCGCGACATGGCGATCGCCCTCTACGCGAGCACGGACCAGGGCGCGTCCTGGAGCTTCCTCAACATCATCACCACGGGCGGCTGGCAGGGCGGCAGCGCCGGCGCCATCGGTCAGCGCATCGCGCGCGCCAACACCTACCGGCAGGTCGACCCCGTCTGGGAGCCGTTCCTGATGGTGTACGACAACGAGCTCGTCGCCTACTACTCCGACGAGAACGACTACACCGGCTACCACCCGTCGACGGGCGTCCTGACCATGCGAGGGGACAACGCCACGGCGGGTGACTCCTTCGGGCAGGTCATCGCGCACCGAACCTGGAACGGCACCAGCACCAGCTCGTGGAGCGCACCCGTGCTGGACGTCGCCGGCCTCACCCAGAACGTGGGCGGCGTCAGCCAGATCGGCGGCGGACGCCCGGGCATGCCCAACGTGGTGCAGACCACCGATGGCCAGTGGATGATGACGTACGAGTACTTCGGCGGCGGCGACAACGTCCGCTACAAGATCTCCTCGAACCCGCTGACCTTCTTCTCCGTCGGCGGGGCGGCGGGATCGAACATCACCGCACTCCCGGTCGCCTCCGGCTCGCCCGCGCTCACCACGGGCGGTAGCCCGGTCATCATCCGGCTTCCCGACGGGCGGCTGCTCTACAACGCCGCGGGCAGCGGAGACGTCTGGACCAACCCGAGCGGCAGCAGCACCGGCGCGTGGACCCGGCAGCACACCACCATCGAAGGGGGCTACTTCCGCAACCTGACCTACGTCCCGCGCACCGGCCGAGTGCTGATCGCCGTCGGGTTCGACACCCTCCGCCACGCCGACATCGACTTCGGACGTTCCGCCGGGCCCTACTACAAGCTGGTCAACCGACGCAGCGGCAAGCTCCTGGACGCCTACACCGCCAGCCTGGCCGACGGCACGAACCTCGTGCAGTGGGCGGACAACGGCGGCCACAACCAGCACTGGCACGTCACCGACACCGGCGGCGGCTACCGGACGCTGCTCAACCGCAACAGCGGCCGGGCCGTGTCCATCTGGCAGGGGAGCACGGCCGACGCCGCCAACGCCGCGCTGTGGGTGCAGAACCTCGCCTTCGACCAGGCGTTCACCCTCGAACCGTCAGGCTCGTACTACAAGATCCGCGCCAGGCACAGCGGGAAGCTGCTGAGCGTCGCGCAGGGCTCGGCCGCCGACGGGGCGCAGGTCATCCAGTGGCCGGACCAGAACCTGCCCGAACAGCAGTGGGCTCTCGTGCCGGTGTCGTGAGTCCCCGGTCGTGCACCGACTCGGACTCACCCCGATCGCGGCGCTACTGAGTGCCGTCCTGAGGTACGTGACGACCGGTGTACGTGCGCGGGATCCCGCTGTCGCGGCGCTCCTCGGCCGCCCTTCATGTAGTGCTGTGACCGGAAACGATCACTGGGTTGGCGTGCGGGACGGTCCTGCCGGCTGATCATGTTCGATCAGCGCTCGGAAGGTCAGGTGACGCAACCGGTCAGGGTCCGCAGGCTCACGAATCGGGAAGGGCAGAAGCTGCAGCGGATCGTGCGGCGCGGCACGATGAGCACGGTCCGTCATCGGCGGGCGATGATCCTGCTGGCCTCGGCCGGCGGTAACACCGTCCCGGTCATCGCCCGGCTGGTGCAGGCCGATGAGGACACCGTGCGCGATGTGATCCACCGCTTCAACGAGATCGGGCTGGCCTGCCTGGACCCTAATGGGAGGGAGGCCGTCCCCGCCTGCTCAGTCCTGACGACGAAGACCTCGTCACGCAGACGGCCACCACCCGTCCCGCCAAGCTCGGCCAGCCCCTCACCCCCTGGTCCATCCGCAAACTCCTCGACTACCTGCACCGCCTGCCCGGCCGCGCCTTCACGCTCGGCCGGGAGGCGCTACGCACCCTGCTGAACCGCAGCGAGATCACCTTCCAGCGCACCAAGACCTGGAAAGACTCACCCGACCCGGACTTCGACGCCAAGCTCGACGCCATCGAGTACGCCCTGACCCAGCGGCGGCGGCCCAGTTCTTCCAACCGTTTCCTGGTGCTGAGCACCCATCGGCCCGGACAGAGCCGAGCCCTCAGCGTGACGTCCACGAGCGAGCTGGTCAGTGAGACTCGTCCGCGGATCTACAGGTCATGATCGCGTCGAGGGCCAGGCCTCCGCGCAGCACGCTTTCCACATACCCGCATCCCGCTATGTAGCTACCTCGAGCGGCGATCGCAGCGAAGACCGCTCCGGAGAACAGCTGCCTGCCGGTGGGATTGGAAATCCGGGGATGGACGCTACACCTGGTGGTGTTGTTACAGGTCTTCGTCTGGCGCTTGGTCGTCATCGGGGTGCTGTGGCGGTTGACGTCTGCCGAGACGATGATGCGGTCCTGGACTCGGTTGCATACGACGACGTACGTGGCGACGATGGCAGAGCCGCTGGTGGTGATGCCGGCGACCTGTCCGCGGCAGTTGTCGCGGTTCGCGGCCTGTGCCGGCAGCGCTCCGACGAGCATGGATCCTGCGGCGACCGTTGCCACGAGGGCGACCCTCATGTATGTGTTCATGGGAAACTCCTTTGCGATCAGTGGGAACGCACGAGGACCGAGACGAGAACTGCAAGAGATGGTGCGGAGGGCGCTGTCTGAGCGTCAGGTCCCGAATGGGAACGTCCCGCGCAGGACAGTGCCTCGCCCGCTCCAGCAGCACTCGTCATCGGCCCGGTAGTGGACATTTTCGAAGGTGGTGATTACGTCACAGGTGGCGCCGGGGTGCCGGATGTTGTCATCTCTTATGACAATGGGCCTTCCGATCACACCGGGGCGGGTCAGGCTTCCCTCGAACGGAGATCAGCCTCCGGAGCGCCTATGGCCTCTAACGACGATTCGTCATGCTCGAATCCCTGTGACGCGAGCGCTCCCGGGGCCAGGGTTCACAGGAGTGATGGTGCACGCGTCGGTAGCACCGTGAAATATGCAGGGAATATGCCTGGTCACCCGGCTTTGCTTGGCTGAACGGGTGCAGCGTCCTCACCTGATGACGCTGCGGACCTGGGAGGCTCCTTGTCGAGTACCCTGCTTCTCCATCTGGTATCGCCACTCTCAGGCCATGCTCACGTGCGAAGAGCGTGGGTCAATACCGCGTGGTCACCTTGAATTGCCAGATCCCGGAACCTGGAGGGTTAACCGTGTAATACAAGCACGGCCCCGGCGTGGTCCACGACGACTTGTACTTGGGTCGCTCCCGTTTGCAGGCGTTGAGCGAGTTGAACGGCCCGACCCAATAGTAGCCCGCTTGTGCGTGGCCGGCGAAGGTGACCGCACCGATCGCCGCCGTCGCGTGTGCGTGGCCGGTGAAGGTGACCGCACCGAGCGCGGCCGTCGCGATCGCGAGAGCGATCACTCCGGTGTGGCGCGGACCGAACCGACGGATGGCCATCATCATTGCCTCCACTGTGCCGAGGTTCCCGCGGAAGAGCAAAGCACCCGACGGTACACGGCCGGAATACTCAGGTCATGTACCTGAAATGTATCGCAAGTATGCCAGTCAAAGTCATCACCAGGGCACGGCAGAGGCCATTCCACTCTCTGCTCGAAAGGTACCGATAAAGCTCGGTCCGCCAGGGGACGTACCCTCTACCTCCACGCGGCGATGGCCCCAGGAGCGGCGACCGGACCAGCTTCAGCGGCAGCCTGTTCCGTCTGTACACGAACACCTGCAACGGCGGGGATGGCGGCTTGCACGCCGTTGCTCCAAGTCATCCCCGCACTACAACTACGGCCGCAGCGGCTGCAAATGGATTCTCGGGGATCAATACCAGCAGGACTCTGACATGCAAATCGCGCATTGCTTCGTAGTCGCCGCTTGACGATCGAAGTGCATGGCTTGCCAATAGGCGGCAAGCCCGTCGGACAGAGCCTTGTTCCGATGGAATTCGTCACCAGGCTTGTTGTTCGCAGCGGGCGCATCGTTTCACGGCTAACACAAGGCAATTCTACCTGCGTTTTTATAGTGACAGTTGGAAAATAGGGGACAACTAGACAACTCGCGCCTGTCTACCCCGTCGCCTATGCCACGCCCTTGGGGGTGGATCTCGTGGAGGACCTGTGGGCACGAGAGAGCAAGCAGCCGTAGAAGTGCGAGGATTGCCAGGGCCATGGTCGCGGCACCATGATCGGGGCAGCCGACACCATGGAGGAGCACCATGCTGACCGTGATCGGCGCGGGTTTCCCGCGCACCGGTACGAGTTCGATGAAGGCGGCGCTGGAGCGGCTGGGGTTCGGGCCCTGCCACCACATGTTCGACGTCGGGTCCGATCCCGATCGTGCCCGGCGGTGGGCGCCGCTGGCCGGCCATGACGTGGTGCCGGACTGGGACCACGTGCTCGAGGGGTTCCGTTCCGCCGTGGACTGGCCGGCCTCGTTCTTCTGGCGCGAGCTGGCCGACGCCTACCCGCAGGCCAAGGTGGTCCTCACGGTACGCGACCCGCACACCTGGATCGCGAGCATGCAGGCGCTCATCGCCAACGGGCCGGCGCGGTTACAGGCAGACAAGCTCGCACCGGAGATGGCCCCTCTGGTCGAGAACATGAACACCACCCGCCCGCTGCTCGAGCGCATGATCCGGGAGGGGCTGGGCAGCGAGCGGGCCTTCGGCGAGCCTCTCGACGAGAAGGACAGCCTCCTGGCGTTCGAGCGGCACGTGGCCACGGTGAAGGCAAGCCTGCCGCCCGAGCGGCTGCTGGTGTTCGACGTGCGGGAAGGGTGGGAGCCGCTGTGCCGCTTCCTCGGAGTGGACGTCCCCGCCGAGGAGCCGTTCCCGCACCTGAACGACAGCAAGGTGATGGAGCAGTCGATCGACAGGCTGCTGCAGGGGGAGAACATCGGGCTGCCGTTCCACCGCGTGAGCTGAACCCCGGACCCGAGCCCCGGCTGCGCTGCGATTTCCCTGCGTCGCCGGCCTACCGCGCCCGCGCGGCCGAGGAGGCGCATCTGGCGGCGCTGGTCGGCCGTGACCCGGTCGATCCGGCTGACCGGTTTCGTCGTGCCGTCCGGCCGGGACGACGGCTGGCACCTGACGCGCATGCGGATCGGCTGCTGCGCCGCCGACGCCCTCACCATGCAGGTCATGGTGAAGGGTGCTCCCGTGCCGGCGACCGATTCCTGGGCACGCGCTGGCCCGCGCCTCCCGTGAGGCTCTCGAAGGTCAACTCTCTGGCCGCGCCGCGCCCATCACCGACACACCTCCACCGATGGGATGTCCGGCAGGTGGGCCGCCCACTCCTGCTCGGTGAGCGTCCGGCCGAACCGGCCGCACAGGGCGTCGGCCACGGCCGATGGCGCCACGGGGTACTCGTGCCGCGCGTTGAACTGGTCGAAGGTGATCAGGCGGGTGCCGTCCGGCGTGAAAGCCACCCGCTGGACGGCCCCGCGGTCGTCGTCCGGAACCGCGCCGATGGACTGGCCCAGCGTCAGGTCGTAGAGGCGGGCCTGGCCGTCGCCGCCCACCAGGGCGGCCAGGTCCTCCGTCGGAGAGACGGCGAGCGGCGCCGTGGGCGTGCCGGGTGTGCCTGTGATGACCGTTCTGGGTGAGCCGTCCTGGTTCCAGACGGTCAGGCGTCCCCGGCTGTCCGCGGTGACGAGCAGGCCGGTCCGGGTGAACGCGGCGTGGGTGAGGGTGGTCGCCCGGCCGATGGCGCGGAGCATCGGGCCTGCGTGCTTGCCCGTCGCGGCGTCCAGGATGTCCGGGTCCTGCGCCAGCACGGCGAGCCGAGTCCCGTCGTGGTTGAAGGCGACGTCGGTCAGCCTGGTGAGGTTGACCGACCACAGCGCGCGGCCGGCCTTCCAGTCCCAGAGCTGGAGCGTGGACTTCGTCGAGTCGTCCACTAGGTGGATTTCCACCGCGACCTTGCCGGCGTCTGGACTGACGCCGCGCAGAAACGCTTGGCCGACGTCGCTCACGGTGAGCCGCTTGATCTCCTTTCTGGTCACGGCGTCGTGGATGCGCAGGCGGCTGATGTTCTCGACGTCGCCGCGCGGCGTCTCGTTGATCTCGAAGGTGGTCAGCGCGATCACGTTGCCGTCCGGGCTGAAGGCGGCGCCGGTGAAGTCGAACTCGCCTGTGGCTCCGTCACGCAGGAGCAGCTCGCGCTTCTGCGTCGTCCGCACGTAGGCGTCGGTGCTCGAGTCAGTGTTGAGCAGTTCCACTGTGAGCTTGCCGCCGGGGCTGATGGCGGCCGTGTCGGATTCGGGGTCGGCCGGTGCGGCCAGCGCGGAGAAGTCCAGGGAGAACACGCGGTCCTCGCTGAGGTAGCGCAGCGTCTTCCCGTCGGGGTCGAATCGCGGTTGCGGCGACATCACCCCGGCTGACCACTGGTGAGGGTCTGATGCGGAGCGGACAGTGAGTGCGGTGAGGAGCATGCCGTCCCGCCAGAGCTGGATCTGGTCGTCTGTCGCCGAAGCGAACAGCTTCTGGTCGTGGCTGAAGATCAGGCTTCCCTGATTCCACGGGGTCGGGCCGATGCCGATCAACTCGTCGGTCGAGAAGCCCGTCGGGTCCTTCAGGTCGGCCACGCCGAGCCGCCGTCCCGGTAGCGCTTCGACCAGCCGGCCGTCCTTGGTGACAGCCAGCGGGCCGGAGCAGGAGTCGCACGACTCCTGCTCCGGCCTGGTGCCGGTGAGTTTCAGGCTGGGCAGTGCGAATCTGCCGATTCGCCTGGTGTTGCGGTACTGCATGTAGATCGCCGAGCCGTCTGGGGTCATCGCGCCGTTCCAGTAGCCGGGGAGCTGCGCGGTGCGTCCTGTCTGAAGGTCCCAGAGGGTGAAGACCTCTTCTCCCTGCAGCACCATCACATAGCGGTCGACCGTGCCGAAGCGGACGGAGGCCAGATCGAACTGCTCGCCGCCGATGGCGCGGCGGAACGACCACGCTCGCCTGGTCTTGCCTGTCTTCGCCTCCCAGGCGTGCACGCCCCTGCTGGTCAGGAGCACGAGGACTGCGCCGGACGGGCTCAGCGCCATGTCGATCGGCGTGCCCTTGACGTCCAGCTTCCACGTGCCGATCTGGCGGCGGCCGGCCACGTCCCACAGGCGCACCTCGTTGTCGCTGACGCTGACCAGCGTCCGGCTGTCGGCGCTGAGGGTGCGGATCGTGCCGGGTTGGGCGGCCGGATCCTGGAACATGCCGCTCTCGCGTTGGGCGAGGGAGCCGTTCATGGCCTTGCGGGTCTGCGCGGTCGGGTCGAGCCGCCAGGCGGCCACGCTCAGCAGCCCGCCGAGTTCGGGATCGGTGGCGCGGATCGCTCCTGCGGTCACCGCGATCCTGGCCGCCTCTGCGGCGCGGAACCGGTCGTCGGCCAGCTTGCCCTGCCACACCGCAACACCGGTCGCGGCCAGCGAGACAACCAGCAGGACGGCGAGGCTCAGCGACACCAGCCGGGCCCTGCGCGCCCTGCGGCGGCCCAGAGCGGCGCCCGCGTCCAGGAAGTCTCGTTCGAAGCCGGCCAGCGAGATGTCCTTGCGGCCGGTGGCGGCCCACTGCAGCGCGTTGTCCAGCGATTGCCCGGCGAACAGGTCACCGTCCCGTCGACCGCGCTCGTCCCATCGCCGGGCTGCCGAAAGGATCTCCCGGTGGGCGGCCATTCCGTCCCTGTTGCTCTCGATCCAGCGGCGCAGCCGGGGCCACGCGTGCGGCAGGGCCGGCCGGGCCAGCCGTACCTCATCGCCGCTGATGTCCAGGAGGTAGCCGAAGACCCGAAGCACTCCTTGTGCTTCGGTGAACTCGCTCAGGCGGGCCCGCCGGATGGACAGCTCTCCGTCCTCGTCCACCGTCACCAGCCGCAGGAACACCTTCGCCGCCTGCTCGCGATCGGCCGGGGCGAGCAGGCCGTAGGCCTCCTCGGCGAGCGGGCCGAGGCCGGGGTCGTGCGCCTGAGTCGCGAGGTGTGACGCACGGCCGCCTTCGGCGAGCAGCCGTGCCGTGTCGAGCTGCCCGTCGCCGCTGATCAGGGCGAGCAACAGGGCGCGGGCCGTGGGCCGCTCCAGCGGGTCCTTGCGCAGCGCGGCGTGAACCAGCGGGCGGAGCGACTCCGGCAGGCAGGTGAGATCCGGCTCGACCGACATGACCTGGTGCATGACCGCGCCGAGCGTCTCGGCCTTGAACGGGTCCTTGCCGGTCGCGGCGAACAGCATGATCCCGCCCCACGCGAACACGTCGGCGGGCGCCCCGGCCCGCTCGCCGGTGAACACCTCTGGCGCCATGTACGTGGGCGTTCCCGAGATCAGCCCGGTCGCGGTCAGCGACATCTCCAGCGTCCGTGCCAGACCAAAGTCGATCACTCGGGGGCCGTCGGGGCCGAGCAGGACGTTGTCCGGTTTCATGTCCCTGTGGATCACGCCCGCGTCATGGATCGCGGTCAGCGCGGTGGCGACGCCGGTCGCCAGCCGGTGCAGTTCTCCCGGGGTGAAGCTTCTGCCGTCCCGTACGGCGGAGCCGAGGCTGGGCCCCTCCACGTACTCACTGACCAGGTACGGCCGCGGTCCGGTGAGGTCGGCCTCGATCACGGCCGCTGTGCAGAAGGAGGAGACCCGCTGGGCCGCGGTGGCCTCCCGCTTGAGCAGGCCCACGTCGACGCCGTGCAGCATCTTGATCGCCACCCGGCGCCCGGTCCGGTCGTAGGCCTCGTAGACCACACCCTGGCCGCCCGCCCCCAGCCGTCCGGCCAACCAGTAATCTCCGATCCGCAGCGGATCTCCAGCGATTAGTGTCACGGGATCTTGGATATGCCGTGCCACCACAAAGTTCGCGAATCACCCCGACTTCCCAGGTGTTGGCCGGTGCAAGCCCCCGGCTCGTCATCGGGCCGCCCTCTTGAACGTGGACACCTTGGAGACTGGAACGTGAGGTCCAGTGGAGTCCTGTCACCATGACCCAGCGCCACCTCCCCGCGCCCGGGCCCTGACACCCTCAGGCCGCTTTGGTGGCAGTGCCCGCCCAGGTAGCCAGGGCGGTGCGGAGGCCCTCGTCGTCGGGGCGGTCGGCGGCCCAGGCGAAGTAGCCGTCGGGACGGACGAGGGCCGTGGTGCGTCGGTCGCCGGTCCAGTGGGCGTGGACGACGTGGCCGGGCACGTCCGCGTCCTGACCGGCCGGTGTGATCAGCACGAACCTGCCACCGCGCTGGAGCTCGTTCAGCCGCCCCTCGGCCAGCTCCACGTCGGGGGCGCGCCGTCCGGTCAGCTTGTGCGCGCCGCGCGGGGCCTTGTAGGCGATGCCGATGCCGGTGACCATGGACGCCGCCTTGTCGGCCAGCGGACCGAAGTTGCTGACGACCGTTCCGGCCGCGCGGCGCAGCAGCCGGGCGGCGAACCCGCGCAGCAGGGCGGCCCGCACCAGCGTCCCGCTCATCCGCAGCACCAGCTTGCCGACGGCGTGCCGTTCGGCCTGATAGGTGTCCAGCAGCCTGTCGTCGGCGCCGTCGCGCAGCACGGCCACCAGCTTCCAGCTCAGGTTGGCGGCGTCCTGGAGGCCGGTGTTCATGCCCATGGCGCCCGCTGGGGAGTGCACGTGCGCGGCGTCACCGGCGAGGAACACCCGCCCGACGCGGTAGGCCGGGGCCTGCCGCTCGTCGCTGTGGAACCGGGACATCCAAGGGATCTCGGTGATGCCGTAGTCAGTCCCGAAGTTCATCTGGAGCAGTTCCTTGACCTCGGCCGCCTCCAGCGGCGCGTCGTCGGGAAGCTGGTGGCGCCGGTTCCAGCCGGTCACCCGGTACAGGCCGTCGCCCATCTCGGTGAGCAGCGCGAACCCGTCCGAGACGGCGTTCACGACGAAGGGCCGGTCCGGTGCCTCGCCGAGCCTGACGTCGGCCAGGATCAGCGAGCTGAGGATCGTGTCACCAGGAAAGGGCTGACCGATCGCGGGCCGGATCGAGCTGTGCACCCCGTCGGCGCCGACCAGGTAGGACGCGCGGAACGTGGTGCCCGGCTGCCCGCCGGTGTCCTGCGTGTGGGCCGTGACGCCGTCCGCGTCCTGCGCCACCGCGACGACCTTGGTCTCGTACACGAAGGTGACCCCGGCCTCGCGGGCCCGGCGCTCCAGCACCTTCTCCACCTTGTACTGCGGGGTGAACAGGACGAACGGGTAGCGGGTGGGCAGCCGCGAAGGGTTGAGCCGGGCCGCCTCAAACAGAGCCAGCCGGCTGATGGGGTGCCCGCCCGCCACGACGTCGTCGGCGATGCCGCGGGCGTCGAACTGCTCCAGCACCCGGGCGTGGACCACCAGTGCCCGGGACAGGTTGCTGACTTTGTGCGGGCGTCGCTCGACGAGCACGACCGACAGGCCCGCCTCGGCCAGATCCCCAGCCAGCAGCAGCCCGGTCGGTCCCGCGCCCACGACCAGGACGTCGGCATGGGTGACGGTGGGTGACATGGTGCCCTCCCAAAGGTTTGTCAACATCTGTTGGTCAACACTTGTAGGCATACCGTAGGTGCCGCTGCCATCGATGTCAACAGCTGTTGGCCTATGTGCCCGCCGGCCTTGGCACGACCGGCCCCGCCCGGGGCCGGACCGGCGTGCGGCGGCGGGCTCCGTCTAGAGCGGGCCGTTCGTCGGGTCCCTGCCGGTCAGATAGCGCTGGATGACCGGGCCGAGCCAGGCGACGATGTCGTCGTCCGACATGGTGACCGCCGGCGGGAAGCGCAGGATGTAGCGGCACAGGGCCATCCCGAGCATTTGGGAGGCCACCAGCGCGGCCCGGGTCGCCACGCGGCCGTCCTCGCCGGTCGGGTCGTCCGCCAAGGCGGTGATCAGTGGTGCGAGCTGGGTGGCGAAGATGGCGCGGGTGCGCTCGGCCGCGGCCTGGTTGGTCACCCCGGTGCGCAGCAGCACCTGAAGGGCGTCGTCTGCCTCCCAGCGGTCCAGGAAGTGCCGGACCAGGGTCGCGCCCACCCGATCGCGCGGGAGCGCCCCCAGGTCAGGCAGGTGACACTATGGCGGCGGCTGTTGGCAAACCCGTGCCGGCTCCGTCCGGGTTGAACGGTCTGCCGCCTCCTCCGGCCGCGACGTTCGCCGGTCGCGACGCGGCGCTGACCGCCCTCCGCCACGCGCTGGAGGCCAGCTGGGAACGGGTGTGATGATGCGTCCTCGCAGCAGTTTGTCTTCGGCGAGCTTGCCCACCAGCGCGGTGTTGAGCTGCTCGAACACCTCCGGTGCCGCCAGCCGGACCAGTTTGATCAAGGTGGTGGAACGCGGGACCCGCCCGTCCAGCGGAATCCGGCAGAAGCGCGGCAACAGCGCCTCCCATGACGCGATCTGTTGTCCCAGACCCGCAGCACCGGCCACCCACCTCCGGCGGAAATGACCCCGACGTCATTCTCAGCCCGGCCGACCGCCCAGCGCTGTACTGCCGAGGTCGGAAGCACCTACCCCCGGAGACTTCTTCAGGAGCAAATAGCCAGCACGCCAAGCTTCCTATCCGGCATTGATGGTCGCCGGCGAACCATTTGGCGGTCGATGGATGGGGTGTTCGGCGTGCACGGCTCCGGGTTCGTTCAGGAGGGGAGGAACTTGGTCAGGAGGTCGGCGAGTTTGCTGAGCGAGTCGGCGAAATCGGCGATCGGGCGCAGGCGGTCGCGCAGACGGCGGAAGGCGTCGGCGAGGCGGCCCGTGTCCCGCTCCGCCGCCGGCCGGGCGGCCTCGGTGAGGATCTCCTCCGCGTCGCGGCCGGCCCGTTCAGGGTGGTCGATCTCAGTGGAGTGGACTGCGACGCGGGCCATCAGGTCGGTGAGCAGCGCCTGGAGTCGTACCAGATCAGGGTCGGCGCCCTGGCCGCCCGTGTTGACGTTCTGGGTGAAGTGGGAGCCAGGGCCGCCGAACTGGCTGCCGGTGAACGTTCCGCTGTAGGTGTACTTGTCCTTGTCGGAGGTCATGAGTTCGCCTCGCCCCGCTGCGTGTTCACGTTCTGGACGAACTGGGAGCCGGGGCCGCCGAACTGCGCGCCCGGGTAGTTGCCGCTGTACTCGTAGTGGGTCGTACTGGAGATCGAGACCGCGGTGGCCTGGCGCCGGTAGGCGGTGGTGTCGACGCCCTTGTCCTCCAGGAAGTCGAGAACGGCCGAGGTCAGGCGCTCCTCGACGAGCTTGGTGTACTTGAAGGTGTCCAGCTCCTGGATGAGGGTGTCGGCCCGCTCGGAGGCGCCCAGTTCGCGCAGGCTCAGCCGGGCCCCGTAGTCGTAGGCGGTGTACGCCCGCGGGTCGTCCACGCCGATGGCGTGCCGGAACGCCTGCCAGGCCATGCGCAGCAGCCGTACCGGAGCGGCGACGATGTCGCGGAACAGGTACAGCCAGCGCCCGCGCAGCGCGTGGTAGACCAGGAGCGGGGGCGAGGAGAGCGGCAGCTCGTCCACCGAGCGGTACACCCCGGTCACGGGCGGCAGAACCGTGACGACGAACTCGGTGTAGAGCATGCGGCCCTCGACCGCGAGGTGCACGAACGCGGTGACGGAGGTCCCCCGGTCCACGGCCGGGATGACGGTGCGGCCCGCCGGGTCCAGGACGTGCGGGCCCTCGGAGTTGATGTCCAGCCGCTGGTAGTGCCGCGCGCCTGCCTGGGGGGTACGGATCACCGCGGCGACGACCTGCTCCGGCAGGTTCGTCCACGGGCAGAGCTGGCCGGGATCCACCAGTGGATGCAGCGCCGGGCCCTTGCCGTTCCAGCCGTGCAACTGGTTGAAGCGGCCGGTGGCGACGATCTGGTCGCGGATGCGCAGGTTGATGATGCCTGCCGGGTGGGACTGCGCGCTCATCTGCGCCAGCCGTTCCCGTACGAACGTGTGCAGCTCCACCGGGTCGATCTCGACCAGCGGCCGCGCCGGCCCCGAGCCGTCGCGCGGGCCCGGCGTGCGGTCCAGCTCGACCGCGATGGTCCAGGCCCGGGCCGTGTCGCCGGCTCCGAGGAACGGGTTGCGGCCGGAGTAGAGCGTGACGTTCCCGTGCTGCGCCGCGCCGATCCAGCGCAGCCGCTGTTCGGCCCCAGCGTCGGCCGCCGGGCCGGGCGGCGGTGGCGGCGCTCCGGGGCGCAGGTCGCGGCCGATGACGCGGAACACGGCGATGCGGTAGCCGGCCGCCACGCCGAGGGACAGGAGCACCACGAGGAGCAACTGCAGCGACAGCGCGGCACCGCTCGGCGGCGCGCCCCCTTCGAGGAAGGAGCTGATCGCCCGTGCGGTGGCGATGGCCACGACGGCGAAGGCGGCCGGTATCGACACCAGCGTCGAGATGACGAACCAGACGAGGATCTTGTACGGGCGGGAGAGCCGGCGCAGCGGCCGCAGGGTGAGCAGCGCGAACGGGATCACCACGGCGAGCCACTGGATCGTGACCTCGGGGAGCAGGAGAAGGCCGCCGGCGAGCACGACGGTCAGGACGATCTCCCGGGCGAGCAGGAACGATCGTGCGCGCAGGCAGTGCCGCAACACCGGGACCACGTCGAAGCCGCCGTGCGAGGGCGCCACGCCCCGGTGCCGATTGCGGATGAGCTCGCGCAGCGCCGTCTCACGGAACGACGGATCGAGGTAGGCCGCGACCGCCATGTATCGGGTCGCGTTCCGCATGGCCGCGCCGATGGGGACCTGCGGAGTGGCCGTCGGGTCCGCTGCGGGCGGACTGGTGTACATGCCGGGCTCCTCTCGGGGGAGAGATCAGCCCCACATACGTTAGGCGAACGGTAACCGTACGACTACCGAAAGATGATTCGGGAATGTATCCTTTTCGTCACGCTTCGTGAGACTCATTCGGGTGGGCAGGTGTAGCACCAGGAACACCCACGTGGGTCTGCCTCCAATGGCCTACCGGCGGGCGCACAACCTACCGGAACCGGCGACAGCACAGTGACCGATCACGAATTCCTCGACACCGGCATGCTCGCCGACGCCAGGGCCCTCACCGGGCCGACGATGGCGCCGCCACCGACTGGTCAGCCAACGCTGAACAAGGCGATGAGGTGAACAGCTCTCCCCTACTCGAACGGCGCTTACTTTCTCACCGCCCTTCTCCGCCTTTCTCATTCAGGGGTACCAGCGTCCTGGGAGCGCACCTTCGCCAGGACGTCCGTCGCGTTCCGCACCACCCGATCCAGTCTGTGGCGGTGCTGTTCGAGCTGGATGAAGTGCTGCGCGGCCAGCTTGCGTTGCGCGGCCTGGTGCGCGGCGTCGATGCGCCGGAGCTGTTCGGCCAGCTCTTGGCGGTGACGCTGCAGGTGCGGGTGGACAGTTGCCTGTCCTCCAGCAGGCCTGGACATCCGACGCTCGGTCGGCCGCACCGAGGTCTGCTGGCGTCAACGCGATGGCCGAATCGTTCTACTCGCCGGCGTAGGGCTTGAAGAGCACGTCGCGTTCCATCCACGACTCGTTGAGCAGCTCACTGTGCACCTCGCCCTGGACGACTCCCAGGAGAAGGTCGGTGGTGAGCAGGTCGTACCTCTCCCACACGTCGCCGTTCCGGTCCGAGACCCGGATCGGGTACGAATCAGCTGCCGCCTCGGGTGAGACCTGCCAATAGAGCGTGACCCCCGTGCCGGCCGAGGCCCAGGGCAGCAGCCTGGAATCAGGGGCGAGATCGTCGGGCGGTTCCACGACCTCGTCCTCGAACAGGTCTTGGAGCTGTTCGAACTCCAGCCCCGACCGCTCGAGATCGACGTGCTTGAGACCGGGCCCGGGCGCCGGAACGTAGAGCCTCAAGGAGTTCAGCCAGAGTCCGCCGCCTCCCGCGTCGAGAAGCTTGCGGTAGTCCTGCGGCACGGGCGCCCCGAGCCGGTGCTCGACCTGTTCCCAGTCGAACGGGCCGGCCAGCGGTGCGAGACCTGCCGTTTCGATCAGCTGCTGAGCACTGGTTGTCATGCGGGTGCATTCCTCGGGGTTGCTGGTCCAGGTCCGATCTGCCCGAACCGGATCCCGCCCGCGCCCGGCCTGGCTGGGCGCCGCCGGTGCGCCTGGCCGTCGACGACCTCGCGTAGAGGGGTCAGGACGAGATGGTCATGGTCTTCCAGGGTGTCGAACGACTCCCCGACGTGGGCCGGGGGATCGCGTTCGTCCGGCCGTTCGGCGGCCTGGGTGCAAGATGACCATCGTATGAGGTGATGCCGGGTGGCCACGTTGCTCCCTGGGGCGATCGTCGGCACCCCGGCAGGCGCTCTGATCGGATGCCCGGGGTCAGGCCGCTTGTCGGTGCTCATCCGGGGGATGTCCCTTCGTTGACGTGGATGGCGATGGTGGCCGCGTTCGCGAAGACCGGATCGTACGTCCCCAGCTTCGGCAGCAACTCCAATGCATCCCCCCACGTGGAGGTCCGAAATCCGGCCGGGAGTCGCGCCGCCGGCCCGGCCCGGTCGGGATCGTGCTCGATCGTGGTCACCGTCGCGTCCGTCCGCGGGAGCAGGCCGCTGACCAGCCAGGCCGGCCCCACTCCCACGCCGGTGCCGATCTCCAGCACCCGACCGCCCTCCGGCACGCCCGCGGCCAGGGTGGGTTCGACGCCGTGCCCCGCAGGTGAGACCCGCCGTACACGAACACCATCACCGGCAGGCCCGACCCGCCGGGATCGGGCGACCAGACGTTGACGGTCAGCCAGTCGTCACTGGACCGCGGCAGCCCCGCCTGCGGGGGTGGCGGGCCGAACGACAGCGCCTGCCGGGTCCCGTCCCACGGCTCGGGCGGGCCCGGGGCCGCGAAGCGGAGCGGTCCCACGGGCGGCCGGGCGAACGGGATGCTGCGGAACACCGCGGTCCCGTCCTCGATCCGGCCCTGGACCTTTCCCTGAACGGTGCGTGCGAGAACCATGATCCGCATTGTCGTGCATGATCACACAAGCCATCGAGGCCGGCATAGCCGTCGGCGTTGCCGAGGCGCGTCGAGGTCGGGTCTCGATGTCGGCGTGTTGACGCGCTCCCCGGAGCGAATGCCGGGGATTCAGCCTGTGCCGCATGGTGTCATGCGGTGGGCGAGGTGATCTTCCGGCCGTCCGACAGCACCGCGAGATGCGACGCCCCAGATCGATCCCTACCTCCGCGCCGGTGGCCACGAGCGGGCCGGCGGCCACCTCGACCACGAACGAGGCGAACTACCGGCCCGTCCGAGCCGGGACGCCGTTTCACCTTGACAGCGAAACAGCGGTACTTGTCCCGCTTCGCGGGATGGTCCGTTTCATCCCCGGGCTGAAGCCCTGAGCGCTGTGGACGAATCCGGAGCGGGGGGCCGTCGCCGATCGCCGTACGGCGGTGACCGGGCCGGGCAGCGCCCCCGGCAGCAAGACGGCCGAGGTGACCGCCGAGAACGGCCGCCGCTTCATCCCCAACACCGTCGTCTTCAAGTGGGTGTGGAGCCGCCGCCAGGGTTGGACCTGGAGCAGGGTGCTGGAGCAGGGTGGACGTGTCCGGCCTGCTTGTCGCCGACGACGGCCACCTGCGCGTGCCCGATCTGCGCCAGCGAGTGTCCTTCCGCGCGGTCCCGGCCGACGCCCCTCCCGGCAACGGCCAGGAACTGCCCAACGAGCTGGTGTTGCTCATGGACGTCCCCACCCCGGCTGAACCCCTCCGGCTCCGGTGTAGGCGTCGTAGGGGGCAGGGGTTTATCCGTGTTGGCCCGGTACGAGGACGGGGCCGGCGGCGGACTGGCGGGTATCGGGTTCTTGCCCAGCAGTATGTCGAATACGTTCTCGACGAATCCTCGGTTCTCGGCGGACGCTTCCACGGTCGAACCGGTGGCGGCGTGGGCCGGTCCGGTCAGCGTGGTGGAGGCCAGGGTGACGGCCGATGCTGTGCCGGTGGCCAAGACCAGCTAAGCGCGGGCGAAACGCACGCGACATGGCCTGCTGCGCTCCTTGCGGGGCGCGTCGCGGGCGGTGTCACCCTGTGTGGGCTGATCGGATGGTTCAGCCACCACCGAGCCGGCCTCCGCCTACGGCGGCGATGGCCCGCCCACGGGAACGGCCTTCGGGTCAGGCGTTGTAGCCACCGTGGGCGTCCAGCACCGCGCCCGTGACGTACGAGGCGGCGGGGCTCGCCAGGAAGGCGATCGCGGCGGCGATCTCCTGCGGATGGCCCTTGCGCTGCAGCGACAGCGTGCTGAGCAGCGCCTTGAGGGTCTCGGGGTGGGTTTCCATCCCGCCCTCCATCAGTCCGGCTTCCACCACGTTGGCCGTGATGTTCCGGGGTCCGAGGTCGCGGGCGACGCCCATGGTGTATCGCTCGATCCCGGCCTTGGTCGCCGAGTAGTCGGCGAGGCCGGGGAGGCCGACCCGGGTGCCCAGTCCCGAGCTCACCGTGATGATGCGGCCGTCCGTACGTAGAGCCCGGGAGGCGGCCCGGATGATCGCGATCACGCCGAGGTAGTTCGTGGTGTGCATGCGGTCCAGCGCGGCGGTGTCGGCGTCCGGGTCGTCCACCGTACCGGCAACCGAGATCGCCGCGTTGTTGACGAGGATGTCCAGGCCGCCGAAGTGCGCGACCACCTCGTCGATCAGCGCCGGCGCCCCGCTCGTGTCCGCCTGGTCGGACCGGAAGGCCGCGACCTTCGCGCCCGTGCCGCGCACCTCGTCGACGACGGCCTGTGCCTGCTTCTCCGAGTTGACGTAGGTGAACCCGACGTCGGCGCCCTGCTCGGCCAGGAGCCTGACGGTGGCGGCTCCCAGTCCGCGGGACCCTCCGGTGACCAGGGCGACCTTGCCAGTGAGCGGTTTGTTCATTGTTCCCACCTCGCTGTTCGATCCTTCAATAGTCGTAACGCTAGTTGTTACGACGACATGTCGCAACTTTTGTTGTTACGACTGGACGGTCGTAACATGGTGAGTTACGGCCGAGGGGAGGAGATCGTGAGCGCCAACAGCAGGTTGACCATCGCCGCTCACGCGATGGCCTGGATCAGCCTCTACCAGCGCCAGGGTCATGAGGTGGCCACGTCCGAGCAGATCGCGACCAGCGCGAACACCAACCCCGTGGTGATCAGGCGGCTGCTCGGCGAGCTGCGCAAGGCGGGGCTCGTGGAGTCCCGGCGCGGCGTGGGCGCCGGCTGGTCGCTGGCGCGCGAGCTGGAGTCGATCACTCTGCTCGACGTGTACGACGCGGTGGAGCCCGGCCCGCTGTTCGCGATGCACCGCGCCACCCCGGATCAGGGGTGCGTGGTGGGCTACGGCATCCAGCCGGCGATGCAGGGCATCTACCGGGGCATCGAGGAGACACTGAGAGCCGAGCTGGCCCGCGTCACGATGGAGGACGTGCTCCGGGACATCCTCGCGACACCCCGCTAGGCAGCAGGAAGGCATCACCAGCCCTGGCACACCCCGTCCGGACTCGGCACCGTCCAGCCCGGCTGAGCAGCCAGGAGAGCCCTCGCCGACCCTGCGGGGCACCGTAGATCCGCGTCCGAGACCCGATGACGCTCGCCACGTACGAGCTCTTCTCCGCCTCCGCCACCGCCCGGCTCGGCCGGTGGCAAGGAAGCTTTTTTGAACGCACGATCCAGATACGCTAGAGTGGGGACATGGCAAGGACCCGGGAGTTCGACACCGAGGCGGCGGTGAGCCGCGCGATGGAGCTGTTCTGGACGCGCGGCTACGAGGCGACCACCGTGCGCGATCTGACCCAGCTCCTGGGGCTCGGGCAGGGGTCCTTGTACGCGGCCTTCGGCGACAAGGACGGCCTCTACCGGGCCGCGCTGGAGCACTACCGCGTCACGCTCGCGGCGGACGCCCTGCGCAGTCTGCAGGAGGGAGCAGATGCCCGCTCGGCGATCCGTACGATGCTGGCCGAGCGGGTCCGTATCGCCGTCGAGCACGAAGGCCGGGGCTGCCTGGCGGTCAACGCCGCCTGTGAGCGCCTGCCGCAGGACGCGTCGACCAGGCGCGTCGTGCGCGACATGCAGGACGCCAGCCGGGACGCCATTGCCGAGGTGCTGCGGGTCGCGGCGGAACGGGGCGAGATCGCGGCGCGGCACGACCCGCACACGCTCGCCGCGTTCCTCGTCACCTTTCTCCATGGCCTGCTGGTGTCCGCGAAGATCACGCCGGACGCTCGCGCCCTCGAGCCGCTCGTGGAGGTGGCGCTCGCCGCCCTCGATTGATTTTTCATGCCCGCAATCTGTATCAAGCGATCCACAATATGGAGTCCCCCATGTTCGACCATGACCGAACACCCGTCCGCACCGGCCGCGCCGCCGTCAACGGCACGAGCCTGCACTATCGGACGGCCGGCTCCGGGCCGGCGGTGGTGCTGCTGCACGGCGTGCCCAAGACCGGTTACCACTGGCGCCACCTCGTCCCGAAGCTGACGCCCCACTACACCGTCGTCGTCCCCGACCTGCGTGGCCTCGGCGACTCCGCCCGGCCCGCGAGCGGATACGACTCCGCGACGATGAGCGACGACATCGCCGCGCTGATGAGCGAACTCGGCCACGAGAGCTACGCCGTGATCGGCGAGGACTGGGGAGCGGTGATCGGCTACCAGCTCGCCGCCCGGCACCGCGATCACGTCACCGCCCTCGTGTTCGCCGAGGCGCTGTTCCCCGGGTTCGGCTTCGAGGACCACACCGCGCTCACCGCCGAGAACGTCTCCAGCGGCATGCATCTGTGGCATCTGGGCTTCTACTTCCAGCCGGACGTACCCGAGATGCTGATCGCCGGACATGAGCGCGAGCTGATCACCTACATGATCAAGTTCGAGCGCAGCCGCCCGGACAGCGCGACCCCCGACGCGATCGACGAGTATGTGCGCTGCTACTCCATGCCCGGCGGCATCCGGGCGATGCTCTCGATCTACCGGGCGATGCTCGTCGACGCCGAGCAGAATCGGCAGGCCGCGCAGCAGAAGCTGGACATCCCGGTGCTGGCGCTCGGCGGTTCGGCGTTCATCGGCGACCGCAACGAGTCGCAGATGCGGCTCATGGCCCACGACGTGACCGGTCACGTCTTCGACGCCGGCCACGACCTCGCCGAGGAGGTACCCGACGAGATGGCCGGCGTCGTCCTGCCGTTCCTGGCAGCGCACCGGTAGCCGACAGCCGTCCGCGACCGCAAGGCCCCGGCGGACGGCACTCCAGCGTGGAGACCCTCCGCGTTCGGGCGGGCCGGTGCACTACCGGAGGATCGGCGGCGACCGGGAACGCGGCATCGCCGTGCTCAACCGGTCGGTGATACCGTCCCCGCGCGGCGTCGATCCCGTGATCGCCTCGCACGAGCTGACCCATGCGGAGCTTCACGCCCGTTCGGACGGCGCCGAAGTCATCGGGAACACACGAAGGTTCGGTAACGACGTCGGTGAAGCAGCGCTCCTGGGCTCGCGGTGGGACGATGAGTGTGCTCCCGCAGTTGAGGGGGCGCTGGGCCGGCCTGGACACCGTCACCGGTCCTGACCGGGCCAAGCCGGCCGCTGCAGAGACGATCCAAGCCGACGAGCTGAACCCGGCAGGACGTCTCCTGGGCCGCTATTGCGGCAGAAAGCTGACCGCAATCATCTCTAGCCTCGCGGCATGGAGATGACCAAGCGAGATCCCGAACCCCGGGGTGAGAACACCGTCAACGGATTCGTTGTCGTCGACGGAGCCGCCCCTTTCATCGACTTCCTCGTCGCTGTCTTTGACGGGACCGAGCGGGAGGAAGCCCGCACCCCTGACTTCTACGCCGGAGACGGAACGCTGATCCACGCCGAGGTCAAGATCGGCAACTCGTTGCTCATGGTCGCTGACCGTAAGGCCGGCTGGCCGTTCACCCCGGCCCTGACCCAGGTGTACGTCGCCGACCCCGAGGAGACGATGCGCAGAGCGGTCGAACGCGGTGCGACCGTTGTCACTCCGGTGTCTCCCTTCTACGGCGGGTACGGCATCGCCCGGTTCCTTGACCCTTGGCACAACCTGTGGTGGCTGTTCCTTCCGGCGGCGGAAACCAGTCCGGCGGCCGAGGAAGAGTCGAGCTGGGAGGAGTCCGCTGAACCCGGCACTGTATACACGACGCTGCTCGAGACGATGGTGACGCTGGCCGATCCCGGTGCTGGTGGCACCGGATGACCTGACCGGCGTGTGAGATCTTCTGCTGCGGGGCGGGCCTACTCCGAAGGAACTGCCCACCCACCGCCCAGCTGGCCAACGACAGACGGTGGTCATGGTCTGTGACCTTTGTCCAACCCCAGGGGTGAGGCGAAGACGCTCAGGCACGAAATTGTCCTAGCTGATTGATGCCAAGGGGTCTGGCCACGGTTTGTGGTCAAGGCGATCAGGGACCGCTTGATCGGCTGGCCGGTCTTGTCGTTGGGCCAGATCACGCTGGTCAGCGCGAGGATGCGGGTCAGCACGCGAATGATGACGCCGTCAGGGGGTACGGCCGCCGTGGCGTTCCAGGTCCAGCTGGCTCTTGAAAGTCCATAAGTGTCCGGTCATGCGTCGCGGTGGTTGATCGCCAGGGTTGCCAGCAGGAGGGACACCACGACGTAACCCACTAGGATGACGGCGGCCGTTGAGGGACCGAAGGCTCCCGCGTCGGGCACGGCGGCCAGTTGCCTGGCCAGTGACGGAATCGTCAGGGAGCTGATCCAGTCGTTCCACGGAGCGGAAAGGAAGCGCTCGAGCACGATCGGGGACAGCGGGAGGACGACCAGCGCGATGAGCGCTCCCGGTGTCGACCGCAGGACCGTCGCCAGGCCCAGCCCCAGCACCGCGGCGACGGCGGAGCCGGCGCCGGTGGTCAGCACCTCGGCCAGGGCCGCATGTTCGGCGAACGAGGCGCCGATCGGACGCCCGGCCACCACGGCCTGTGCGGTGAAGTAGGTGGCGAACGCCAGCACTTGGCCCGCGACTGCGGCCACGGCGGCCACCACGGCGGCCTTGGCCAGAAGGAGCGTCCACCGGCTCCGGATCGTGGTCAGCGTGAGTCTGATCATGCCGGTGGCGTACTCGCCGGAGATGGCGAACACACCCAGCATGCCGAACAGCACAGGAGGGATGTCGGCGCTGAGGCTGAGACCCGTGCCGACGGGATCGCCGCCGGGGCCGTTGGTGTCGAAGTAGCGCGAGATCGAGTAGGCGGCGAAGCCGGTGAGCGCAAGGGCCGAGAGCGTGGAGGCCAGGACGTAATAGGTGGCTCGGAGCGAGCGTAGCTTGAGCCATTCCGATGCGACGACGTTGCTCATTGGGTGATCTCCATGAAGGCTTCCTCCAGTGATGTCCGGCGCGACACCAGCTCGTGAACGGCACAGCCGTTCGCCAGGGCGATGTCGCCGATGGCGGCCGCGGTCAGGCCGGTCACCAGCAGTTCCTCTCCGGCGCCGGCGTCCCGCACGGGGCGCGCATCGACTCCGGCGGCTGCGGGCCGACCGGGCACCGGTTGCTCACCGGCTTCGGTGTCGTGAGCGGGGCGGATGGTTGCGCCGGCCGCTTCGAGTGCCCTGGACAGGCGGGCCGCGTGGGGCGATCGGACCAGTACGCCGCTCTGGAAACGGGCCAGCAGGTCCGCCATCGAGGCGTCCTCGATCAGCCGGCCCTGGCCGATGATGATGAGCCGGTCGGCGGTGAGGGACATCTCGGTCATCAGATGGCTCGACAGCAGGACGGTGCGCCCCTCGGCGGCCAGGGATCTGAGCAGTGTCCTGAGCCAGCGGATGCCGTCGGGGTCGAGGCCGTTGACCGGCTCGTCGAGGATGAGCACGCCCGGGTCACCGAGCAGTGCCGCCGCGATGCCGAGGCGCTGGCGCATCCCCTGGGAGTAGCCGGCGATCCGCTTGCGGGCCGCCCCGGCCAGGCCGACCTCCTCCAGCACCTCCACGACCCTGCGGCGCCCGATCCCGCCCGCGTACGCCAGCGCCTGGAGGTGAGCGAACGCGCTGCGCCCGCCCTGCACCTCAGCCGCGTCGAGCATGGCGCCGACCTCGCGCATGGGGTCGCGCAGGTCCTGTTTGCGGACGCCGTTGATCAACGCCTTGCCCGACGTGGGCGTGTGGAGGCCGAGGATCATGCGCATGGTGGTGGACTTGCCGGCGCCGTTGTGCCCGAGGAAGCCGGTGACCTGCCCGGGCTTGACGCGGAAGGTGAGCCCGGACACCGCGCGGGTGGAACCGTACAGCTTTGTCAGTTCTGTGACCTCGATCATTTCCCCACCTTCTGAATGATCTCGGCCGGGCAGCGCGTGCCCGGGGCAGGCAGCTTCCCTGTGGTCAGGTAGGCGCGGACGTGCCGCCGCAGGCAGCTGTTTCGCGCCCACGACGCGTGGCCGTCGCCGTGCCACAGGACGCGCGCGGACGCGATCTGCTCGGCCACGTGCGCCTGCCCGCGATAGTTGGTGTTGTTGTCGAGCTCCCCGATCGCGAAGAGGATCGGTGGGGCGTCCTTCACCCGCAGCGGGTGCGGCGCCCAGGAGGCGCCCCCGCTGCGCCCCCAGCACCGACCGAGCTCGAAGCGTCCCTCGAGCCAGCCGATCCTCGGCGCGATCTCACGGAGTCTGGCCTCGATGCCCTGGAACTCCTCGTACGTGGGCAGCTTCGGCATGAAGTCGTTGCACAAGGAGTCTTGGCTCACGGACGCGCCGCCCTCATCCGGGAGCAGTTCTTCCAGGAAGTCGCCGGCGTCGCCATCGAGGGCCTTGCGGATGGCGGTGGCGAGCTGGGGCCAGAATGCCGGATTCATGCCTTTGATCGCGCCGGCGTACAGCTGCCCCTCGTGCACCGTCCGTCCGGCCGACGCCGGCAGTGGCGCGCGGCGCACCCTGGCGACGAGCTCATCCCACGCCTTGCCCGCGTCCGTACCGCGAAGGGCGCAGTCGGTGCGGCGGGCGCACCAGTCGCGGAAGCGGGTGAGATGGCGCTCCTGCGTGAGCGCGTAGTTGCGTATCCAGGGCTCGAACTCCTGCTGGGTGTGATCGGCGGTGCCGTCGAAGTACATCCGGCCGACCCGCTGCGGAAACAGCTCCAGGTAGGCCTGGGCGTAGACGGTGCCGTAGGAGTTGCCCGCGTAGACGAGCCTGTCCTGGTCGAGTGCGGCGCGCAGGGCGTCGATGTCGTGCGCTACGTTCCACGCCGTCATCCCGCGCCAGGCCGATCTGGCCATGATGCGGCAGCTCGCCTGATGGGCAGCGTTCTTGGCGGCGTGGGCGTCCCAGTCCTGCTTCGTCCTGGCCAGGAGCAGTCCGTAGATGGAGGCGTCGGGCTCCGCGCAGCTCACCTTGTCGCCGCTCGCGGGCTCCGCGAGGCCGCGCGGATCGATGGCGATGACGTCGAAGCTCCTCCGCAACTCATCGAGCAGGCCGGGCAGCTCCGCCTGAGCGTCGGGCTGGCTTTTCCGCCTGAGCATCGACGTGCTGGTGCCGGGCCCTCCGAAGTTGACGATCAGCGGCCCGATGCTCTTGCCCGTCGCGGGCAGTTTGGCCACGTGCACCGAGGTTCTCGGCCCGCCAGGATCGGCCCAATCCACGGGAACGACCAGCTCGGCGCATCGCAGGCCGTCACCACAGTCCTTCCACACGAGGCCGTGGGCCTGCGCCGAGGCCAGCGCGATACCGCCGAGCGGCACGGCGAGACAGGCCGCCAGGCACAGGGCGATGAGTCTGCGTCGGTTCATGGCGGCAACGATGCTGCACGGCGGTGGGCCGCACATCGGAGCCGGATCCGATCTTTGGGGTCGGACCAGGGTCATACGGTACGGGCGGGACGTGGGCGGAGTACGACCCTGGTCCGACGGCCCGTGCTCCGATTCGCGCCCGGGCCGTTCCTCGATAACGTCGGGCTGTGAATCTGCTCGCCCGAAGGCCTCCGCCCTGGCTGCTCATCCTGGCCGACACCATGGTCGCGGTGCTGCTCGTGCTGGCGTCCACGGCGAGTCCGCCGGAGCCGGCCACGAACGCCGTGACCACCGCGCTCTGCTGGCTGCTCGCGGTGCCCGTGGCGGTGCGGCGGATATGGCCGGAGCCCGCCTACTACGGTGCGCTCCTGATCGGCCTTGCCGTGCTGGCGCTGCAGGCCAACCGGCTGATGCCGACGGCCGTGGCGGCCCTGGCCATCTATCCGGTGGCGACGGGCCGGCCGGTGCGGCGATCGGCGATCGCCCTGGCGTCGGGCCTGCTCGTCAACGGAGGATCGCTGCTGGTCTCGATCTCGGGCTCACCACGATATGCGAACGGCTGGCCCGACCCCGTCGTCATCGTCGGTGCGGCCTGGCTGGCCTTCGCAGCGAGTTGGAGTCTCGGCACGGCGGCGCGCACCCGCCGCGAGTTCGCCGCCCGCGAGGCCAGGAGGCAGGCCGAGCAGGCAGCGGCCGGCGAGCGCTTGCGGATCGCGCGCGAGCTGCACGACGTCGTCGCCCATTCGATGAGCGTGATCACCGTCAAGGCGGGGGTGGCGGCCAAGGTCCTGGACAAGCATCCGGAGGAAGGGCGCAGGGCGTTGCGGGCCATCGAGGAGATCGGGCGCGGCTCGCTCGCGGAGATGCGCCATCTTCTCGGGGTGCTGCGCGAGCCCGGCAGCGCGCCCGACAGCGCGCCGCTCCCCCGGCTCGCCGACCTGCCGGCCCTGGCGCGCCAGGCGGCGGAGGCCGGTGTGCAGGTCGACCTGTCGGTGGACGGAACCGTGCCCGACAGCATGGCGCCGGCCGTTTACCGCATCGTCCAGGAGGCGATCACCAACGTCGTCAAGCACGCCGCTCCCGCCCACTGCCGGGCCAGCGTGTCGGTCGCCGATGGAAGGTTGCGGATCTCCGTGGTCGACGACGGGCCTGGGCAGCGGGTACTGCCGGGGCGGCCAGGTGGGCACGGGCTGGCGGGGATGCGCGAACGGACCCTGCTGTACGGCGGCACCTTCGAGGCCGGCCCGCTCCCGGGAACGGGGTTCGGCGTGCACGCGTCATGGGAGATCCCTTGACCCGCCTGGGACTTCGACGGAATGAGCGGGCGCGGCGCCGGGCGTTCCGGCGGGGGCGCGGGCGTGCGCGGACGGCGGGGCGCGGGCGTGCGCGGACGGCGGGGCGCGGGCGTGCGCGGACGGCGGGGCGCGGGCGTGCGCGGACGGCGGGGCCATTCGACACAGTGCCGCATGGAGTTACGTACGGCCGGCGTTCCGAAAGGCATCGACGTGGTGGGAGCGATAGGCGCGGATCGGCCATGATGGACGTGATGACGAGGATCTTGAGCGTGAGCTGGGAAAAGCGGAGTCGGCGGGTCCGGAGAGGACGTCCGCGGACCGGGCCGGGCCTGGTAGGGGTGGGTGTGGCAGGGGGAGGCTCGTGATTCGGGTGCTCATCGCCGACGATCAGGCGCTCCTGCGCGGCAGTTTCCGCTTGCTGATCGATTCGGAGGACGATCTCACCGTGGTCGGGGAGGCGGGCGACGGGCGGGAGGCGGTGGCGCTCGCACGTACGGAGTCACCCGATGTGGTGCTCATGGACGTCAGAATGCCCGAGATGGATGGCATCACCGCGACCAGGCAGATCGCCGGGGACACCCGGGTGCTCATCCTGACCACCTTCGACCTCGACGAGTACGTCTATTCGGCGCTGCGGGCGGGTGCCAGCGGGTTCCTGCTCAAGGACGCGCCTCCGGACGAACTGTTGAAGGGGATCCGCGTGGTGGCGTCGGGTGAGACGCTGCTCGCGCCGGCCGTCACCACCAGGCTGATCGCGGAGTTCGTACGGCGGCCGGTCCAGCAGCCCTTTCACGGGCTCGACACGTTGACGGACCGGGAGCGCGAAGTGCTCACCCTCGTCGCCCACGGACTGTCCAACGCCGAGCTCAGCGCGCAGCTCCAGGTGAGTCCTGGGACCGTGAAGACGCATATCGGCCGCCTGCTGGCCAAGCTCAACGCCCGCGACCGCGCCCAGCTCGTCATCGCCGCCTACGAGGCCCGCCTGGTCACGCCGCGTTAGCCGCCCGCGCGCCGTGATCGCAGGCCGCGTCACCGCATCACCAGGCCGCCCGCTCACCGGGTATGCGAGGAAAGCATCGGGAGCAGGCCGCTTGCCGTGGCCCGCGAGCCCGGAAGCCTACACCCCCTCCTCGTTCACGCCGCGTGGAGACGATCTATCAGGAGTTCGCGGCCAGAGCCTACGGGCGGGCGGCCGCGCGGGACGTCGCCTCGGCGCTGTCGAAGTCGTACGAGATCATCACCTCGGTGCTCTACAGTCTCGGGACGAACACCGCCAACCACTCCCGGCTCGACTACGAGCCGTACTGCTCGAGCTATCACCGCAGCGTGTCCGGCAAATGGATCGAGCCGCCCGTCACGTATGTGCGCCACGGCGTGAACAAGCGGCTCCACTTCTGGCTCGACGTGGTCGACCACCTGTCGCCGGCCGCCTGCAAGGCCGATCCCACACTGGCCAGGGAGGCGCAGTACGTGCTGGACCGGGGCTGGGTGACGCCGGGCGACCACATGCCGCCCACGTACCTGCGCCATGTGCTGACGGAGAAGGACCACGGGGTGCGGGTGGCCGAAAGCGCGGTGCGCGACATCGCCAGGGCCCGGCGCGCGCTGGCGCCCGAGCACTTCCAGCAGCTCCATGCGTACTTCGAGCGGACCCTGCTGACCGCCAGGCTGCACCGGGCGATCGCGGCGGCGTACTTCGGGTACCGGATCTACGCCCGGGACGAGCGGCAGCGGACCCGGGCGATGCTGCACCTCATCTGGGACGGGCTCGACCAGGCCGAGCACATCGCCGAACGGATTCGCACGTACCCGGTGCCCGCGGCGCGGGTGCGCAACACGGGCGGGCCCGCGCGGTTGGGGTCGATGTCGTAGCCGTACTGGTGGCTCGGGGGCGCGCCGGGGCCCTGCTCGGTCGGCAGGTGCACGGTCTCCATGCGGCCGAGCGCGTCGTAGCCGATGACGGTCTTCTTGCCGCGCGCGTCCGTCTCGATGGCGGGCGCCTGGCGGCTGCGCAGCCAGGTGGTGGTCTTGGCGTGGCCGAGCGCGTTGGTGGTCGTCGTGGTGATCGGGTAGCCGATCGCCGGGCTGTGCGCGGTCGTGGTGACGTGCCCGTTGGGATCGGTGACCTTGTGCTGGCGGCCGAGCCGGTCGTAGGTGGTCGTAGGTGGTCGTGGTGGTGGCCCAGGGGGGCGCCGCGGTGAGCTTGACGCGCGAGCCGGTGCGCTCGCCCCTGGTTGCCGGGGCGGCACCGTAGGCGCCGCCGTCGTAGGCGTACTCCTCGCGGCTGACCTCGGCCCCGGTGCACGCGGTGCCCGGGTAGCGGGTCACCGAGGCCGGGACGTCGAGCAGCCACAGGGCCACGTTGGCCGCCGGCGCCGTCCACGTGCAGCGCTCGTCGCCGGTGACGTGGGTCCAGCCGTGCTCGATCACCCGCTCGGGCGTGCCGAGCAGGCCGTTGTAGACGGTCTGGGTACGCCGCCTGACGTGCCCGCCGGAAGGGTCGCGGCGGCGTTCGACCTCGTCGTTCGGGGCGGCGAACCAGGCGTCGTCGAGCGGGTCGGCGCCGGGCGCGTCCACCGTGCGGTGCGCGTGGTAGCCGCGCACGGTGCCGGTCTCGACCGTGCCGTCGGTACGCAGGGACTGCTCGTCCAGGATCTGCGGAGTGGCGTGGCTACGCCGACGCGATGGTCGTCCAGGGCGACACGCGCACGCAGTACCGGCTGTTTCGTGGCATGAACGCCGACCGGCTGGCCGGTGACCCGTTCCCCGGGCCAGGCTCGCGCGTGTCCAGGCTCTCCAGCCTCGACGGCACAGCCGTTCGCGCAGGGACTGCCGCCGGGCTCGTACGAACATCCCCAGGCGAGCACCGCGGCGATGCAAGCGAAACCCAGCAGGACCTGCCACCAGGGCGTCACCGGGACGTCCGGCCGGACCAGCGGCGTCAGGAACGGCACCAGCACGCACCCGGCCACGATCGGGCTGGCCACCGCCACGCGCCGGTGCGCCGCGACGGTGAACAGCGCGATCAGCGCCACCCCCGCGGCCGACATCGAATAGACGCTGAACGCCACCGCGACCGCCGCGAAGCCGACCGGCCAACGCCGGCGCAGCCACACCCCCAGGCAGCTCAGCCCGCCGAGGGCGGCGTCCACCGCGAACGGCACCGGTGCGGGATGCTGGCCGAGGCCTTCCACCACGCCGAGCGCCGTGAGGCCGATGGCCAGCAGGAACAACGCCACATCGGCCGCCCGGTCGCGCCTGGTGTGTCCGGCCGGGCGCGCCGGGACGGGTTCGGGGCCGCTGAGCGCGCTGGCGGGGACCAGGATCCGATGGTCCAGGCCTGCCGGGGTCGTCACGATCAAAGGGTACGGCCGCTCCCGGTCCAGCGGAATCCGACCAAAGTAGATTCCGTCCCGCCAACCTTCGGCCATCCGGGCGCCGACCTGCGGCCGTAGCGATGCGCCCGCCCCTCGCGCCAGCCTGTTCTCATCACCGGTACGGGCAGCTTCCGTCATCGTCGGCAGCCGCGCGGAACCGGCCGGGAATCCCCGGACCCCGTCCAACGACCCAGAAAGGCGCCGAGGCCGACATGAGTGACGTGCGGGCAAGACTCTCCACCCTGTGGATCGTCGTCATGTTCACCATGCTCTACGCGGATGTCCTCAGTTTCCTGGACGCCGGGTTTCTGCGGGGGCTCATGGCGGGGCATGCCGAGGGCGTTCCCATCACCCCGCTGCTCTTGGTGGGATCCGCGGTCATGGTCGAGATCCCGATCGTGATGGTGGTGTTGTCGCGTGTGTTGAAACCGGCGGTGGCCCGGCGGGTCACCTTGGTGGCGGTCCCGCTGACCGCGGCGTTCATCATCGGCGGCGGATCGGTGAAACCCCACTACCTGGTCCTGGCCGCCGTGGAAGTGGTGTGCCTGGCCGTCATCCTGCGGCAGGCCTGGCGCATGGACACCTCGCCCGCCGTGAGCCGTCCGGCGGGATGAGGTTTCACCGATGCCGGGCCCGGCGGGCCTGAAGGCCGCCTCCGTCAGATGCGCGGGCCAGTCCACGCGTGCCTGGGCGCCCGGGGCGGTGGAACTCGGGGCACAGTGGCAGCGCCCCTCGTAAGATCACCGAAAGCGTTCCGCGTGCCCGTCTCTCGTGCTCGCCAGATCGCCTTGACCGCTTGCGAGCGGCGGCGGTTGAAGAAGCCGGCCCATGCTCACACGGCCCCCACGCAACGACTTCACCGGCCTTGACCAGGTCGAAGACCGGCTGATCGCTTTCGAGCGCCGTTACAACGAGACCGCAGCCGCTTCGGCCCGCACGTGCTCAACAGAGGCAAGTTCACCATCGGGTCGCCACCGGCGGTGACCACCGGGTCCAGCGAGCCGGCCGGCCGAGGCTGGTAGTAGCGGGCGGCCGCGACGTCGGCGACCGTCAGCAGCGCCGCCGCCGCGGCGTCCGGCGCGGTCAGAAAACCCTCGAAGAAGCGCGGATTGGCCGTCTCGCCGGCCGGGGTGGCGCCGCCGGAGGTCTCCAGCGCCAGCGTGCGGCCCACCGCCGACTCGTGCACGGCCGACTCGTGGAGGTAGGCGTAGGTCTGCATCAGTGAAGTCACCCGCAAACGCTACGGCCCTTTCTCGATCTGCCCACCCTCGCGCTTCCCCGCTGCCGACCGCTGTCAGACGTGCACCACGGCGGTGCGGCCGTGGCCTCGGCTGCCGCCGACTCACACCTTCCGTACATGGTCGCCCTCGCGGCGGATCAGCACCGGCCCGCGATACTGAGTGCAGAAATTGGCGGTAGCCGGCTGATCGACCGCGCCGGTAACAAGCGGTTGATCGTTTAGTTTCGCGGCTTGTGGCCGAGCATCTACCTGAGGAGCAGGTGAGCCGGTATGACGGGTTTCCGACCTCGCGCGAACCTGCGGCAGTAGCGTGCGGCTGTCGCCGTGCGGATCGAGGCAGATCCGTGCACGACCGATGAGATCGGCGCCGCGGTCCGGTCGAACCGAACGACGACCCCCGCGCGAAGGGAACTGCGACCATGAAACTGACGACTGTCACGAACGTCTCCGTCGACGGAGTGACGCAGGGACATCGACGGATTGATGCAGGGATCCGGCGCGAAGTCGGCGCGCCGGACGAGGACGGCAGCGGCGGATTCGAGCGCTTCGGATGGGCCCCGCCACTGCTCGACGACGAGACCTCGACGTTCATCAGCCAGACCTTCCAGCGCGCCGACGCGTTCCTGTTCGGTCGGCGGACCTACGAGATCTTCGCCGGCTCCTGGGGAGCAGGCATGGATCCGTCAAACCCCGTCGGAGAGGCGTTGAACACGCGGCCCAAGTACGTCGCCTCGACCACGCTCACCGAGCCGCAATGGACGCACACGACCGTTCTGTCCGGTGACGTCGCCGGCGCCATCGGCGAGCTGAGAGCCGAGCCGGGCGGTGAGCTGCAAGTGTGGGGCAGTGGCACCCTGATTCGCTGGCTGCTCAAACACCGGCTGGTCGACGAGATCGTGCTGCTCACCTATCCCGTGGTCGTCGGCCAAGGCACGCGGCTCTTCCCCGCCACCGGCTCGGACGTAGGACTCGAGTTGGTCGACTTGCAGTCCACCCCGAAGGGGCTGACGATCCAGACCTACCGCACCACCGGTCGCCCGCAGTACGAGACCGCTACGACCTGAAGCATGCAGGAGTCCGGGCCCACCTGGACCAGCAACTTCGCCGACGGCCAAGGCCCGCGGCCATCCAGGAAGGGCCACGAGCGCCGGACGCCGCCGGCCGGAACGCCGTTGGCCGAGGCTTATCGTGATCCAACACTGCGTCGTTGGACGAACCCTGTCGAGAGCTTCGATGATGCGGTGCAGTGGCTGGAAGTCCAAAGATCCGGTTGGGCGACCGGGGAACGGCTGAGCTTCGCCGTATATGAAGGTCGAAGCGGGGTCGGCGAGGGCCAGTTGGCTGCCAACGTGGTCCTCAAGCGGACCGGTTCCCATCCGGAATCTGCAGAGGTCGGCTACTGGACGGCAGCGCATGCCCGAGGCCGGGGGGTGGCCCCTCGCGCCCTCGAAGCTCTCACTGTCTGGGCCTTCGACGCCTTCGCGGTGGAAGGCCTGGAACGTCTCGAACTGCTCCATCACGTGGACAACCTCGCGTCGTGCCGCGTTGCCGAGAAGGCTCGATACCAGTTTCTCCAGGTCCTTCCTGCTCAGCCGCTCATGCTGGGGGCGAGCTGGGTCAGGGTCTGGCGGCGGAAGTTGGTGAGTTCATCGATCGTCTGCTCCGCCTGTGCCAGTCGCTCCTTGAGCTTGGTGTTCTCTGTCTTGAGGCGAGTGATCCGGGCGTCGCGCGGATCGGGGCTCTCTCCGGCTTGCTGCAATGCCTGAAACCGTCGCTTGAACTCGACGCGGAAGTGAGCGTAGGGGCGCGTGCCGTAGAAGGCGGTGCGATCGACGCCCGCTTCGCCGGCGAGCGTCTTGACGTCGCACTTTCCGCCAGGTGGGCTTTCGCCCCGCAGGAGGCAATCATGGCGGCGCGGATGCGGGTTTTCGTTCCCGGTTCGTTGAGCTGCGGTCATTCTCACGTGTTGTCCGTCGATCTCGGCAATGCCGCGCAGCGCCCGGTCGTGGTCGGCGGCGAGTCGGGCACTTCCACCTTCGATCTACACAACCTCTAAGTGTTAGGCCGCCTTTCACTTATCTGCTACGTTGTGCCAAACAATCTGATCACGAAAGGGGATGGGCGATGACGCAGGCGCCGGAGTTGTCGCTGGAGATGCGGCGGGACGGACTCGACCCGGTCGAGGAACTGGCCCGGGCTCGGGACGGTGAGGGTGTGGTACAGGTGGTGACGCCGTTCGGCCAGCCCGCGTACCTGGTTCTCCGGCACGAGGATGTGCGCGAGGTGCTCTCGGATCCGACCCGGTTCAGCAACGCCATGACACCGTTCGCCGCGGCCGGTGAGATGAGCCAGGAAGAGCAGGACAAGCTGCGGGCCGGGTTTCTGCTCGCGTTCGACCCGCCGGAGCACACCCGGTTGCGGCGGATGCTCACCCCGGAGTTCACCATCCGCCGGATGCGCCGGCTGGAGCCGCGCATCGTGGAGATCGTCGAGGCGGCGCTGGACGATCTGGAACAGGCCGGCAAGCCGGCCGATCTGGTGGAGCACTTCGCGTTGCCCGTCCCGTCGCTGGTGATCTGCGAGCTGCTGGGCGTGCCGTACGCCGACCGCGCCGAGTTCCAGGAACGTTCCGTTCGCCTGTTGAACATCTCCTTGCCGGTCGAGGAACAGACCGCGGCGCTGCGGGAGAACCGCGCCTACATGGCCGGCCTGGTCGCCCGCGCACAGGCCGACCCGGGCGAGGACATGCTGGGCATGCTGGTGCGCGAGCACGACGACGATCTGAGCACCGACGAGCTCAACGGCATCGCGGCCCTGCTGCTGCTCGCCGGGCACGAGACGACCTCGAACATGCTCGGCCTGGGCACCCTGGCCCTGCTGCGACACCCGGACCAGCTCGCCGTGATCCGCGAGGATCCGACGCGGGCCGAGCCCGCCGTCGAGGAACTGCTGCGCTGGCTGTCCATCGTGCACTCGCCGTCACCGCGCACGACCACGACCGAGGTGGAGATCGCCGGCCACGCCATCCCCGCCGGTTCGCTGGTTCTCCTTTCGCTTCCCGCCGCCAACCGCGACGGCGGCCACATCGACAACCCCGACGCCCTCGACATCACCCGGGGCGCCCCCGGACACATCGCCTTCGGCCACGGCGTGCACCACTGCCTCGGCGCGCCGCTGGCACGCATGGAGATGCGCATCGCCTTCCCGGCCCTGCTGCGGCGCTTCCCCAACCTCACACTCGCGGACGAGCAGGTCGGCTACCGGATCTTCAGCACCGTCTACGGGTTGAACTCGCTACGGGTGACCTGGTGAGAGCCGACGCAGTCCGCAACCATGAGCGCATCGTCGGCGCCGCAGTGCTGGCGTTCGAGGAGATCGGGCCCCAGGCGACGCTCGAGGAGATCGCCGCACGCGCGAACGTGAGCGTGATGACGGTCTACCGCCGCTTCCGCTCGCGTGACCAACTCGTCCGGGCCGTCTTCGACCATGTCCTCACCACCGAGCTCCAGCCCATCACAGCGGCACACACCGACGACCCGTGGCAGGACCTCACCGGGATGCTCGAGGCAGTCACCGAGGTACTCGCCCGGCGGCGGGTCATCATCTCACTCGCCCACGAGTTCGTGACGTTCGCGAACGAGAGCACGCAGCTCTTCGTGCAGGCCATCGAACCCATGCTGCGCCGGGCCATCGACGCGGGCGTGGTGCGACCGGAACTGCTTCCTCGCGATCTGACGGTGCTCACCGTCATGAACCTGGCCACGGTCCACCCCGGAGATCCCCAGGGCGAGGACCGCAGGCGCTACCTCGCCCTGCTCATCGACGGCCTGCGCCCATCACCGGTCACCCTGCCACCACCCTCGCCGCATGACTTCTTCGAGCCACCCGGCGCCGACGAACCGGCGTCCTAACCACTCGAAGCTCAAAGCACCGATATCCATCTCCCCCATCGACCTCGACGGCTCGCCGTTCTCCAGCAGAGGCCGCTGGTGTCCTGCGCTGAAATTCGTCGGCAAGCTCGGGCGAGGGCTTCGAGGATCTCTCCGGCGGTCTTCTTCCACACGAATGGCCGCGGGTCGTCGTTCCAGTGAGCGATCCGATCTCGGATGTCTTGGGGGTGGCAGGTCAGCCACGCCTTGATCACAGCCCGCGCAGGAGGCAGGCCATGGTGACGACGGCAACGCAGGAAGTGGCGGTCTTGTCCTGACGGGTGGCCAGGCCGCGAAAGTGCCTGATCGAGCGGCCAGTGACCGTTCGAGCGCGACGGAGTGGTCCAGGTCGTCTCCGGCCCTCGTCATGGCCCGCGAGCTCTGGGCGGCGGCGCTGTGGCGGGCCGCCGATCGGTGACCCGCCCGCGCCGCGCCGCCGGTCACGGTGTGGCCGTGCCCCCGTCCACGCCGATCGCCGAGAGCGGCCGTGCCGCCCTGGTCGCCGCCCCCGCGTCAGGCCCGCACGCCGCCTCCAGCAGGTGGTTCCCGATCGCGAAGTCGATGGCGTGCGTGACAGGACTACCGTTCTCGTCGAGCTGCTGGTAGTTCCGCAGGTTGGTGCCGAAGGCGAACTGGTGGTCGCCGCCGGTGTCGGAGAACGCGAAGGTCTGCATGCCGGGGATGCTCCCGTCGTGCCCCCAGAACCTGCCGCACGGCAGGTCGAGGGGGAAGATCCCCAGACCGTAGTCGATCACGGCGCCCGACAACGACCGGACGGGCACGGTCTTGTGCATCTCGGCGAGCAGAGTCGCGTCGAGCAGCTCGCCGCGCAGCAGCAGCCGGAAGAAGCGGTTGAGGTCCTCCATCGTCGAGGCGACCGCACCCGACGTCCAGGCCCAGGACATGTTGTAGACGCTGTAGTCCTTGGGCGGGTCGAAGTAGCCGAACAGCGCCTCGTACGCCTTGGAGCTCGGCCCAGGCAGGTACGGCGTACGCGGGAACGACGTGTTCCGCAGCCTGGCCTTCCGGAAGACGTGGTCGGTGAGGTACCGCTCGGCACTCGTGCCCGTCACCTTCTCCAGCAGCAGGCCGGCGATGACGAAGTTCGTGTTCGAGTACGACCCGGGTGTCACCCCCGGCTGCCCGGTCGCGGGGGCGCCGAGCCCCGCCCGCGCCAGCTCCTCCGGCGGGAAGGCGCGGAAGCGGTTGGCGTCCAGGCTCTCGACCGTCGGGAAGAGCACCTCGGTGTGGTTGGCGATGTGGCTGGTGTGGTTGAGCAGCATGCGTACGGTGATCTGCTGCCCGCGCTCACCCGGGATCAGGTCCGGCAGGTAGCGGCCGATGGGGGCGTCGAGCTCGATCGTGCCCTTGGCGACCTGCTGCAATACGCCAACGGCGACGAACGACTTGGTGATGCTCCCGGCCCGGTGCACCATCTCGGGCCGCATCGGGCGGCGGGTCTCGACGTCGGCGACGCCCGCGGCGCCCTTCCAGCTCCGCCGGCCGTCCGCGACGTTCGAGGAGATGCCGTACATGCCGGCCTCGTGCACGGCGTCCAGCGTCTGGCGCAGCCGCTGCCGGTCGAGGCCGCCGTCCTCGGCGGCGGCCGCGGGTGCCGCCGCCGCCGCGAGCAGGGCGGCGGCCAGGGTCGCGGCTCCCAGCCGCGAGGCGAACGTGCTGAATCGACGAATGGTCATGGCGCCCAGCATGAGCCTTCCGCTCGGCGGAGGTCAGTGCGCTGTGTCACGGGTCCCGCATGACAGAAGTCAGCTCTCACACCAGGCCGGCGTGTGGCCGTCGTCGGCGGTGGATTCGGCGTCGCGGGTGTTCCAGGCGTCGACGGGCAGGCGGGTCTCCGCGTCGATGACGAGGGTGGCGTAGCGGCGGGAGCGGCGCAAGGCGAAGTCGTCCACGGCGAGCACCCCTGGCGGCGCGACGGCGCGGGGACGATGGCGATCACCGGCCGCGCCACGAGGCGGGCGGTCAGCGGTGCTCAGCCACGGGGCACGACCTCGATCTCGTACACGCGGGCCACGTCGAGCGCGTTGCCGGACGGGTCGGAGATCGACAGGCGCACCTGGTCGGCCGTCACCGAGGCCGGGACGCGGACGGTCACAGTGATGGAGCTTCCGCGCCGGCCACACCTCCACAGCGCTCCTGCCTGCAGCCCGAAACCTTGACCACCTGTCCTTGGGGCGAGACCCCTGCGTTTGACGCGGTACAGACTTGCCCTCAATCCACCAGATCGGGCAGGGGACGGCGCACGGCCGCATGCTGGTCGAACGTGATCCCCAGGCGCATGACCATCTGCGGGTACCGGCCCGAGCAGAGCTCCTGGCGCAGGAACTCGCGCAGATGGTGCATCTCCAGCGCCTGGGTGTGGAAGGCGGCGCTGACTCCGTGCGCGCAGGCGTGCAGCGGGACCCGTTGCAGGGCCTGCCCGGCGGCGATCCACGCCTCGCGGGTGTCGCCGCTGGTGGTGAGCAGCGTCACGACACCGGTGGAGCTCGCTTCGGTGTCGTGACGCGTGCCCCAGTCGTGCCGCCAGGCGAAGTCGCGTTGAGGTAACCGCGGATCGGTGCCGGCCGAGTCGGCGGGATGGGCGTCGGCGGGGACGCCGTCCTTGCGGGCGCTGCCCGGCGGGTGGGCCCAGCGGATGACCTCGAGGTTGAGTACCCGGTTCTGCGCCTGGATGTTCTGGGCCGCCTCGGCGTCTGTGGGACCTCGGCACCACCATCCTGCGCTGACCACGGTCATGAGGCACGGCGGAGATCCCCGGCGATCGGTGGGTGAGGCTTCGAACTGCATGTATGGGCTCGTCGACCGGCGTCGCTGTCCGCCGTGGCGACAGTGCCGTGCTCGACGAGCAGCATCTCCTGTCGAACACCCCCTCCGGCACGATCACCGTCAACCTCGGTACCGGCGCCCCCACCGAGGCCGAGCGGATCGGCGCGCACGTCGCACGTCAGGAGGTGGCTGCCGGGTGCGGGTCGCCGAGGTACGGAAACCGGTCCAGGGTGTCGGTGTGCGGCGTCAGCCCGGTGGGCGGGGCCTCGTTCTTGGTGAGGAACGCGACGCGGATGTCGATGACGTCTTCCACGAATGTCCGGCCATTAGGGTACGCGGCTGGTTTGGACGGGTCGAAGCGCAGTACATCCGGCAGGAGGCCGTGCTCGTCGAGCGCGGTGATCGCCTCCTCACGCGAGTAGCCGCCGGTGTGGCCCAACAGGTGGACGAACTCGTCCGTCCACCTGGTCCGGTCGTTGACCGGCTCGCTGGCGTTGTACTCCTCCTTCGTGTCGTCGGTGTTGAAGAAGCTGCTCATTGACGGGTGTCCGGCTCGGTCGGCGTGGACGAGTTCGCCGTCGCGCAGGACGCTGCACCGGCCCCAGATGTGCAGCTCGGGGTTGGGCGCCAGCTCCGCGGCCGGCAGTTCGATGGCCAGGGAGAAGACGTTGGCCGTGCTGTTGGAGTCGACGCCGGTCCACGGGGACTTCCCGCCCAGGTGCGGTGCGGTGAAATTCCGGTTGCCGCTGGTGTCGAAGAGATTCTTGATTCCGTCGAAGTCGAAGAAGAAGGCGTCACTGCGGCTACCGGCGGCCACCTCGTAGCCGCCGCTGCTGACCACGTTGGCCTGGGGGCCAAAGGAAACGGCGGCGTCCGACACGATCTTGGTGCCGACCGCCTCCGGCCTGCGGGACTCCGCACCGGTTGCCATGAAGACGCTGTAGGTCTGAGAGCCGTCGGATGCCGGCGGGCTGAAGACCCAACTGGATGCGACGTCGGTCAGGTAATCGCCGTCGTTGTCGATGTTCAGGCGGTATACGGCGTCAGGGTGGAGGGCGTCCGCGTTGGGATTGGCGTTGAGGATGAGAACGATCCTGCTCGGATCGCCGGGTGCGCCGAAGGCGTAGAGGTCGCACAGGTCGAGGCGCTGGTCGCCGAGTGGCGGCCCGAGGCTGAGGCCGGTGAAGTGGTTGGACATGTCAGATCCCTCCGTTGCTCGCTCGCCGGAAACCGCTGGAGCGCTCCAGTCGGCCCACGGTCCTGTCAGTCCGCTGGTGGCCGAGGTGGGGCGCTGTGTCGAGCAGTGCATCGGCGAGCCGATCTCGCTGTGCCCGGTCGCGGATCTGGTCCGTGATCGTGGTCATGTGGTCCCCTTCGCACGCCAGGGGGAGGTGGAATGTCTTCCCGCCGCTCACCCGCGGTAATCCTCCGCGGCAGGACCGGAGCAGCCCAGTCGATCACGAGGTCATGGATCGGGGACCACCTGCGCGTTCGGTCAGTCGTACCCGATCTCAGGGGGCCGCCGGCCTGCGCCGTATCCCAAGTTGACGGTCGTCGTCGCTCATGGTCTCACCGTGAACGAAACGAGATCTTGGCCGTAGCGGTGGGGCCGGGTGGGCGAGCGCGACGCCGCGCGCGGCATCGCGTGCGCCACCAGCAGCGGCACCGCACGCTGGGCCGCCTTCCGGGCCGCCCAGCCGACGGCCTCGAGCCCGGCCCTCGAGCCATCCACTCCCACGAGGATCATGATTTCTCCTTCAGGTCGACGAAGATCCGCCCGCCCTGAGGGCTGGGCGGGCGGGTGGCCGGGGCGGCTACTTGAGCCACGGGGTGCGCTGGACGACGGGCAGGTTGCCGAGTCCGAGGGTGGTGCCGGCGCCGGCCAGGGCCAGGCCGATGAGGACGATCGAGTAGACGAGGTGGTCGTCCATGAAGGGGTTGGTGGTCAGGGGCAGCTCGGCCGCCCACATCAGGAGCAGCATCGCGGTTCCGGCGCCGGCGGCGATGCGAGTGCCGATGCCGAGCACGAGCGCCAGGCCGACTCCGGCCAGGCCGGCCATGAACAGCCAGTCCACCCACGCCTGCCCGGCCAGGCCGGTGAAGAAGCCGCCGAGGGCGTGCTCGCCGGTGCCCTTGAGGAAGCCGGTCGCCGGGCTGCCGCCGTTGATCCAGGCCTTGGCCGCCGGGGTGGCGAAGCCGAAGCCGAAGGTCTTGTCCAGGAAGGCCCAGAGGAAGACCCAGCCGATCGAGATCCGGGCGACGGCCCAGACGTAGTCGGCCGGGGTCTTGTGCTCCGCCTTGGCCGCGCTGGTGTGCATCACAGGCTTGTCGATGGTGGTGGCCATGGCGGGCCTCCCCTTCCTGTCCTGCCGTGCGTCCTGGTCTCACCTCCATCACACCGGCTGCGGCCGCCGGCGCTCAGTGCCGTACGGCCCGAGGCCTGAGGACCTTGGTCCTCCCCCACGCCAGGATCGGACGGCGGGGGGCAAGGGACACGTCGGCAAGCGCAGCCGGCGCTGCTCAACCTGCGCACGGCCCTGCAGGATCGTGTGCATGTGCCGGGCGAGCGGTGCGGGTGCGGGTGCGGCCGGCTCCGGTGATGCGGTGTAAGAGCCCCGGCTCGGCGGGCCGGCGGGGACAACCGCATGCCCAGCCGCACGGCGGCACCGTCCATGAAGGACACACCGTCGGCCAGGCGGCGCGTCAACCAGCCCCCCCTCCGGCCGCGGCAGGCGGTGGAAGGGACGCGTCGGCGAGAAGCCGTGCGGGAATGCCCGGTCCACGGTCGCTGACCTCGCGGAGCACGACGCGGTCCGCGCACCACGGAGCCAGCCGGCCTCCTCCGCCACCATGCGTTGCGGCGTTGACCGCGCGTTCGCCGACCGCCAGGAGGAAGTCGTCGAGGCCCTTGCCGGGGGCCGACAGCAGCACCTTGCGGGCGCCGGCCTTCAGGCGACCGGCCAGGGCGTCCCGGGTGCGGAAGCGGCCGGTGGCGGCGGTGACGGGCAGGTCCAGCGGCCCGTACGTGGAGTCGCGCCTGAGCAGGTGTGCTCGGATGCGTGAAACACCCGCCGAGTGGGACGGACCGGCCTCTGCCCGGCCGGGCGGCTCGCCATGGTGACTGCCGGCCACCCGCCAGCGGCTACCAGCCCAAAGCCGCCTACGACCTCTACCGCAAATTGATCGTCGACTGCTGAGCGCACCTCGACTCGTACCGGAATGCGCACGGCCGTGACGATCACCGATCGTGGCCGAACGGCGTACGGACTGGGGCGATGGGTGCCCCCGGAACACCCGGCGGTCATCGCATTGACGGGCGACGCTCGCGAGGTTACGGTCAGGACCGTTATTGCGCACAAATGAACGCCATCATGGAGGTGGTGCTGTGCAGATCCTCGAGAACAGTCCCTCATCGGGAGCGGAGCGGCAGCGGGCCCGTCGCCGCTCGGCCCAGGTGGAAGGCTGAGGCGCGTGAGGCGCGCCCTGCTGTGCGGATCGGCCGCGACGGCGCTGCTGGCGGCGCTGCTCACGGCGCTGCCAGGAGCGTCGGCGTCCGCGGCCGACCTACGGATCGTCAACGACGACTTCGACGACGGGCTCACCGGGTGGAGCGGCTCGCACAGCCCGGGCGGCGTCGACCCGGTGCTCTGGGACGGACGCACCACCGCGCGCGTCACCGACGCCGACCCGGCTGCCGCCTACGGCAGGGAGAGCATGTCCGGCCTGCCCGCCACGGCCGGCACGCGCTACACCCTGAATGCGCAGGTATGGGCCGAGAGCGGCACCGCGCACCTGTATCTGCGTTTCAGGGACGCCTCCGGCCGTCTCCTCGCCGGCGGCGCGAACGCCTCGGCGACAGGCCGGCGGTGGAATCGTGTGACAACCTCGGGCGTCGCGCCCGCCGGCACCGCCACCGTCTCGGCCCTCGTCTACTCGGGCGTGGCCGACGTGGGCACCGCCTACTGGGACGAGGTGCTGATCACCAAGGACCTGACCGATCTGGGCGTGCAGATCGAGAGCAGCGCGCCCAACGCCACCACGTTCGCGGGCGGCAGCGCCTACGCCCTCTACACCGGCACCGCCGACGTCAACCCGCAGCTCGCGGAGGTCGACCTGGCCACCGGGAAGGTGACCAGGAAGATCACCATCCCGGACAGCGCGGCCACGCCCACCGTCGGCGGCTGGGCGGCGGCCACGGCCACCGACGGCAGCGTCTATCTCGGCACCTACCCGAACTCCAAGCTGTACCGGTACGTCCCCGGCCAGTCCACGGTCACCGATCTCGGGCGCGCGGAGGGCGGCTACTCGTTCGTCTGGGACCTGGAACCTGGAGCGGGCGGGAAGGTGTACGGCGGCACGTACAACGACGGCCGCTACTTCAAGTACGACGACGGCGCCTTCACCACGATCGGGACCGTGCCCGTCGTGGCCGGCGCGCAATACGTGCGCAGCCTCGCCCACGACCCGGACGCCAACGCCACCTACCTCGGCACCGGCACGGACGCCGGGCTGATCAGGTTCGACAACGTCACCGGCCAGGTGGACGACCTGCTTCCGGCCGCGTACGCGCACAACTCCATGGTGGGCGGGCTGACCTGGACCGGGGGCAGGCTGTTCGCCTGGATCGATCGCACACTGCTCGTCCTGCGGGTCGTCCGCGAGGCTGACGGCTCGTACGCCGCCGTCACCGACACCACCATCACCGACGTGGACCTGCGCCATTCGCCGGCCCGCGACGGCAAGGTCTGGTTCGTCAAGGAGGGGGTGTTGCACTCCTACGACGTGGGCACCAGGTCCGTGCAGGCAACCTCCGTCCGGCCCGGGCTCGACGTCACCGGGTACACCTGGTCCGGCGGCACCCTGGTCGGGCTCGGCGCGACCGTGGACGGCACCAGGATCTTCACCTACGACCCGGCGACCGGCGGCTCCAGCAGCAGGCTCGTCTCCGGCGCCCCCGTGCTGCCGGCCGCGATCAACGCGCTCGGCGCGGGCCCCGACGGCCGCGTCTACACCGGCGGCTACCTGACCGGCGGCACAGGCATCCACGACCCGCTGCGGAGCGACGGCGACGACAGCCGGCCCGACACACCGACGCTGGGCGGGCTCAGCCAGACCGACAGCGTGCTGGCCCACGACGGCCGGCTCTACCTGGGCGCCTACCCGTCGGCCAAGCTCTACGGCTACGTCCCCGGGGGCTCCTGGCCGCCCGCGCTCCTGTACACCGGCGGCGCGGCGGGTGACAAGGCCGACGACTGCGAGCCGGGCAAGGGACCGCCGCCGCAGGACCGGCCGTACGCGCTCGCCGGCGGCCCGGACGGCACCGTCTACATGGGCACGGTGCCGAAGTACGGCAAGCGGAGCGGCGCCCTCACCGTCTGGAAACAGGGCACGGCCGGGCGAACCCTCTGCGTGGTGCCGGACCAGTCCGTCGTCTCGCTGGCCTACGCGGGAGGCAGGCTGTTCGGCGGCACCTCCACGCGCGGCGCGCTGGGCGTGGATCCCGTCTACGCGCCGGGCGCGTCGGCCACGCTCTTCTCCTTCGACCCCGCCACCGGCGCCGTGAGTCTGCACCCCCTCCCCCTGACGGCGCCCAAGGCCGTCACGGCCCTGGCGGAGGTGGACGGCGAGCTGTGGGGCCTGGCGGGTGGCTCGCTGTTCACCCTCGATCCCGCACAACCCGGGACGATCACGGCGAAGCGGCTGTTCGCCGACCCCGACTACGCCGCCAAGCCGAGCCTCGCCTGGCGTGACGGGGTGCTGCTGACCGTGGACCAGGACCCGGGTCACGTGTACGGCACCCTCGGCGACCAGGTCTTCCGCATCGACAGGTCGACGAAGACGGCGACCGTGCTGCTGACGGTGGCGGGGATGGAAGGGCTGACGGCCGACGGCTTCGGCAACCTCTACTACAAGATCAACGAGCGGCTGTACCGGTTCGCGGTCCCGCGGCCGTGAGAGCCCCCTGCCAAGAAAGCGAACCCATGCGAAGAGCCTTCACGGCGTTACACGCGGTCTTGACGGGGGCGGTGCCTGCCGGGTCGTCCTGCCCGCGCAGGCCTGGCACGAGTACTACCTGACCATCCACGGTTACGGCGGCGTCGTCCACGGCGACGGGTCCGTGCATCCTTCGACGTTCAAGGTCGCCGACCCCGCGGACTTGAAGCGAGCACTCCATCGACGTGGACAAGCTGCTGCTGGACAACGCCGACCTCGCGTGGAACGGGATCGGCCACATCGCCCCGGTTTTGGCGGCAGTGAGCAGGCGCAGGCCCCGTGGGCCGATCTCGTCGCGGCACACCTCCAGCCCGGCCGCGGTGCATGGGGTGGCGAGCCGGCCGGCGGCGAGGCGGAACTGGGGGTAACTGCTGACCTGTTGGGTCCAGGAAGCAGGTCAGGAGCCTGTCGGCCGGGTGAGGTCGCGGTAGGTGATGACCAGGCTCCCGCCCTCGTCCAGGGCTTCGACGATGCCCGCGAGCAGGGCGATCACGTCGTCCCTCGGGCGGCAAGCGGTTACCGCTCCTACCAGGAGTCTGCTCAACTCGGCAGGATCTCGGCCCGGCGACTCGTCCGGCGGGCTCCGGGGAGTCCAGCCTGCGACGGTCCGACGTTTTCTTGGCCGGGGCGTACAGGGCTGGCATGCACGAAACGCGACAGGAGCATCGGTGTCCGAATGAGTGAGCTGACGGCGGAGAGCCCGTCGCGTTGCCATGCCTGCGGAGGCACCTTGGTTCGCCAGGTGAACCAGTTCATCATGACGGCCTGCTGTGCTGGGATGCCGAGTTCCGCTGCGAGTGCTGCTGTGGTCCTCCATCGAATCCGGACCGGTTCACTTGGGCCCCCTCTCCCGCCATCGGGCCTGCCGCAGTTATCGGCTGTGCTGATGCCTCTTGATCGAGCGGGGGCACGGTTGTTCCCTTCACCGGAATGAGGCCCACTGTGGCACACCTCGACATCACCAACCTGCACTGCGTCAAAACCCGCGACGGCTTCGGAGGGGACGGCGACGAGGTCGACGTCTACCTCAAAATCGACGGCGGGGCCGAGCGGCACGTGTCCGGCCCGCACCGCCTGGACAAGTCCAGGAACGACGAGAACGTCACGCTCAACATCCACGAGCCGTTCACCACCGAGGTCCTGGTCCGCCTTCGGGAGCGCAACGGCGACCGCGGCGGCTGCAACGATCTCGACCTCGGGATCCAGGACATCGGCCCGGCCGTCCAGGGCGCCCGTGACCTTTCCTTCAGCGGCAACAACGGGCGGGTGGTCTACACCGCGAGGATCGGCCTCTCGGTCTGATCCTGGCCCGCGCGAGACACCACCGCTCCGGCTGCCGCCAGCGGCCGGAGCGGCTCATGAGAAGAACCTGAGCAGGCTTCTGTCCCACTCGTAGAGCGAGAGCTGCCGGAGCCGGGGCGCCCGATTCCTGCCAGAGCCGTCCGGCATGGACCGGCCACGAAAGGCATCGGCATGGCGACCAACGTGCACATTCCGGCGCCGGCACGAGGCCCGATGGACGCGATGAGGAGGACCGCGCTCGTCGCGGGGCTGCTCTACTTGATCACCATTGTCACCTCCCTTCCCGCGCTCGGCTTCGTCGCCGCGCGCGTCCTGGAAGCCGCCATCATCGTCGCCGGCATCACCAGCCTCCTGGCCGTCGTGACCCTGCGGCAGGCCGCGGCCGCCGGAGCCGACACCGATTCGCTCATCACCACCGGCACCGCGCTCGTCGCGATCCACAACGGGACGTTCCTTCTCGGGCCCGGCTTCATCCCGGCCGTGAACGCCCTGTTGCTGGGCTCCCTGCTGTACCGGGCCCGGCTCGTGCCGCGCGTCATTCCCGTGCTGGGCCTCATCGGAGCGCCCCTGCTCCTGCTGTCCGCGGCCGCCGTGCTGTTCGGCCTCCACCCCCAGGTCTCCGTGCTGTCAGCCATGTCAGCCGTTCCGATCTTCCTGTGGGAGGGGTCGCTCGGCCTCTGGCTGGTCGTCAAAGGGTTCAAGCCCTCCCCCCTCACCGCCGCCACGGGGCGGTCGTGAACCACGCCGGCTGGTCCATGCGTGCGGCCAGTCTGATCGCGGGCATCGCCCTGCTGCTGATGACCGTCCTGGCCGTCTTCGCCGACTTCGCCGCCATCGAGGCTCTCATCACGCCAGGGGACGCGGCCAGGACGGCCGGCGACATCACCGGCTCCGAGACGCTGCTCCGCTGGGGCGTCGCCGCCTTCGTCCTGGTGGCAGCGGCGGCCGCCGGCTGACCACGCCACCAGGAGCGGGCCAGCAGGTCCAACCTCCTCCTCCAGAAAGGACGGCCCCGTCATGGCACCCCGGACAATCGCGGTCACGGTTGGAGCCCTGTTCATCTTCCAGATGGTCTCGGCCATGATCGGCACCACCCTCACCCAGGCGTTCACCGACGGCAACCCCGACCCTACGGCGCTGACGGCCGGCGTCGCGCTCATGATCTGCTCCGGCCTGGCCGTGGTGGCCATCGGCCTGCTCATGTACCGAATCCTGAAGGACTTCAACCAGAAGCTGGCCTTGTGGTACCCCGTCATGAGGGTCATCGAGTTCGCGGTCTCCGCCACCTGCGGCCTCTACCTGCTGACGCAGTTGCAAGCCGTCCCGAACACGATGTTGTGGGTGTACATCCCCACGGCCATCGGCGGCCTGGTCTTCACCTACCTGCTGTTCGTTTCACGCATCGTCCCGCAGCCGATCGCGGTCCTCGGACTCATCGGCTACGCCCTGCTGCTGCTGGGAGTGCCGCTGGACCTCCTCGGCGTCCTGGACATGAACGCGGGAGCGGGCCTGCTCCTGCTGGCGCCGGGCGGGTTGTTCGAAGTCCTGGTCCTGCCCATCTGGCTGTTCGCCAAAGGCTTCACCCTGCCTCAGCCGGCGCGGGTCCGCGCGGCGTAGTCAACCGGCAGGCCTGCCGGCATGTCGATGCCGGCTCCGGCCGAGTGTTGCGGCAAGGTGATCTGAAGCGCGGGTCATGGGACGGTGGCGGGCTGTTCCGACCTGTGAGCGGCGTGTGGTCGACGTGCTCTGGAGGGATCAGATCACCTGGTGACGAGCGCTCCGACAGGGTTTTGGCATTACCGGAAGGCCGCGGCGTTGCGCCTGGCCCAGTCGCCGAAGGTGGCGGGAGCACGGCCGAGGATCTTTTCGACATCGGGGCTTACGGTCTGTTCGCGGGTGGTAGGGGTGCCGAGAATGTCGAGGGTGGTGTCGGCCACCGGGGCGGGCATGAACGTGAGCATCTGGGCGCGGGCCTCTTCCCGGGTCTGGTCGATGAGGGTGACAGGCTCGCCGATGGCGTCCCCGATGGCGGCCGCGCGCTGGCGCGGGGTGGTTGGCGTGGGGCCGGTCAGTTCGTAGATCGCCTTCGAGTGGCCCGGCTGAGTCAAGGTGGTGGCGGCTACGGCGGCGATGTCGTCGGGGTCGATGACCGGGAGGCCGATGTCGCCGAAGGGCGCGGCGATCGTACGGGCTGCCTTGATGGAGGAGGCCCAGGCGTAGGCGTTGGAGGCGAAGCCTCCCGGGCGCAGGATCGTCCAGTCGGTGCCGGAATCCATGACGGCCTGTTCGAAGGCAGCGAAGGCCTGCCCGTGGGACAGGGAGTCCGGGCGGGTGGCCACTCCCTGGGAGGAGAGCAGGACGATCTTTCCGTAGGCCGCGAACGGGGTGACGACCCGAACTGGGTCGCCGGCCATCATCAGGTCTCCGCCGACGAGCAGGAAGACCGCATCCGCCGCGGACGGCAGGTCGGCGGACGGCTGGGAGAGGTCGGCGGCGATCGCGCGGACGCCGGGCGGTACGTCGCCATCGGAGATGCGGCGCGAGATGGCGGTCACCTCATGGCCCTGTTCGACGAGGATGCGGACCAGCGTGCGGCCGACATTTCCTGTGGCTCCCGTGACAACGATCATGATAGATCCCTCGATTCCCGAGTTAGTTAGTTGACTGACTTGCTTGCCTGAGAAGAAGCTAGCACAGATGTGAGCCGTAGAGTTAGTCAGGCGACTGACTTAAAGAATTCTGTCCGAGCACGCGTGGCACCTGGACCTGCTCACCAGCCGCCTGGACCAGCTCTCCGACCCCCGCGAGCGCCTGCAAGGACTGATCAACACCTGGGCGAGCCAGCGCGACCTCGCCGCCCGCTACGGCTGCCGGCGCGCAGACCGGAGCCCGTACTCGCCGCGCCCACCAGGCTCGCGGCCAGCAGCGCCAGCGTCAGCAGCGCCAGCCCGGCCAGCGCGCGCACCCATCGGGAGACCTCGACCCACGCGCCGGACCACGGGCGCCGCCGTTATCGTCATGACCTGCCCCGGCAGGGACACCTGGATCACGGGAGTGCACCGCGCCCCGGGATCGCCTGCGGCCGGCGAGTGCGAGCATGGCCGCGGGCTCGGCAGGTTCGCAAGCCCGGGCCTGCCGCAGTATGGAGATCAGCTGCCACCGTTGTCCTGATGTTGAGGCGTGGTCAGCGAGAACCAGGCCGAGCAGTGGAAGGCTCGCTGCGCCGTACGTACGGGGTGGCTCGCACGCTCCGGCCGGCCGCGCGGATCGCCGGCGAGACGGGCGGGCACGCCACCGCGATGGCGATCTCGCCGCACGCCGGGCTCCTGGCGGTCGGCCACGACGACGGCCGGACCGATCTGTACGACGTGCGCCTGACCGAGATCCCGGACCTCGTCCGGCGCCCCCTCTCTGAGGGGGGTCGGCACGATCAGGGGCACGCCTTCGAGGCGGTCACCCCGGCAGCCGGACGGCGCCGTGGTGCTGCATGCCGCCGCCCACGGCCGCCCGGGCTTGGACCAAGCGTCAGGCCTGGCTCAGCCCGGGCGGCCTGAACGTCAGCAGCCCCAGCTGTCGTGATAGACGCCGTAGACATTCAGGTAGTAGCCGAGTTCCACCTGCTTCCCCGCCGGGACGCAGAAATGCTGGTTGTCGGAGGACCTCCTGTAGGTGACCCAGATCTTTTCGCTGGTGTCCTTACAGTTGCGGTAGTACTCCGTTCCGCTCTTGGTGTAGTGGCCGCACGTATCGTCCGTGAGTGCAGTGGGCCGCATGCCGGTTGCCTGCGCGACGGCCGGCGTGCCGGCGCCGGCCGCGGCGGGAAGCGCGAGGGCTGCCGGGCCGAGGGTCAGGACGGTGGCCGCGGTCAGCAGGGCCGCCTTGAGCTGAGCGTGCATCGGACTTCTCCTTCTCGTGCTTGCGGTGGGTGTCCGTACGATCACCGCTGTGTGGCACAAGCGAAGCCGGGCGGCGAAGGTGTCCAACAGAGCCTTGGACGGACTCGGCCGGAACTGATCCACTCTGCGTTCCCCCTCGGACAGGGGCGTGCACCTCGAACTCGCGTGGCCCGGCCCGGAGCCGGGAAAGGTCTTCTGCGACCTTCACCAGCGACGCCACGTAACTTCACCGCGGCGAGCGGTATCTCCTCGGGGCGGCCTGAGGAAACCCACGGATTTCCTGTAGAAGACATGAGGTCAGGGTTTGCACAGGGTGCTGGCCGAGCCGGTGCCTGCCAGGCCCCTGACGATGACGGTGATCTGAAGGCAGCCCCGTTCGGCGAGCAGGATGTTGCCGAAGACCGCCTGGCCGTCGAACGAGGTGGTATACGGCACGCCCTTCGTTCCGGTGGCTGGACGGTGGGCCACGATCGATACTGTGCTGCCCCGTAGGTAGCTCAACCGGTCGCTGGGCGTGAACCTGCCCCAGGCGGCCCGGCAGCGGGGGGAGTAGCGAAGCTCGGCGACCCCGAGGAAGTGTCGGTCGCTGGTGTTGACCTCGATGCTGTCGATCGTGGCGACCGCCGCGTCATAGGAGCAGCCCGTCTCCTTGGGGTCGGCGTTGTCGCCAACCGGCACGCTGCTTCCCGCGAACCGCGCTACCGGCTCCGACGGGCGCGGCGCGGAGTCATCGCCGGCGAGTACGGCGACAGTGACGGTGACGGCGATCACAGTGAGCAGCGCGAGAGCTCCGAGCACAGGCAGCAGCGGCACTCGACGCGCCCGCGTCCGCTCACCCGTCGGCTCGGCGTGCGGCTCGGTAAGCGGTTCTGTAGTCGGCTCGGCGAACGGCTGCGGCTCGGGAAGAGGAGGTAGGCGGAGTTCGCTTCTGACCTCGTGCCAGCGGGCCCGCCACTGCTCGGCGTCACCTCCGCACGCCTCGACGTAGGCGAGCGTGACCTCAAGGGTCGGCAGCCGGTGACCGCGGGCCGCGTCGGCCAGGGTTGCCTTGGAGAAGTGCGCCTGCTCGGCCAGGCGGCGATAGGGGGGACTGCCCGCCTTCTCCCGCAGGGCCCGCAGCTCTGTCGCGAACCGCGCTACTGGCCCCTGCTCGGGGTCGACGGGACGTTCGGGACGCGGCATCGCGGAGCTCCCTCGCGGTTGTCCGGAATTCATTGTCCGGGCCCGGACGCGATGTCAGTCAATCGTCCGCCCCTATACACCTGGGTTCATCCGACAGAAGGGAGCAGTCATGCGACGACTGCTCATCGCCCTGGCCCTGACAACGACGGTGGTCACGGGCGTCACGGCGGCGGCCGGACCCGCGTCCGCAGCCGTACGCGGTCTTGACCTCCAGCGCGACGCCTGCGATCTGCAGGCTCCCGGCACCGTCATCAAGCTGCGGGCCTTCAACGTCAACGGATGGAGGTGCTACAACGGCATCTACGACCTCTGGATCAACATCAACACGGCATGCCGCCAGCGGTACGGCAACACCTCGAGCGCCTACTACCTGAACTACAACGACCCCTATTCCTGGCGCTGCACCTGACCCAGCCCGCCGGAAGCGTGGACTCCGCGCTTCCGGCACGGCACGCACGTCATCGCCCAGCCGCGGCGCAGGAGCCTCCGGCGGCCGCGACCAGGGCTTGGCAACAACTCCTCACCTACGTCTTCGCCCCACCCGACGCCGCCGCGGCGGCAGCCGCTGCTACTCGCTGGTACCGCTGTTGGCGGTACGGCTGTTCCCCCAAGGGCGGATCCGGACGCTGGCAGAGCTCCGCGCGATCACATGCTGCCCGAGTTCGAAGGGCTCGGCCGCCGGATCAACCAGGCCCGGCGGCGACTCATCCGGAAGCGATGGAGGCGGGCGCACTGGCGATCGAGCGTCGCCGACCATCAGCCGAGCTCCGCTCTCGCACGCCGGCATCTGGCCCGGCGCTGGAAGCCGAGCAGCCCGCTGTGTCGGGCGGGTGCGGCGGTGCTGGCACGTTTCGAGGACGAAGGGGCCGACGCCAGCGAGGTGCATCTGCACGGCCAGGACCTCGTCCACCAGGCCGACACCGCGCACCACACCGCGTTCGGCCTGAGAGATCTGCGCGGTCTCCCCCGCTGGATCGCAAAGTACGGCTACGCGCCGCACCTGGAGGTTGTGTCCCCACGACCACGGGTCCGTTGACCTGCCTGCAGCTTTCGACGCTGCGGCCGGGTGACCCCGGCCCGGTCCCCGTCCGGACCGCCGGGTGACCCGGTCTGGTCCCCATGCGGCGGGTCAGCCCGCTCGGCCGCCGTCGAGGTGGGCCTGTCGAGCCGCAGGCGGGTTGCCGTCGGAGACCCGCCCGGCTTTCAGGACGGCAACGGCGGCCAGGGCGGTGAGAGCCGCCAAGAGGGCCGCGGCGGCCAGGGTCAGAGCGTCCGGGCGGATGAGGGGCTGGGCGCGTAAGGCCTGCCAGGTGAGCAGGGCGATCAGGCCGGTGTGGCTGGTGGCCGCCACGCCGATCAGGCGAGCACGGAGGCGATCCTCCCGCAGGAGGGGATGGCGCGCCGCCAGCGCGGCCAGCAGCAAGGCGGCGATCAGCATGAACTGCAGGCCGTGCAGCCCGACGAAATGCGGGATCCGCAGGTCGCCGCCGGTGGTGCTCCACTGCGTGAGCGGCAGGCCGGGCCCGCCGTCGGGCACACCCACGCTGTGCCCGCTGCTCAGGAGGACCGTCTCGCCGCCGGTGGTCAGCGCGGTCTGCGCCGTTCCCCGCGCCGGGATGAGGAAGCCCAGGGCCATGCCGAGGACGGCCAGGCCGAGGCCGGTGTGGATCGCCCGGCTCATCGCGCGGTCGGCGTGCACCCGCTGGACGGCCAGGATGATGGCGAGCGCGAGGTTGGCCAGCATGATGCACAGCACGCCGTTGCCGAAGATGACCTGCATGACCCTCTCGGCGGAGGCGGTGGACTTGTTGAAATGGCTGAAGGTGCCACGGGCGGCCTGGATGGCGACGATGGCGGTGTCGACGAACCCGGTGACGGCGAAGACGGTGGCCAGTCCCGAGGTCCACCTCCTGCCCCGGTGGGGCAGGGACAACATCCAGGCGAGGGTGGTGCCGTAGACGGCCATCGACACCGCGAACTTGAACGGCTTGAGCCAGACGGGGGCGCCGAGCAGGACCCGGTCGTCGAACACGAGCCCGGCGGCCGAGACGACCAGCAGGAGCAGCATCGAGGCGACCATGAGCATCAGCGGCCGATGCCACCGCATCACCCGGCCGAGTGGCGCACGGAGAACAGGGGACATCGGACCTCCTGTGGACGACCTGAGCTACGGCCCAGACTCCCGGTCGCCGGCCCCGGCCACATTGCCGTACACCCCCTTGTCGCAGTGAGGTCAGCCCTACCGTCCAGGGACGTCGCCGTGGAGGTCCCGGACGGGAGGCGGCGATCCCGGCACGCGCGATCTCCGGCGCGGGAGGAGCTGCCGCTGTGGACATCTGGCGCCTGCGGGCACCGGCGTCCATTCGGCAGCGGTCAGGCTGCTGCGGCGTGGTTGCGGGCTTCCTCTGCTCCTTCGCTGGGCACGAAGCCAGCGATGAGTCCCTTGCACGTCTCGATGTCGCCGTTGCTGCCGAACACGCAGCCGGTGGGGCCGGTGGCGATGCCTTGGCCTTCCAGGTCTTCGATGTCGGCCTGCGCGGGCGTAGCGGCGGCCGTCAGGCCGGCCGCGGTGGCGGTGGTCGCGACGTTGGCGGCGGTGGCGGTGGTCGCGACGTTGGCGGCGGCTTCAGGCACTTGCTTGTGGCGCACCGACGGCCGGCACCGCCCTCCAGGGCGGCGGGCACGTGATCGCACAGGCAGCCGTGATGGGGGCGTCGCCCTCGCCCGAGCGAGGAGGCGGGCATGACGGCCGTGCGGTGACTTGATGTAGTGCGGCGTTTACATGGCGAAACGGCGGGGGTAGGCCAGTCATGGACTGTCAGGGCGCGTCCATGACCAGGGCATCGTGGCCGCTCAGCGGAGGGTGTGGTTCCGTCACCGCGGCACGCTGCTGCCTGTCTCGGCGACGCCGGCGGTCTTCGGGGGCGACTTGTGCCTGCGGGCTGTCCTCCGTGGTACGCCGTACGACGAAAGGAAGTCGCATGCTCGATCTGGATCCGCCTTCCACCAGCCGGGCCTCATGGGAACGGCGGGCGTGACAGCATGATCAACCGGCTCGTCATCTTCGGCGCCACCGGCGACCTCAACGCGCGCTACCTGCTGCCTGCGCTGGCCGCCCTGCGGGCCGCCGGGCATCTCGACGACCGCTTCGAGCTGACCTGTGTCGACCGGGCAGACTGGACCGGCGAGGAGTTCCAGCGCTGGGCGGCCGAGCAACTGGACCGGCATGACGTCTCCTCGCCCGCCGAGGCCAGGCAGGCGATCACGAAACCCACCCGCTACCTGCGGGCAGAGGCCACCGACGTCGCCGACGTCGCGTCGGCCATCGCCGGCGACGAGCCCGTCGCCGTCTACCTCTCGCCCTCCCCCCAGCGGTCTTCCCCGGTACGGTCGCCGCGCTGCGGGACGCGGGCCTGGTGGCGGGCAGCCGAATCGTGCTGGAGAAGCCGTTCGGTGAGGATCTGGACAGTGCCGTGGCGCTGAACCGGCTGCTGGCGGAGGTCGTGCCGGAGCAGGCGGTGTTCCGTGTCGACCACTTCCTGGCCATGACGACCGTCCAGAACGTGCTCGGCAGCCGCCTGGCCAACCGGGTGCTGGAGCCCATCTGGAACAGCGCGCACATCGCCGAGGTGGAGATCGTCTGGGACGAGTCGCTCGCGCTGGAAGGCAGGGCGGGTTACTACGACGGCGCGGGCGCGCTCAAGGACATGGTGCAGAACCACCTGCTCCAGGTGCTGTGCCTGGTGGCCATGGAACCACCGCTCAGCCTCGGCGAGCGTGACCTGCGCGATCGGAAGATCGGCACCGAGACCTTCGCCGAGGTGGAGCTGGAGCTCGAAAGCTGGCGCTGGTCCGGCACGACCTTCCGGCTCCGCACCGGCAAGGCGCTCGGCCACGACCGCAAGGAGGTCGCGGTACGCTTCCGGCCCGTACCGCACCTGCCCTTCGGCCTCGGTGAGGAGGCCGTACCCAACGTGCTGCGGTTCGGGCTGGAGCCGGAGAGCATGACCCTGGCGCTGACCGGCATCGGCGCCGGCGCCCACACCCTCGCCCCGCTCACCCTCACCGCGCAGCCGGCGCCCGCCGGCCTGCCTGCCTACGGCCGGCTGCTGCTGGACGTGCTGCACGGGAACGCCGCCCTGTCCATCCGCGGCGACGAAGCCGAAGAGGCCTGGCGGGTGCTCACGCCGGTCATGTCGGCGTGGTCCAGGGGCCTGGTGCCGCTTGCCGAGTACCCGGCCGGATCGGACGGGCCTGCCCCGGCGAGGAGGAGCTGATGCCGCCGACGGAACATGCCGGAGGCCGCCTGCGCAGCCAGGCCTGGTGGGACAACGCGGGCAATCCTGAGATGACGGCGCTGTATCTCGAACGTTTTCTCAACTTCGGGCTGACCCCGGCCGAACTCCGGTCCGGCAGGCCGATCATCGGCATCGCCCAGACGGGCAGCGATCTTGTTCCCTGCAACCGCCACCACCTCGACCTCGCCGGCCGGGTCAGGGACGGGATCCGCGACAACGGCGGCATCCCGCTCGAGTTCCCCGTCCATCCGCTGCAGGAGACCGGTAAACGCCCGACCGCCGCGCTGGATCGTAACCTCGCCTACCTCGGGCTGGTCGAGGTGCTCTACGGACATCCGCTCGACGGCGTCGTCCTGACGACTGGCTGTGACAAGACCACGCCCGCGTGCCTGGCCGCGGCGGCGACGGTGAACATCCCGGCGATCGTCCTGTCCGGAGGGCCGATGGTCAACGGCTATCACCAGGGCCGGCGGATGGCCGCGTCGGGTTCGGGACTGGTGATCTGGCAGTCGAAGCGGCTGCTGGCCACCGGGGAGATCGACTACGACGAGTTCATGGCGCGCGTGTGCGCTTCGGCGCCCAGCATCGGCCACTGCAACACGATGGGCACCGCGCTGTCGATGAACAGCCTCGCCGAGGCGCTGGGCATGTCCCTGCCAGGGTGCGCGGCGATCCCGGCCCCCTACCGCCGGCGAGCGCAGATGGCCTACGAGACCGGCCGCCGGGCGGTGGACCTCGTGCGCGAGGACCTCACCCCACGCAGGATCATGACCATGCGGGCCTTCGAGAACGCGATCGTGGTCGCCTCGGCGATCGCCGCCTCCACCAACGTGCCCATCCATGTCAACGCCATCGCGCGGCACGTCGGGGTGCCGCTGACCATCCACGACTGGCAGCGCGTCGGAGCCGACATCCCGGTGCTGGCGAACGTCGCCCCCGCCGGCGAGTTCCTCGGCGAGGACTTCTACCGTGCCGGCGGCGTCCCCGCCCTCATGCGGACCTTGCTGACGGCAGGGCGCCTGCACGGCGACGCGGTGACCGTCTCCGGCCGTACCGTGGCCGAGAACCTGGCCGACGCCCCGCCCGCCGACCCTGCGGTCATCCGTCCCTTCGACGAGCCTCTCGCCGCGCGCGGCGGGCTTCTCGTCATGACAGGCAACCTGTTCGACTCCGCGGTCATGAAGACCTCGGTCCTCAGCGACGACTTCCGCGCGGTGTCGGACTACCGCGCCATCGTCTTCGACGGGCCCGAGGACTACCACGCCCGCATCGAAGATCCGGAACTGGGCGTCGACGAGGGCTGCATCCTCGTCATCCGCTACACCGGCCCGATCGGCTATCCGGGATCGGCCGAGGTCGTGAACATGGAGGTGCCCGCCGCGCTGCTCCAGGCAGGCGTCGCCACGCTGCCCACGCTCGGTGACGGCCGCCAGAGCGGCACCTCGGACGCCCCGTCCATACTCAACGCCAGCCCCGAGGCCGCGGCCGGTGGCAACCTCGCCATCCTGCGCACCGGCGACCGCATCCGGATCGACATCGACAACGCGCGCGTCGACGTCCTCCTGCCGGATGAGGAGATCGCCGCGCGGTGGGCCGACTACACGCCGCCGGTGCTCGACAACCAGACACCGTGGCAGGAGATCTACCGCGCCACGGTCGGGCAACTGGACAGCGGAGGCTGCCTGGAACTCGCCGTGTCCTACCAGGATCTCGTACACACCAAGGGGATTCCCCGTGACTCGCATTGACGCCAGCGGCACGATCATGATCGCCGACTCCGACTTCGGCGACGTGGACATCGAACGCGAGATCGTCGAGGGCGCCGGATTCGAACTCCTCGCCGCACAGTGCAAGAGCGAGGACGAGGTGATCGAAAAGGGCAGGGACGCCGACGGCGTCCTGACCCAGTACGCCCGGGTCGGTTCCCGCGCCATCGACGCGTTCACCCGATGCCGGGTGATCGCCCGCTACGGCACGGGCGTGGACATCGTCGACGTCGACGCCGCGACCCGGCGAGGCATCCAGGTCACCAACGCGCCGAACGAGTGGTGCGCCGAGGAGGTCGCCGACCACGCCGTCGCGCTCTGGCTCGCCGCCGCCCGCAAGATCTGCGCCTACGACCGGGCGACCCGGCAGGGCGAATGGCAGTGGCAGAGCGGGGAGCCGATCTGGCGGCTGCGGGGCCGGGTGTTCGGGCTGCTGGGCTTCGGCGCCATCGCACAGCTCATCTCCGAACGCGCCAGAGCGTTCGGCGTCGAGGTCTGGGCGCACGACCCGTTCCTCGACGAATCCGAGCTCCGATCGCGCCACGTGTTGCCGGTGTCCTTCGACCAGCTCGTGGAGGGCGCCGACTACCTCGTGATCCAGGCGCCGCTCACGCCCGATACACACCACACCTTCGACCGTACGACGCTGCGCAGGATGAAGCCGACCGCCATCCTCATCAACACCGCTCGCGGCCCGATCGTGGAGGATACGGCGATCCACCAGGCGCTCACCGAGGGATGGATCGCCGGCGCGGCACTGGACGACCTCGAGGAGGAGCCCGCGAAACAGCGCGACTGGCGGCCAGGAAACCCCCTGTTCACGCTGCCCAACGTGATCATCACTCCGCACGCCGCCTACTACTCCGAGCAGGCCATCACCACAGTGCGGCGCGTCGCCGCGGAAGAGGCCGTACGGGTCCTGACCGGGCAGGGCGCCCGATACCCGGTCAACGACGTGACGGCCGGCTCTCCCGGTCGCGATCGGTGAACGCCGGAACTCCGCACTCCCACCGAGGTGGAGTTCGAGCGGCTGAGAACCGACCCTCTACGGACGGGCAGGATGCTGGATCTGCCGCGAGCGGACCGAAGCGCCGGAATGTCGGCGGCGATTCCTCACCCGGCGGACTCGAAAATCTCTGAGCCGGGTTGTCCCCCTTCCGGGTCCTCGTTCGTCGCCTGGTTGTAAGCGACGAACTTCGACCCGAGACGGGGTAGCGATGGTGACGCAGCATGAGATGGACGAGGCCGAGATCCGCGGACAGATCGGCAGGATCGTCGAGGGGCTACGCGCCAAGGATCTCGAGGGCCTGAAGCGGGTCTACGCCACGGACATCGTGTCCTTCGACATCGAGCCGCCGCTCCAGCACGTGGGGATCGAGGCGAAGCTCAAGAACTGGGCGAAGGTGTTCACGCTCTTCCAGAGCGTGAACTACGAGATCCGCGGCCTGACGCTCACCGTGGGCGATGGGGTGGCCTTCGGGCACGCGTTCGGCCGGCTCACCGGCACGCCGGAGGGCGGGCCGGTGACGAGCGGCATGTGGGTGAGGGTCACCTTCGGCTTCCGGAAGATCGGCGGCAACTGGTGGATCACGCACGACCAGGTCTCGGTACCGCTCGACGTCGAGAGCGGCAAGGGCATGACCGATCTCGAGCCCTGACCGCCACGCGACCACGAGAGACAACCTTCGATGAAGATCTTCCTCGTGGCGCTGGCGGCGGCCCTGCACGTCCGCCGCAAGGAGACCGAGGGTCTCGCGATCACGATCGTGTTGTTCCTGCTCACCGCCTTCGTCGCCTGGGCCCGATTCGGCCCCTACGGCTGGGGGGATCTACCGGCGGCGCGATGCTGGTCGCGGGCAGTCCGGCCCTGGAAGCGATCTGGGCCGGACTCGCACCTCATGTCAGCGGCGCCTACGCCACCTTCCTCTCCTCCGCCACCGGGGAGGACGTCGCCGCGATCTGTCCGTCGCACATCTACCAGCGGCTCGTGAGGGCCTGCCTGGCGATGGGCGTGCGGTCAGGAGTACCGACCGCTCAGGAGGCTGCCCAGAAGTACCAGCCCTGGTCATCGAAGCAGGGATGGGTCTGTGTCCCACCGGCCTGCACACCGTTTCGCCAGTATTCGCAGATTCCCTTGGTGGAGTAGGGGCCGTACCAGTGACCTGCCGCCTCCTTGGCCTGTGCGGGGCTGACGGAGAGCAGCAGAGCCGCGAGGCCGCCGACCGCGGTAATGGCAATACTTCTGGTGACGTTTTTCTTCATTTCTCCCGCTTCCTTTTCTTCGTCATACGACCGCCCATTCGTTTTCACGCGATTGAAGACAGACGCATGTCTGGAGGTGCCGGTAATTTCGTCACCCGCGTGTCATTCACGCTAATGTCCAGGAAGGCTCGGCTCCAGGTAACCAGCAGGACATTCATGGGACATTCCACCGCCGACAGGAGCAGTTCGCGAGAGACGGACGCACCTGCTCCCCGCAGACGTTGTCCGCCAATCCCCCGGGCCATGCAAAGGGCTGCCGTCCGGCGTTTCGATGATCGCCGTCCCTCAGGGCGCCGAGCAGTTCGTCAACGCCGACCGGCTCGTGGAAGCGGGCTCAGCCGGCCGATCGTGCCGCTCCGGGAGCGGCGTGCCCGGCCAGGCGGCGCAGCAGCTCGACGAGGTGCCGCCGCTCGGGCCCGGTGAGCCAGCCGAAGAGCTGGTCACCCACCTGCTCGGCGATCTGCCGCGCCTCCGCGAGGACCTGCTCGCCGCGGCGGGTCAGCACGATGGAGTACGCGCGCCGGTCCTGCGGCGCCCGCCGGCGGGAGACGAGCCCGCCTTCCTCCAACTCGTCGATGGTCCGGACCATGGTGGACTTGTCGATGCCCATGTGCCCGGTCAGGTCCCGCTGGCTGACGGGGCCGTACATCGGCAGCGCGAGCAGCACGCCGAAGCTGCGGATGTTGATGCCCAGCGGGCGCAGCGCCTGGTCCAGCCGTTCCCTGCTCTGGTGGTGGGCTTCCGCCAGCAGCATGCCGAGCCCCACGTCATCGGCGGCCGGGCCGCCGCTCCCGGACAGCAGGCGTTCGAGCAAGTCGTGGAGCATGCGCACATCCTAGTGCCACCCAATATAGTCTCAGGTGAGATTATCTCAGCAAGGATCCGTGCGCGTCGAGGAGGAAACCCCCATGCCCGAGCCGACCCACCACCGCGCGTTCCCGGCGCGCGCCCGCACCGGAGGATCCCGATGATCGCGACCCCGGCCGGCGAGCGCGTGCCCGATCAGGTCATGATCGCGACGCGGGTGGTGAAGACCTATGGCACCGGCGACAGCGCGGTGAGCGCGTTGCGCGGGGTCTCGGCGACGTTCGCCCGTGGCCAGTTCACCGCGATCATGGGGCCGTCGGGGTCGGGGAAGTCGACGTTCCTGCACTGCCTGGCCGGCCTGGACACCGTGACGTCCGGCACCATCGTCATCGGCGACGTGGACCTCACCGGCCTGTCCCGCACCGGCCTCGCCGAGCTGCGCCGCGACCGGATGGGGTTCGTCTTCCAGTCGTTCAACCTGCTGCCGATCCTGACGGCCGAGGAGAACATCCGGCTCACCGCGCGGCTGGCGGGCCGCCAGGTCGAGCCGGGCTGGTTCGACACAGTCGTGGACGCGCTGGGGCTGCGCCAGCGGCTGGAGCACCGGCCCTCGGAGCTGTCCGGCGGCCAGCAGCAGCGGGTGGCCGTGGCGCGCGCGCTGCTGACCAGGCCGGAGGTGCTCTTCGCCGACGAGCCGACCGGGAACCTGGACTCCCGGGCCGGCGCCGAGGTGCTGGGCTTCCTGCGTACGGCCGTCGACGACCACCGGCAGACGGTGGTCATGGTGACGCACGACCCCGTCGCCGCCGCGACCGCCGACCGGGTGCTGTTCCTGTCCGACGGGGCGATCGTGGACGAGCTGACCGAGCCCGCCATCGACGCCGTGCACGCCCGCATGCGCAAGCTCGAAGGGTGACATGATGGGAAACCCCTTGTGGCTCATCGCGCGCCGGTCCTTCGCCGAGGGCTGGGTGCGGCTGGCTGCCACGCTGCTGGCGGCACTGGGATCGATCGCGCTCATCGCGGGCTCGCTGCAGTTCGCCCTGCGCGCGCAGGAGGCGGTGGCCGGCGGCGACGCCAGCGAGTACTTCCGCGCGGACGTGCTGGTGCAGGGCGGGACGGTGGATCCGGACAACGTGTACGCGCCGCCCGACGGCCGGATCCGGCTCGACCGGCTCGCCTCCCGTCCCGGGGTGGCGGCGGCCGCCGGGGACGCCGCCGTGGCGGTGACGGCCTCCCGCCCGGACGGGCAGGCGATCATGGCGGCGGCCGAGGGCCGCACGCTGCTGCGCCCCTGGGTGCCCGATCCGCAGCTGAACCCCTACCAGCTGGAGGCCGGCCGTGCCCCGTCCGGTGACGGCGAGGTGGCGGTCGTCCGGCACCTGGCGCGCGCCGGGGAGCTGAGCGTCGGCGGCACCATGACGCTGACGCTCCCCCACCGGACGCAGCAGGTGCGGATCTCCGGCATCGTCAACGTCCAGGGCCGGGGCGCGGTGGCCGCGGGCGACCTGGTGCTGGCTTCGCCCGAGACCGTGCAGCGCGCCGCGATGCTGCCCGCCGGCACCTGGCAGAGCGTCTGGCTGAAGGCCGCCCCCGGCGTGCCCGCCGAGCGGCTGCGCGGCGAGCTGGCCCGCGAGCTGGCCCAGGAGCCGGGCGGCGTCACGGTGCGCACCGCCGAGTCCGTACGGCGGGTGCAGCTCGCCACCGCCTCGGGTGAGGGCACCACGATCGCCGGCATCGTCGGCATGCTCGCCTCCGTGGCGATCTTCGTCGGGCTGTTCGTGGTGGCCAACACCTTCGGCACCCTGGTCAGGCAGCGCACCCGCAGGCTCGCGCTGCTCGGCGCGATCGGCGCCACCCCGCGGCAGATCGGCCGGCTGATCCGGCTGGAGGCGCTGGTGCTGGGCGCGATCGCCGCGGTGGGTGGCGTGGCCGCGGGCTTCCCGGTCTCCGAGCTGATCATCCGGCTGTTCGCGCGGGACGGCTTCGACGTCTCCGGCTCCGACCCCCAGACCGGCTGGATCGCGCTGACCCTTCCGGCCGTGGCCGGCATCCTGGTCACCCAGGGCGCCGCCTGGCAGGCGGCGTACCGCGCCGCGGGCGTCTCGCCCGTCCAGGCGTTGCGCAGCACGGTCGCCGAACCCCGGGAGCGGCGCCTGCCCCGGCTGCTGTTCGGGGGCGCGATCCTGGCCGGGGCCGTGGCCTGGTACGCGGTGGCGGCGGCGATCCGCGCCGCCGAGCCGCCCGGTCCTGACCGTACGTTCGTCATCGCCCTGATGGTCCTGTTCGGGTCGCTGATGGCCGTGACCGGGCTGGCCGTGCTCACCCCGTTCTTCGTCAAGCCGCTGGGCGGGCTGGTGGGGCGCGTCGGCAGGCTGGTCGGCGGGGAGACCGGACGGCTGGCGCACGCCACCGTCACCCGCAGCCCGCGACGGGTCTCCTCGGCCGCCTCGTCGCTGATGCTCGGCGTCGCGCTGGTCGCCTCGGTGGCGCTGGTCACGATCTCGGTGCACGACCGGTTCCGCGAGGCGGGACGGCAGGTGATGGCGGCCGAACACGCGATCACCTCCACCGCCAGGACCGCCGAGGGCGCGCCCGCGCCCATCGCCCGGGACGTCGCGGCGAAGCTGGCCGGGGCTCCGGGGGTGTCCCGGGCGGCCGTCCTGACCCAGACCGAGGTCACGCTGGTGCCGCCGGTGCCGGACGGCTCGCCGCAGGAGCGGCCCGAGCCGTTCCGATTCCTGGTCAGCGGTGCCGAGCAGAGCGGGCTGCGTGACGTCCTGAGGCTGGGCGGCCGGCCACCCGCGCTCGGCACGGGCGAGATCGCGCTGTCGTCGGCCGTCATGAAGGGGCAGGGGCTGCGGCGCGGCCAGGAGATCGTCGTGCGCGGCGTGCACGGACGCACCACGCTCACCGTGGCGGGCACCTACCACGACCCGTCCCACCTGTTCGCCGACCAGGCGCTGGTGGCGGCGGAGACGATGGACCGGCTCGACGCCAACGCCCCCACCCGGGCGGTGCTCGTGCGAGGCGGCTCGACGGAGGCGCTGACCCGCGCCGTGGCCGGGGTGCCGGGGGTGCGGGTCCTCGGCCGCGACGCGTATGTGGACGCGGCCTCGCAGTCGCAGACCCGGGCCCTGCGCTCCACGTACGTCTTCGTCGGCATGGCGCTGCTGCTGGCGCTGTTCGGGATGGCGACCACGGTGTCGATGAGCGTGGCGGAACGCACCCGCGAGTTCGGGCTGCTGGGCGCTGTGGGCGCCACCACGCGGCAGATCCGCGCGATCATCCGCTGGGAGGCGGCCACCGTGGTCGTCCTCGGCACGCTGCTCGGCCTGGCGATCGCGATGGGCACGCTGGGGTTGCTGCATGTGATGAGCGGCAGTTCGTTCCTGCGGCCGGACCCGCCGTGGTGGCTGTTCCCGCTGGTCCTGACGGGTGCGGCGGTGGCGACGCTGGTGACGTCGGCGCTGCCCGCGCGCCGGGCCGCGGCGGTGCCCGTCCTGGAGGCCGCCAAGGCGGAGTAGCGGGCCGTCGCGGATCGCCGAAGGCGAACGCCGCCCCATCGCGCCCCGGATCGTTGCAGGGTGGGCTCATGATCCTCACAACGTTCGAGCACGGCGCCGGCGAGCTGGCGGAGAACATCGTGGTACTCGCCGACGGCACGGTCTGCGCGACGCTGCTGCTGGCGGGCACCGTCTGGCTGTCGAGCGGGGAGCAGGAGCGGGTCGTCCCGGAGCCGGCCGGCGCGATCGTGGTCGGGCTCGCCGCCGACGCCGAGGACCGGCTGTACGCCGCGGTGCGCGGCACGGCCGAGGGAGTGGCGGGGATCTGGCGGCGCGAGGCGCCCCGCCGCTGGGTCCGCTTCGCCGCCGCGCAGGCCGGCGCCGGGCTCAACGGCATCACCTTCGCCGGCGACGGCACGTTGTTCGCGGCGGACTCCGTCAACGGCGAGATCCTGCGCTGCGCTCCCGGTGACGACACGCTACGCCTCTGGCTGGGCGGCGAGCCCCTCCTGGCGCCGCTGTCGCCGGACGACCCGGTGTCGTCCACGGGCGTGAACGGGCTCAAGGTCTGGGACGGCGCCCTGTGGGCGACCAACACCGCCCAGGGCACCGTCCTGCGCATCGCCCTGGACGAGGGACGGCCCGGCGAGGTGAAGCAGGTGCACACCGGCATCCCCGCCGACGACCTCGCCTTCGACACCTCGGGCGCGCTCTACCTCGCCGTCCACCCGCGCGACACCGTGGTGCGCATCGCACCGGGCGGCGCCATGACCGTCCTGGCGACCGAGGCCGACGGGCTCGACGGTCCCACCGCGATCGCCGTCGTCGCGGACGGGCTCCTCGTGACCAGCCTGGGCATGCTCGGCTCGCGGCACCGGCCGAACATCGTCCGTCTCACCGTGGACGTGGCCGATCCGGCGCTCCCCCGGCCGCGCGTGCCTCGCTGAGCAGCACCGGACGGCCGCCTGCCTCGGGGGCCGCGGGGTTGGCCGTACTGCTGCGGCCAGGGTGTCCCTGCGGTTTCCCGCCGCCTCAACCGGTGGACGGCAGGTCGATGACGCCGAGGAGTGACAGCAGCGCGAGTGCCGCCACCACGGCCAGCGCGATCCAGGCCACGGGGTTGCCGAGATTGAGCGTCCACCGGCTGCCGGCACGTTGGTGCACGAGGATCGCGGGGTCGTGGCGGTTGACGTAGACGGTTCCGGCCAGGTGCCAGTACCGGTCGTCGTCGCGTTGCACGTAGCCGGAGCCGGCTTCCCCCGGCAGCGGCTGGAGCCGATGGCCTGCCTCCCCGACTCGGACGCCGAAGATCAGGAAGGCGGTCGCGGCGGCGGCCATGGGCGCCCAGGTCGCCGCCGTGGTCAGCGGCGAGGGCGGGGTGACGTGCCACTGCTGCAGGGCCAGCAGGAGCAGGGTGAGGTTGGCACAGGCAGCGCCTGCCAGCAGGAGCGTCGCGATTCCCCGCAGGTAGACGCGGTAGCGCCGGGCCGAGCCCGCCGGTCGCTCGGCGTCCGTCTCCGGTCGGGCGCGGATGATGGCCGCCAGCAGCACGGGGACGAGCAGGGTGATCCCCAGCTGGGCCAGGACCGGGGCGAAGGCGGTCGTGGGGGTGGTGGCGACGCGGTGAGCGCTGTCCACGCCGAGGCCGCGCAGGGCGGGCAGGGTGTCGGGCAGGCTGTGGTATCGCTGGAGCCCGATGGCGGCGGTGCCGGCCAGGAGGACGAGCGAGGGAGTCAGCAGCGGCCACGGCGGGCGTACCGGATGGGTGTGCCAGGTGGTGTCGGCGGTGACGGCCTGGCGCGTGCCGGCGTACCAGTCGCCGCGCCGTTTCGCGGCGCGGATGACCCGGTGCGCCGCCGCGTAGAGCGCGACGAAGGCGGCACCCAGGAGCACGGCGGTGACCGTCAGCGAGTCCAGGCTGCCGCGCATCGCGACGGCGGGGGCCGACACGAGGGCGGTCAGCATGCCGAGTATCACCACCGCACGGGAGTAGCGGCGGCGTTGCGCGGTCACGGCCGGGTCGGCCACCCGGGCGGCCGGCACCCGTACGCCGAAGGGCAGCGTGGGGCGGGCCAGCACCGGGAGCGTCCAGGCGGCAACGGTGAGCAGTGCCACCTGAGCGAGGCAGGCGAGGACGAGCATGGTCATGCGGGTGCTCCCTTCATGGTCCGCTGGGCGTGGAAGGAGGCGAGGACGCCGTCGCAGCGCTGGAGCACCTCCTCGGAGGGCACGCCGTGCACCACGGCCTCGGCGAGGAGCGTGCGCAGCCGCGCCTGCCAGTCGTCGGTGTACTCGGGCTGCGGCGGCCCTGAGCCGGGGTCGCGGCGGACCACGGCGCCGCTCTTGCGGCTGATCCGGATGACCCCCTCCTGCCGCAACAGGTCGTAGGCCTTGTTGACGGTGTGGAAGTTGATCGCCAGGTCGGCGGCCAGCTGCCTGGTGGAGGGCAACGCCGATCCCTCCGTCAGCTCCCCGTCGGCGATGGCCTCCACCACGCGATCGCGGATCTGCTGGTAAATCGGCGCCTCGCTGTCGAGGTCGATCGTCAGAAGCACATCCGCAGTCTATCTGATATAGATGTTGTATAACAGATGGCAGAGGTAGGACAGCGCCCGAGCTGCCTGCTCCCCCGCCTTGCGAAGGGACTGTGACGATGCACTCGCCACCGATGTCGCCCACGAAAGCCGGCGCCCGCTTCGCCCCGTCCGCGTTCCGGCCCCGGGAGCTGATCGTCTTCCTGGTCCTGGCCTTCACCCTCCCCTGGCTGCTGTGGCTGGTACGGCTGGTCACCGGGGTCGATGTCATCGCGGCCGGCGGCATGCTCGGCGCCGGCGTGGCCACGTTCGTGGTCGTCCGCTGGATCCGCCGGCCCGGCAGCCTCCCCCGCGACACCGCCCTGGCGCCGCTGCGCCCGGCGGGCCGGCTCGTCCGCTTCTGCGCGATCGGGCTGGGCGTCCCGCTCCTGCTCGCGTTCCTGGCCGTGGCGATCGGTGCGCTGGCCGGGGTGTACCCGGTCGACCTGGCCGGATTCTCCGGGCTGCGTGCCGTCTACGCGCCGGACACCGCCGGGGAGCAGGGCGTGCCGGCCGGCACGATCCTGTCCGCCCTGGCCGCCAATCTCGGGCTGTTCGCCCTGCTGCTGCCGCTGGCCTTCTGCGAGGAGTGGGCCTGGCGGGGCTTTCTGCTGCCTCGGCTGCGGCCACTCGGGCTCTGGCCTGCGCTGCTGCTCAGCGGCCTGATCTGGGGACTGTGGCACCTGCCCGGACATGTCGGCACGAGCACCACCTCCCGCCTGGTTCCCTTCCTGGTCACCGCGGTGCTCTTCGGCGTGCTGCTCGGCTGGCTGCGCCTGGCCTCGGGACTCATCTGGCCCGGCGTGGTCGCCCACGCCGCGAACAACACGCTGATCACCGGCTTCGTCAACGTCCTGTTCGCCGCCGACGACCCCCAGGCGCTCGGCAACCCCTGGACCGTCGGGATCAGCGGGTGGCCGGGCTGGCTGGTCATGCTCACGGTCATCGCCACCCTGGCGGTGAGCGGCTCGTTCCGCCGCGTGGCCGCACGCGAGCCGGTCCCGGTCCGCACGAGGAGGCGCGCCGGACGGCTGCGGCGCACCGGGGCGGGTGCCCTCGGCCTCGTCGTGGCGGCCTGTCTGACCGGCGCGGCCGTCGAGCAGTCTCTGTCGCCCGGCGACCTCCAGCGCCACCCCGTACCTGGCCGCCTGGTCGACCTGGGCACGCACCAGCTCCACCTGCGCTGCCTCGGCGCCGGCGGCCCTACGGTGGTGTTCGCGTCCGGATGGGGCGACTCCTCCACGACCTGGGCGGATCTCCAGGACGCGCTCGCCGCCACCGGCCGGCGCTCGTGCGCCTACGACCGCGCCGGCTACGCCTGGAGCAGCCCCGGCCCCGGTGACCCCGGCCTCACCGCTCAGACGGACGACCTCGCCGCGCTGCTTGCCCGCGCGAGCGAGCCGGGACCGTTCGTGCTGGTCGGGCACTCATGGGGTGGACACGTCGCACGCCTGTTCCACGCGCGGTGGCCCGGCCGCGTCGCCGGCATGGTGTTGCTCGACGTCGCCGACGAGCACAGCACGGACGATCTCGCCACCCTGGCCGGCATCCAGGCCAGGGTGTGGTCCGCGGCGGCCGCCGTGGGTCTGCTGCGCACCGGCGCATGGATGGTCGACCCGCGCGAATCCCGGCTCACCCGCGGCCATGTCCCCGTGGTGTTCGGGCCGTCCACCTGGGCGGCCGCCGCGGCCGAGATGCGCGCCTACGACACCAGCACGCGCCTCGTCCGCGCGTTGCCCCGGACGGCCGGTTCGTGGGGCTCGCTGCCCCTGGCCGTCATCAGCGCCCGTGGTGACCAGCCGGCCATCGCCCACCACCGGCAGATCGCGGCCCTGTCGACCCGGGGACGCCATGCCGTCGCGCCCACGGACGACCATTACCTGCACCTGGCCGAGCCGGCGCTGGTCCTGCGCCACATCCGCCAGATCGGCCGGTAGGGAAGCCCGTCATGAGGGCCAGCCCGGGCCGGCTTGAGCAACGGTGCGGGGGGTGACGACAGCGCCCGGGCCGTGGCTGGTCCCCAGTGCCGACCCCGCGGGCAGGCTTCGGCCGTCCTGGGCCGGCCGCGGAGCATGGCGCGTTCCATGCGGAGAGCACGGCGAAGCTCGTCAAAGAGATGGTCACGGGCGGGTGCGGGTCCCGGCTGGTGGTGGCGGATCGGGGTGCCGGAGGGAAGGCCGGAGTCATGGCAGACCTTCCCTTCGGCGACCGGTCCGATTTCGACGCCGCCGACCGCGGATTCGTGGCCGCGCTGAGCCCCGCGACCGTCAGGGCCGACGGCCGTGTCGTGTGGGACACCGACTCCTACGGCTTCCTGGCGCAGGAGTGCCCGGACACCGCGCATCCCAGCCTGTGGCGGCAGGGGCAGTTGTGCGTCAAGCAGGGCCTATACGAGGTGACGGACGGCATCTACCAGGTGCGCGGCCTGGACCTGTCCAACATGACCCTGATCGAGGGCGACAGCGGCGTCATCGTGGTCGACCCGCTGCTGTCCGTCGAGTGCGCGGCGGCCGGGCTGAAGCTCTACCGCGACCAGCGAGGGAACCGCCCGGTCACCGCGGTCATCTACACCCATTCCCACGCCGACCACTTCGGCGGGGTACGCGGCGTCACCGACGGCACCGTGCCGATCCTGGCCCCCGCCGGGTTCATGGAACACGCGGTGTCGGAGAACGTCTACGCCGGCACCGCGATGAACCGCCGCGCCACCTACATGTACGGCCCGGCCCTGCCCCGCTCGCCGGAAGGGCAGATCGGCTGCGGGCTGGGCATGACCACCTCGACCGGGACGATCTCCCTCATCCCGCCGTCCAAGGACATCACGCGCACCGGGCAGGAGGAGACGCTCGACGGCGTGCGGATCGTCTTCCAGCTCACCCCCGGCACCGAGGCGCCGGCGGAGATGAACTTCCTCATCCCCGGCCGCCGGGCGCTGTGCATGGCCGAGAACGCCACGCACAACCAGCACAACATCCTCACGCTGCGCGGCGCGCTGGTCCGCGACGCGCGTGTCTGGTCGCGCTACCTGACCGAGGCGATCGCCCTGTTCGCCGGCCAGGCCGACGTCGTCTTCGCCTCACACCACTGGCCCACCTGGGGCCAGGAGAACATCGTCACCTTCCTGTCGCAGCAGCGCGACCTGTACGCCTACCTGCACGACCAGACGCTGCGGATGATGAACAAGGGCATGACCGGCACCGAGATCGCCGAGGCGATGCGGATGCCGCCGGCGCTGGAGCAGGCCTGGCACACGCACGGCTACTACGGCTCGGTCAGCCACAACGTCAAGGCCATCTACCAGCGCTATCTGGGCTGGTTCGACGGCAACCCGGCCCACCTGTGGGAGCACCCGCCGGTGGAGCAGGCGCGCCGCTACGTCGAGTGCATGGGCGGGCGCGACGGCGTCCTCGCCTACGCCCGCCGCTACCTCGACGACGGCGACCTGCGTTTCGCCGCCTCGCTGCTCAACCACGCCGTCTTCGCCGACGAGCACGACAGCCAGGCACGCTCGATGCTCGCCGAGGTCTACACCCGGCTCGGCCAGGGCGCGGAGAACGGCACCTGGCGCAACTTCTACCTGGTCGGCGCTCTGGAGCTGACCGGCGACGTCGTCCCTGCCAACCTCAACAGCACCTCGCCGGAAATGATCGCGGCCCTGACCGTCGAGCAGGTCTTCGACTCCCTGGCCATCCGCGTCGACGGCCCCAAGGCGTGGAACGAGAGTTTGGTCATCGACTGGCGGCTGACGGATCTGAACCAGCGCCACCGCATCACGCTGTCCAACGGCGCGCTCATCCACCAGGCCGACCCGCCGCGGCAGCCGGCGGACCTGACGCTCACGCTCACCAAGCAGCAGCTGCTCGGCCTGCTCACCGGCCGGCAGGCCGACGGCATCGAGCACGAGGGCGACATGGACGTCCTGCGCCGCCTGACCGCCGTCCTGGACGACCCGGATCCCGCGTTCGCGATCGTGACGCCGTGAACCCCAGGCGAGCAGGCCGCGCAGGCCCTTGGCGAGGAACAGCAGGGCGAACGCCAGGATGAGCAGCAGGGTGAGGGCGCCGTTGTGCTGGATCAGCCAGCCGCGCATGCGCTGGAGCCGCTGTTCGCCGCCCGCGGTGAGCGCGGTGGCGTAGGGGGCGAGCACGCCGATGCTGCCGATGACGACGAACACGGCGGCGAGGACGAGCTGCCGCCCGGCGGGCAGGGGCTCGTGGGCGGCGGCGATGGCGCCACCGGCCAGCGAGGCGAGGTTGACCGGGTTGGCCACGATGAGCAGGGCCGCCACAGCGATGATCTTCGGATTGGTCATGGTGTCCATGGCGGCGATCCAGCGGGGCACCTCGGGGGCTCACGCAGCTTCGCGATGGAGCTCGTGTCCGCCGGCACAGGATCGGTCTCGATGCGGGCTCGCCTCATGGGCACCAGCCGCCGGCAGCGCCGCCCCACGGCGACGGCCGTCGTCCAGCGCGGCACGCTCATGCGTGCGGTGCAGGTCCGGGCCGCGGCCAGGATGCTCCGGACGGTGACGGTGCCGAGGCGGCCGGCGGGCCGGCTGACAGGCGTCCAGGCCATCACCAGCATGCCGCCCAGCAGGCCCAGGAGCATGCCGAGCAGGAATCCGCCCAGGTTGGAGTAGACGAACGACGCCATCGACAGCAGCACCGCGATCAGGCCGAGGAACACCCGCTGGCCGGGCTGCAGCCAGACGAGCACCCCCGCGATGATCAGGACGAGGGCGATGAGATAGCCGGCCCCCACCGCGCCGGACATGACGGCCACCGGCAGCGCGTCGAGCGCGAGCGGGATGGACAGCAGCTCCAGCCCCGCCACCACGATGAACAGCCCGCCCCAGAACGGCCGGGAACGCCGCCACGACTTCATGATCTTCCGCCTTCGTCTCGCGCCGTGCCCGCCCGCCGTCGGCCAGGGCGGGGCCGGCTCCGCCTCAGTAGCACTCGTGCACGCCGCGCGACAGCCTGAGGCCGAGGTCGGGCAGGCTGAACGTGGCGGCCGTGACGGCCCTGGCGTCCAGCCTGACGTTGTGCAGGGTGACCACTCTGGCCTGGCCGCCGAAAGTGCCGGCCGGCCCCCTGCCGGCGGGAACCTCGTCCAGGGTGCCGGCATCCCGGCCCAGCTCGAGGTCACGGATGGAGGCCGCATTCTGTCCCGCCGTCACATCGATCACCAGGTTGTCGATGTTCACCTCGTTGCCGCCCTGGCCGCCGGTCAGCCGGAGCGTCACCGTGCCCGCGGGGGTCTTCACCAGCGCGCTCGAGCACAGCTCGGTGACCGCGGCCCGCCGGACGCCGGCCACGATGACGGGGACCAGCCGGCCCTTCCTGGTCCGGTCCACGTCGGTGGCCAAGGAGAAGCCCTGACCGCGCAGCTCACCGGCGAAGAGTTTGAAGCCGTTGCCGGAGATCACGAACGTGGCGGCGATGACCCCTTGGGCCGTGGCGCCGATCAGCAGCGACGTCATCGCCGCGACAGGAACGAGGATCAGGCCGAAGCGCTTCCATCGCACGCGTCCCTGCTCGGCCATCATGCGCTCCCTTTGCGTCAGCTCCGGACGAGCCGGCAATCCCCTTACAGACAGTCACAGGTCCGTCTATTGCCGAGCATGCGCGACGTCCACCACATTCGCCGACATACACGCCGGACGCGTGGAGCTCATGGCTTGCGGCTGGGCAATCTTGCCGAAAACCAGAACGGCGGCTCCCCGTGCACCGGTCGACCGGGAAGCGCTCATGCGAGCAGGCCGGTGGACGGCGATCGCGCCCCCGTTCCAGCCGGAGGACGAGATCGATCGTTCAGGCGGCGGTCATCCCGCCGTCGATCGCGAGCGCCGCCCCGGTGATGAACCTGGCTTCGTCGCTCAGCAGGAACGCGACGAACGCCGCGATCTCGTCCGGCTGGGCGATTCGCCCGAGCGGGTGCATCGCCGCGGCCGCGCGCAGGGATTCCTCCGGGGTCGGGCCCAGGTTGGCGCGGGTCAGCGGGGTGTCGACGCCGCCGGTGACGAGGGCGTTGATCCGGACTCCGGCCGCGGCCGCGTCGAGCGCCGCCGAGCGGGTGAGCCCGAGCACGCCGTGCTTGGCGGCGCTGTAGGAGGCCATGCCGGCCTGCCCCATGACGCCGAGGACGGAGGCGTTGTTCACGATCGCGCCACCGCCGCCGGCCCGCAGCGCGGGGATCTGGTGCTTCAGGCCGAAGAAGACGCTGCTGAGGTTGAGCGCCAGGTCGGACTGCCAGGCGTCGCCGTCGATCTCGGTCACCGCGCCGATCGCGGTGGCCGCGCCCACGTTGTTGAACGCGCCGTCGAGCCGGCCGTACCGGGCCACCGCCTGCCGGACCAGCTCCGCCGCCTCTGCCTCCACCGTCACATCGGCGGGTACGAAGGTGGCCTCGCCACCGGCGGAACGGAGCTGTGCGGCCAGCGCGTCACCGGCTTGCTTGCCGCGTGCGGCCAGGACGACCTTCCCTCCTTCTGCCGCGATCCGCTCGGCGGTCGCACGGCCCATGCCGGAGGTGGCGCCGGTGATCAGGATGACTTTCTCTGCGAAACGTGCGGACACGACCACTCCTTTGTCAGTGAGAGATTTCGATGTCGGTCGGTGAGGGTTCGGGCGAGGTCAGAAGGTGAGCACCAGGCGGCCGCGGAGCCCGCCGGCCTCGAGCCGCCGGTGCGCGTCGGCCGCCTCCGCGGCGGGCAGGGTGGTCGCGACGCGAGGGGTGAGCACGCCGGCTTCGGCCAGCCGGCGGATCTGGTGCAGCTTGTCCGTCCGCCCCGCGTAGTCGGGGACGAACGTCGTCCGCACCGTGGCGTGGCCGCCGTGGCCGAATTCGTGGCCGCCGGGTTCATCGGCGCTACGGAACCGCGCGTACGTGCCGCCGTCCCGTACGGCGTCGAGAAGGCGCGGCCCGATCAGCGCCGTGTCGGCGACCGCGTCCACGCCGTCCGGATACCGGTCCCGGAGGCGGGCGGCGACATCGGGCCCCCTGGTGACGACGTCGGCCGCGCCCAGGCGGCGGACCAGGGCCTCGTCGGCGGGCGCGGCATCGGCGACCACGGTGAGTCCGGCGTGCCTGCCCAGCTGGACGAGGTAGCCGCCGAGGGTTCCGGCGGCCCCGGTCACGGCGAGGACCGAACCCGGTGCGAGTGCCAGCTGGTCGAGCGTCAGCTGCGCGGTGAGCCCGTTCATCGGCAACGTCGCCGCCGCCGCGTCATCGGCGCCCGCCGGCGCGCGGACGACCCAGCCGGCCGGCAGCACCACGTACTCGGCGTAGCCGCCCGCGGCCGGGCCGATCGGCATCACCATCGCCATCACCGGCTCGCCGAGGGACAGCTCGGTCCTCGTTCCCGGGCCGATCTCGTCGATCTCGCCTGCGATGTCCATCCCGGGCACGTACGGGGCCGGCACCCCGGCGAACGCCCGCGCGTGCACGCCGGCGCGCAGCAGCGTGTCCGCCGGATTCACCGCGGCCGCGCGCACCCGCACCCGGACCTCGCCGGGCCCGGCATGCGGCTCCGGCAGGTCGACGACCCGCAGCACGTCGGGTCCTCCGAACTCGTACAAGCCGATCGCTCGCATCATGGCAGCTCCAAGGCAGTTCTCTTTTGATACCAGGTCTGTTGTCCGTACCATCGCATCGCTGCCGCGAGCCCCACAAGAGAGCACTTCGATGTGCTCAGGTATCACCAGGAGAACCACTCCACCGGGGGCGGCACTGCGCGGTATGGGCCGGGCGGGCCTCCGTCCGCGGCCCTCGTCCGGCGGCCGTGGCGTCCGGGCCTGCCCGGCGGGCGGGGCGGCGGTGGGGTGGACAACATCCGGTCGACCGGGCGCTCGAAACGGGGCAGGCCTTCTCACCCGTGGCGATGGCAGCGGACTCGGTGACCCATGACCATGGAAAGCCTCTCCACCAGCGGCAGCAGGTGTCGTGTGACGATGGGGTCAAGGCAGAAATGAAGCTTTGAGCTGGGATGCCTCAGATCGAGTGGCGAGATGGGGATCCGTGTTCGCCATCGTTCTCCAGGCACCGCCGACCGTGGCCGCCAGGGGCTGACAACGTTGGCTCGCCACTCGAGCTCCCGCGGCTCGCGGTAATGTCGGAATCAGGTTCTCCGAGCACCGGCAAGGTCGCTCTTGGTCCCGGTACGTCGTGCGCGAAGTCGGAGGTGATCACGGTGCATCCGGTCTTGTGACAGCCCCATCCCGGGGCGTCGCGGAGCCGAAAGGTGACCGTATGAGCAAGACTGACAAGACCCGGCCCTGGTGGGTGGGGATGGCCGAAGCGCCGATGGTGAACTGCCGGCCCGTGCATGATCACCGGTTCGGGCCGTGCACGCTGCCGGAGGAGATCAACGCCGACAGCGCGTCCATGAACCGCCGCGGAAGAAGCGGCTGTTACTGGGGCGCCACCGACTACTACCTGTTCGATTGCGGCAGCCTCAGTGGTGGCCAGGAGTGGTACTACTTCCGGCGCGAAGAGCGTCGCCGCAACCGTCACCAGGCGCGCCGCGAGCTGCGCGCCTACAGCGGCGAAGACTGAAAGAGAGGGCTGGGCCCGCATACCAGCGGGCCCAGCCTCAGCCGCCGGCAGGACGTCAGCCACACCGCCGGCGCCGGCAGGTGACGCTCGTCCTGAGTACGGCTCGTGCTCGTGGAGGTTCTGGGTCATTCCGGCCAGTAACGGCCCTCACCCCGGCCGGGGGTGCTGCACCGTGTCACCCGCCGAGCTCCCGGTAGCGGCCCACTACCCCGTCGAGACAGGTCTGAAGAAATCGGCCGCCGGAAGAACCTGGGTGGGCCACGTGTCGTCGTCCCCGGGATTCCAGCGGCGCAACGGCGTGCGCGACAGGTAGGTGAGGCTGTCCGGCTGATCGATGCCATCGGGCGGGTCGACGTAGACGACGAGGGTTGAGAGGCCGGAGCGGGTCAGGCGGTCCAAGCACCCTGCGCGGCGGCGGTGCGGGCGTAGTCGGTGAAATCCCGCGGCGGGCGGCCCAACACCTTCTCCACGTCGCCGGTAAGCGTGTTCAGGGACCCGGAGCGGACGTCGGCATACAGGCCGATGGTCAGCTGCACCCATTCCTCAGGCACGCCGTGGGCGCGCTGCTCGGTGGCGTAGGTCTCGGCGCTCAGCGCGGTGTAGCGGATGTCGTGGCCCGTGGCGTGGGCGATGTCGGCCACAGCGTCGGCGAACGACATCAGCCGCGGGCCGCTGAGCTCGTACGACTGCCCGGCGTGCCCGTCCTCGGTCAGGGCCGTGACAGCGACGGCGGCGATGTCCTCCGCGTCGACGAAGGCCTCCTTGCCCTGCCCGGCCGGCAGCCGCACGTCACCGGAGCGGACCGCGTCGCGCAGAAAGTCCTCGCTGAAGTTCTGGAAGAACCAGCGCGGCCGGAGCACTGTCGCTGCCAGGCCGGCCGTGCCCAGTGCCTGCTCGGCCGCCGCCACATGGCCGAGATCGAGGCCCGGGGCGCCGGTGTGGGGAAAGGAGACCAGCACCGCGCGCCGCACCCCGGCCTCGGCGGCCCGGCGGGCGAACGCGGCGATGTTCTCTGCCGCCTGAGAGCTGCCCAGATCGGGGGCGACCAGGTACATCCCGGTGACGTCACGCAGGGCGGGTGCCCAGGTGGCGTGATCGGCCCAGTCGAAGCGGACCTGGCTGGAGCGGGATGCCGCCCGTACCAGCACTGCCTTGTCCTGGAGCTGCTGCGCCACCCGGCGCCCGGTCTTGCCGGTGGCGCCGGTCACCAGAATCGTCTCGTCGCTCATGCCCTCCAGCGAACCAGCCGACGAGATCGGCGGCCATGGCGAGCACGCTCGCACCCATACGCGTTCGTCTACGCTGACCAGCATGAACGCTCAGGCGCCGACCGGCACGGACCCGCTCGCGGACCTGCTGAACGGTGTGCGGACCACCGGGGCGCTGTTCCAGCAGTCCGCCCTGGCCGGCCCGTGGGCGGCGCGCTTCGAGGACGGCTCCCCGCTGGCGCTGGCCGTGCCGCTGCGCGGTCCCGCCTGGGTCACCCCGCACGACGGTGCGCCGGTGCGGCTCGACGCGGGCGACGTCGCTGTGCTCTGCGGCGGAGCCCCGTACGTCATCGCGGGCGGCCCGTCCGCGGAGCCGCATGTGGTCATCCGCCCCGGCGGACGCCGCACCGTGCTGGACGGGCGGGCGCACGGCACCTCGCCGGGCTTCGGCAGCCGGGGTGCACCGGGGCCGGACGACCCGGTGATGGTCAGCGGTCTCTACACCGTGGAGTCCGGCACACCTGCCCTGCTGCTTTCCGCGCTGCCCCCGCTCGCCGTCATCCCGGCCGGGCAGGGGCCCTGTCCCGTCAGCGCCGCGGCGCTGGAGGACGCCGCCCGTCCGGCCCCCGGCCGGCAGGTCCTGCTGGACCGGATGCTGGACCTCATGCTCATCACTGCCCTGCGTGCCTGGTTCACCCGCCCCGGCGCCGAAGTCCCCGCCTGGTACCGCGCGCACAGCGACCCCGTGGTGGGGCAGGCCCTGCGGCTGCTCGACGCCGATCCGGCCCATCCGTGGACAGTTGTGACCCTGGCGGCGAAGACCGGCGTGTCCCGCGCGGCGTTGGCCCGGCGCTTCACCGCCCTGGTCGGCCGGCCTCCCATGACCTATCTGCGCGAGCGCCGGATCACCCAGGCCGCCGAGCTGCTGCGCGAACCCGGTGCGACGATCGGCGCCGTCGCGGGACGCGTCGGCTTCTCCAGCGCCTTTGCCCTGAGCGTCGCGTTCAAGAGGGTTCGCGGCATCAGCCCGACCGAGCACCGAACAGGCGCGGCTCGGGCCCAGGAGTGAATCGCTCCATGCCAGTAGGCGCCGTGCAGCGTGATGACCGTCGCGCACGGTGACTCTCACACCTGAACATTTCTGAGAGGCGAGAAGCGGCGCCCGGGAGGAACCAGGTATCTCTCGTATACTGGCGCCATGGCGCATCCGATCACGGAGACGGACGACACCGCCTCAGGGCTGTGCGAGCAGGGCCGTGACCTGATTCGCGACGTGCTCGAACGGATCGGCGACAAGTGGTCGGTGGTCGTCATCTGCCAGCTGGGTGACACCACCCGGCGGTTCAACGAGCTGCGCCGGATGAGCGAGCCCATCACCCAGCGCATGCTCAGCGCGACGTTGCGGGGGCTGGAGCGCGACGGCCTGGTGACGCGGACCGTCCACGACACCAAACCTCCGCGCGTCGACTACGCGCTGACCCCTCGCGGGATCAGCCTGCTCGAGGTCGTTCGCGCCCTGGCCGGCTGGGCGGAGGACAACGCCGCCGGCATCCTGGAGTCAAGGACGTCCTTCGACGCCCGATGACCTGGGGGACGACCCGAAGCCGGCATCCCTCCCGGTCGGCCCCCATGGAAGGCTAGTTTGACATCTCTCTAATCAGTAAGGCATGCTGCTGACTACTTCGACAACTATCTAATCAGAGAGCTGGTGCGGTGCGCGCTCTCATCGGCCACGGCGCAGGGACAACACGATCACGCTCGGCGAGCAGCCGTGAAGAGACCCGCGATGCCCTGCAGAACCAAGGCGATGACCGATCACGCCCGCGCCTGATGCTCCGCTGACCGGAGACGACGAGACCTGAGAGGCAATCATGGGTAACGGATGCTGCAGCACCACCACGTCCCTGGAGACAGAGCAGCCCACGGCCGCCCTGGAGACCAGCGCGCTGCCCGTGGTGGTCATCGGTGCGGGCCCGGTCGGCCTGGCCGCCGCCGCCCACCTGGCCGAGCGCGGCCTCGACTTCCTCGTCCTGGAGGCGGGCGGGCAGGCCGGCGCGTCCATCGCCAAGTGGGGGCACGTACGGGTGTTCAGCCCTTGGCGTTACAACATCGACGCCGCCGCTCGCCGCCTGCTCGACGCCGCGGGCTGGCAGGCGCCGGACGACGACTGGCTGCCTACCGGCGCGGAGTTGATCGACGGCTACCTCGCTCCGTTGGCCAAGGTCCTGGGTGACCGGGTACGGGTCAACGCGGCGGTGAGCGCGATCACCCGGCTGGGCTTCGACCGGGTCCGGACCAACGGCCGCGAGGAGGTACCGTTCCTGATCCGCCTGCGGGATGGCGAGGAGCTGTACGCCCGGGCGGTCATCGACGCGTCCGGCACCTACACCACCCCCAACGTGCTCGGCGCGAGCGGCCTGCCCGCGCACGGCGAGGCCGACGTGGCGGCCCTGATCGACCACGCGCTGCCCGACGTGCTGGGCGCCGACCGGGCTGCCTACGAGGGCAGGCACACCCTGGTCGTCGGCGCCGGCCACTCGGCCGCCACCACGCTGCTGGCCCTCGCCGAGCTCGCCGACACCCCGATCACCTGGGCGATCCGCGCGGCCGACGCCGGCCGCGCCTACGGCGGCGGCGACGCCGACGCCCTCCCCGCGCGCGGCGCGCTCGGCACCCGCCTGCACGCCCTGGTGGAGTCCGGCCGGATCACGCTGCTGACCGGCTTCTACACCCACCGCGTCCGCGGCACCGACCAGGGCGTCGAGGTGGTCAGCCGCGACCCGTCCGGCGCCGAGCAGGCGATCACCGTGGACCGCATCGTGTCGGCCACCGGATATCGTCCTGACCATTCCATCGCCGGCGAGCTGCGCCTCGACCTGGACCTGGTGCTCGGTTCGACCCGCGCGCTCGCGCCGCTGATCGACCCGAACCAGCACTCCTGCGGCACCGTCCCGCCGCACGGCGTGGACAAGCTGGCCCACCCCGAGCCCGGCTACTACGCGATCGGCGTCAAGAGCTACGGCCGCGCGCCCACCTTCCTCATGGCCACCGGCTACGAGCAGGCCCGCTCGGTCGTAGCCGCCCTCGCCGGAGACTGGGAGGCCGCCCGCGACGTGCAGCTCGACCTGCCCGAGACCGGCGTCTGCTCCTCCGGCCTCGCCGAGGCCCAGGAACAGCGCGTCGGCCTGGCCACCGGCATCAGCGGCGGCCTGCTGTCCACCCCACTCCCCCTGGTGACCGCCTCGTCCGGCGGCGGCTGCTGCGGCTGAACGGGGAAGAGCGCGATGCCCGACGGCTACCCCACCGCGGCGCAGAAAGAGGCCCTGAGCCCGATCTGCGACCACGAGCCGATGCCCACCGACCGGCTCGCGGAGCGGCTGCTCGCCGCCCGCGAACCCAGCACCGATCCCGGCCACGCCCGCGCCATCACCCGCATGGCCGGAACCCTGGCCTGGCGGCTGCAGGCGCAAGGCTTCATCACCGCCAACGGCACCGACGCCTGGCGCACCACCTCCACGGGACGCGCGCTGATCGCCTGCCCGGGCGCAAGCCCGTGAGCTCCACCACGGCCAGCGGTTCGGCCGCCGCCTCCACGGGGAGCGCGGCGGCCAGGGCCGGCGCATCGTCGCCGGCCTGGCCATCACCCCAGGCCGTCGGCTACGCCGAGCCCCTGCTCGCCTGACACCGCCTATAATTTCGACAAGGTTCGAATTAGAAGGAGGAGCCGGATGGCCGCCACCACGACCCCGTGCTGCGCACCGATCGCGCGCGAGCCGCTGTCGGAAACCGACGCGGCCGACCTCGCGGTCATGCTGAAGGCGGTCGCCGACCCGGTCCGGCTGCGCCTGCTGTCCATGATCGGATCCCACGCGGGCGGCGAGGCGTGCGTGTGCGACCTCACCGACGCCTTCGACCTGACTGCCCCGACCATCTCCCACCACCTGAAGGTGCTGCGCACCGCAGGCCTGATCGACGGCGAACGGCGCGGCACCTGGGTGTACTACCGGATCATCCCCGAGGCGGTGAACAAGCTCGGCGCCCTCTTCGCCCCGCTGACCGAGCCCTCACCCGGCAGGCCGGGAGACCTCGAGCTCCTGCCCGTATGACCCGAGCTCCGCGCCCGGTCGACGTCCTGGTCGTCGGCGGCGGTCAGGCGGGCCTGGCCGCCGGCTACCACCTGCGCCGCGCGAAGGCCGATTTCGTCATCCTGGACTCCCAGGAGGAGCCCGGTGGGGCGTGGAGGCACGCGTGGCCGTCGCTCCGGCTGTTCTCCCCCGCCCAGTACAGCTCGCTGCCCGGCCGCATGATGCCCACCCCACCCGGCGGCGGCTACCCCGGCGCCGCCGACACCGTCGCCTACCTCGCCGACTACGAACAGCGCTACCAGCTCCCGATCATCCGGCCCACGACCGTGCATGCGGTACGGCGAGGCGAGCAGCTGCACACCGCCGGCTACCGGGGCCCGGAGCCGTTCCACGGCCGCCGCGTCGTGGTCGTGGGCGGCGCCAACTCCGGCGCCCAGATCCTGGCCGACGTCTCGACCGTCGCCGACACCACCTGGGTCACCCTGCGCCCGCCTCGCCTACTGCCCGACGAGGTCGACGGCCGGGCCCTGTTCGCCCTGGCCACCCGCCGTACCCGGGGTGCGGACGGGGTGGGCTCGCTGGGCGACATCGTGGCCGTCCCGCCGGTCCGCGAGGCGCGCGACCGCGGCGTGCTCAAGGCGCAGCCGATGTTCAGCCGCATCACCTCCACGGGCGTCACCTGGCCGGACGGCACCGGCCTCGACTGTGACGCCATCATCTGGTGCACCGGCTTCCGCCCGGCCCTGGGCCACCTGGCCCCGCTCCGGCTGCGCGGCCCCGACGGGCTCATCCCGGTCGAGGGCACCCGCGCCGCGGGTGAGCCTCGCCTGCACCTGCTCGGCTACGGCGACTGGACCGGCCCCGCCTCCGCCACCCTGATCGGCGCGAGCCGCACGGCCAGAGACACCGTCGCCGAGATCATGCGGGAGGCGAGGCCCCGGCGAGGTCGCTAGCCGATGAACGGGGCGTCGGGATACTTCCACTGCGCCCCGCCGTGGCCTCGGGATGTTCGCCGCAGCGCGTCACGCCTTCGCGTCCAACACCGGCCTGACCTGGCGGACGATCTCCACAGCCAGGGCCCTCCTGCCTGACCTCGCGGCTGTGGGCCGATTGGCGTCACCTTATAGATGTATGTCAATATGAAGAGGACTTTGACAGTCATCTATATCAGGGGGTCACGTGGAGCCGCTGCAGATCCTGGATTGCAGCCCGCCACTGGTACGCGAGCAACTGGACGCCGACAAGGCCACCGAACTCGCCCGCGCGTTCAAGGCTCTGGGCGACCCGGTACGGCTGCGCATCCTGTCGATCGTCGCCGGCCACGCGGGCGGCGAAGCCTGCGTCTGCGACATCACCGACGCCTTCGACCTGACCCAGCCGACGATCAGCCACCACCTGAAGGTGCTCAGGGACGTCGGCCTGCTCACCCACGAACGGCGCGGCTCCTGGGTCTACTACCGGCTCGTCCCGGAGAACCTGAGCCGGCTCTCGGCGCTGCTGAACATCCCCGCCACGGTCTGACGGCCATCTCACCAGGGAAGAACGACATGTCTTCGGATGCTGCCCGCGCCCAGGTTCCCGCACAGGAGATCACGACAGCCGTCGTCGGCCGGCTGTCGGTCCTCGACCGTTTCCTGCCGGTGTGGATCGGCGCCGCGATGGCCGCCGGCCTGCTGCTGGGCCGCTTCGTCCCCGGCCTGGACACCGCGCTGGAAGCCGTGAAGATCGGCGAGATCTCGCTGCCGATCGCGCTCGGCCTGCTGCTGATGATGTACCCGGTGCTGGCCAAGGTCCGCTACGACCGGCTCGACACCGTCACGGGCGACCGCCGGATGCTGATCTCATCGCTCCTGCTGAACTGGATCGCCGGCCCCGCGCTGATGTTCGCGCTGGCCTGGACCTTCCTGCCGGACCTCCCCGAGTACCGCACCGGGCTGATCATCGTGGGGCTCGCCCGCTGCATCGCCATGGTGCTCATCTGGAACGACCTGGCCTGCGGCGACCGCGAGTCGGCGGCCGTGCTCGTGGCGATCAACTCGGTCTTCCAGGTGGTCGCGTTCGGGGCGCTGGGCTGGTTCTACCTGCAGGTCCTGCCCGGCTGGCTCGGCCTCTCGCAGGCCGCGCTCGACGTGTCGATGTGGGACATCGCCCAGTACGTGCTCGTCTTCCTGGGCATCCCGCTGCTGGCCGGCTACCTCTCGCGCACCTGGGGCGAGCGCGCCAGGGGCAGGACCTGGTACGAGGAGCGCTTCCTGCCGAAGGTCGGCCCGCTGGCCCTGTACGGCCTGCTGTTCACCATCATCATCCTCTTCGCGCTCCAGGGCCACACGATCAGTGAGCGTCCCCTCGACGTGGCCCGCATCGCACTCCCCTTGCTGGCCTACTTCTTCGTGATGTGGGGCGGTTCGTTCCTGGCCGGACGCGCGATCGGCCTGTCCTACGAGCGGACCACCACGCTGGCCTTCACCGCCGCGGGCAACAACTTCGAGCTGGCCATCGCCGTGGCCGTCGGCGTCTTCGGCGTCACCTCCGGCCAGGCCCTGGCCGGGGTCGTCGGCCCGCTCATCGAGGTCCCCGTCCTGGTCGCCCTGGTCTACGTCAGCCTGGCCGGCCGCCGCCTGTTCACCACCGCATCCAAGGAGCAGATGTCGTGACTGACAAGCCGAGCGTGCTGTTCGTGTGCGTGCACAACGCCGGACGTTCCCAGATGGCCGCCGGATGGCTCACCCACCTGGCCGGCGACCGCATCGAGGTGCGCTCCGCCGGATCGGCCCCCGCCGACCAGGTCAACCCGGTCGCCGTCGAGGCGATGCGCGAGGTGGGCATCGACATCACCGCCGAGCAGCCCAAGATCCTCACCGTCGATGCCGTCGAGGCCTCCGACGTGGTCATCACGATGGGCTGCGGGGACGCCTGCCCGATCTTCCCCGGCAAGCGGTACGAGGACTGGAAGCTCGACGACCCCGCCGGTCAGGGCATCGAGCCGGTCCGCGCGATCCGCGACCAGATCCGTACCCGCATCGACACGCTCATCGGCGAGCTGACCGGCTGACGAAGCCAGGACGACCAGCACGCCGCCCTTCGAGCGCCTGCCCCACCACCTCCGGCCTGGCAGGACGCACGCCGGCGCGGCCCGGTAGGTTCAGCGGTCATGACCACGATCGCCGATCAGCTCGCCCCGACCCTGGCCGCGGCCGTCGCCATGTTCGCCGGGACCAACGTCGACGACCTGATCGTGTTGACGGTGCTGTTCCTGTCCGCCCGCGCCGGCGGCGCGCTGCGACCGTGGCACATCTGGGCCGGCCAGTACGCCGGCATCGGCGCGCTGGTGGCGATCTCGGTCATCGCCGCGCTCGGCCTGGCCCTGCTGCCCGATCGCTGGGTAGGGCTGCTCGGGCTCATCCCTCTGACCCTGGGGGTGCGCGGCCTGCTCGGCGCGCTGCGCTCACGCGGCGGCGGCGGCGACGGCGACGGCGACGGCGACGGGCCGTCCGGCGGGCCGCCTCCGGCCACCGGCGTGGTCTCGGTGGCCGCGGTGACGATCGCCAACGGAGCCGACAACATCTCCGTCTACACGCCGGTCTTTCGCACCATCGGCCCCGCCGCCTCTGCTCTGACCATCGCAGTGTTCGCCGCCGGGGTCGCCGTATGGTGCCTGGCCGCCTCCTGGCTCGGCTCCCACCGCGCCGTCATCGCCGTCGTCGAACGACACGGCCACTGGATCGTCCCGCTGGTGTTCATGGCCATCGGCGTGGTCATCATCGCCGAGTCCGGCGTCCTGGCGGAGATCTTCTGACCCGAGGTGCGGCTCGGCCGCCGACCGCAGCGTCTTCGGCACGCGGTCCGGGCTTGCCGTTCCCGCTGGATCCTCACTCCGTGCAGCGGCCGGTCAGTAGCTCCACCTCGGCGATCCGCTGGGCCCCCACCCCGCGGCAGCATGACGAGCTTCTCATCAGCATGCAAAGATTGCCGTTGCTTAGAAGGTCATCTAAGTAAAGGAAGGGCGGCAACGATGACGAAGGAGACGCGCGGGGGCAGCGGCCCGCCTGCTGACCGCCACCGTCCTGGAGCTGGCCTCCCCCAGACGGACCTCTGCAACCCGGTCCTCGCGGCACTGAGCGGCGCGGCCGGTGCGCAGCTCGCAGACATCCCGGACATCGCCCTGATCGGCAGCCCCGGTCACCCTCGTGCGCCCGCCTGTTCCACCAGGGCACTCCAGGGCCCGTGAGCTGCGTCGAAGCGTGAACAGCATTCCCGCGGCACGAGAACGTCATCAGCCACACGCTGAGGTCCCGGCCCCGCAGTCGCCGGGCGGGCAGCAGGCTTGCAGCGTCGCCTGCAGGTCGGACAGGGCCTTGCCGATGCGGGCCGAATCGGCCCTGTAGTAGACGGTCTTCCACTCGCGTCGCGAGGCCAGCACGCCACCGTCGCGCAGCGTGGCCAGATGCGTGGAGGTGGCCGACTGGGCGAGCGACATGCGCTCGGCCACCTCGCTGACCGTCAGCTCGACACCGCCGACGAACAGCTCCATGATCTGCTGGCGCGTCTCGCTGGCCATCGCCTTGAGGAAGCCGCGCGCCTCGTCGCTCAGCTCGAACCCGTTCGTCGTCATGGTCATAGCATCACCCCACCCTCATCATATTGTGATTTCTGGATATGAGGATATGATGCGGCGGCATGGACACCATCGTCATCGGCGGAGGCCAGTCCGGCCTCGCCGCCGCGCACTGCCTGAGCGCCGCCGGGCTCCGGCCCGTCATCCTTGAAGCGGGCGAACGGCCCACCGGCTCCTGGGCCGGCTACTACGACAGCCTCACCCTGTTCTCCCCCGCCCGCTACAGCACCCTCGGCGGCCAGGAGTTCCCCGGCGACCCCGACCACTACCCGGGCCGGGACGAGGTCGTCGACCACCTGCAGCGCTACGCCGACCGCCTGGACGTCGAGATCCGCACCCGCACCCGGGTGAGCGCGGTCGAGGGTGACGGCGCGGGCGGCTTCCTCGTCCACACCGCCGACGGCGACACCCTGCGCACCATGGGGGTGGTGGCGGCCAGCGGCTCGTTCGGCAACCCGTACCTGCCCGAGTTCCCCGGCCAGGAGACCTTCGCCGGTCAGGTGCTGCACGTGGCCGGCTACCGCAACCCCAAGCACTACACGGGCCAGCGCGTGGTCATCGTCGGCGGCGGCAACTCCGCCGTGCAGGTCGGCTACGAGCTCGCCGAGGTGGCCACCGTCACCCTGGCCACCCGCCACCCGGTCGCGTTCATGCCGCAGTTCATCGGCGGCAAGGACGTGCACCACTGGCACACCACCACCGGCTTCGACGACCTGCCGCCGCACTGGCTGGCCCGGATCACCGCCCGCGCCGGCGGCGGCACCCTGGTCCTGGACACCGGCGACTACGCCGCCGCCCTGGCCGACGGCCGGATGGACCGCCGCCCCGTCTTCACCGCCTTCGACGGCGACCGGATCGTGTGGTCCGACGGCGAGCGCGAGCACGTCGACACGGTCATCTTCGCCACCGGCTACCGTCCCGACCTCGGCTACCTGCGCCCGCTCGGCGCGCTCAGCGAGGACGGCATACCCCTGCACGACGGCGGCATCTCCACCACCCACCTCGGACTCGGCTACGTCGGGGTGGAGTTCCAGCGCTCGTTCGCCTCCAACACCCTGCGCGGCGTCCACCGCGACGCCCAGCACGTCACCGCCCCCATCGCCGCGTACGCCGGCGGAGCCCTGGCCGGCTACGGTCTGTGACACCTGATGACCAGCGACCTGCCCATCGTCGTGATCGGCGCCGGCCCTGTGGGGCTGGCCGCCGCCGCCCACGCGGCCGAACGCCGGCTCCCCTTCCTCGTCCTGGAAGCCGGTGCCGGCCCCGGCGCCGCCGTCCGGCAACGGGGACGACGACGCCCTACCGGCGCCCCATCCAGGCCTGAGTAAATAACACGTCACCCACCGCGGCGTCGCAGAAGGGCCGCCTCCGGCGCGTGTGGGTGGGCTGGACGCGTCGGAAGGGCCACAGGTTTACGTGCGACAGGGCAAGAATCCTTGATCGGACGATACGGGGTGGCGAGCGGCCCGGCGGCCTCCGCGAACTTACGTTTCGTTGTGGCTTCACTTCGGGCCGCAACAAAGGGGGATTCCTCATGCTTCGTCGTACTCTCATGGGCTGCCTCACGCTCGCCGCCGCAGGTCTCGCCACCATCGCCGGCCCGGCCGCGCACGCGGACCTCAAAGCCCCGTACGCGCGGGCCGCGGCGATCATCGACGCGGACGGTTCGCTCAACGAGAGCAAGAACGTCGTCAAGGCCTGGCGGGCGAGCACCGGCCGGTACTGCGTCCAGCTCGCCCACTACATCGACGCGCGCAGCTCGCTGATCCAGCTCACCCCGCGCCACGCGCTGCGCCTGCCGCACATCGCCTACCGTCACCCGTCGCTCACCTGCGAGGAGGACAACACCATCACCATCAACGTCTACAGCACCCACACCGGGCGCCTCGCGGACAGCGGCTTCGACCTGCTGGTCTCCTAACTCGGCCCGAAAGGACACACAACCGATATGAACACCATCAGGCGATTCGCCACCGGGACGCTCGGCGCCGCCGCCGTGGCGTCCGCCACGCTCCTCGCACCGGTGGCCGCGTCCGCAGAGACTCCGTTCGCCCAGGCCTCCGCGATGATCGAGGCGGACGGGTCGGTGACCGAGAGCAAGCACGTCGAAGACGTCTGGCACCCGTCCCGGGGCGTCTACTGCGTCATCGTGAACCAGCACGTCGACCTGGACGACGACGTGGCCATCCATGTCACGCCCATCGGCCGCTACGACCGCCCGCGCTCGCTGGCGGTGGAGCTCGGCGCCCGCGCCTGCGTCCGGCACGACCTGCACGACAGCGCGGCCGACCGCACGATCGCCGTCTACAGCCAGGCGGGCTACCGGTTGCCCGCGGAGACCGCGTTCTACCTGACCGTCTCCTGATGCCGCCGGAGCGAGGCCGCGCACGTGACCCGCGCGCGGCCTCGCCGCTGATCCCCTCCGGTGGCCAGGCGCGCGAACCCTGAGATCCCGAACGCCTCGGCGGTACGTCGCCGTACAGCCGCCCCTGCCCGGCGGCCTCCCCACGCTTGGCCGGCGGGAGCCTGCCCCGGGCGGTGCCGTCCGCGACCGCACCAGCCACACCGGTGACGCGTCTGCGCCGAGCCGGTTCTCGCCCCACCGGGACGCCCGCTCCGTCGGCCGCTGACGGGGCGTCGCTCCCGGCTTCCCACCGCCGATGGACCGGGCGGACTCCTTGCCGAGGAGTCCGCCCGGTCGCTTTCCAGGCCGCCGGAGCATTGTCTGCGGTGGTCAAAGGGGGGTACCGGACAATTTCCCCGCCCCGGAAGCTGGGTGACGCGACGAACGATCGGCCGGTGCGGGGACCCGTGCCGTTGCCCGAGATCCCCGGCGGAGGGTTGTGTGAGTGTGAGGTTCTGGCGCGGGACGGGGGCCGGCGTCCTGCTGCTCCTTTCGGCCGCCGCGGGCGGCGGGCCGGCGCGGGTGCCGGTCCCGGACAGGGAGCTGACGGACACCGAACGGATCCTGCTGGAACGGGCGGAGGACGTCCTGACGCGGCAGTGCATGCGGCGCCACGGCTTCCGCTACCACACCGCCACACCCCCCACCGTCGAGGAACGGCAGGGCACCGGGTACGTGCTGGCCGACGTCGCCTGGGCCCGCGAGCACGGGTACGGCACGCGCATCAGGGATAGGTGGCTGGCCGCCAAGCAGCGCAACCCGAACGTCGCCTACTACGCGACCCTCTCCCCCGCCGATCGGCAGCGTTACGACCGCGCGCTGGACGGCGGCCCTGACAGGAGCCGGGTCTCGGTCAAGCTGCCCACCGGCGGCACCGTCACCAGCGTGATGGGCGGCTGCACCGCCACCGCCAACGAGGCGCTCTACGGGGATCGCGCGACCTGGTTCCGCGCCGACAAGGTCGCCACCAACTTGCGGCCGCTCTACGTGCCCGCCATCATGCGCGACACCCGCTTCACCACCGCGCTGGCCGCCTGGCGGCGGTGCATGGCGGCGCGGGGGCACCGCTACGCCGACCCGCCCGAGATCCGGGCCAGGCTGCCCCGCCTCACCAAGGACCTGGGCCCGGACGAGGCCCACTCCTTCGAGGTACGGCTCGCGGTCGCCGAGGCCACCTGCGCCCGGCGGACCCCGTTGCTGGCCACCGCCCGCGCGCTGGAGGACCACTACCGCGCCGAGGCGGCCCGGCCCTACGCCGAAGACCTGGCGCTGCACCACCGCCTCGAGTTCCGGGCGCTCGACCAGGCCAGGCGGATCACCGGGTCCTGACCGAGGACCATCCGCGCGACGCGACCGGCGCGCGCGCCCCATGACGCCTGCCACGGGGCAGGCAGAAGGAGAGTCACCATGCACAGGATCACCACGACCATGTCCGCCCTCGGCCTGGCCGCGATCACCGTCGCGGCCGCGCTGGCGGCCGCCCCCGCCGCCTCGGCGGACGCCACCCGCAAGCAGGCGGCCAACTGCGACGCCGTCTGGTTCGACGTCCCCACCAAGAACGGGCAGGCGCACCGGGACGGGAAGGTCCGCGCGTTCGGCAGCACCCACTGTGAGGACCCGCTCGGCGCGGACGACGGCAATGACCTGGACTGGGGCGACAACGTCGGCGCGTTCAAGGGAAGCGACACCAACAAGGCCTCGTCCCTGATGAACAACGGTTTCACCAACGAGCAGCTCAGGTACGTCGCCTTCTACGACTACACCCACCAGGACCACAGGTACGGCTACGGCTGCCTCGCCCCCGACGAGCTCTACGCCGACAACCTCTCCGACGACTACCTGACCACCGGCCCGACCATCAACAACAAGATCTCCTCCCACCAGTGGGTGACCAAGAGCGCCTGCGCGGACGGCAGCTGGATCGAGTGACCCGCCCGGGGAGCGGCACGGCTCACGCTCCCTTCCGCGGTGGGCAGGTCTGCCGGTAGGGGTGGTCGGGGAAGTGCCTCTTCCACTCCTGCGCCGGCAGGCCGCCGCCGGCGCGACGGCACAGGGTGGCCGCGCCGGCGTCGGGGCTGAGCTCGTACTTCTGGAGGGGGACGTGCCCGCTCGCGGCGTACAGCGTCCGGCCGTCGGGGCCGAAGGCCAGCGCGAGGATGATGTCGCCTCCGGCGGGCAGCGGTGAGCCGATCGGCTCGCGGGAGGCGACGTCCCACAGTTGCAGCGAGCCGTCGCCGCTGCCTGCGGCCAGCATCGTGCCGTCGGGCGAGAAGGCCAGCGCCGTCACGAGCTTGCCGTAGTCGTGGACGGTCGTGCCCGGCGGCGTCAGCACGCCCAGGCGCCGCTGGACGCGGCCGTCCCACAGCACGGTGGCGCCGGTGTCGTCGCCGGCGGCGAGGTGGCGGCCGTCGGGGCTGAAGGCCAGCGCGGTCGTCTCGCCGGGGCCGTGCCGGCCGGTGGCCTTGGTGACCGAGGGCAGGTCCACGACCTCTCCCTGCGAGGTGACGAGCAGCCGCCGGTCGGGGCTGAGGGCGATCCGGTGCGCGCTGGTGCCGGCCAGCGTCCTGGTGGCGACCCGCCGGTCGAGGTCCCAGAGCCGCAGGGAGCCCAGCGTGGGCTGTTCGGCGATCAGCAGCGACCGGTCGCCCGCGGCGAAGGCGATCGCCTCCACGTTCCGGATGTCCTGCGTCCGCAGCGGCAGCGTGTCCGTCGTACGCCCGCGCGAGACCTCCCACAGGGACACGCGTGGGTCCGGCGATTCCACACCGGGCGGGGAGGCGCCGAAGGCGAGCAGCCGCCCGTCGGAGCTGAAGGCCAGCAGGGCCGAGCAGCGTTCCGGCGAGCCCGATGCCGGGCAGGGCACGTCCGGCAGGTCGGCGAGGGGCTGCCCGGAGTGCCGGTCGTGCAGCCGGAACCGGACGGTACCCGCCTTCTCGTCGGTGTAGGCGAGCGCGAGCGTGGTGCCGTCGGGGCTGAAGGCGGCCTCGTGCGCGGCCTGAGGCCGCCAGCCGGAGGTCACCGCGCTGCCCAGGTTCAGGGTGCGGACGGTCGTCGGCCAGGCGCGGCCGGAGCCGGACAGGTAGCGGATCCAGTTCGCCTGCGGGTCCACGCGCAGGTCCATGGCGTACTGGCCGGACAGGGAGTGACGCAGCACCAGGAAGCCGGGGCCGGCGAGCCGCCAGAGCAGGATGTCGGTCGCGTCGGCGGCGACCAGGAAGGCGCCGTCCGCGCTGAAGCCGATCTCCTTGATCCCCGGATGGCGGACGGCGGCCTGCTCCGTCCCGGAGGCGAGGTCCCACAGGCGGACGCGGTCGTCGGTGATGAGGGCCAGTCGCCGGCTGTCGGGGGTGAAACTGACGTGCTCGTACTGGCACTGCCGCATGGTGACGGCAGGGGCCCAGGGCGTGTGCATCCTGCGGCCGGTCCCGACGTCCCAGAGCTGGAGCGGCAGGCCGGGCACGCACACGGCCAGGACGCGGTCGTCGGGGCTGAGGGAGGCGTCGATGAACGGCGGCATGTTGCGCTCCTCCTCGTGGCGTCGGACGTGCGCCGCTCCCGGCTCCCAGGTGGCCTCGCCCGGCTCGGCCGCCGCGGTGCGGGGAACACTGACCTCGATGAGCCGCCGCCCGTCGCGGACGTCGCGTACCTGGACGCGGCGGCGGGAACGGCCGGTTTCGTAGGTGATCAGGCTGCGGCCGCTCGGCCCCATCTCGACGCCGCCGGTGACGGGGCCGAGGGTGGTCGTGGCGGGGCGGCCGGCGCGCAGGTCCCACAGCGTCATCTCGCCGTCCCGTTCCAGGGGGACCTGCCAGGCGTCGCCTCGGCGTACCCCGGCCTCGGACCGGTCGGTGCGCAGGCCGGGCATGGACGCGGTGCGGCGGTGGGTCTCCAGATCCCAGAGCGTGACCTGGTCGGCGCCGACGCTGAGCAGGGTGCGGCCGTCGGCGCTGAGGTGGCGGGTGGTGCCGGCGCTGCCGTCGGGGTCGGTGAAGACGTCCTGGGTGCGCTGGCCGGCGGCGGCCAGCAGAGCCGAGCGGGTCTCGGGCAGGTCGGCCAGGTGCCAGGCGGCGAGGGCGAGCCGCATGGCCGTGACCGGGTCGGCCTCGCGCAGGCTCTCGGCCACGCCGACGGCGCGGCGGGCCGCGGTCTCGCGTTGCTGCACCAGGCTGGTACGGCTCTGCTGCCAGGCCAGCAGGGCGGCGACCAGCGTCAGGACGAGCAACCCCGAGACCGCCCCGGTACGGCGGCGGCGCCGGCGCCGCTCGCGGTCCCGGGCGGCCAGACCCGCGGTGAGGAACTCCCGCTCCAAGGGGGTCAGGCCGTCGAAGGAGGCGAACTGCTCGGCGGCGATCGACAGGCGGGCCCCGCGATACAGGCCGCCCGGGTCGCGGTCGTGGTCGTGCCAGGCGCGAGCGGCCTCGGTGAGCAGGCGCTGCTGGCGGATCCGTTCGCGGTCCTCCTCGATCCAGCCGCGCAGCCGCGGCCAGGCGGTCAGCAGCGCCTCGTGCGCCAGGTCCACGCGTTCGCCGTCGAGGGTGATCAGCCTGGCCTGGGCCAGCCGTTCCAGCAGTGGCTCGGTGTCGTCGTCGCCGGTCAGCAACTCGGCCCGATCCACCGGCCGGCGGGTGTCCTGGGCTCCGTGGCCGGGGGTGACCAGCCGCAGCAGCAGAGGGCGCAGGCGCTCACGCTGGTCGGCGGTGAGGCCGGTGTAGAGCTCCTCGGAGGTGCGCGCGATGGCGGTCCGGATGCCGCCGGCGTCCTCGTAGGCGGCCGTGGTCAGGACCCGGCCGTGACGGCGGCGCCAGGTCTCCAGCAGGGCGTGCGACATCAGCGGCAGGCCGCCGGGCTCGCCCGCCACCTCGCCGACGATCCTGGCGGTCAGCTCGCGCTCCACGACCAGGCCCGCCTTGGCGGCCGGCCCGGTGATCGCCTCTCGTAGCTCGGCGGGGCTCATCGGGCTCATCAGCGTGGTCGCGTCCCGGACGGCCTCGGCCAGCTCCCGGTGCTCGGCGCAGCGCCCGAAGAAGTCGGCCCGTACGGCCAGCACGACCCGGCCGCCGTCCCCGGCCAGCAGCGCGTCGATGAAGCGGGCCCGCCGCGCCGGGTCGGCGCACAGCGTGAAGAGCTCCTCGAACTGGTCCACGATGACCACGTCGTGCGTCCGGCCGGGGAACTCCGGCTCGGCGCCGGGCGTCAGCACGCGGATCGAAGCAGGCCGCTCGCCGGGCCGGGCGGCCTGCCGCAGCCACGGCACCAGGCCGGCGCGCAGCAGTGACGACTTGCCGCTGCCCGACGGGCCCACCAGCATGACGAGGCGGTGCTCGCGGACCAGGGCGGCCAGCCGCTCGACGAGGGCCGCGCGCCCGAAGAACAGGTCGCTGTCCTCGGTCTCGAACCGGGTCAGCCCCAGGTACGGTGCCGCGGAGTCGTCCGCGGCGGCGGCCTCCTCCCGGGCCTCCCGGCCGGCCTCCCGCCAGCGCCGCCGCCACTCCTCGACGTCTCCCCCGCAGGCCTCGGCGTACGCCTCGGCGACGGCCAGCGAGGGCAGCCGGTCCCCGGCGGCGGCCTGGGCGAGCGTCGCCGGGGAGTAGTGGGCCCGTCCGGCCATCACCCGGTAGGTGGGGCCGCCCGCCTCCTGCCGGAGCTTGCGCAGCTCGAAGGCGAACCGGGCGACGGGCCCGTCCGCCGGATCCAGTGGCCGCTCACGCCGTCCCAACGCTTCCCCCGCTCAGTCGATCCGTCCCGTACCGATGAAGAGTGATCAGTGGGCAGCATACGGACGTCCAGAAGCCGGGTATTTCCTGATGATTCGGCCACCTGTTCAGGCGGTGGGCGGCGCCCCGGCGGGCGGCTCGGGCGCGGGCGGCATCCTGGCGCACCGGCCGCGGGAGGGGGACTGGCCGGGTCAGCCGGCGAGTGCGGCGGCGATGGCCGGGCCGAACGCGGCGCCGAGCAGATAGCAGAGGTTGAACTGGCCCATGGCCGTCGATCTGGCGCCGTCGGGCACCGCGGCGGCGGCGCGTGCCGCGAACGCCCCTTGCCCGGAGGCGGCGGCGAGCGAGGTGAGGGCCTGGGCGATGAGCAGGACAGCCGGCCAGGTGCTGAGGCAAGCCAGCCCCACGCCTGCCGCCGCCAGCCCGGGGAAGAGCACGGCGACGCTCTTCACCGGGGCCTTCGCGGTGACGGCGATCATCCCGTAGGACGCCAGCCCGCCGAACATCAGCGGCCACAGGATGGCGGCTCCCACCTGGCCGCTGGTCCAGTTCGCCTGCTCGGTGAGCAGGGCGGGCAGCAGATAGATCATGCCGAAGTTGGTCGCGGCCAGCAGGAACGCCAGTCCGGACGCCAGCAGGAACACCGGAGCGCGGACGATCGACACGGGCACGAACCCGTCGGGCCTGGAGCGCAGGTGCAGCACCAGCAGCCCACCACCGGCCACGGCGGCGGCACCCGCCACCGGCCATGAGTGGGGCACGAACACCAGCGCGGTGACCAGTGCCGTCAGCAGCACCGCGCCCACCGGGTCGAAGGGTGCCTGCGGCGCGGGGCCGTCCGGCCGGTGGCGCAGCACGCCCGGGACGGCGAGCAGGCTCAGCGCGGGCAACACCAGGGCCGCCTGCCAGGACAGCAGCTGTGCGGCCAGGTCGGCGATCAGCGGTGCGGCGGAGCCGACGGTCGCCAGCGAGGCCGTGACGAGTCCCATGGAGCGCGCCGAGCGGGTGAGGCTCATGGCGATCGTGGTGAATCCGGCGGTGCCGAGCCCTTGAGCAGCGCTGCCGAGCACGAGCGACGGCAGCGTGGGCACGCTCACCACGAGCACCGCGCCCAGGGCGATCAGCGCGGCACAGGTGAGCAAGGCCCGGCGGATGCCCTGGTGGCTGTGCAGGCTCGCCATCAAGGGGGTGCCGATCGCGATGGCCCAGCCGAAGGCGGTGACGATCCAGGTCACGGCGCTCAACGTCAGGCCGAGGTCGCGGGCGGCGTCCGGCAGGATGAGGCTGGGCCCGGCGATCCCGAAGGAGAGCGGCCCCGCCAGCAGCGCCAGCCAGGCCGCCGGGATCCCGCGATCCGTGGTGCCGGCGCGGGTGGTGGAGGGGGTGCGGGACGAGCTGCTCATCTGTCCGCCCCGTCGGCGGGCAGCACCGGGTAGTCGGTGTAGCCGCGATGGTCGCCGCCGTAAAAGGTGCTCGGGTCGGCCTCGCTGTACGGCCCGCCCGCCGCGATCCTGGCGGGCAGGTCGGGGTTGGCCAGCCACAGCCGGCCGAAGGAGATCGCGTCGGCCAGGCCGGAGCGCAGTGCGTCGATACCGTCCGCGGGATTCGCCGGCTCCTCGCCGCTCCACGGGTGCGGGTTGAGGATGAGCGGGCCCTGCCACAGCTCGCGGATGAGCTTGGTCACCTCGCGGGTGTCGTTCTCCGAGACGTGCACGTACGCCAGGTCGTGCGGCGCGAGCGCGCAGGCCAGCTCCATGTAGAGGATCTCCGTGTCGCTCTCGTTCATGCCGTTGTAGGTGATGCCGGGCGAGATCCGGAGGCCGGTGCGGCCTGGCCCGATCGCGTCGGTCACGGCCTGCACGACCTCCATGGCGAACCTGAGGCGCCCGGCCACCGAACCGCCGTAGGCGTCGGTGCGCCGGTTGGTGTTGTCCGACAGGAACTGGTGGATCAGATAGCCGCTGGCGCCGTGCAGCTCGACCGCGTCGAAGCCGGCGTCCATCGCCAGCCGGGCCGCGGACGCGAAATCCTCGATGGCCTGGTCGATGTCGGCGAGCGTCATCTCCCGCGGCGTCGGGTGGTCCAGCAGCCCTTCGGGGGTGTAGAGCCGCTCTCCGGAGCAGATCGCCGACGGAGCGAGGGGAAGCTCGCCCGCCGGGTACAGGCAGGGGTGGCCGATGCGCCCGGAGTGCATGATCTGGACGGCGATGCGGCCGCCTCGCCGGTGCACCGCGTCCGTGACCAGCCGCCAGGCCGTCACCTGCTCCGGCGTGTGCAGGCCGGGGGTGTCGATGTAGCCCTGGCCGATCACGCAGGGCTGGGTGCCCTCGGTGATGATCAGCCCGGCGCCGGCGCGTTGGGCGTAGTACTCGGCGGTCAGCTCACCGACGAGCCCGCCGCGGGCCCGGCTGCGCGTCATGGGCGCCATGATCAGGCGGTTGGGAAGAGCCAGCTCGCCGGCGGTCACCGGCGTGAGAAGCTCGTTCACGATCATCCTCCTCGTTACGGGATCGTCTTCGCGCTACGAGGCTATGAATGGGTCTTTACGGGCCGAATCGGTAAGGTTTCGGTACTGAACTACTGAGATCGCGTACGTGTCCCGGATGGCTGCGGTACGTATCCCCCTGACGAAAGGCATGGTCGGTTGCTGTACGGCAGGGCGAGCGAGCAGGCCGCGATCGAGGACCTCGTGGAAGCCGCGCGTGCCGGCCGCAGCGGCGGCCTCGTCCTGCGCGGCGAGCCCGGGATCGGCAAATCGGCGTTGCTGGACTGGGCCGCCGAGCACTGCACCGGCAGCGGCGTGCGCGTCCTGCGGGTCGCCGGCATCGAGACGGAGGCGGATCTTGCCTTCGCCGGGCTCGTCCAGCTGCTCTGGCCGGTCAAGGACCGCCTCGAAGCTCTGCCCGCGACACAGGCCGACGCCCTGCGCGCGGTGCTCGGCTCGGGCGGCGCGGCCGGGCAGGACAGGTTCCTGTCCGGGCTGGCCGTGATGATGCTGCTGGCCCAGCTCGCCGACGACGGGCCGGTGCTCTGCCTGGTCGACGACGCGCACTGGCTCGACCACGCCACCGCCGACGCGCTGCTGTTCGCCGCCCGGCGGCTGACGCAGGAACGGGTGGCGCTGCTGTTCGCCGCGCGGGAGGAGGGGTTCGCCGCCCCCGGTCTGCCAGAGATCCGTCCATCGAGGCTGTCGCAGCAGGACGCGGAACGCGTTCTGACCCACCGGGGCCTCACCCCCGCGGCGCGGGAGCAGGTGATCGCCGAGTCCGAGGGGAACCCGCTGGCGCTGATCGAGTTCTCCGGCGAACGCAGGCGCTACCACGCGGCGGCCGGCCCTGTCCCGATCGCCGACCGGGTGCTCGCGTCCTTCCGCTCGCGCATCGCCCTGCTGCCCGACAGGACCCGCCTCATGATGCTGATGGCCGCCGCCGAGGGCCGCGGCGACCTGCCGATGCTGCTGAGCGCCGCGGACGCGCTCGGAGTCGGGCCGGAAGACCTGGAGGAGGCCGAGAAGGCCGGCCTGGTCGAGGTGAGTGCCGCGGCCATCGCCTTCCGCCATCCCCTGATCCGCACCGCCGCCTACCAGAGCGCGCCGCTGGCGCGGCGGATCGCCGTGCACCGGGCGCTGGCGGGCGCGGCCACCGACGACGACTGCCGGATCCGGCACCGGGCCGCGGCGACGACCTCGCCTGACGAGGACCTCGCGGTGGAGTTGACGCGCGCCGCCGAACGAGCTCGCGGCCGGACCGCCTTCGCCGCCGCCGCCGGGCTGTGGGAACAGGCCGCGCTCTTCACCCCGCACCCGCGCGACCGGGCTGCCCGGCTGGGCCGGGCGGCGGCGCTGGCGCTCTCGTCCGGGCACGCCGACCACGCCGCCGGGCTCGTCGGCCAGGCCGAGGAGCTGCTGGACGATCCGGTGTCCCTCGCCACGCTGACCGAGATACGAGCGGCCGTGGAGTTCGAGCGGGGAGCGGGGCGGCCGGCCGCCCGCCTTCTGCTGGAACGTTGCGCCGCCGCCGATCCGGTGCGGGTCGTGCCCATGCTGCGCACCGCGGCCGGGTACGCCTGGTTGTTCGGCGAAGCGGAGGTGATCCGGAGCGCGGCGGCACGGCTGACCGCCGTCGGCGCGCAGGATCCGATGATCCAGGGGCTGGCGCACCTGGTCGACGACGACTACGCGCGCGGCCTGCCGCTCCTGGGACAGTTCGTCGCGCACACCCTGCCGCACGTCACCGGCCAGGCGCCGCACACGCTGCCGCACGTCACCGGCCAGGCGCCGCACACCCTGGCTCACGTCACCGGCCAGGCGCCGGACACGCAGCCGGAGGGCGCCACCATGCAGTGGGCCGTCTTCTGTGCGATGGTCATGGCCGACGACGACGCGGCCGCCGCCCTGGCGGGCGCCGAGGTGACCCGGTTCCGCCGGCAGAGCCTGGTCGGGGCGCTGCCGCAGCTGCTGCAGGATCTGGCCGGAGTGCAGGTTCAGGCCGGCAGGCACCGTGACGCCGAGGCGTCCATCGAGGAGGCCGTCCAGCTGGCCCGCGACACCGGGATGCACCAGCGGGTGCCGCGGCTGCACTCGGTGCTGGCCAGAGTGGCGGCGATCGAGGGCGACGAGCAACGCTGCGTCCGGCTCGCCAGCGACCACCCGGACGCCGGCGGCATGACCGGCCTGGCCGCACTCTGCCTGCTCGACCTGGGGCTCGGACGCTACGGCCAGGTGCTGGAGCGGCTCGAGGCCGCGGCGCGAGGACCGCTGCGCCACCTGACGGTGCTGGTCACGGCCGGAGCCGAGCAGGTCGAGGCGGCCGTACGGCTGGGCGAGCCCGAACGGGCCGAGGAGCCCCTGCGCCGCCTGGAAGCCTGGGCGCACGCCGGGAAACAGCCGTGGGCCGAGGCGGTCAGCGCCCGCTGCCGCGGGCTGCTGAGTGACGACGAGGACGACTATCTGCGCGCTCTGGCCGCGCACCGGCGCGCGGACCGGCCTTTCGAGCAGGCGCGCACCGAGCTGGTGTACGGCGAGTGGCTGCGCCGGTCCGGGCGCCGCGCCGATGCCCGCGCCCCGCTGCGGGCGGCGCTGCAGACCTTCGAACGGTTGCGGGCCGCGCCGTGGCGGGCGCGGGCGGAGGCGGAGCTGAAGGCGACAGGAGAGTCCGTCCTGCCCGCCCGGCCGGCGGCCGCCGACCCGCTGGAGCGGCTCACGCCCCAGGAACTCCAGGTCGTGCGCCTGGCCAAGGACGGGAGCACCAGCCGGGAGATCGCCGCGCACCTGTTCCTCAGCCCGCGCACGGTCGAGCATCACCTGTATCGGGCCTACCGCAAGCTCGGCATCCGGTCACGCCGGGAACTGACCCGCCTCGACCTCGCCTGAACCACGCAGGGAAGCTGTCCATGGAGGCGAGCTCGGTGGCGGCGATGTGCCGGCGCTCGGCGCGCTCGCAGAACAGGCCGGGACGCCAGTCTTCGTCCCGGCCCGCCCCGCAGGCGATCAATCGATGACGGACATCATGGGAACACGCAGGGCCGGCCCTGGCCGTTCACCCCGCTGGACTCCCTGAGGTTCACCGCCGATCCCCGTACCACCGTCGTACCGGCGCCGGGGGTCGAGGACAGTACGGTTCCGAACACGTCCCTGCAGGTGTTGTCGAACGTGACCGCCCCGACCGTCAGACCGGCCGCCACGATCGCCTGCCGAGCGCTCGCGTCGTCGAAGCTCTGCACGTCCGGCACGGCCGTGAGGCCGCACTGGACGCGGAAGATCTCCCACGACTGGATCAGGGTCGCGTTGCTGTGGACGACGTCGGTGATCCGGCCGCCCCCGCCGACGGCGGTGAGGTAGTGGCCGTCGACGGTCCGGATGGCGAACCCGTCCCCGCCCTGACGGATCAGCGCGAACTTCTCCCAGGCCTGCAGGACGGTCGCGTCCGAGTGGACGACGTCCGTGGTCCGGTTGCCCCCGCCGACTGCGGTGAGGAAGTGCCCGGTCCGGGTCTTGATGCCGAAGTGAACGCCGTCACCCGCGTCGACCAGGGTGAACCGCTCCCAGGACCGGGCCACGGTCGCGTCCGAGTGGATGACGTCGGTCGTACGTCCCCCACCGCCGACCGCCGTGAGGAAGTTCCCGGTGTTGAATGTCTTGAACGTGCAGGTGGTCGGGGTCGCGAAGGGCAGTGCCGCCGCTGCCGCCGAGGCGGGCTGGGGCAGCCCCGCCACAACGGCCGCGGCCAGCGCCGTGCCCGCAATCACGCCGAACACGCGTCTGAGGTTCATCGGCCTCTTCTCCTACTTCCGGCTCCTGCGATGGAGCCCTCGTCAGTAGGGCGTTCCACCGCCGTTCCGGCACGTGGAACGACTCGACACGCCGGCCGTCGCCCTGCTGGCGCTCTCGGCTCGGTCCGCGAGCACGGGGTCACGGCCACCTGCAGCCGGATGATCGTCAAGGTGTGACCGGCTCGCCGCTGCCGAAGCGGCGGCGGTAGGCGGTGGGGGTCAGGTCCGTCCTGCGCCGTAGCTGGGTGCGCAGGTTCGCGGCCGTGCCCAGGCCGCTGGCGTGCGCGACCGTGTCCAGCCGCAGTTCGCCGCGCTCGATGAGCCGGCAGGCCAGCGCGACCCGCTCGGCGGTCAGCCAGGCCAGCGGCGTGGTGCCGAGCTCGGCCTGGAAGCGGCGGTGCAGGGTGGCCTGGCTGGTCGCCGCCCGCGCGGCCAGGTCGGCGACGGTGAGCGGCCGGTCCAGGTGCTGCTGGGCCCAGGCGAGCACGGGCGCGAGCGAGGTGTCGCGCACGGCCGGCACCGGGCGCTCGATGAACTGGCGCTGGCCGCCGTCGCGGTGGGCGGCGAAGACCAGGCGGCGGCTGACGGAGTTGGCCACCTCGGCGCCGTGGTCGCGGCGGATCAGGTGCAGGCCCAGATCCAGGGCTGCCGCGCTGCCCGCGGCCGTCAGCACGTCGCCGTCGTCCACGAACAGGACGTCCGGGCGCAGCAGCACCGACGGGTAGCGGGCGGCGAACAGCTCCGCCCAGCGCCAGTGGGTGGCGGCCGGGCGTCCGTCGAGCACGCCGGCCGCCGCGAGCGTGAACGCTCCCGTGCAGAAGCTCACCAGCCGTGTGCCTCGCGCTGCCGCTCGCCGGATGGCCTCGACCACGGGCGGGGAAGGGTGGATCTCGGGGTCGGGGCGGTTGGGCGCGATCACGGTGTCGGCTCCGTCCACCGCCTCCAGGCCGGCGGTGCCCGACAGGGTGAACATGCCGCCGTGCATGCGTACGTCCGGGCGCGGGGTGCAGATCGTCAGGTCGTACCAGGGGCGGCCGAGCTCCGGGCGGCGCAGGCCGAACAGCTCGGTGGCCACGCCCAGCTCGAAGGGGTTGGAGCCCTCATCGGCGATCACCACCACGCGATGCGAGGATCGATGCGACATGTGCAATTCCTAGCACTCGCGCCGGCCGCCCGCCAACCTCGACGATAGGCCGGTGACCAGCGAATCCATCAATCTGACGACCGCTCTGAGCGCCTTCGACGCCCTCTGGAGCCCCAGGATCGTCACCCGCGTCAACGACTACGACGTCCGCATCGCCAAGGTGGCGGGCGAGCACATCTGGCATGCCCACGACGACACCGACGAGTTCTTCCTCGTCCTCGACGGCGAGCTGCGCATCGCCCTGCGCGAGGAGGGCGGGGAGCGGACCGTCACCCTGCCGGCGGGCTCGGTGTTCGTGGTGCCGCGCGGCGTCGAGCACAAACCGTCCTCGCAGGCCGGCGCCGCGATCCTGATGTTCGAACCGACCGGCACCCCGACGGTCGGCGACCGGCACGAGCCCGTGCCCGCCCGCATCGACAACACGACCGGTCACGTGCTGGGCGGGCCTGCGTCCGGATGAGCCGGGTACCGAAGCGGGCGGGGAATCCCTCCCGTCGTCGGCGTCGTCTGCGCCACCGTGTTCCTGGGCGAGACCTTCAGCTTCCTTCAGGGAGTGGGCACGGCCGTGCCCGCTCACGCCGAGGAGACGCGGAGCCCGTCAGCGTGGTTTCGCATGGGCGCGTCGGGCGTAGGCACGGGCGGCGCGGGCGCGGTCACCGCAGCGGGTGGAGCACCAGTGGCGGCGGCCGTGACGCAGCAGGTAGCGGTTGCAGGGGGAGGATCCGCAGGCGGTGAGGCGCTCGGCGTCGGGGCCGGTGAGCAGGTCGGCCGTGTTGGCCGCAAGGGTCGCCAGGGCGTGGTCGAGGATCTCGTCGGTGGGGCACGGCACCGCGCGGTAGGGGCCGCTCTTGTCGTCCCACTGCAGCAGGGCAGCCGTCGGGGCCTTGCTCAGCGCCACGTTGACGGCGGACAGAGCCGCGGGCAGGGCGGGCAGCCCGGCAACGCGGGCGGCGAACAACGCCCTGACGTGCTCGCGCAGCGAGCGCAGCTGCGTGGTGCACATCTCCTGCACCCCGGCATCGGCCGGCGCGAGGCCGCGTTCGGCGAGCCAGCGGTTCGTCGTCTCCGGGGTGCCGAGGAGGTCGATGAACTGCCCTCCTGGCAGCGCGATGGCGCTGTTGACGAAGTCGAGGGCGAGGTAGTCCTCCGCCCCCGGCGCGGGCGGCAACACGGACTCAGCGATGGAGGGCTCGCTCATGGCTCTCATGGTACGGCTTGCATTCGTCCGTGAGACACCGCTACGTTCATCACGGATAAACCGTTTCTCATCCGTGAGGTGCCTGGATGTCTCGCTTCAGCACGGCCACCGAGCAGTTCCCCGTCCGCGTCTTCGGCGGCCCCACCGCCCTTTTCGAGTACGGCGACCTGCGGTTCCTGACCGACCCGACCTTCGACGCTCCCGGCGACTATCACGTACCGGGCGGCAGCCTGACCAAGACGGCTCCCCCGTCCGCCGTACCTGCCGACCTCGGCCGTGTCGACGTGGTCCTGCTCTCCCACGACGAGCACCCCGACAACCTCGACCACTCCGGCCGGGCGCTGCTCGCCGACGTCACGCTCACGCTCACCACGCCTGGGGGCGGTCAGCGCCTGGGGGACGGGGCCCGAGGGCTGGCCGACTGGGAGCCGATCGAGCTGGACCGCCCCGGCGGCGGCACGATCACCGTCACGGGCGTGCCCGCCATTCACGGGCCCGGCCCGCGCGAGGAGGTCGAACCGATCACCGGTCAAGTCGTCGGATTCGTCCTGACCGGGGAGGGCCTGCCCACGGTGTACGTCAGCGGCGACAACGCCTCGCTCGACCTGGTCAAGCAGATCGCCGGCCGATTCGGCCCCGTGGACACCGCCATCCTGTTCGCCGGAGCCCCCCGATTCCCCGTCCTGTTCGGCGGCGAGCTGATCGTCATCGACAGCGCGCAGGCTGCCGAGGCCGCCAGGATCCTCGGCGCCCGCCGGGTGGTTCCCGTCCACTACGACAGCTGGGCCCACTTCACCGAGGGCCGTGACGAGCTGGTGGCCGCCTTCACCGAGGCCGGGCTGGCCGACCGCCTGGACCTGGGCGACCGGGGCTGATGGCCCCGGGCGCGCGCCGGGGGCGATGCGCCGCCGCTTCTTCGCCGGGCCCCGCCACGTCGGCTCCCGCCGGCCTGACCTGTCGGAACCGCGCCACCGGCGGCGGCCGGCCCCGGGTCACCCCTCTCGAAAGAACTCCCTCGTGACGATGAACGTGCCTGCCCGGATCGGGGACGGCCCGCGCCTTCAGGCGCAGCGCCGCGCCTTGATCGTCCTGGTCGCCGCCCAAGTCCTCAGCGGCGTCGGATTGGCGGCCGGCGTGACCGTCGGCGCCCTGCTCGCGCAGGACATGCTCAGCTCCACCAGCCTCGCCGGCCTGCCCAGTGCCGTGGGTACCGCCGGTTCCGCGCTGGCGGCCGTCGCCGTCGGGCGCCTTTCTCAGTCCCGCGGCCGCCGCCCCGGCCTTGCCGCCGGGTACCTGGCCGGTGCCGTCGGCAGCGCCGGCGTCATCGCCGCCGCCGTCGCCGGCAACCCCGTCCTGCTGTTCCTCGCGCTGTTCGTGTACGGCGCAGGCACGGCCACCAACCTGCTGGCCCGCTACGCCGGAGCCGATCTGGCCACCCCCGCACGCCGAGCCCGCGCCGTGTCCACCGTGCTGGTCGCCACCACCCTGGGCGGCGTGCTCGGCCCCAACCTCGCCGCACCCACCGGCGACCTCGCACAGAGCCTCGGCATCCCCTACCTGGCCGGGCCGTTCCTTCTGGCCGGCGCCGCCTACGCGATGGCCGCCGCGGTCCTGGCCGTCTGGCTGCGCCCCGATCCGCTGCTGCTGGCCCGCGCCCTGGAGCCCGAACTCGCCGTTGCGCCGCGCGCCCAGCCCGGCGATGCCGACGGCCGGTCGCGTCCGGCGGTCGAAAGGCCTCGCCCCGGCGTGCCGGTCGGTGCGCTGATCATGGTGCTCACCCAGTTCGTCATGGTCGCGCTCATGACCATGACACCCGTCCACATGCACGACCACGGCCACGGCACCGCCGCCTCCGGCCTCATCATCGCCGTCCACATCGGCGCGATGTACCTGCCCTCGCCCCTGACCGGCTGGCTCGCCGACCGCTACGGCCGCCTGCCAATGGCCGCCGCCTCCGGACTGACCCTCCTGGCCGCCGGAATCGTCGCCGCCGGCGCCCCCGACGACTCCGTCGCCGCGTTCGCGGTGGCCCTCGCGCTGCTGGGGCTGGGGTGGAACCTCGGTCTCGTCACCGGCACCGCGATCATCACCGATGCCGTCCCGCTGGCCGGCCGCGCCAGAACCCAGGGCTTGGTGGACGTCTCCATCTCCATCGCCGGCGCCGCCGGCGGCATGGCCTCGGGCCTCGTCGTCGCCGTTGCGGGCTATCCCCTTCTTGCCATCGGCGGCGGCATCCTGGCGCTGGTCATCGTGCCGGCGGTTGTCGCCGCAGCGCGTGGCCGGTGAGCGGGCGTCGATCCGGTCGAGATCCCGTGCGGCTGGAGTTCGTCCGCGACCGCAGACGAACCGTCCCTTACTGCCGCCGAACCGGCTCAAGCCCGGCCGGGGTTCTCACTCGCCGCAGCCGTCGCCCTGAGAGCTCGTGCGGCGGTGCAAGTACCTGAGATGACGACCGCTGCTGGGGACGCGGGCGCCGCGCAGCTCGCGGACGCGGGGCAGGTGCCGGGGCAGCGGGGCAGGTGGGCCGTCGAGCTGGCAGATCTCCACATCCGTGGCCGACAGGGCCGCGGCCATGCTGGCGTATGCGGCGATGGCGGGCGCGGTGTCGTGCTCGGCCTGCAGGGCGATCAGCCGGCACAGCGGCGGCTGGGCTTCGGCAACGGCCAGGTGTCCGCCCTTGGCCCGCAGGGCGCGGTGCGTGCGAGCGAGTTGGTCGAGCCCGCTCAGGTCGCAGAACGACAGCTCCGCGGCGGCGACGACCACGTAGACGACGAGGGTCTGCGCGATCGGGGCAAGAGGAGCGGCCAGGATGGGCCGCGTGGTCACGTCGAGTTCTCCGGCCAGGACGATCACCAGGGTGGTGTCCCCGACGGGAACGAGCCGTATGGAGAGCGGCATCACGACTGACGCACCTCCGCCCCTTCGAGACCGCCGCCGCCTGACAGAGGTCCGGCGGCCATCTTCCTCCGTTTCCGGGCCATGGGCGAGAAATGCGCTGATGTCCCATGGCCGATACCCCCCATACAGTCGCGCCCAGCCGGTGAACGCAACATGAGGGCACGCCATGATCAAAGGCCGGCTTGGATGTCACCCGACACCGCATCCTTCAGCATCACGTCTCCCGGATCGCCGCGGGGGACTGCCGTCCCCGCGCCACCGGGCCGAGTCGGTGTCAGGGCCGACCAGCACGACGTGGGTGATGCCGTGCTGCTTGAGCTGGAAGTCGAGGTCGGTGTTGGCGAACCCGCTCTGTGCCCAGTGCTCCTGGATCACGATGTCGCCGGGGCGCGGCTGGAAGTCGGGGTGGAACTCCCCGCCCCAGGTGCCGCGGGCGAAGCTGTGCCGCTCCATGATGCCGCGCTGGGTGGGATTGGGATGGTCCCACGTCTCGTAGTCTCCGGGTTCCCAGCGGCGGTGCGGCACGATCATCACACGGATGCCCGCCTCCCGGGCGGTGGTGACCACGGAACGCAGATGGTCCAGCAGGCCGACCTGCTCGGCAACGGGCTGCACGCGCGGCCAGATCTTGCCGCCCTCCGACAGGAAATCGTTGTACGGATCGACCAGCAAGACGGCTGCACGGAAGGTCAGGTCCGGCGAGGTCTCAGTCGAGATCGTCGGGCTCGTGGCCGGCGGCCTGGTCGAAGGCGCGGCGGTTGGCGCGGAGCGTGTCCTGGTTGTCGGCCGCCCACCGGGCGATCGCCAGGACGGGTTCGGACAGGGTGCGCCCGAACGGGGTGACCTCGTACTCGACCCGGGGCGGGATCTCCGGAAAGACCACGCGCTTGACCAGCCCGTCCCGCTCCAGATTGCGCAGCGTCAGCGTCAGCATGCGGCGGGAGATGCCGGGCGCCGTCCGCAGCAACCCGGTGAAGCGCATCGGCCCGCTGTCGAGCAGCCCGATGAGGATCAGGCTCCACTTGTCGCCGACCCGGTCCAGCACGGACCGCAGGACGTCCGGGTCGTGATCAAGGCACGCCCTGCCCAGGGAACGCAGCACCCTGTCCGCCTCGGCCTGGTGCGACATGGGGCTCCCGCCTCCTCCGTGTCCCGAAAGTGACCAGGTCACGTTGCTGTTACCGGTTATCGAAGAGTACATCGGTGACCAAAAGTAACTCGCAAGGAGGTGCACCATGCCCGTTGTCAGACCTCGGCCTGATGTCCGCGTCTTCCCCGGGATGACTCTCAGGTCCCCATGGCCACCCGCCGGCGGGCGCGTAGCCGCCGGCGCTCTTCGGGAGTGCCGGCCACCGCGGGTCGGCGCGTCCGTCTTGCTCCCCCGCCGGCCGACTTCACCTACGCCCGGGCGAGCAAGGAAGCCACGTCGGCGGGAGCGGGAACGCCGCCCGCGGCCAGGACGCGCCCGTCCCGTCCGGTGACCACCGCGTAGGGCGGCCACGGGATGCCGTTCGCCTCGAAGACTCCCGCATCGACGACCAGCGGCAGGTCCACTCCGTGTCCAGCCAGATAGGGGCGGGCCTCTTCCGCGTCAGCGGCGGTGACCAGCACCACGTTCATCCGCCGGGCGGCGTCGGTCAGGGCCGGGAGGACGCCGGTGCACAACCCGCAGGCGGGAGAGATCAGCGCGTACAGGACCGGTTCCGGACGGGGCCCGGCCTGCCGGCCGGACAGGATGAAGGGCTCACCCGGGCGCGGTCCCGGCGGGAGGGCCGGGGAGGAGATCCGGGCCGGCAGGAGCGCCGGCGCCAGCAGCGCCGCCGCCGTGAGCAGGGGCGCCAGCAGCACGTGCACGGGCTCGAACGGCGCGTCCCCCGCGAGCACCGCCATCAGGGCGAGGACCAGCAGCAGCCCTGTGCGCACCAGCGTGCGCACGCTCACCCGGTCTGCCGCGCCACCGAAACAGCCGCACGCGACGTCGAGCCGGCGTCCTAGCGCCGAGCCGATCGCGGTCAGGAACGTGGTGAACAGCAGCGCGGCCAGCACCCCGCCCCAGCGCCGGGTTCCGGGGAAGCCCAGCAACGCAGCCGTGACCACCTCCGCCGCGATCACGCCGGGTGCGGCGGCCGTGGCGAGCCGGCCGGACAGCAGGCGGTAGCCGGCGATGTCGCGGGCGAAGGCGCGCACGTCCCGGGCCTTGCTCAGCGCGGCGGCCAGCAACACCACGACAAGGCCCAGGGACGCGGCGGCGCAGACGGCCGATCCCGGCGACAGGGCGTCCTGGTACGCGGCTCCGAGCACTGCGGCCACACCGTCCGGCACTACCGCACCGCTGACCTGCGTCGCCACACCGTCCCCGACCACTGCACCGCCCGACGTCGCCACACCGTCGTGGATCACCGCACCGCCTCCTGGGGTCGCGCCGCCTTCCCGTCGTGCTGGTAGGCGGCGGACTGCAGGCCGTACAGGTCGGCGTAGAGCCCGTCGAGCGCCATCAGCTCGGCGTGCGTGCCCTGCTCGGCCACCCGTCCCCGGTCCAGGACGTAGATCCGGTCGGCGTAGCGGACGCTGGCCAGCCGGTGCGTGATCAGGACGACGGCCCGGCCGTCGGCGTGCAGCCGGATGCGCTCGAACAGGGCGTGCTCGGCGCGGGCGTCCATGGCCGAGGTCGGCTCATCGAAGATCACCAGCTCGGCGTCGTGGTAGAAGCCCCGCGCCACCGCGATGCGCTGCCACTGCCCGCCCGACAGGTCGTGGCCGCCGCGGAACCGGCGGTCGAGCAGCGCGTCGTAGCCGAGCGAGAGCGTCGACACCACCTCGTCCGCCCCCGCCGCGGCGGCGGCCGCGGCCAGCCGCTCCTCCTCCAGGGGGCGGCCCATGAGGATGTTCTCGCGGACGGTCAGCGGCCAGCGGGTGTGGTCCTGGGCGATCACCGAGACCATCCGGCGCAGATCCAGGCCGGCCAGGTCGCGGCCGTCCCAGCGGATCGTGCCGGACTGCGGCCGGTACAGCCCCGCCAGCAGCTTGGCCAGCGTGGTCTTGCCCGAACCGTTCTCGCCGACCAGCGCGATGACCTCGCCACGCGCGACGGTCACGCTCACCTCGCGCAGCGCGGGCCGGTCGGCCCCGGGGTAGGCGAAGGTCACCCCGTCGGCGGCCAGGCGGGTGAGTCCCGATGGGGTCAGGGCGGGCGCGGGCACCGTGCGGGTCTCGGCCTCCTCGCGGAAGGTCAGGTAGTCGCCGAAGTACAGGCCCGCCTCGTACAGGCGGTTCAGCGTCTGGACCAGCCCGGCCAGCGAGGACTGGCCCGTTCTGAGGGCGAGCACGGCCGTGCCCGCGACGGCGAGCGGGATGACGCCGGCGGCCAGCAGCCAGGCCAGCGCGCCGTAGACAGCGAGGGTGGCCGCGCCGGTCAGCAGGTCGCCGCCGGCCTTCACCATGGTGCGGCTGCGTGCGACGTCGAGCTGAACGTCCTGTTCCAGGTCCGCCACCTTGGCGTATTCGCCGAGGAGGAAGTCGCGCAGCGCGAACGTGCGCACCTCGGCGGCGGGCTGCCGCTCGGCCATCAGGTCGGAGAGCATGAACTTGCGCCGCCGCGCGACCGACAACCGGTAGAAGGCCTGGTAGCCGAGCCGGGCGGTGCGAATCGCGGCCCAGCCCGCGGGCACGGCGGTGACCAGCAGCAGCGGCATGAGCGCCGGGTGCAGGAACCCCAGCGCGGCCGTCGCCGCCACCACGCCGACCGTTCCGGTCAGCGCGGACACGGTGGTCTCCACGACCGTCGCGGTGTCGGGCACCCCGCTGTCGCGGGCGCGGCGCATCGCGTTGTGGAAGTCGTCGTCGTCGAACGCGGCCAGTTCCACCCGGGTCGTCAGCTCGAACAGCCGGGTCTCCGCGAGCCGTTCGACCTGCGGCTTGAGCCGGGCCTGCGCCCAGCCGGCGGCGGCGAGCAGCGCACCCCGCAGCCCCGTCGCGACGGCCACGAGGACCAGGGCGGGCAGCGCGGCCCGTACCCGCTCGGGAGTGGGGCCGCCGGTGAACAGCGAGGCGAGCACGTCCGAGGTCGCCACCAGCCCGTAGACGGTGAACACGCCGGCCAGGACGTTGCCCGCCAGGGCGACCACCGTGTCGAAGGGGGCGGCCTGCCATGCCAGCCGCAGGGCGGAGCCGACCAGGAACGGCAGGCGGCGAGCGATCTTGCCGAGGCTCGCGGTCAGCAGCTCCTCGTCGCGGCTCTCCCAGTACGCCGCCGCCAGCCCCAACCGGTCCCCCATCGGCGGGCCGGAGGCCTTACGCCGCGTTTTTCCCCAAAACCTCATACCGCATACGAAATAGGGCAGATCATCCCGTCAATCTAGGTCAGCCTTGCGGGCCTGTAAAGGTGCGCCGCAAACACAATTCGCACTGTTACAACGCATTGCTGCATGCTTATGGACATATCAGAGCAGACATGCTCATAATGCCTCCGTTTGGCCGTGACTCTCATCGTGAGTCATGGTCAGGGCAGCGGTCACGGCACCCATCGTGTGCACGTGCCATGCCCGTACCTGCTACGACCGCTCACAGCGGTCAGGGAAGGAGACTTCATGTCGGTACTGGCTCTGGAGCCCCGCGACGCCGGTGTGCTGGAGTTCGAGGACCTCGACGTCGACTTCGACGGTGAGCTGGCCAAGCTCCTGCACGGCCCTCAGGCCTGCGTCAACACCTGCAAGCGCACGGTGTGCAGCAGCTTCCCCTGCTGCCCTTCCATCGTGTGACCCCTCGGTAACCGGCGTGCGGATCCGCGGTAATGCGGAACCGCACGTTCACCGTGGCCGGAAAAGGCCGAATTTCTTTGGGTCGACCTCAGTTCGAGCCGGTTACCGGGGTGAGAGATATGAGCGCGTCCGCCGTTGTCAATGTGCCGGACGTCCTGGCCGAGTTCGCCGCCGCGCACGGCCGCGACGTTCACCAGGACGAAACCTGGATCAGCGTGCACGATCCCGCAGGCGGCATGCCGGCACAGGGGTGGAAGATCCACGTGTCGGCCCGTCCGGGCACGCTCGGGGAGACCCTCGCACGCGCGCTGCCGGTGCTGCTGGCCCACGGCTGCGATTTCAAGGTCGCCCGGTCTCCGGACACGCTCAGGGAGCTCAACTCCGGTGACCTCGACGCGGGTGCGGTCGGCAAGGCCATCACCGCCTACCCTGCCCAGGACCGGGTGGTCGCGCTCGGGCACGCCCTCGCCGACGCACTGGCCGGGCTGGCCGCCCCGCGCATCGTCAGCGACCGGCGCGTACGCGCCGACGCCCCCGTCTACTACAGGTACGCGCCCTTCGCTCCCCAGTACCGCGTCGACGAGAACGGCGACTTCGAGCTCGTCGTGGTCGGCCCGGACGGCGAACGGGTGCCCGGCGCCGCCGGCCCGGAGTTCTCCTGCCCGCCCTGGGCCACCGACCCGTTCCGCGCTCCCTCCCGCGACCAGCCCGGAGAGTCCTCCCGCGACCGGCCAGCGGAGCCCGCTCGCCTGATCGGCAACCGCTACCGGATCACCTCGGGAGTCGTGCGCGGCCCGCGCGGCAACGTCTACCGCGCCACCGCCCCGGACGGCCGCCCCGTCATCGTCAAGGAGGCGCGTGCGTACGTCGGTGAGAACACCGAAGGCTGGGACCTGCGCATGTACCTGCGCAACGAGCTGCGCGTGCTCGGCGCGCTGCGCGGGCTGGAAGGCGTGCCGGCACCGCTCGACCACTTCCGGCACGGCGAGGACGAGTTCCTGGCCATGACCGACGCGGGCAGCCTCGACCTCAACCGCTACGTCGGTGAGAACGGCCTGTTCGCCGACGGGAGCGCCACACGCGATCTCGGCGCGCTCGCCGCGCGGCTGCTGGCCGTGCTCGACGCCGTGCACGCGCGCGGCGTCGTGGTCCGCGACCTGTCGCCCAAGAACGTCGTCCTCGGCGACGACGGCGGCTGCACCCTGATCGACTTCGGCAACAGCAGGTACGACGGCCTGCAACTGCCCGGCTGGACCCGCGGCTACAGCGTGCCCGACCAGCACACCGGCCGCGACTCCGAACCCGCCGACGACTACTTCTCGCTGGGCGCCACGCTCTTCTTCGCCTGCACCGGCATGAACCCGCTCATGATCGACCCCGACCCCGCCGCCAACGCCGAGCGCACGCTCATGTGCCTGGAACGCATCTTCCCCGGCGTCACGACGGGAGTCGTCGGGCTGGTGCCACGGCTGATGAGCCCGGATGCGGACACACGCGCCGCCGCGGCCGCCGACCTGCGCGCCGGGCGGCTCACCGGGCAGCTCCACGGGCAGCTCACCGGGCGTCCCGGGCCGGCGGCGAGGTCCGTCCGTTACACCGGTGAGCTGCTGTCGCGGGTGCTGGAGCACACCGTACGGGAGTGTTCCCGCTTCGCCGAGAACCTCATGGAAGGCCCGGACGACGCCCGGCGCGGCACCCCGCCGGTCACCAACGTCTACGCCGGCTCGGCCGGCCTCGGGATGGAGCTGCTGCACCACACCGAGAGCAAGGACGTCGCCGCCGACCTGGCCCGCTGGACGGCACGCGTCATGCCGGCCGCCGTCCTGCCGCCCGGCCTCTACTTCGGGCGCACCGGGACGGAGGTGTTCCTGGCCACCGCCCGGCTCGCGGCCGTGCCCGAGCTG
>NZ_JBFALF010000015.1:0-129294 GCF_040656115.1 Nonomuraea sp. NPDC050202 | reverse complement strand
GCCCGGACCGCTCCCGTTCGACCTGGCGGGTGACCAGCGGGCCGACCAGGCGCACGGCGTCGCCGGCATCGGCAGCGGGCATCTGGCGCTCGCGGCCGTGCCCGAGCTGCCCGGACCGCTCCCGTTCGACCTGGCGGGTGACCAGCGGGCCGACCAGGCGCACGGCGTCGCCGGCATCGGCAGCGGGCATCTGGCGCTCGCGGCGCTCGACCCCGATCCGCGCCATCTCGCCGTGGCCGCCGAGTGCGCCAGGAGGCTGATCGCCGGCGAGGTCACCGCGTCCGAGGACGCGGTCGCCCCGGCGCAGCCGGGAACCGGTGTGGCGGTGGACGCCGCCTACGCGCACGGCGCGGCCGGCTGTGCCGACTTCCTGCTCTCCTACCACGAGGTCACCGGCGACGGCCCGGCCGGCGCGGCCGCCGCCCGCGAGATCGCCGCTCTGGCCGTGACGGCGGAGGCGCTGCTGGACGAGCTGGCCGGCCCCGACGCACGCCCGATGGGGGCCTCCTGGTGCCAGGGCATGGCCGGCATCGTCACGACCCTCGCCCACGCCGCCCAGGTCTGCGGCGACGAGCGCTACCTGGACCTGGCCGAGCGGGGCGCGCGAAGCTGTCTTGCCATCGCGCCGGGGGCCTGGGTCGTCTCGCAGTGCTGCGGATTGGCGGGGATCGGTGAAGCCCTGGTGGACCTGGCCATGGTGACCGGCGAGTCCGCCTATTGGCGTGGCGCGGAGGAGATCGCCGAGCTCATGCTGCTGCGGGCGGGCGGCGCGTTCGAGGCTCCCGCCTTTCCGGGGAACGATCTGGACAAGGCCGGGTACACCTGGGGTACCGGAGCGGCGGGCGTCCTGTCGTTCCTGCGCCGCCTCAACCTCCGTACCGGCCCGCGCCTGTGGACGGCCTGGACGGCCGTCGGCGCCCCCGCTCACTGATGCCCTCTCGAGCCCCGCAGGCATCGAATTGACCGGATGCTGCCTCCGTTTTAGACTGCGATGCGGGTACGGAGACAGCCTCCGTTTCGATGGCGTCGCCGAAATCGCAGGCGAGGGGCACATGAGCGACAGCAGGCAGCAGGGGCGCAAGCCCCGCGCGGACGTGTTGCGCAACCGTGCCGCCCTTCTGGAAGCGGCTCAGCGCCATTTTCTGAAGTACGGGATCGGCACGTCCCTGGAGGCGGTGGCCAAGGAGGCGGGCGTGGGGCCGGGCACGTTATACCGGCACTTCCCCACCCGGGAGGCGCTGCTGGCTGCCGTGCTGCAGACGCGCACCAAGGAGCTGGCGGCCCGCCGGGCGGACATCGCGCAGCTCGAAGACGCCTCCGAGGCGCTCCGGCAGTGGCTGAGGGCGATGGAGGAGTACTTCAGCGCCTTCAGCGGGCTGCCGGAGCCGCTCATGGTCGCAGCCAGGGCACAGGATCCCGGCAATCCGCTCACGGTTCCCTGCGCCGCCCTCATCGCCACCACTGACGAGTACGTGCGCGCCGCGCAGCTCGCGGGACACGTGCGCCCGTCGGTACAGGGCTACGACCTGTTCCTCGCGGCCGTCTCGGTTGCCTGGGTCAAAGGCACCGGCGCCACCGACGACGTGTCCCTCGACCGCCTTCGTGCTCTCGTCGAAAGCGGATACCGCGAGCGGGACGACGCGGCGTAGGCCACCGGTCGCCCGCTTTCTCGCAGCGTCGAGCCTTGTTCCTGCGAACCTGGGCCCCGTCGTGATCGCAGGACTGGGTGATCCTCGAGGTCGCCCGGGCACGCAGAGCCGCAAGAGGAACAACCCGTCCGCGCCGCCTGATCCGCACGGCCGCGAGCCGGCCACCACCGAACCCGCCCGGACCGCTTGGTTCTGGGCGCACACACGAGCGAGGAGCAGCGATGCCTACTCTGGGAATCATCGGAAGCGGGAACATCGGGGCCGCGGTCGCGCGGCTGGCGGTGGCAGCGGACATCGACGTGGTGATCGCCAACTCGCGCGGCCCGCAGAGCCTGACGGGCCTGGTCGAGGAGCTGGGGCCGCGCGCCACGGCGGGCACTGTCGAGCAGGCGGCCCGCGCCGGGGAGGAGACCCTGCTCAGCATCCCGCTCGCTGCGTACCGCTCCCTGCCCGCCGACCTGCTGCGGGACCGGACCGTGCTGGACACCGGCAACTACTACCCCTACCGCGACGGCCGGATCGCCGAACTCGACTCCGAGGAAGTGACCACGACCGAGCTGGCCCAGCAGCTCCTGCCCGGCGCCCTGCTGGTCAAGGCCTTCAACAACATCCTGGCCCACCACATCCCGCAACTCGCCCGGCCTGCCGGGGCCCCGGACCGCAGCGCCCTGCCCGTCGCCGGCAACGACTCCGGCGCGAAGGCTCGGGCAGCGGAGCTGATCGACCGGCTCGGCTTCGACACCGTCGATGCCGGAACTCTGGACGAAAGCTGGCGCTTCGAGCCCGAGTCCGGCGCTTACACCCGGATCTACCTCGCCGCCCCCGACGTACCGGCCGAGCACATGCTCCGGTCTCCCGCCGCACCGCTCCCGGCCGGCAAGCTGCGTGCGGTGTTGCAGACGGCCCAACGCGTGAAGGTGGCCGAACGCACCTTCTGAGCGCCACTCGTCCAGGCGGTCTCGGCGTTCTGACACGCCTGTGCATCGCGTCGTCCGCGACGACCTCCACCATGTCCCCGGCGGAGATGCGCGGGTGGGAGAAGGTGGCGCCGACCCGTAGAACGCCGGCCTGCCCGCTCATCGAAGACGGTCCTGCCCTCCGCGCAAGGGCATCTACTACACACTGTAGCATTACACGCCGTAGTAGAGATGGCCCATCCGGCGGCTGTCCTGTGAAGGAGACGTGATGCGGCGCTCGGCTCAGCTGGTCATCTCGGCCACGGTCTTCGTCGACCTGCTCGGCTTCACGCTGATCCTGCCCGCGCTGCCGTTCTACGCCTCCGGGCTCGGGGCCACCGGGGTGTGGTTCGGGGCGTTGATGAGCGCCTACTCGGTCGCCCAGCTCGTCGCCGCTCCCCTGCTGGGCAGACTGTCCGACCGGTACGGGCGGCGGCCGCTCGTGCTGCTGGCCCTCGCCGGGTCGGCGGCCTCCATGACGTTCCCCGGCCTGTCCACGTCGCTGGCGGGGCTGCTGGCCTGCCGGCTGCTGGCGGGGGCGTGCGGCGGGAGCATCTCGGTGGCGCAGGCGTACCTGGCCGACGCGGTACCGGCCGGGCGGCGTACCGGGGCGATGGCGCAGCTGGGCGCCGCCATCGGGCTGGCGTTCGTGATCGGGCCCGCGCTGGGAGGCGTGCTGGCGCCGCTCGGGTTCGCCGCGTGCGCGTACGCGGCGGCCGGGCTGGCGGCGGCCAATCTGATGGCCGCCCTCGTCTGGCTTCCCGAGCCTGACCGCCGCCCGGCCGAGCCGCACGAGGCTCCGGCAGAGCGGCGCGGCTCGGCGCCCGGGGTCACGGGCAGGCCCGTGGCGCTGCTGGCCGGAAGCGGGTTCCTGGCCATGGCCGCCTTCGTGGGGATGGAAACCACGCTGGCCTTCCTCGGCCGTGACCGGTACGGCTGGGACGCCACCGCGATCGGCCTGGCGCTGGCGGCGGCGGGGCTGGCGATGGCTGTCGTTCAGGCAGGACTGGTCGGATGGCTGGCACGCCGGTGGGGCGATGCGCGGGTCGCGGCGGCCGGGGCGGTGACGATGGCCGCGTGCATGGCGGCCGTGGCGGTGTCGGTGACCTGGTGGCAGTGCCTGGCCGCCGTCTGCCTGCTGGCCGCCGGGCACGGCCTGCTCACGCCGGCTGTCTCCAGCCTGCTGGCCGCGGCGGGGCCGCCGGAGCAGCGCGGCGCGCGGCTGGGGACCGGGCAGTCGGCGGGCGCGGCGGCACGGATCGCCGGGCCGGCGGCGGCCGGGTTACTGTTCGACGCCGGGGCGGCGCTACCGTACCTGGCGGGAGCGGCGGTGGCGGCGCTGGCGGCCGTGGCCGTGCTGGCCGTGCCCACCCTGGAGCACGCGGGAGGTGAGGAGAAGGCGTGAACAGCCTCGGCGAGCTGGAACGGTCGATCATGGAGGTGCTGTGGAGCACCGGCGAGTGGCTGACCGTGCGCGAGGTCGTCAACCGGCTCAGCGACCGCAACAACGCCTACACCACGGTGATGACCGTGATGAACCGGCTCGTCCGCAAGGACTTCATCCGCCGCGAACGCGACGCCGACGGCCGCACCTGGCGCTACCGTCCGGCGGCGGGGCGGGAGGCGTACGTGGCCGAGCTGATGCTCTCGGCGCTCGGCGAGACCGGCGACCGGCTCGCCGCGCTGGGCCACTTCGCCCGCTCGGTCAGCCTGGAGGAGGCCGAGGCGCTGCGCCAGGCCCTGCCGCGGGAGCCGTCGTGACCTACGCCGTCCACCACGTCCTCACCCTGCTGGCGGCCCTGTCGGCCATGGCGGCCATGCTGCGCTCCCGGCTGCCCTGGCGGGCGCCCCGTACCTCACTGCTCATCTGGCAGGCCACCGGCCTGACCCTCGTGCTGTCCGTGATCGGCGCGGCGCTCGCGCTCGGCCTGGCCCCCTACCGGCTGGGCATCGTCCCCGCTCTCGTGGCCTTCACCCGCGACCTGACCGGCGGCCCCCTGCCCGCCGCGCTCACGCCCCTCCATCTCCTGCTCACCGCCGGCGGCATCGCGGTGACCGGCTGGGTGGTGGCCGCCTTCGCCCGCAGCGTCAGGTCCGTGGCCGCGCTGCGGCGCCGGCAGCGGTCGCTGCTCGGCCTGATCGCCCGGCCCCATCCCGAGCTCGCCGAGGCGCTGGTGGTGGACCATCCGGCGGTGGCCGCGTACTGCGTGCCGGGACGCAGGTCCGCGATCGTCGTCAGCACCGGCAGCCTCGACCTGCTCACCGAGCAGGAAATGCGGGCGGTGCTCGCGCACGAGCGGGCGCACGCCCGCGAACGCCACGACCTGGTGATCCTGCCGTTCGCCGCCCTGTACCGCGCCTTTCCCGCCAGCCGTCACCTCAGGGCCGTGCTGGACGCGGTCGCGCTGCTGGTCGAGATGCGCGCCGACGACCACGCCGCCCGGCAGAACGGCCACCTGGCCGCGGCGCTGCGCCGCTTCCGTACGTGCGAGCGCCTCGTCCCGCCGCCCGGCACCCTCGGCGGCACCGGCCACGACCTCGACGCGCGCATCGGCCGGCTCGCCACACCCGCGCGCGTCTCCTGGCAGGTCCGGGGCCTGCTCCTGGTCATCGCGGTGACAGTGGCGAGCACCCCGCTCAGCCTGTTCCTGCTCCCCCTGTGACGCCGCCGGAGCGGCGAGGGCCGGCGGGAGAGAGCGCGCGGTCCGGGCGGGGCATCTTCACGGCAGCAGGAGCGTCCCGATGCCGAGCAGGGCGCAGATGCCGAGGATGCGCAGCATCGGCCAGGAGGATGAACGTCATGACGAGCGCCGCCGCGGTGATCGTCGCGGCGACGGGGCTGAGCGTGCCCGGGTCGGGGAGCGCGATGGTGAACGGGCCCCATGCCCAGGTGAAGGTGCGCCCGAACAGGGTGTGCTCGGCGAAGTAGAGCGCCAGGTTCGCGATGACGCCCACCACGGAGGCGGTGATGCCGGCCAGTGCGGCGCTGATGGCGGCGTTGTGGCCCAGCTTCTCGACGTAGGGGGCGCCGAGGAAGGCGACGAGCTGCACCACCATGATCAGCGGGCCGGGCGTGGTCTCGGCCAGGGCCAGGCCGCGCACCATCTCCCCCGGGCTCAGCCAGCCGTAGACCTCCACGGACCGCTGGGCGACGAAGGCCAGCACCGCGTACGCGCCGCCGAAGGTGACCAGCGCCGTGCCGGAGAAGAACAGCCCTTGGGTGGTGAAGACGCTGCCGGTGCCGAGCAGCAGCGCCACCGCGGCCACCGGCAGCCACCACACCACCAGCCCGATCGCCCCGCATCATCGCCAACGCCGACAGCTCCAACCAGTTCTGGAGCGGCTCGAACGGCTCCCGCTGCTCCTCCTACACCGGCGCCTTGCGCTGGTCCCACGCCACAGACGGCCGCCTCGTCGTCACCTTCGGCGGCACACCCGTCACGCCGTGACCCGACCGCACTGGCCCGCTGCACCAGCGAGACGCGGCGGGCCGGAGCCGCGGTGTGTCCTGTCAGTCACGCCGTGCCGGGCCCGCGCGGGACCTTCGACGGCATGCCGTTCGCGGCAGGGCGAGATGATTGGCATGGGCGGCTTCATGGGGTCCGGCCCCGGCGCCGGCCGCCGAGCAGCTCGGCCGCTGGGTCAAGGCAGGCGGGCTGCGCTACGTCCTGAGCGGCTCCTGCCAGGAGCGCATGAGGGGCGGACATCGTTCGGCGGCGGCCGGACTCTCTACCGATGCGACTCATGATCCGGCGGCGACGCTTCACACGTTGCTCTCACCATGAGCGTGTAGAACGAGGTCGTGAACGAACAACCTGCCGCGAAAGTCCTGGTCGTCGATGACGAGCCGAACATTCGCGAGCTGCTGTCGGAGGCTCTGGAGCTGAACGGCTTCGCCGTGCGGACCGCCTGCGACGGGCGCCAGGCGCTCGCGGAGGTGACCCTCGATCGGCCCGACATCATCGTGCTGGACGTGATGATGCCCGGCCTGGACGGGTTCACGGTCGCCCGCAAGCTGCGCGAGGCCGGCGACAACCCCATGATGCTGTTCCTGACCGCCAGGGACACGGTGTCCGACCGGATCGCGGGGCTGACCGCCGGTGGCGATGACTACGTGACCAAGCCGTTCAGCCTGGAAGAGGTGGTGCTGCGGCTGCGGGCGATCATGCGCAGGATGCGGCCCGTGGAGGAGCAGGTCGACGACGGTGTGCTGCGGTACGCGGATCTGGAGCTCGACGAGCAGGCCCACAGCGTGCGGCGGGCCGGGCGGCCGATTCATCTGTCACCGACGGAATTCAGCCTGCTGAGATACCTCATGATCAACGCCGAGCGGGTGGTCAGCAAGGCGCAGATCCTCGACCGCGTGTGGGACTTCGACTTCGACGGCGAGAGCAGGATCGTCGAGTCCTACATCAGCTACCTGCGACGGAAGATCGACGCCGAGGGCCCGCCGCTGATCCACACGCTGCGCGGCGTCGGCTACCGGCTGCAGGGACCCTCGTGAGACCGGCCTTGCCTCTGCGGCATCGGCTGCTGATCGCGCTGCTGGGGTTGTGCGCGGCCGGGCTGGCGGCCTTCGCCACAGCGAGCGTGCTGCTCCTGGACCGCTCGCTGTTGGCGAGGGTGGACGCCCAGCTGACCGAGGTGGCCGCCACGTTCGGCCGGCGCCCGGTTCCCCCTCCGCCGCCGGCCGGCAGGGGCCGGGCCGTTGAGCTTCCGACGCAGTTCAGGATCGCCTTCTACGATCCTTCCGGGACTCTGCTGCGCAATCTGCCCACGGAGGACACGAGCGGCCCGGCCATCCCGCCTGCCGTGGTCTCCACGGCCCCGCGAGGTCCCGTCACCGTGCCCGCCAGGACGGGGCCGGAGCAGTGGCGGGTGCTGGTGAAGAGCCTGCCCGACGGCACCCGGATGACGGTGTCGATGTCGCTGGAGCCCAACCGGGCGACCGTGCACCAGATCCTGGTCATCGAGGTGGCGGTGGGCAGCCTGGTGCTGCTGCTGCTCGGCACGCTCGCCCTCGCGGTGGTGCGCCTCGGGCTGCGCCCGCTCACCCGCATGGAACGCACGGCCGAGGCCATCGCCGGCGGAGACCTCGACCGCAGAGTCGATGACACCGACCCGGCGACCGAGAGCGGGCGGCTCGGCAGGGCGCTCAACATCATGCTGGAGCGCCTGGCGACCGCGCTGCGCGAGTCCGAGCGTTCCGAGCGGCGGCTGCGGCACTTCGTCGCCGACGCCTCCCACGAACTGCGCACGCCGCTCACCTCGATCCGGGGCTTCGCCGAGCTCTACCACCACGGCCAAGGCTCCCGGGACCCGGCGGCCGAACGGCTGTTGCGCAGGATCGAGGCCGAGGCCGCCCGCATGGGCGTCCTGGTCGAGGACATGCTGCTGCTGGCCCGCATGGACCAGGAGCCCACGCTGGAGCCTGCCGTCGTGGACCTGCATGTGCTGGCCGGGGACGTGGTGCACGCCGCCCGGGCCCGAGACCGCGATCGGCCCATCCGGCTGGCCGTCTCCGACGAGCCGGTGTTCGTGCTCGGCGATGAGCACCGGCTGCACCAGGTCATCGCCAACCTGGTCGGCAACGCCGTCCAGCACACGGCCACGGGCGCGGAGGTCCGGGTCGAAGTCGGCCCGCGCGCGGTCGCCGGGGTGCCCGCCCCCGGGGTGGTGCACGTCGGTTCCGGGCCCGCCCCTCACGCCAGGGCCGCGCTGATCGAGGTGCGCGACGAAGGGCAGGGCATCGATCCCGAGCACCTGCCGCACCTGTTCGACCGCTTCTACCGGGCCGACGCGGGCCGCTCGCGCGACAGCGGCGGAACCGGGCTGGGCCTGGCCATCGCCGCGGCGCTCGTACAGGCGCACGGCGGCCGGATCGAGGTGACGAGCGTTCCGGGCCGCGGCACCACCTTCCGCGTCGTTCTACCGCTCGAGCAGCCGCAGGGCGACTGAACCCACCGGCCATTCACCTTCACGTCAGACGCGGTTCACACACTATTCCCAGCTTCGTGCTGTCAGATGTGTGCTGGCGAAAGGAGGGACATGCTGAAATGGTTCCGCAAACCAGCCGTTTCCGCAGCTGGCAGCAGCGATCAGCCCTTGTCCGGCGCGGAGATGGACGGTGACCAGGGCCACCGGCTGCGGGCGCCGAGCAAGCTGCACGCCTTCAACCGGTACGAGATCAAGTACCTCGTGGACGCGGCGGAGGCGGTCGAGCTGCGGCAGGAGATCGAGCAGCGGCTTGATCGCGACCGTCACAGCGGTGATGCGGGCTACGGCGTCTGGAGCGTCTACTACGACACCCGGCAGTTGCGCTTCTACTGGGAGAAGATCGAAGGGCTGAAGTTCCGCAGGAAGCTGCGGGTGCGCCACTACGGCGACAGGTTCGCCGTAGGCGACGACACGCCGGTGTTCATCGAGATCAAGCAGCGGGTCAACCGGGTCACGCAGAAGCGCCGGGTACGGCTGCCGTACCGGGACGCGCTGCGCCTGTGTGACGGACGGCAGATGGTCGAGCACGCCCCTTCCCAGCGGGCCTTCCTGGAAGAGGTGCTCGACCTGGTGCTGCGTCTGGACCTGCGGGCCGTCGCGATGACCGGCTACCAGCGGCACGCGTACCTGGGGCGCGACGCGGACGTGGGCCTGCGCGTCACCTTCGACCACCGCGTCCGCGGCCGGGACCGGGACTTCCACCTCGGCGCCGACGCCGAGAACCGGCTCATCGTGCCCGCCCGCAAGGCGATCGTGGAGGTCAAGGCCAACGAGCGGGTGCCGTACTGGCTGACCGACCTGACCGCGAAGCGGAACCTGCAGGTGGTGCGGGTCTCCAAGTACTGCCAGAGCGTGGAGGCCCACGGCCTGGCGCCGCGCTCGATCTTCCACGTTCCCGACCATGATCTCGATCTCGGCCGCGACCGGTCGAGCGTTCTCTCGGAGGCCTGACCCCCCATGGACTTCTCCTTCCAGGACCTGTCCGGCACGTTCAGCGTGGCCGACATCGCGATCGCGATGTCCCTGTCGTTCGTGCTCAGCGCGATGATCGGCTGGGTGTACCGGGCGACGCACCGCAACGTCTCCTACAGCCAGTCGTACGTGCAGACGCTGGTCGTCCTCGGCATGCTGATCTCGCTCATCATGCTGGTCGTCGGCTCGAACATCGCCCGTGCCTTCGCCCTGGTCGGCGCCCTGTCGGTGGTGCGCTTCCGCAACGCCATCAAGGAGACCCGCGACGTCGGGTTCATCTTCCTGGTGATGGGCGTCGGCATGGCCGTCGGCACCCGTTTCTACCTGCTGGCCGTCGTGGCCGCCGTGGCGATCTCCCTGATCATCATGGTCATGCACCGGTTCAACTGGTTCGCGCTGAACGTGCGGCGTCAGGTCGTCAAGGTCCAGGTGCCGTCGGGCGAGGACCTCACCCCCTCGATCCAGGACGTGCTCATCCGGCACACCGACGAGTTCGAGCTGGTCAGCATGGAGTCGATCAGGGCGGGCGCGCTCACCGAGCTCATGTACACCGTGAAGGTCAAGAAGGGCAGCGAGCCCGCCGACCTGATCGCCGCCCTGCGCGAGCGCAATCACGGCCAGTCGGTCACCGTCCTGACCGGATACGACCAGACCGACCTGTAGGCACCGCACATGGCGCACTCCAAGCAGCTCAAGCACCGCATCCCGGTCAAGCTCCGGCACAACTGGAAACTGCTCGCGCTGTGCGTGGCGTTCCTGGCGGCGTGCTGGGGCGTGTTCGGCAGCGGCACCATCCGCCCGTACGTCACCACCGCGCGGGCCGCCGAGGCCGACACCGTCACCACGAACCTGACCGGCACCAAGAACCTGTTCGACGCCTCCGTGGCGCACGAGGTGCAGCTCACCTTCACCGACCAGGCGTACGAGGACATGCTGACCGCATACTTCAAGGAAGGCGAGAAGAAGTACGTCGAGGCGGACCTGACCATCGACGGCACCCGCATCCCCAGCGTGGGCGTCCGGCTCAAGGGCAACTCCACCCTGGCGGGCCTGACCTGGAGGGGACAGTCCAAGCAGCGCGCCATGACCGGCGGCGGTCAGCGGCCGGAGGGTCTGCCCGAGGGCTTCCGGCCGCCCGGCATCGAGCAGCGGGGAAACGGCGGGCCGCCCGGAGGCGGCATGATGCGGTCGGCCCTGAAGGCCGAGGAGCCGGAGAACCTGCCGTGGCTGATCAGCTTCGACGAGTTCGTGGAGGGCCGCCGCTACCAGAACCACAGCCAGGTGGCCGTGCGACCGGCCGCGACGGGCTCGACGACGATGCTGAACGAGGCACTGGGCATCGCGCTGGTCGGCGCCTCGGGCGAGCCGACCCAGCGCTCCGCCTACAGCTCCTTCACCGTCAACGGCCGCTCCTCTTCCCCGCGCCTGGTGGTGGAGTACCTGGACGAGGGCTACGCGGAAGGCCTCGGTGACGGCGTGCTGTACAAGTCGCTGGCCACCGGCTCCTTCACCTACAAGGGCGAGGACCAGACCGAGTACACCACCGACTTCAAGCAGATCAACAAGGTCGGCGGCAAGGATCTGCAGCCGGTCATCGAGCTGGTCAAATGGGTGAACGAAGCCTCCGGCACCGAGTTCGCCGAGGGCCTGGCCCACCGCCTGGACGTGCAGTCGTTCGCCCGCTACCTGGCCCTGCAGCACATCATGGCCAACTTCGACGACATGGCCGGGCCCGGCAAGAACTACTACCTGTGGTACGACTCGGGCACCGGGAAGTTCAAGGTCATCACCTGGGACCTCAACCTCGCCCTCAACGGCGACGCCACGAGCGGCGTGAACGACACGATCACGATGGGCGGCTTCGGCCGGGGACGTCCCCAGCAGGACCAGCAGCAGGGCCGGCCCCCTGAAGGCTTCACCCCTCCCGACGGCGGGGAGCAGGGGCGTCCAGGCGGCGGAGGCATGATGCGCATGGGCCACCCCTTGAAGGAGAAGTTCCTCCAGAACGCCACCTTCAAGAAGCTCTACGAGGAGCAGTACCGCGCGCTGTACACCAACCTGCTCGCCGACGGCACCGCCTCCGGCCTGCTCGACGACCTCGTCGCCGCCTACAAGCTGAACGAGAGGGCCGACACCGCCAAGGCCGACGCCGAGGCGAAGACCCTGCGCACGTTCCTGCGGACCCGGATCGAGACTCTGCGCTCCGACAAGGCGATCACCGGCGCCTGACACTGACACGGTGATGGGACCCCAGGCCCGCCCCCGTCGATCGCAGGACCCGGGGCGGTTCACCTGGGGCGTGTGCCCCTGCCATGGCGAGACGCTCGCCGTCCACGGCGACGTCTCGAGGAGCCCTGGGTAACCGACCGCGACTGGCCGGTTCCGGACAACGACCTCGTGCGCCGGCGGAATCCGGATAGTGTCGCCCCAGCAGGGAGGGAGTCGGCCGTGGTGGCAACCGCGTCGGTGGTCACGCCGGCGGTGGCTGCTGCGGCGGCGGTCGTGACTCTGGTGAACGTCCAGGAGTTCAAACGCCGGTGGTTGCCCTCGCAACTGCCCAAGGAGATCGCGCGGCCTGTTCACCGCACGTACAGCCCGGGCGTGGCGGTGCTCCTCGGGGCGATCGGCGTCGGGATCACCTCGCTGCTCGCTCCGCTGCTCGCCCGGCTCGGGCACGCCGGTACGGCGGGGATCGTGCTCGGCTCCGTCCTCGGGCTCGCCCTCGGCGTCGCCGGGCTGAGCTTTCTCGGGCTCGGCGCCGCCGCCCACGCTCTGCTGTGGCCGCTGGACCCGTTGATCGTGTACGGGTGGGCGGCGCCGCTGGCCGCGGGCGGCATCGTCAGGTCCCTCCATCTCGCCGAGCACGACCGCCGCGGCGCCTGGGGGATGATCGTCATGATGAACCGGTACGGGCCGGTCATCAGGGGCACCGCTCCGGCCGAGCCGTTCTGGCGGGCCGCCGGGCTGCTGGGCGGGCTCGCGCCGCTCGCCGTCGTGGTCGTGGCCGGTCAGGGACTCGGCCTGGCCGACCGCGCCGCGCTGGTCGCCGCCGGCGTGCTCGTAGCCGTTCAGGCCGCCTGGACGGATGTGCGTTCCCTGGTCATCCCCGAGCGGCTCTCCCGGCTGATCCGCCTGGCCTGCACCGCTCTGCTTCGCTGCGGCTGGGCCTGTACCGGCAAACCGTTCCCGTCCCCGGCGTCGTCAGCCTGGTCAAGGAACTCACCTACATCCACTCCATCGCCTACAGCCGGCACGACGGCATCCGCGACACCGAACAGGCCGCAGCGTTGCTCGCCGGCAACCCTGCGATCGCGCAGACGGTGATCACCCACCGCTTCCCCCTCGACGAGGCCGCAGAGGCCTTCCGCGTGGCGGGCGACCGGGCCTCCGGAGCCATCAAGGTCGTCCTCCACCCCTGACGGCCCTCCGCTCGGGCCGGCGCTGCCGGCCGCGTTCCCGGTGCGTTCACCGGTTTCGACGTATCCCCGCGCGGATGCACGAGCACGCCGCTCATGGAACTGTCACGGACGTGCGCCGCCCCACCGGGGCGATCGCCTGCTTCCGCCATCTCACCTGGGCACCGGCCTTGACGGTGCCCATCCCCCCTTGCACCCGGCCGCTGCCGGCGTCCTGCGCCTGCCATTGCTGGTTCTGCCAGGCAGACCGGTCGCACGCCACTCCGGCAAATGCCTCGACGTCCCGAGCGGCTCCACCGCCGACGGCGAATGGCCGGACATACCGGGAACATACCCGGGCTCCCTAGCATCGCTCCCGTCTCAGCAACCGACCGGATGGGCGTACGTGAAGCGAACCCTGGAAGTGATCGGTGGAGCGCTCGTGGCGTCCACGGGGTGCGGCGCCGCCGAGCCCTCTGCCGCCGTGACCGCCACGCCCGGCGGCACGCCCACCCCGCCTCCCATGCGCACGCCCGGGGAAGGGAGACCCGCCGGCTGAGCGGGTGCGCACCGAGCGCGCGGGACGCGCGGACCGGACGGGTGCGCTGGACGATCCCCACCGAGCGCGTGACTCGCCTCTCGGCCGGGACGGCGCGACGCCCGAAAAGGCCCTGGTCGCGAGCACGGCGGCTTCCCGGGCGGCGGCCTTGCCCGCGCGGCCGAGGGCGGCGGCCTGACGCTGCGCGACCCGGCCATGGGCCAGGTCCCCGGAGGAGCGACGAGCCCGGCGGGATCCTCGCCGCGGGCGGAGGGGCCGGAACGCAGGGTGGGGCGACGGCTGGGTGGCGAGCGTCGACGGCCAGGGACGGGAAGACGACGCTCACGGTCCACCGGCTGTGAGGCCCCGATCCCGGCATGACCGAAACACGGCAAGGAAGTGATTGCGAATGGTACGAAAGTGGTGGAAGGCCAGCCCGTCCATCTACCAGCACCTGCGTGACGGCGGCGGCGAGGACCTGCCCGACGCGGCCCGCGGGCCGGGAACGGCGTGGATGCCGGGCGCGCGCGACGGCGTGCTGGTCTACCACTGGGGCGGCCAGGCCGACGAGGAGGAGCTGCGGCGCCTGTCCGCGGCGATCGCGACGCTCAAGCCCGCCACCGTACGCAAGGCGATCGGGGAGGCCCGGATCATCGCCCTGGTGGACGCCCTGCTGTCGGAGGTCAGCTCCGCCGGCCTTGATCCCGACGGGATCTACCACCTCGGGTACGCGCTGGCCACCGAGTCGGACGAGCGCGAAGCCGTCAAGCTGGGGATCGCGCTGCTGGGCCTGTTCGACGCCGCACACCACCGCGACGAGCTCATGACGCTCGGCCGGCACGACGAGTTCACCCTGTTCGCGCTGAACGCCCTGCGCAACACCGACGGCGATGCGACCGCCGACCTGTGGGCGCTGGCCAGGCAGGTGCGCGGGTGGGGGCGGATCCACCTGGTCGAGCACCTGGCCCAGGTGCCCGACCCGGCCGTGCGCGAGTGGATCGTTCGCCAGGGCTTCCGCAACGCCGTGAGCACCGCCTACCTCGCCGGGACCGCCGCCGAAGCCGGTGACCTCGCGGGCAGGCTCGCCGGGACTCCGGACGACGAGCTGCTGGAGGCCGCGGGCGAGATCCTCGCGACGCTCACCGACGAGGGCGGGCCGGTCGCCGGCATGTCCGGCTACCAGGAGGGCAGGCGGGCGGCCGGGCTGTATCTCGGCCACGTCGAGGCCCGCACCGGCGGTTTCGGCCGCATCGCGGGGCCTGACGCCGGGGAACTGCGCCACTTCCTGCACGTGCACGCCCTGCGCGAGTACGCCGCCGAGCACTGGCCCGAACTGCTGCCGCGATGCGCGGAGATCCTGGCCCGCCCGGTCTGGGCCGAGCTGGCTCCGGGCGCCCTGGCCGCGGCGGACGACGACGACGCGTTCCGCCGTGCCGTACAGGTGTGCGAGCTGCTGGGCATCCCGACCGCCGGCGCTCTGCGGGCACGGCTGCGCGCCGATCCGTACGGCGAGGCGCACTGGCACGCCCTGATGCGGCAGGCGGAACCGCCGGACGTGGACGAGGTTCTCGCGCTGGCCGCGGAGCTCCTCCCGCTGGCCGAGATCGCCTCAGGACCCGGCCAGGATGACGGGGTCGGCCCCCGCTTCCGCGCCCACCGTGCCCTCGACATGCTCTTGCAGAGCCTGGACGCCTGGCCGGGACGCGGCTGGCCCCTGATCGCAGCCGGCCTGGCCAGCCCTGTCGTCCGCAACCGCAACCTGGCCGTTCGCGCGCTGTCCGCCTGGGACCACGCCACGCTGCCGCCCGAAGCGCGTGCTGCCGTGGCGGCGGCCCTGCGCGCAGAGCCGGACCCCGGCGTACGCGAGCGCCTCGAGCGCCTGCACGAAGGGCTCCCTCAGTCGCCCGCCCCGCGATGACACCGTCCAGGTGGGGCTGGACGTCGCGCGAGCCGCGCCTCGCATGACGGCGATGGTGTGGCCCGCCGGATTACGGTCATCGGCCGTGGTGAGCGGGTGCGGCCGCCGGGCACGGACTTGTCACCCGGACGTCGCGAGCCTCACGCCGGCGGCCGGGCGAGTTTGGCGGCCACGGCGTCGAGGACCCAGTCCAGGCCGGTCGCGAAGGACGTCTCGGCGTCCACCTCCGTGCCCTCGTGCACGAACCTGGCCAGCGCCGGGAAGCGGCCCGTGGCCAGCATCCTGCTCACGTGCGGGCCGGAGGCGCGCTGCCAGTCGCGCCTGGACAGGCCCGTGGCGCGCTCGGCCCGCAGGTTCGCGATCTCGCGCCTGATCGCGCCGGTGATGTAGGCGCTGACCGTCTCCACGGCGCGCATGACGGTGTCGAGGTCGGCGAGGCCGTCGAGGGCGGACAGCGTGACCTCGGTCACGGCCATGGCGTTGGGGCCCAGGGACGGGCGGCGGCCGAGCAGGTCGGCCAGCCATTGGTGGCGGAGGGTGGCCTGCCTGGTGCGGTGGGCGTGGACGCGCAGCGCCTCCCGCCAGTCGCCGGGCTGCTCCTCGGGGAGGATCTCGGCGTAGACCTCGTCCACCATGAGGTCGAACAGCTCCTCCTTGGTGGAGATGTATCCGTACAGCCGCATCGGGCCGGCGTCCAGCCGGGCGGCGACCTTGCGCAACGACACCGCTTCCAGCCCGCCCTCGTCGGCCAGCGCGATGGCGGCGGCAACGATGCGCTCCCGGTCGAGCGGCACGGGGCGAGTCGGCGGCTCCGGCCGGTCCCACACAGTCATGGTTACATCGTACTGTTGCGATACAGCGTATTGCAGAAATACAGTGTATCGACATGAGACATCGTATCGCCGTTGTCGGAGGCGGCCCCGCCGGCCTCACCTTCGCCCGCGTCCTGCACCGCCACGAGCACCCCGTCACCGTCCTCGAACGCGATCCCGCCCCCGACGCCCGTCCCCCGGGCGGCACGCTCGACCTGCACGAGAACCTGGGCCAGCTCGCTCTGGCCAAGGCGGGGCTGCTGGCGCGGTTCCAGGCGCTGTCCCGTCCCGAGGGGCAGGCCATGCGCATCCTGGACACGGACGGGACCGTCCTGCGCGACTGGCGGCCCCGTCCGGACGATCGGGCCCATCCCGAGATCGACCGCGGGCAACTCCGTGACCTGCTGCTCGGCCCCCTCGACGTTCAGTGGGGGCGGGGCGTGACCGAGGTGGTGCCGGGGACCCGGGACGGCGTGCTGGTCCACTTCGCGGACGGGCGGCAGGAGGCGTTCGACCTCGTGGTCGGCGCGGACGGCGCCTGGTCCCGGGTCCGCCGGGCACTCTCGTCGGCGACGCCGCGCTACACCGGCATCACCTATGTCGAGACCTCCCTGGACGACGTCGACGACCGCCACCCCGACCTCGCCCGGCTCATCGGCGACGGCTCCGTGGCCGTGTACGGCGTGAACCGCGCCCTCGTCGCCCAGCGCAACAGCGGCGGCCACGTCAAGGTGTACGCCCAGTTCCGCGCGCCGCTGGACTGGCACACGGACCCGGAACGGCACTTGAGCCTGAACCGGCACGCGGGCCTGAGCACGGGCCTGGACGCGGGCCTGAGCACGGGCCTGGACGCGGGCCTGAGCACGGGCCTGGGCGCGGGCCTGGACGCGGGCCTGAGCACGGGCCTGGGCGCGGGCCTGGACCTGGCCGACGTCGAGGCCGTGCGATCAAGCCTGCTGGCCCTGTTCGACGGCTGGGCCGCTCCCGTCCTCGACCTCCTCCGCCACGGCACCGCTTTCGTCCACCGCCCCCTCCACGTCCTGCCCGTGTCCCACACCTGGGCCCACGTCCCCGGGGTGACGCTCCTGGGCGACGCCGCACACCTGATGCCCCCGCTGGGGGCGGGCGCGAACCTCGCGATGATGGAAGGCGCCGAACTCGCCGAGTCCGTCGCCGCCGCCTCCGGTCCCGACGATCTGGACAAGGCCGTCCGCGCCTTCGAGGAACAGATGTGGGCACGGGCGGGCAGGTGGGCGAAGTTCACGACGGCCGGTCTGGAACGCCTCGTGAGCCCGGACCCCACCGCAGCCCTCGCCCTCTTCGACGAGGTCCAGTCCCCCTCCTGAAGCGCCGGTCCACGAGTCCGCCGAAGGAGAAGCGGCTGAAGCCGGCGCGCGTGCCTGCTGAAACGAAGGGGCGCGGCATCGCAGACCTCCGCGCTCTGGACGCCACGGCATGAACCCGCAACAAGATCCTCCCACTGGCCCGGCCTCGCCGCCGTGGCGGTCATCCAGGGGTGCCTGATGGCGCGGCGTCACATCGTGAAGGGCATCGGCGCGGACGCCATCAAGCGGACCGGTCCCGGGTGGCGTCGCGGCGGGCGGTGTCCAGCGACGACAGCGCCGGGACGACCGTGCGGAGGAACTGGCGGATCGCGGTCTCGACCTTCACGGTGTCGCGGTCGAACAGCCACTGCGCCTGCAGGCCGTTGATGAGCGAGACGGTCATGGTGGCCAGGGTCTCCGGGTCGATCGCCGGGGGCAGCCCCCGCTCGGCGAGCGCGGTGAACGTCTCGGCGTAGAAGCGGCGCAGGTTGCGGTACCGGTCGGCGTAGTAGGCGTGCGCGGGGTGGTCGGCCGAGGTCGCCTCGCCGGAGACGACGCAGTGCAGCTCCATGAGGCCGGGCTGGAGCTCGTTGTCCACGATGACGGCGATCATGCCGTCGAGGATCTCGACGGGGTCGGCCGCCGGGTCCAGCACCTTGGCCGACTGCAGGAACTCGGTGCCTCGTTCGTCGCGCAGTGCCAGCACGCCGAGCAGCAGGTCCTCCTTGCGCGGGAAGTGGTGCAGCAGGCCTGTGTGGCTGATGCCGGCGCGCTTGGCGATGTCCTTCATGGTGGCGCCGTAGAAGCCGGTCTCGCCGAAGGCGTCCACGCAGGCTTCGAGGACGCGGCGCCGTACCGCCGCGGTCTTCGCGTACGGGCCGCGGTTGCCGGATGCCGTCATGGACGCCCCTCCAAATTAGTATCGCGATTCGGTTTTCATGCTAGCGTGTCGCCAGCGTCACCCCCATGGTCTCGAGCAAGGAACTCAACCATGCCCAAAACCCCCTCCGGTTTCCTCTGGGGTGCGGCGACCGCCCCGCACCAGATCGAAGGCAACAACCTCAACAGCGACTGGTGGGCCCTCGAACAGGCGATGCCCGGCATGCAGCGCAGCGGCGACGCCATCGACAGCTACCACCGCTACGCCGAGGACATGCGCCTGCTGGCCGAGGCAGGTCTCAACGCCTACCGCTTCGGCCTCGAGTGGGCCCGCATCGAGCCGATCCCCGGGGAGTTCTCCCGGGCCGAGCTGGCCCACTACCGCCGCATGATCGACACCGCGCTCGACCTGGGCCTGACCCCCGTCGTCACCCTGCACCACTTCACCAACCCGCGCTGGTTCGCCGAGTCCGGCGGCTGGCTGGGCGAGGAGGCGATCGAGCGCTTCCGGCGCTACGCAGGCGAGGCCGCGAGCATCCTCGACGGCGTCTCATGGGTGTGCACGATCAACGAGCCCAACATGCTCGCCCTCATGATCGGCATGGCCCGCGACGCGCAGGAGCAGCGGTCCACCGAGGAGTGGATGAGCCCCACCGTCGAGGGCGCCGCCCGTCCGGTGCTGCCCGACCCCGACCCGAAGATCGGCGCCCGGCTGGCCGAGGCCCACCACGCCGCCCGCGAGGTGCTGAAGGAGCGGACGGGGGCCGCCGTCGGCTGGACGGTGGCCTGCCAGGCGCTCACCCCGACGCCGGGCAACGAGGCCAAGCTGCGCGAGGTGCGCCAGGTGCGCGAGGACCTCTACCTAGAGGCGGCCCGCGACGACGACTTCATCGGCGTGCAGTCCTACACCAGCCAGGCCGTGGACGAGAACGGCGTCGTCCCGCACCCGCAGCACCCCGACAACACGATGACCGGCAACGCCTACCGCCCCGACGCCCTCGGCATCGCCGTCCGGCACGCCTGGGAGGCGACCGGCCACACGCCGATCCTCGTCACCGAGAACGGCATCGCCACCCCCGACGACACGCGCCGCGTCGCCTACACCGCAGAGGCGCTCGGCCACCTGTTCGCCGCCATGGACGACGGCATCGACGTGCGCGGCTACCTGCACTGGAGCGCGCTGGACAACTTCGAGTGGGGCCACTGGGAGCCGACCTTCGGCCTCATCGCCGTGGACCGGGAGACGTTCGAGCGCCGTCCGAAGCCGAGCCTGGCCTGGCTGGGCGAGGTCGCCCGCCGCGGGGGGATCTGATGCTCAAGCCCCGCTCCACCCCCACCCGCGAGCTGGTGAACCTCGACGGCCTGTGGCGGTTCGCCCTCGACGGCGGCCCCGGCCCGCTGGACACCACCCTGGAGGCCGCCGTCCCGGCCAGCTACAACGACCTGTTCACCGATCCCGCCATCCGCGACCACGTGGGCTGGGTGTGGTACCAGCGACAGGTGCGGGTGCCGCGCGGCTGGGCGGGCGAACGTGTCGTCCTGCGCGTGGAGGCCGCCACCCATCAGGGCCGGATCTACGTGGACGACGTCCTGGTGGCCGAGCACGCAGGCGGCTACACGCCGTTCGAGGCCGACATCACCGAGCACGTGCGCGCCGGGCAGGAGTTCCGGCTCACCATCGCGGTCGGCAACGAGCTGACCGATGTCACGATCCCGCCCGGGACGATCACCGTCACCGCCGACGGGGGCAGGAAACAGACGTACCTGCACGACTTCTACAACTACGCCGGGCTGGCCCGCTCGGTCTGGCTCTACAGCCGCCCGCCCGTGCACGTCCAGGACATCACCGTCGTCACCGCCCTCGACGGGACGGTGGAGTACACCGTGCGGACCAGCGAACCCGCGCCCGTCCGAGTACGCGTGCTCGACGCCACCGGCGCCCAGGTCGCGGCGGGTGAGGGCGCCACCGGAACCGTGCGCATCGACGACGTCACCCTGTGGCGGCCCGGCGCGCCGTACCTGTACGAGCTGGTGGCCGAGATCGACGGCGACTCCTACCCGCAGCCGTTCGGCGTGCGGACCGTCGAGGTGCGGGGCACGCAGTTCCTCATCAACGGCGAGCCGTTCTACTTCACCGGCTTCGGCAGGCACGAGGACAGCCCCGTACGCGGCAAGGGCCACGACGACGCCTACCTCGTGCACGACTTCCAGCTCATGGAGTGGATCGGCGCCAACTCCTTCCGCACCTCCCACTACCCCTACGCCGAGGAGGTGCTGGACTTCGCCGACCGGCACGGCATCGTCGTCATCGACGAAACGGCCGCCGTCGGGCTCAACCTGGCCGTCGCCTCCGGGCTGCTGGGCGCGCCGCCCCGTCGCACGTTCTCTCCCGAGACCTTCGGCGAGGCCACCCGCGAGGCGCACGCCCAGGCGATCCGCGAGCTGGTCGCCCGGGACAAGAACCATCCCAGCGTCGTCATGTGGTGCGTCGCCAACGAGCCGGCCTCCAACGAGGAGGGCGCGCGCGAGTACTTCGAGCCGCTGGTCGAGCTGACCCGCGAGCTCGACCCGACCCGCCCGGTGACCTACTCCGCCGTCATGTTCGCCACGCACGACAACGACCGCATCGCCGACCTGTTCGACGTCGTGTGCGTCAACCGCTACTACGGCTGGTACATCGCCACGGGGGACCTCGCCACAGCCGAGACCTACCTGGAGGCGGACCTGCGCGGCTGGGCGGAGACGTTCGGCAAGCCGATCATGATGAGCGAGTACGGCGCCGACACGCAGCCCGGCCTGCACTCGGTGTGGGACACCCCGTGGACCGAGGAGTACCAGCAGGCCTACCTGGAGATGCACCACCGCGTGTTCGACCGGATCGAGGCGTTCGTCGGCGAGCACGTGTGGAACTTCGCCGACTTCCAGACCGCCCACGGCATCCACCGCGTGGACGGCAACAAGAAGGGCGTCTTCACCCGCGACCGCCGCCCCAAGGCCGCCGCCCACGCGCTGCGCGACCGGTGGAGGCCCCTGGCCGGCCGCAGGCCACCGAGCGCCGGCTGAGCATCCGCTCCCCCTGCGGCCGGCGCGGCTCGCTCGCGCCGCACCGGCCGCCCGCCGCTCAGGCGGGCGGTGTCGCTCAGGCGGGCGGTGCCGCCGCTCAGGCGGTGTCGCCGCCGTCGGCGAGCAGGGTGCTGCCGGTCATGAACGCCGACAGGTCCGAGGCGCAGAACAGGGCGACGCGCGCGATGTCGTCCGGCGTGCCGACGCGGCCGATCGGGCTGTTCAGCATGAGGTCGGTCGGCGGGAGTCCGGCGAGGTCCACGCCCGCGGCGGCAGCCATCGCCAGGTTGCCCTCCGTGGGGACGAAGCTGGGCGCGACCCCGAGCACGCGGATGCCCATGGGGGCGAGTTCGAGGGCCAGCTCGCGGGTGAGGCCGCGGGCGGCGTGCTTCGACCCGACGTAGGCGGCCAGGCCGGGGGCGCTGCCGCGGAAGCCGGCGGTGGAGACGATGTTCACGATGACGCCGCCCGTGCCGGCCACCGCCATGCGGCGGGCGGCCTCGCGCGCACCGGTGAACACACCGCGCGCGTTCACCGCGAACACCTGGTCCCATGTCTGCTCGGTCATCTCCAGCAGGGGGACGGCCGGGAAGATCCCCGCGTTGTTCACCCAGACCTCCAGGCCGCCGAGCTCGGCGACCACGCGGTCGGCCGCGTCGGACACGGCCGACGCGTCGGTGACGTCCATGGCGGCACCGATCGCACGCACCCCGTGGCGCTCGGCGATCTCCTTGGCCGCCGCCGCGGCCAGTTCCTCGTCGAGGTCACCGATCAGCAGGTCGGCCCCGGCCTCGGCCAGCCGCGCGGCGATGGCCTTGCCCAGGCCGCGACCGCCGCCGGTGACGACCGCGCGCCGTCCCTTCAGCGAAACGAGCTCGGCAAGGGACTTGCCCGACACATCAGCAGTGGACATGAAACATCTCCTTCAGCTCAGGAACCAGTGGTGGCGCTCGGGCGCTCAGCCCCGGCTAGCGCTGACGCGGTACTGCGCGTTCAGCAGCGGCCAGGTCACCTCGGCCATCTCGGCAGGGGGGCGGGAGCAGCCGCGCTCCAGCCAGTCCATGGCCACCCCGATCAGCGCGCCGCCGGTGAACGCCGCCGTCACGTCGTGCGGGACGCGCTCCGGCCACGCGCCGGCGTCGGCCTGCCTCAGGCGGTCATGGATCACGGCGGCGATGCGGCGGCGGATGTGCCCGGCGACGCGCGCGCTGCCCTGCGAGCCGAGCAGCGCCCGGTACAGGCCGGCGTGCCCGGCCAGGCTCTCGAAGAACGCCGTCAGCGACGCGATCGCCTCCCGCACCAGGTCCGCCGAGTCGAGGGCGGGGCCGGGCAGGGACTCGATCAGCTCGTCGATCATCGTGGTGCAGGCGTCCTCGGCCAGCTCGTGGACGTCCCGGTAGTGGTCGTAGAAGGCCGAACGGCTCACTCCCGCGCCCTCGGCCACGTCCGAGACGCTGATCCGGGACAGGTCCCGCTCCTCGGCCAGCTCGATCAGCGCCCCGGCCAGGGCGGATCGGGTGCGGCGCACGCGCCGGTCGGTGTTCTCCCTGGCGGCCACGGCGCATCCCATCCGTCGAAAAACTACAACTGCAAGTTTTCTTACACATGTAGCTTAACGCACCTCGGCGGTGGCGCCCTCCTCCGGGGTGACGACCAGCTTCATGAAGACCTCGAGGAGCCCCAGGGGCTCGCGGGACGGGTCGAGCAGGGCCTGGATGCGCAGGCCGTCGACCATGGCCAGCACCAGCGTGACCTTCTCGTCGGCCGACAGGTACGCGCTGTCCCGCGAGGTGGGCAGCGGGCTGCTGTTGAAGCGGGTGCGCATGCGCTCGCGCCTGGTGACGAAGAACTCGTGCGCGGGATGCGCGGGGTCGGTCGCCGCGATCGACAGTGCCAGCCAGTTGCGCTGGTAGCCGGGGTTCTCGAACTCCTCGCGCAGCACCGCGGACAGCACGCTGCCCCCCGTCAGCCCGGAGTGGAGGATCTGCTCGGCCAGTTTCTCCTCGTCCGCCTCCCGCTGGGCCAGGGCGGCCAGGAGCAGCTCGTCCTTGCCGGAGAAGTGCCGCAGCAGCGCCGCGTGCGTCACGCCCGCCCGGGCGGCGATGTCCCGCAGCGACGCCCGCTCGTAGCCGTGCTGGGCGAAGCTCTCCAGCGCCGCCCGGACGATCTGCGCACGCCGGGCCGGGGTGGCGGCGTTCGGGCCGCGGCGGCGTCTTGCGGGTTCCTTGCCCTGTTCAGGGCCCTGTTCAGGAGCGGTCACGAACGTCCTCCGTCTGCTGTCGCGCCCGGGGCGGCGATTGATCCAGATTCTAGTATTGCTAAAAAGTTTCCACTGTGGTTACTTTTGCCTTGTGCGGGGGAGTCGCGCATCGACGCGACCGCTAGAGATCTCGAACGCGCGCTGTATCTCGTGGGGCCTGCGCGCCGACAGCACCACCCCAACCCCAGAGGAGCCCCAGTGGTCGAAGAACGACCGGACAGTGATGCCCTCCCCGTCGGAGCCGCGGCGTCCCGGCCCGTGACGGCGCCCGGCACCGAGCAGGCGGACCTCGCGGCGCCGCCGCTGCAGCGCATCGGCGCGGGCTACCTCGCGCTGCTGATGACCGCCGGTTTCGGGGCGTCGATCGCGCTCATGGTGCCGCTGACGTACGCGCTCGCCGTACGCATCTCGGAGATCGCACCGGGACAGGAGGAGATGCTGGGCTACGTCACCGGCACCGCACAGCTCGTCTACCTCGTGCTCAGCCCGCTGATCGGCATGTGGAGCGATCGCACCAGGTCGCGGTACGGGCGGCGGGCGCCCTTCATGGTGGCGGGGGCGCTGCTCGGCCTGGCCGCGCTGGCCGTCGTGGCCGTCGCCCCGACCGTTCCGCTGATCGGCCTCGGCTGGGTGTTCGGGATGATCGGCTGGTCGGTGGCGGGTGGAGCGATCCAGACGCTGCAGGCCGATCATGTCCCCGAGGAGCAGCGCGGCCGGGTGTCGGCCCTGACCGGCCTCACCACGCAGATCGCCCCGGTGATCGGCATCGGCGTCGCCTACGCGGTCTCGTCGAGCACGTTCCTGGTGTTCATGGTGCCCGGGCTGATCGGCTTCTTCATGATCGTCCTGTTGCCGTTCCTCAAGGCGGAGGGCAGCTCGTACGATCTCGTACGCTCCACCCACGTCGGCGCGAAGGAGCTGTTCGCCAGCTTCGTCTTCAATCCCAGGAAATATCCGGACTTCGGGTGGAACTGGCTCGGCCGCTTCATCTTCTTCATGGGCCTGTACTTCAACACGACCTTCGGCACGTTCTTCTACGCCCAGCGCCTCGACCTGCCCGTCAAGGAGGTCGCGGGCGTCGTGGCGTCCATCGGGATCCTGGGCGTCGTGGCGGCGTCCGTGGGCGCCCTGGCCGGCGGTTTCCTGTCCGACAAGCTCCGCCGGCGCAAGCTGTTCACGTTCATCGGCTCGCTGCTGTTCGTCGCCGGGGCGTGCGTCGACGCGTTCGCGTACTCGTTGCCGCCGCTGATCGCGGGCGCGGTGCTGATGCAGCTCGCCATCGCCGTGTTCGCCGCCGTGGACCAGGCGATCGTCTTCGCGGTGCTGCCCGACCGGGCGCAGGCGGGCCGGTACATGGCGGTGGTCGCGTTCGCGCAGAAGATCCCCAGCGCGATCGCCCCGCTCGCCGCCCCGTTCATCATCACCGCCGGCATGACCGGCGCGGAGAGGAACTACACCCTGCTCTACCTCACCGGAGCCGTGCTCGCCCTGGCCGGCGGCCTGCTCATCCTCCTCAAGGTCAAGTCCGTCCGATGAGGCAGAAAGAGATCATGATCAGCCAATCGCCTTACGACCTGCGGATCGACAGCGGCGGAGACCAGTTCCCCGTCTCCGGCCCCGTGCCCCGGCTGTCGTGGAAGCTGCCGCGCGAGTGGAGCCGCCAGGACGGCTACGACCTGCAGGTCCGCGTGGACGGCGCCGAGCAGGCAGTTGACGGCGCCGGTTCGGCGCGGCACCTGTTCGTGGAGTGGCCGTTGCCGCCGTTGCGCAGCCGGCAGCGCGTCGCCTGGCGGGTCCGCACGCACCTGGACGGCTCGTCGTCGCGGTGGTCGCCGTGGCACACGTTCGAGTCGGGGCTGCTGGACGGGGACTGGTCGGCCCGCTGGATCTCCCCGCAGGAGGACGGCGCCTCGCCCCGCGTGCTCTCCGGCAGCGTGCGGCTGCGCGGCGACCTCGCCGAGGCCCGGCTCTACGCCACCGCGCTCGGCGTCTACGAGGCGTTCGTCAACGGCACGCGCGCCGGTACGGCGGAGCTGACCCCGGGCTGGACGTCGTACGCCGACACCCTCCACGCCCAGGCCATGGACGTCACGGCGCTGCTCCGCGACGGGGACAACGACCTGGAGATCCTGCTGTCGGACGGCTGGTACCGGGGCAGCGTCGGCACGTGGCGCAGGCGCGACTCCTGGGGCACGATCACCGCGGCGCGGCTCCAGCTCCACGTCCGCCACGCCGACGGCACCGAGACGGTGGCGGTCACGGACGGGAGCTGGACCTCACGCCGCGGCCCCGTCGTCGCGGCCGACCTCATGGACGGCCAGACGACCGACTTCACCGCCCCGCCGGGCGAAACCCGTGCCGTCCTGGTGGACGCGGTCACCGCGCCGCCGATCGGCTGGTCACCGGCTCCGCCCGTGCGCCGCGTCGAGCGGCTCGCCCCGCACTCGGTGACCCGCCTGGACGACGGCGGCTGCGTCGTGGACTTCGGCCAGAACGCCTCCGGCTGGATCCGCCTCGCCGACCTCGGCCCGTCCGGCACCCGCACCGTGATCGACCACGGCGAGCACCTCTCCCCCGCCGGCGACCTGACGACCTCCCACCTGGACAGCCAGAAGCCGGGCGAGCAGCCGATCCCGTTCGTGCAGCGCGACGAGGTCGTCTCCGCCGGCAGGCCCGGCGAGGTGTTCGAGCCCCGGCACACCGTGCACGGCTTCCGCTACGCCCGCCTCTCCCGCGCCGTGGACCCGGCGAGCGTGACCATGGCGGTGGTCCACACCGACCTGCGCCCCACGGCCACCTTCACCTGCAGCCACGACGACCTCAACCGCCTGCACGAGGCGGCCCGCTGGAGCTTCCGCGGCAACGCCGTCGACATCCCCACCGACTGCCCCACCCGCGAGCGCCTCGGCTGGACCGGCGACTACCAGATCTTCGCCGCCACCGCCGCCCGCCTGTTCGACGTGGACGGCTTCAGCCGCAAGTGGCTGCGGTCCGTACGCGACGACCAGCTCCCGGACGGCCGCGTGGTCAACTCCTCCCCGGACGCCAACCGGCTCAAGACCCGCGCCGACCCGATGGCGGAGGCGATCACCGGCTCGGCGGGCTGGGGCGACGCCATCGTCCACGTCCCCTGGGTGCTCTACGAGACCTACGGCGACACCGCCGCCCTCGCCGAGAACTGGCCCGCCATGCGCCGGTGGGTCGACTGGGCGCTCACGACCGCCCGCACCGCCCGCCACCCCTCCCGCGTCGAGCGCTCCGCCGAGCCGCTCCCCCACGAGGAGTACCTCTGGGACGGCTCCTTCCACTGGGGCGAATGGACCGAGCCCAGGCAGCGGGCCGCCGACGGCTCATTCATCGATCCCGTGCTGAGCGACCCCGTCGCCTGGTACACCGCCGACAAGGGCGAGGTCGGCACCGCCTACCTCTACCGCTCCACCCGCACCCTCGCCGCCGTCGCGCGGGTGCTCGGCCACACCGGCGACGCCGCCCGTTACCACGCCACGGCCGAGAAGGTCCGCCACGCCTGGCAGAGCGAATTCCTCGACGACGACGGCCGCACCGAGGCGGGCACCCAGGCGAGCTACGTCCGCGCCCTCGCCTTCGGCCTCGTCCCCGAGGACGTGCGGGACAAGGCCGCCCGCCACCTCGTGGACCTCGTCGACGCGGCCGGCGGCCACCTCACCACCGGCTTCCTGTCCACCGCGGACCTGCTCCCCGTCCTCGCCGACACCGGCCACGCCGACGTCGCCTACCGGCTGCTGTACCAGCGCACCTCCCCCTCCTGGCTGGGCATGCTCGACCGGGGCGCCACCACCATCTGGGAGGACTGGGACGGCGTGGACGAGAACGGCACCGCCACCGCCTCGCTCAACCACTACAGCAAGGGCGCGGTCGTCCGCTTCCTGCACACCCACACCCTCGGCCTGTACCAGGCGCCCGGTTCCATCGCCTGGGAGTCCTTCGTCGTCGCGCCCGTGCTCGACGGGTCGATCACGTGGGCGGAAGGCACGTTCGACAGCCCCCAAGGCAGCATCACCGTCGACTGGCGCGTCCAGGACGGCCACCTGACCATCTCCGCCGACGTCCCTGGAGGCTCCCAGGCGCGGATCAGGTTCCCGGACGGCACCGCGTACCGCGCCGGGCCCGGCCGCTTCTCCCGGCGGCACCCGGCCTCCTGCCGCGACCGCACAAATCCATAAAATATGGCGGCTTTCCACGGAATAACGCGAAAAAAATGGCAGAAAATAAAGCCGTTGAGCATCCAGGATGCGCGGGCTCAGAATGATGAAGTGGTAAGCACGCTTTCCGAGATCGAGGCCGGTGATGGGCGCATTGCTCAAGAGCTGTGTGCCGCCGTCGAATCGGCCGGCGGCCCGGCCGCGGCAGGAGCGGCCATCTCGCGGATCATCCGGCGCAAGGTGCCCCACGACGCGCTGCGCCTGGTCGGCCTGAACCCGGCGACCGGGGTCGGCCTGGGCACCTTCAGCTTCTGGCACGCGTACCAGCCCGCGCTCGTCAGCGAGCTGGTGCTCAACAGGCATCTGGACGGCGACCCCTGCCCGCCACCGCTGCTCGCGCGGCGCACCGAGCCGGTCGCGGTGGTGGGAGCCGGAGGCTGCGGCGGCACGCGCATGCGGCGGCTGCTGGCGTCGCACGGCGTGGGCGCCGAACTACGGCTCCTGATCACGGACCGGCACGGGCCGTGGGGCATGCTGGGCCTGCTGCGCGCCACGGACGTCAGGCCCTTCGGCCCGCAGGACCGCCGGCGGGCGCAGCAGCTCGTCCCCGCGCTGCTGGCGGCGCTGCGCCGCTACGTCACGGCGGGACCGCTGGCCCCCTCGATCCCCGCGCTCCCGACCGGCGTCATCACGGTCGGTCCCGACCACGCCGTCAGGTCGGTCTCACCCCAGGCGCGAAGCTGGATGCGGCAGATGTGGCCGGGTCTGGGCAGCGGAGTGCCCGACTGGATCGCCGACGCCTTCTGGGTCGGGCTGTCCCTGCACGCGCGAGCCCACGCCCGCGACCCCCGCGCCTGGCAGCCGCTGCTCTGCACGCCGACCGCCAACTTCGGGCGCTCGGTCCTCATGCACGGCCAGCCGCTGGACGACAAGGGCGACGGTGACGTCGCCATCGTCATCCAGGCGGCCGGCGGCGGCCTGTTGCTGCCGTCGTTCTGCGACTGGTACGGCATCACCACCCGGGAACGCCGCGTCCTCGAACACCTCTACGACGGGGCGGCCCCGAAACAGATCGCCCGAGCCCTGGGCGTGTCCGCCTACACCGTGAACGACCACCTGAAATCGGTGTACGGCAAGACCCGTGCCCAGGGCAGGGACGAGCTCATCGCGGCGCTCTCCGGCTGAGCGCCCCCTCAGGCGACGATCGAGATGACCTTGCCGATCGCCTGCCCGGCGGCGACCAGCTTGATGACGGCGTCGAGGAAGGGCACGAAGTCGGCGTTGACCCGGGCCTCCCAGCGCCAGGACCAGCTCCGGTACAGCTCCCCCCAGTGATCGTGCATGAAGGTGTTGATCTCGGACTTGCCCCAGTCGTCATCCCGCGAGCCGGGCTCGAAGGTTCCGTGCACCCTGCCGGTGTGCTGGAAGGTGTAGATGTTGCCCACGGCGTCCTTGACCGCCCAGACGAAGGCCGTGTCGTAGCTGATCGCGCCCGACACGTGGAAGTGCCCGCTGAAGTTGACCGATCCCGTGTCGCTCAGGCCCAGGTTGGCCCAGCCGCCCACGGCCACGCCGTCCTTGAACCCGATGCTCGCGTTCCACGGGCCGAGCTGCTGGCTGTCCATCATCATCGGCGGTCCGATCCCGGACGCGCTGGCGACGCGCTGCCCGAGCCCGCCCTTGGGAGGCGACTCCGGCATGTGCAGCGAGGCGCCGACGGATGCGCGCACGTTCGCCGCGGTGTCCCATTCGCGGAGGGCGGCGGCGACCCCTTGTGCCTCATCGGCAGTGAATTGCGACATTCTGGAGATGTCCTTCCGTGTGTTTCCCGTTCCTTGCCTTCTCAGGATGGGAAATCGACCAAGGAAGAGAAATCCCCAGCATTAGGGATTCACGTGCGGGCGCCGGTTTGCAAGATCTGGCCGGCCGCTCGAAATCGTTGGGATGCGGCCGCCGGCACGTCCATCGGCTCTCCGGTCAGTCGCAGCTACAGCCGTCGCAGCAACAGCCATCCCCACCCGGACAGCAGGAGGAGCAGTTGCTGCAGTTGCCGCAGCAGTCGTAGCCGGAGCAGTCGAAGCGCTCGCAGCAGGAGCTCTCACGATCCTCGTCCCAGGCCGGCCGGTACAGGCCGCACGTGCAGCAGGACAGCGCGGTGCACGCCAGCGACAGCAGCCCGCCGGGGTCCTGCTTCGGAGGGCGTTGCCGGGGCGGCGCGCCGGGATCGCCGGGCGGGTGGCCGGTACCGTTCGAGCCGGTGGTGCCGTGCGGGCCGATGGTGCCGCGCGGGCCTGCGGAGGCGTGCGGGCCTGCAGAGGCGTGGTCGGCGGTGGCGAAGGCTCGGGAGACGGCGCTGCTGGTCTCCCGCACCAGCAGGGCGCGCGTCAGGCCGGGGCGGGGCAGGTCCAGTTCGTCCACGGCGGCGCGCAGCTCCGCGTGCGCGGCGTCGCAGTGGCGGCGGGCCTCGTCCAGGCCGGTGCCGGTGGCGGCCAGCGGGTTGTACGCCCCGGACGCCTGGTCGCCGGCCAGGTCCTCCACCGCGTCGATCAGGTGTGCCAGCCTGCCGAAACTGCGACCGGCCGCCTCCAGGGCCTCCCGGTTATGCGGCTTCCCCGCGAGCACCGCCGTGTGCCCGAACGCGGCGGCCACGGCGTCCTCGGTGGGCCCCGTCAGCTCTCGCAACCCGGGGGACAGCTGGGCGGGGACTCGTTCCAGGAGGGCCTGGCGGCCGGCCGCCGCCGTCAGCGGGGTGGGGTCGAAGCCCAGTGTGCCGGCCATGGCCGTGCCGGCCGAGGACCAGCGGCCCGCCAGGCGGGTGGCGCCTGCGGCCACCGGGCGCCGGGCGTAGACGCCGTCCCCGTCCGCCACGTGGTCGTTCACCTTGCCGGCCGCCAGGAGCAGCGACACCGAGGCCGCGAGCCGTACCCCCTCGGACTGCACCACGTCCGCGCCCTTGAAGCCGCGCAGCGCACACGGGCCGGCCCTCCGGCGCGACGCGGACGCAGGCGCCTGCCCCTCGGTGAGGACGGACACGAGCAAGCCGTCGTAGTTGGTCACCAGACGGGACAGGTGTCCGTGCTCCTCGCGGAGCGCCAGGCAGAGCCCGCACAGGTGCCCCATCCAGTCCGTGTAGAGCCCCTTGCACAGGACGTGCCGACACGGGCGGACAATGCCGAACATACGTCCCCTTATGCGCACAGTAGACAGCCAACCGTAGCACCAGGCCGCCGGCAGACACCCGGCCTCCGCCCTCTGACCGTGGTCAGAGGGCGGGTATCCCTGGGGGCGGATGCGCGCGGCACCGGCTGTTCCTACGATGTGGTGATGACTCCCCGCTGGCTGTTACCCGCCGGCCTCGGGCTGCTCGTGCTGCTGATCGGGCTGACGTGGGCGCAGACCAGCACGCGCGGCAGCGACTGTGCGTGGCCCTTCGCCACGGCCTGGTCGCTCGCCGGAGGAGCCGCCTTCGTCGTCGCCTGCCTCGTCATCGTGCGTACGGCGCCGGGCCGCCCTGCCGAGGTGGCCGGTCTGCTGGCTCCCGCCGCCATCGCCGCGCTCACGACGCTCGCCGTCAACAGCATCGGCTGGTTCATCCTGGTTCTCTACATGGGGCTCGTCGCGCTGACCCTGCGGCTGTGGCCGGGCGTCGTCATGTGGCTCGCCTCGCTCGCCGTGGTGGGCGCGGCGGCGTTCACCACGCCGGACCCCGGATGGCCGAACTGGCTGGCCGCCGTGACGCTGGTCTTCTGGGGCGGCTGGGCCGTGCGATACCGCATCGCGGTGGGCGAGCGGCTGCACCGGGCGGAGAGCGCCGCCGCCGCTGCCGCCGCCCTGGCCGAGCGGCAGCGGCTCGCCGCCGACCTGCACGACATCGTCGCGCACACCCTCGCCGTGACGGTGCTGCACCTGGGCGGTGTACGGCTGGCGCTCGAACACGACCCCAAGGAGGCGGCGGCGGGCATCGCCGAGGCGGAGCGCCTGGCCCGGCAGAGCATGGCGGAGCTGCGCAAGGTGGTCCGCGTGCTCGCCGAGGAAGGCCCCGACCCCGCCGTGGTCGCCCCCCAGCCGACCGCGCCCCGGCTGCCTGAGCTCTTCGAGGAGTACCGGACGGCGGGGCTGCAGCTGGACTCGAACGTCGACGGCGAGCTGCCGGCGGTGGGCCTGACGACCGGGATGGTGCTCTACCGGCTGGTGCAGGAGGCCCTGGCCAACGCCAGCCGCCACGCTCCACGGTGCTCCGTCGAGGTACGGCTGCGCATCTCGGAGGAGGGCGCCGTGCTGGCCACGGTCTCCAACCCCCTGCCCGGCCGCCCGTCCCGGCACAATGGCGGCATGGGACTTCGCGCGATGGCCGACCGGGTGCGCATGGTGGGCGGCCACGTCACCGCCGGCCCCCAGGACGACCGGTGGGTCGTGCGGGCGGAGCTGCCGGCATGATCTCGGTGGTGCTGGTCGACGACCAGGAGCTGGCCAGGGCGGGGCTGCGCACGATCCTGCGCCGGCCGTACGGGTTCGACGTGGTCGGCGAGGCGGCCGACGGCCAGGCGGCGCTGGCGGAGGTCGCGCGCGTCCGGCCCGACGCCGTGGTCATGGACATCCGCATGCCGCGGATGGACGGCGTCGAGGCCACGCGTGCCCTGCTGGCCGCGGATCCGGCCGCCCGCGTCCTGGTGCTGACCACGTTCGGCGAGGACGGCGTGCTCGCGGCGGCGCTGCGGGCCGGCGCGTCGGGGTTCTGCCTCAAGGACGCTCCGGCCGAGGACATCCAGCGGGCCGTGCGCGCGGTGGCGGCGGGTGACGGCTGGCTGGATCCCGCCGTCTGCGGGCGGGTCCTGCGGCGTTACCGTACGGATCCGGTGACCGACCCCGACGCGGTCCGGCGGCTCGGCGAGCTCACCTCCCGCGAGCTCGACGTGCTCAAGCTCATCGGCCGGGGGCTCACCAACGCCGAGATCGCCCGCCATCTCGTCATCGGTGAGGGCACGATCAAGACCCACGTCGGCCGGATCTTCACCAAGCTGGCGGTACGCGACCGGGCCGCGGCCGTCGTCTTCGCGTTCGACCACGGCGTGGTCCGCCCCGGGGAGCCGCGGCCTATGCCTGGGGGCTGACTCCAGGTTCCGTCCCTGGTCGGACGACGGGCGGGGAGGTCGTCGGCAACCGTGAAGGCATGCTTCTTCAGACGCCCGGCCGCCAGCGCGCCGCCCCTCCCCCGCTCCCGCCGATCGCCTGGCGGACCATCGGGCCGGTCGCGGCCGCCGTCGTGGTCACGCTGCTCCTGCTGAGCCCGTGGTACGGCTACCACCGCGACGAGCTCTACTTCCGGCTGCTCGGTCAGACCCCCGCCTGGGGGTACTTCGACCAGCCTCCGCTGACCCCGCTCCTGGCCAGGCTGTCCACGGAGCTGTTCGGGGACACCATCGTCGGGCTGCGGGTCGTGCCCGCCCTGTGCACGGGGGCGCTGATCCTCCTCGGCGCCGCGATCACGCGGGAGCTCGGCGGCCACCGCGGCGCGCAGACGCTCGCCGCCGCCGGGCTCGGCACCGGGATGTTCCCCCTGCTCACCGGGCACACCCTGCTGACCCAGTCGGCCGACTTCGTGTTCTGGACGGCGTGCCTCCTGTGCGTGCTGCGCGCCCTGCTGCGCGGCGACGGACGGTGGTGGCCGGCGGCCGGGGCCGTCGCGGGCGCCGCCACGTACAACAAGCACCTCATCCTGCTGCTGCTCGCCGGGCTGGCCGCCGGCCTGCTCGTCACCGCCGGGGCGGCGGCGAAGGGGCCGCGTGCCGTCTTCGCCGGCAGGTGGTTCTGGTCCGGGGCGCTCCTGGCCGCGGTACTCGCGTCGCCGAACGTGGTCTACCAGGCGGTCAACGGCTGGCCCCAGCTCACCATGGCCGCCACGCTCAGCGAGCCCGTCAACCGGATCATGTTCGTGCCGATGCTGGTGGCGCTGCTCAGCATGGGAGCGTTCGTGATCGCCGTCGCCGGGTGGGCGTGGTCGTACCGGCGGCCGGAGACCCGGCCGCTGGCGATCGCCGCCCTGGTGACGATCCTGCTCGGCTGGGCGTCAGGAGGGCGGGCGGACTACGTCACGGGGAGCCTGATCTTCGCCTTCGTGGCCGGCTGCGTGCCCGCCGCCACGTGGATGCGGGCCCGCCGCGCCCGGCTGCGGACGGTGTGGTGGGGGCTGCTCGGCACCTCGGTCATCGGGATCGCCGTGGCGCTGCCGCTGCTCCCGCTGCCGGCGCTCAGCTTCTCGCCCAACGAGGTGTCCAGGGAGTCGGTGGGCTGGCCGCAGTTCGCCGCGCAGGTGGCGGCGGTGCACCGGGCGCTGCCACCAGGGACGATCGTGATCACCTCGAACTATGGCGAGGCCGGTGCACTGAACCGGTTCGCGCCGGGCATCCCCGTCTACAGCGGGCACAACGAGCTGTGGCACCAGGGGCCACCGCCGCGGACGGCGCGGACGGTGGTCGCCGTGGGGCTGCCGCCCGAGCGGCTGCGGACGCGCTTCACCGCCTGTGAATCCGCCGGGGTCGTCGATCACGGCACCGCAGTCGCGAACGAGGAGCAGGGCCTGCCCATCACGGTCTGCTCGGGGCCGCGAACTCCATGGACGAGCGCCTGGGCCGACTTCCAGCACGCGAGCTGAGGAGCGATCATGAGCACCGTTCTGGTCATCACGCCGACCTACAACGAACGGGACAACCTGCCCGGCATCGTGGCCAGGATCCGCGCGGCCGTGCCCGCCGCCCGCGTCCTCGTCGTCGACGACAACAGCCCCGACGGCACGGGCCTGGTCGCGGACGAGCTCGCGGCCGGGCTCGACGGCGTGCACGTCCTGCATCGGGAGCGCAAGCAGGGGCTGGGCGCCGCGTACCTGGCGGGCTTCCGGTGGGGGCTCGAGCGCGGCTTCGACCTGCTGGTGGAGATCGATGCCGACGGCTCGCACCCGCCCGAGCGGCTGCCCGCCATGCTGCGCGCGGCGGAGCGGGCCGACCTCGTCATCGGCTCACGCTGGGTGCCCGGCGGCCGCGTGGCGAACTGGCCGCGCAGGCGGGAGCTGCTCTCACGGCTGGCCAACCGTTACGTACGGCGGGCGCTGCGCCTGCGCGTCGCCGACGCCACGGGCGGGTTCCGCGTCTACCGGGCCGCCGCGCTGGAGGAGCTCCTGCTCGGCGGGGTGGAGTCACGGGGGTACTGCTTCCAGGTGGATCTCACGCTGCGGGCCGTCCGTCACGGGTACACGGTGGCGGAGGTGCCGATCACCTTCGTCGACCGGGCAAACGGGACGAGCAAGATGAGCGCCGGCGTCCTGTTCGAGGCCCTCTGGCGGGTGACCGTCTGGGCCTGGTCGCCGCGGCGGCGGCCCGGCGGGCGGGAGCGGGCTGGGCCGGCTCGGTCCTGGTCCGTTCCTAGGGTTCCTGGACCGTGACGACGAGCTTCTTCCCGGCGTGGAGCCCCTTCTCGAGGTGGCGGTGTGCCTCGGCGACGTCGTCGAGGGCGAACACCCTGCCGACGGCGGGCCGCAGTGCGCCCAGGCGTACACCGGCGTTCAGGAAGGCCGCCATGCGCTTCACCACGACGGCGTCGAGGGTGTGCTCGAAGCTCCGGTAGCTGAAGATCGTGAGCGGCGTGCTGCCCGGGAAGGGGGTGGGCCGAGGGTCCAGGAAGCCGGCGGCGACCAGTGTCCCGCCGGGGCGGGCCGCCTTCAGCAGCTCCTGCTGGCCGGGGCCCATGACGAGGTCGAGGACGATGTCGGCGCCGGCCCCGCCGGTGTGGTGGCGGACGGCTTCGGCGACGTCCGCGTGGTCGGTGGCGATGACCGCGGCGGCACCGGCGGCGAGCAGGTCGTCCTTCCGCGCAGTGTGCCGGGTGACGGCGATGGGCACGGCGCCGAGCTGGTTGGCGATCTGCATCGCCGCCCGGCCGACGCCGCCGGACGCGGCGGTGATGAGGACGTGGTCGCCGGGCCGCATCCCCGCCTTCTCGACGAGCGCGCCGTAGGCGGTGGAGTAGGCGACCCAGATCGCCGCCGCCTCCGTGATCGCGAGCCCGGCCGGCCGGGCGACGACCTGGCTCGCGGGGACCGTGGTGTATTCGGCGTAGCTGCCCCTGACACCGGCGTCCGGGACGGCCGTGAGGATGACCGGATCGCCGAGCCTCAGCCCGGTGACCTCGGGGCCCAGCGCGTCGACGACGCCGGTTCCTTCGACGCCGAGGCGGGCGTGGGGCGGAGAGACGGTCGCGGGCAAGGCGCCGGAACGCATCATCAGGTCGAGCGGGTTGACGGCGAACGCCTCGATCCTGACCCTTACCTCCCCGGCCGCGGGCTCGACGGCCGGCTCCTCGACGACGTGCATGACATCCGGCCCGCCGAACTCGTCGAACACGACGACTCGTGGCATGGTGGCTCCTTCGCAGCTGGTGCTGGTTTCGTTGCTCGCGAAAGACGTTACGGAGCCGTGGGTTACCTCCTGGTACCTTCGAATCTCATGCAGAACGTGGCTGGACCAGCCTTCCTCGCCGACTGCCCCACGCGCCTGGCGGTCGACATCATCTCCGACAAGTGGGCCGTGCTCGTGGTCTTCGGGCTCAGCCTCCAGCCTCGAAGGCACGGTGAGCTGGTCGACCTCATCGGTGGCATCTCGCGCAAGGTCCTCACCCAGACGCTGCGCCGGCTCCAGCAGTACGGTCTGGTCGAACGCCGTGCCGAGGCGCCCCGGCGGGTCGAGTACAGCCTCACCGACCTCGGCCGCACCCTCGTCGGGCCCATCGAGGTCCTGACGGACTGGGCGAGGGACCACGGCGGCGCCATCGTCGACTTCCAGGAGGCGGCCGAAGCCGCCTCGGCTCGGGCTCGCGCGGCGGGTTGATCCCGGCGATGGGCGGCCTCGCCGGCGGGACGGATCGTGTGCGCTTCAACTGGGCCGCTTCCCGTCTCGGACGTACGGAATGTCCTTGACGCGAGGAAGGTTGAGCATGCATATGAAGAAGATCGGTTTCCTGAGCTTCGGGCATTGGTCGTCGTCGCCATACTCGAAGGCGCGCAGCGCGTCCGACACCCTGTTGCAGTCGATCGAGCTGGCGGTGGCCGCCGAGGAGCTCGGTGCCGACGGCGCCTACTTCCGCGTCCACCACTTCGCCCAGCAGCTCGCGAGCCCGTTCCCGCTGCTGGCGGCCGTCGGCGCGCGGACGAGCCGGATCGAGATCGGCACGGGCGTGATCGACATGCGCTACGAGAACCCCCTCTACATGGCCGAGGACGCCGGCGCGGCCGACCTCATCGCGGGCGGGCGGCTGCAGCTCGGCATCAGCCGCGGATCACCCGAGCAGGTGATCGACGGCTGGCGCTACTTCGGCCACGAGCCGGCCGAGGGCGAGACCGAGGCGGACATGGCGCGCAGGCACGCGGAGGTCTTCCTCAAGGTGCTGGAAGGCGAGGGGTTCGCCCAGCCGAACCCGCGGCCGATGTTCCCCAACCCGCCCGGACTGCTGCGCCTCGAACCGCACTCGCCAGGGCTGCGGCAGCGGATCTGGTGGGGCTCCAGCTCGAACGCCACCGCGAAGTGGGCCGCCGGGCTGGGCATGCACCTGATGAGCTCCACGCTCAAGGACGACGAGAACGGCAAGCCGTTCCACGTGCAGCAGGCCGAGCAGATCGCGGCCTACCGGCAGGCGTGGAAGGAGGCCGGCCACGAGGGCGAGCCGCGGGTGTCGGTGAGCCGCTCGATCATGCCGATCGTCAACGAGACGGACCGCGCGTACTTCGGTCACGAGCGCGCCAGTTCCGACCAGATCGGCTTCATCGACGCCACCACCAGGGCCATCTTCGGGCGCACCTACGCCGCCGAGCCCGACGTGCTCGTCAAGGAACTGGCCGCCGACGAGGCGATCGCCGCGGCCGACACGCTCCTGCTGACGGTGCCCAGCCAGCTCGGCGTGGACTACAACGCCCACCTGCTCTCATCGGTCCTGACCCACGTCGCCCCGGCCCTCGGCTGGCGCTGACGGAGCAGGAGCTCGCGGCGTGCTCGATGGCCTCCGGTGCGGGACAGGGGTATGACCACGATCGATGTCTCTCCTGCCGACCAGCCGCACCGTGAGGATGTCGCTCAGCCTGCGGAGGGCGTGGTTCCCGACGTAAGGGTCGGACCATCTAGTTGTATGACACAACTTGATGGTTGTATGGTCGAACCATGGCGGATGAGCGCGACCTCCAGGACGCCGTGGCCCGGTTCGTCCGAGCCTTCGGCCTGCACCAGCCCGACCAGACCCCGTGCGGGCGGCCCATCCCGGTGTCGGAGGCGCACGCCCTGGGCGAGCTGGCCCGGGACGGGGCGCTGCGGCAGAGCGAGCTGAGCCATCGGCTCCGCCTGGAGAAGAGCACCACCAGCCGCCTGGTCACCCAGCTCATCAACCGCGGCTGGGCCGAACGCGTCCCGGCCCCGGACGACGGGCGCGGCGTGCTGGTCCAGCTCACCCCCGCCGGGACCGAGGCCGCCGGACAACTGGCCAGGGCCAGGGCGGCCCGCTTCGCCGCGGTTCTCGACCGCGTACCGGAGAACGAACGCACGGGCGTCCTGCACGCCCTGGAGATCCTCACGGAGGCCATGGATGAACCCTAGGAAGCGACGCATCCCCCTGCTGCTGGCCGGACTCGCGGTGGTCACCGCCGCGTCGGCCGGATGCGCCACGGGCGATCAGAACGGCCAGGCCACCCGGAGCGCGGCGGAGCGGCAGGCGGAGATCGCGGCCAAGAGCCGCCAGGTGATGCCGTTCGACCTGGAACGCACCATGCACCGCTTCACCAAGACCGGCACCGGCGGCGAGCAGACCGTCACCGCCGAAGACCCCGCCGACGCCCAGCAGGTCACGCTCATCCGCCGGCACCTGAGCGAGGAGGTCAAGCGCTTCGGCGGAGGCGACTTCGGCGATCCCGCCTCCATCCACGGCGGCGAGATGCCCGGCCTGCGCGAGCTCGCGGCCGGCCATGACCGGATCGACGTCCGCTACGCCGACTCCCCCGCCGGCGCGCAGATCACCTACACCACCTCGGACGCGTCCCTGATCAAGGCGCTGCACGCCTGGTTCGACGCCCAGGTCTCCGACCACGGCCGGCACGCCGAACACGGCTGACCCCCTCCCTCTGCACGCCACCGAACCGGTACCGCAGAACGCGGCCTTCATACCCAACCGCGGTATGGTTTGTCGGGCATGTCGGCCGCCCGGCCTGACAACATGCCGGCTCATCGAGCCCCTACCTGGAAGGACCACCGTGATCAACATCCGTCGCGCCACCCCCGACGACGCCACCACCGTGCACGGCCTCATCCGCGAGCTGGCCGAGCATCAGGACCAGGCTTGGGGCGTCACGGTGAGCGCCGACGAGCTGAAGCACCTGCTGACCCGCCCCGAGATCACCTACCTGATCGCCGAGCGGGACGGCCAGGCCGTCGGCTACGTCTCCTGGCTGGAGCGGATCAGCTTCTGGTCCGGCCAGGACTACCTTCACTTGGACGACCTGTACGTGACCGCCGCCGAGCGCGGCCACGGCGTGGGCGAGCGACTCATGCACGCGGCAGCCGAAGCCGCCGGCGGCAAGGTGATCCGCTGGGAGGTCGCCGAGGCCAACGAGGCGGCACAGCGCTTCTACACGCGCATCGGCGCCACCCTCATCAGCAAGAAGATCGGCCGCTGGCAGCCCAGGTAGAGCGACGCGGGGACGGCGCCTACCGGTCGACCGCGAGGGTCACGACGTACCCGACGAATTTGCGGTCACCGGCATCTGGATCCTGCCCGTCGGCGGAGGTCTGCTGAGAGAGCACGCCATCGACCGGGTGATAGGCGTTCTCGCCGGGGAGGGGTTCCATCCGAGCGTGGACCGCCGCGATCCGGGTGACCTGGGCCTGGACACGGAGCTGGTCAGGAGACGGGTCGCCGTGGTGTTCCTCGCTCCACTCGATCGTGGCGGCGGTCTGCTCGCCCAGGACGCGGGTCAGCCAGTCGCGGTCAGCCGGGATGAGGGTCCAGGAGACCGCTGATCCGACCTGGAAGGGCTCGCCGCAACACTGCATCTGCCAGTCGTCGACCCAGACGTTCCATCTCATCCCGCCAGTCTTGCCAGGCCGGCCGGTTCACACCACTACCCGAGGGGGTGCGGCGTCCACCTGAACGAGCCGTCCAGGAACTACCCATGAAAGATCAAAGTCCGGGCCGGACGCCGAGAGGCGCCGATACGTTGCGCACGCGTAGTGATCAGACGCTTCCGGGGGGCAGGACATGCGCAAGAAGCTTGAGCGGGCTCGTGGACGGGTGTCCGCGAAGGCTCTGATGCTGGTGGGGGGAGCCGCCGCCATCGTGGCCATCGCGGTGGCCGTGGGCGGGGCTGGGCCGACCACGTCCGCCGGGCGGCAGAACGAGGGCGCGGACGCCCGGCAGGACGTCGCTCGCGATGGTGCCCCTCCCGCAGTCGCGCAGCTCCGGCCCGGGCCGAGCGCCCCGGCCGCCTCCGCCTCTCCGGCTCCGGAGGCTCTCCCCCGGGCGAAGACCGCAGGACGAGGCGATCGAGCCGGCGGCACGAACCAGGAGGGTACGGTCAGCGATCGCGGGCGCGCCGACGAGCCGCGTGGTCGCCGCGAACTCGTACGGCCACGCCCGCCGGCCGGCCCCGCGGGCGATCACCACCCTTCCCGGCCGGGCCGTCGGGCAAAGCACGGGTCGAGCGCCTCAGCCCCGCACTCGCCGGCGCCGTCGGGACGCGGTGAAGGCGTTTCGCTGCTCGGAGTGAAGTGCGATGAGATGTTCCCGCCGCACAGGCAGGAACTCGGGGTGCGCAACCTCGCATGCCATCGCCTCCTGGGCTGACGAGCCGGCGATGCGGGGGGACGGCCGTGCCGGCCGCCAACGGCTCACCGGCCCGGCTCCGGCCGATGACGCCTGCCGGTCCATCCGCAAGGACTTTCCGCACATACCCGGATGACCTGGAATTCTTCGGGTCTCGCGCCTGCCGCCGGGTAGCGCCGGGGGCGTGAAGAGGGCGTAGTGTGGGCGGTACTCGGACACATGCCCGTCCCCCCTGGGCTCTGATGGAGGTCCGCTGCTGTGCCGTCGCTGACGTTCAGTTCCCAGTACCTGCCCGGCGTGACCGTGATCGCGGTGGCCGGGGAAGTGGACATCACCACCGCTCACCTCTTGGCCGACTACATCAGCCGTACCCGCCGCCACCAGGGCGACCACGTCGTGCTCGACCTGAGCGAGGTGCCGTACATGAGCACCTCGGCGCTGCCCGTCCTGCTGCAGACCCACATCACGGCCCGCCGCAACCGGGCCAGCCTGCACCTGGCGGCGCTGGCGCGCGGGCCCGCGCAATTGCTGCACGCCACCGAGGTCGAAGGCATGCTGAACGTGCACGACACCGTGGAACAGGCCATCCGCGCCGCGTTGCAGGCGGCACAGCCGTCCCCGGTCGGCGGTGGCGTCAGCTAGCCGCGGGCCTGCCCGGAGCAGGAGCACGTCCCGACCGCCGTTCGGATCGGGGTTGCCGGCGATGCCCTGATCAGGCCGGGCGTCACTCGCCCAGCGATCAAGGCGTTCGCCGACCGGCTCGCCCAGGGTCAGCGGCGACGCCTCCTTCTGCGCGCGCTACGGCTGGTGTCCGAGCCGCCCCCGCCGGGTGCGCGGGGATCCGGGTAGGGGGCCAGCGAAGGCCGCAGCCCCAGTAGCCCTAGATACTGCCTGGTCTGCATGATGTCCTCCCGTGTTGTATACCGACCTTTCGGCTTTTCTCCTTTTCGGCCAGTACTCGCGACAACACGGCGGGTATAACGAGACTTCCCAAATCATCCGATATGCGTTTATCTCGCCCTAAACTTTGCGATCCGGTCTCGCGGCGGGCCCGCGTGCCAGCCGACGGCCGAGACGCTGCATCGGGCGTTCGACGAAGCGGTGGCTCAGCCAGCTCGCCGGCATCAGCAGGCCCAGGAACGCCACGCTGACGCCGATCTGCAACGGCGGCGGCGCCCACCGCATCTCCCCGGCCACCTGCATGACGACCAGGAGGATCGGCAGGTGCGCGAGGTAGAGCGAGTAGCTGATCGTGCCGAGCCAGGTGAGCACGGCGGGGATGAGCCGGGCCCGCCAGGCCATGGCGGCGGCGAAGGTGAGGGCCGCGAGCAGGACGGTCAGGCTCCACACGTCCGGCCGGACCCACCACCAGCCCGCGTTCAGCGCCCACAGGGGCGTCGCGGCCACGAGCGCCACGGCGGCGGCCACCGGCCACAGCGGCCCATGGCCGCGCTCCCATCGATGGACCGCCGTGCCGGCGAACATCACGGCCAGGATCGCCACGCCGAACCAGGGAACCCGGCTGCTCGACAACACCAGCGCCAGCGCCATCACGCCCAGCGCGTACGCGGCCGGCGTGCGCCCGCGGCCCGCCACCACGCAGGCGAGCCCGACCACGAACACACCGCACGAGACCGAGGCCGGCCACCCGCCCGACAGCGGCGGCCCCGGCAGCGCCAGCGCGGCGAAGGCCGCGACGAGCGCGAACAGCGCCGGCAGCAGCCCCAGGCGGTCACGCACGCCGGCCGTGAACAGCGCGACGACCAGCAGGTAGAAGACCATCTCGTACGACAGCGTCCACATGGTGTTCAGCACCCCTGCCGCCCCCACCGCGTCCAGGAGCATCGTCGCGTGCGCGGCCACGGACGACAGGTCCCTGGACACCTCGGGCCGGACCGGGATCCACCAGGCCAGCGCGAGGACCAGGGCGATGACCGCGAGATAGAGCGGGTACAGGCGGAAGAACCGCCCGATCCAGAAGGCCCGCACGTCGCCGTGCCGTTCCAGCGAGGTCGGGATGATGTAGCCGCTGACCAGGAAGAACACCAGCACGCCGTAGACGCCGAGGTTGAACGCGGTGGGCCGCAGCCAGGGCATGGCCCAGGTCGTCAGGTGCTCCCCCACCACCGCGAGGGCGCCGATGCCCCGCAGGGCGTCCAGCCAGGCGAGCCGGGGCGGAGTCTGGGGCGCGACACCGTGAGCTCCAGGAAGGGCCAGCGACATATGGCCCAACGTATCGGAATCGTGATCCTTTGCCTGCGGTGTGCCGGGCCGGATCTCTCGTCGTCCCGCGACGGCAGCGCGGTCCGGCGCCTGCGCCCCGGCGTGGCGCGCGCCGCCATCGGGGCCGGGCTCAGCAGGCCCCTGGCTCCAGGGTCCTCGTGAGCCTGGTCAGCGCCTCGGTGATCTGCTCGGGGGTGAGGCCGAGCACCGTGCGCTGGTAGCCGTACACCTCGGGAGCCAGGGGGGCGAGCAGGACGTCGACCAGCGCGTCCGGGCGGGGTGTGCCCGCGGCGGCCAGGAGCGCGCGCACGTGGGCGCGCCAGAAGCCGTACGCGCCCGTCTCGAAGCGGGAGCGGCCCACCTCCGAGCCGAGCACCAGGTGGGAGTGGCCCTCCAGCAGGCGGACCATGGCGGCGTAGAAGGCGGCCAGCCGCTCGGCGGGCGGCGCTCCCGGGCCCAGGGGCGGCTCGCCGCGCAGCAGGTGTTCCTGCAGGTCCCTCTCGTGCTCGTCGAGCAGTGCCACGGCGATCGACGCCCGGTCGGGATAGCGGCGGTAGAGCGTGCCCCGGCCCACCCCGGCCCTCTTGGCGATGTCGTCCATCGTCACCTCCTGCGGGGACCGCTCCGCGAACAGCAGGGCGGCCGCCTCCAGGATCCGGGCGCGGTTGCGTGCGGCGTCGGCTCTCTCCATGCACCCGATTGTATCCGGACACGGCGTCCGGTTATAGTGAAGTGGACAGCGTGTCCACATATCTGCGACGAGGAGAGATCATGCTGCTGCACCTGGACGCCAGCGCCCGCCGGGCGTCGTTCTCGCGGAGGCTGTCGGGCGTGTACGCCGAGACCTGGCGAGCGGCCCGCCCGCAGGCGGGCTACGTCTACCGCGACCTGGCCGCGCAACCCGTGCCGCACATCGGCGAGGCGTGGACCGAGCTGTGCGACCACATCCTGGAGCACGAGATCACCGACCTCTCCCGCTATCGGGAGGCGGTTCGCACCCCCGCCCAGCGCCAGGCGTGGGCCGTCGTGGAGCCGCTGCTGGAGGAGGTGGTCGCGGCCGAGGTGATCCTCATCGGCACGCCGATGTACAACTACTCGATCCCCTCGGCGCTGAAGGCCTGGCTGGACCAGATCACCTTTCCCAAGATGTCGCTCGAAGGCCGCTCGTTCGTGGTGACCAGCGCGCGCGGCGGCGCGTACGGCCCCGGCACGCCGCGCGAACCGTACGACCATCAGGAGCGCTACCTGCGCGACTTCTTCAAGGGCCACTTCAGGGTCGAGGACGTCACGTTCATCCACGCCGAGCTCGTCAACGCCCGCCTCGACCCGGCGCTGGCGCACCTGCGGGACCAGCATGAGGAGTCCCTGGCCGCGGCGCTGAAGGAGGCGGCGCGATGAACTGGCTGATCCTGCTGCTGGCCGGCCTCGTCGAGGTGGCGTGGTCGCAGTCCATCAAGCCGACGCAGAACTTCACCCGGCCGCTGCCCACGCTGATCTGCCTGGTCCTGATGGCCGCCGCCGTCTGGCTGCTGTCCCAGGCCATGAACACGCTGCCGGTCGGCACCGCGTACGCCGTCTTCACCGGCATCGGCGCCGTCGGCGCGATCACCTTGGGCATCGTGCTCAACGACGACCCCGTGTCGGTGGGCAGGATGGCGGCGCTCGCCCTGATCGTCGGCGGCATCGTGCTGGCCCGGGTCACCGCCTGAGCCGGGGTCGGATGGTGGGCGCGAGATCGCTACCGGGCGGCGTCCTGGATGGCCTGGATCAGCGCGCTGGTGGCGGGTGGATCGGGTGGATCGCCGTAGGTGGCGGCGTGGAGGCGGCGGGTGAAGCCGGTGAGCTCGGTGGTGTGCACGCCGGGATTGCGGTGGGCCCGCAGCGAGAGACCGGGCAGGGTGGTGACGCCCACGCCGGCGGCGACGAGGGCCTGCACGACGACCATGTCGTCGCTGAGCGATGCGATGCGCGGAGTGAACCCCGCGTGCCGGCACAGCGTGATCAGTTCGTTCTGGCACCGTTCGCAGCCGCCGATCCAGGCGGAGTGGAGGTGGTTGGCGATGCTGTCCTCGGGCCGACGGCTCACGAGGCGGATCGAGTCGTCGCCGACGTGGACGAGGCGGGCCCTCTTCCTCCTCCTCGACCGGGGCGCCGGCGTACCGGTAGACGAGCGCGACGTCGATCTTGCCCTGGCGCAGCAGCTGCAGCGCTTCGACCGGGTGACGGTCGAGCAGGATCAGCTCCAGCCCCGGATGCGCCCGGGTCAGGGCGGTGGCCGCCTTCGGCACGATCGTGCTCAGCGATGAGGCGTTGGCGGCCAGGCGGACCCGCCCTGCCCGCAAACCGACCTGCGCCGCCAGCTCGCTGGTCGCCGCCTCGACCCGGCCCACGATCTCGGCGGACCTGGTGGCCAGCAGTTGCCCTTCCGGGGTCAGCCGGATCCCGCGCCCCACTCTCTGGATGAGCTTGACACCGGTGGCTGCTTCCAGGCGGGACAGGTAGTGGCTCACCGACGGCTGCGAGTAGTGCAGCTCTCTGGCCGCTTCGGTCACGGACCCGTCTCGCGCCACCGCGGCCAGCACCTTGAGGTGGATCAGGTTCCGCCGGCTGAGGAGCGCAGGATGAGCAAGCTCAGGTGTCACATCTCGATCTCGCTGGACGGTTTCGTCGCCGGCCCGAACCAGAGTGAGCGGAACCCGCTCGGCGAGGGCGGCGACACGTCGTCCCGGTGCTGCTCGGCGGCGGTTCTCGCCTCCTGGACGAGCTCGGGGGCGCGGATGTGCGGCTGGAGCAGGTCAGGGCTGTCGAGGCGCCCGGCGTCACCCACCTCAAGTACCGGATCTTGCCCGGCGCCTCGTCATGAGCGGGACTCCGCGGCCGGGGCGGCGGCTCAGCCGAGGATCTCCACGTACCCGTCGGTGCCGTGAACGCGGATCCGCTGCCCATCCCGGATCAGCCGGGTGGCCTGCTCCACCCCCACGACGGCCGGCAAGCCGTACTCCCGCGCGATCACCGCGCCGTGCGTCATGAGGCCGCCCACCTCCGTCACCAGCCCGGCGACGGTGACGAACAGGGGAGTCCAGCTCGGGTCGGTGTAGGCGGTGACCAGGATGTCGCCCGACTCCAGGTCGGCCCGCGTCATGTCCATGACGACACGGGCACGGCCCTCGACGGTGCCGGCCGAGACCGGGAGTCCGGGCAGCGCGCCGGGCGGGGTGTCGTCCCGCCGGTACCGGCCGGTGATGGCCTCGCCGTCCGAGGTGAGGACCCGGGGCGGGGTGAGCGCCTCGTACGACCGGAACGCCTCCCGTCTTTCCAGGATGAGCCCGGCGTCCGCCTCGCCGCTCCGCACCACTTCCTGCAGCTCCTCGAACCGGAGGAAGAAGATGTCCTCCTTCTCGCGCAGGGCGCCGGACCGGACGAGGCGATCGGCTTCCCGCAGCAACGCCTGCTTGTAGACGAAGTAGCGGCTGACCATGCCGTACTTGGGGTACTCGCGGTATCCGGCGAAGGTGCGGACGCGGTCGATCATCCGCTTGGTCTCCTCGGCCTTCTGCTGCCCGCGGGGCAGGTCGCGCAGTCGCGTCAGCAGCTCCTGTTCCTTCCGCCATGACTCTTGACGACCTTGTTCGAGGTGTCGCTTGCCCGCGCCCGGCTCGAAGTTCCTGACGTTGCCGAGGATGACGGGCACCAGCGTGGCGGGATCCTCGCTCCAGCGCGTTCTGGTGATGTCGATCTCGCCCGCGCAGCGCATGCCGTACTCGTCGAGGAAGCCCCGGACGGCGTCATGCGCTTCCCGCCCGCCGGGCAGTTCGGCCAGCTCGTTCAGGAAGCCGTCGCCCGCCCGGCCTTCGTCGACGACGCGGTGCAGGAACGCCACGACGTCGGCGTGCGGCCGGATGGCGTCCGCGACGTCGAGGAGCGCCCGCCCCATCTCCGACGTGACGTTGTGGGGGACGGACTGCGTGAGCGCGTCGGCCGCGTTCTTCTCGCCCAGCCACGCCTCCAGGTGGTCGTTGAGCCACCAGGTCGCCTCCATCCCCGCCGTGATCACCTGCATGCTGCGCGGATCGGACAGCAGGCGCCGCAGCTCCGCGAGGTCGGCCACGATGAAGTCGAGCAGCGCCGGGCCGGACAGCGCCCGGATCTCGCTCCGCAGGGCGGCGACGGACTCCTGGTTGTGCCGGATCAGCTCGGTGACGACGTCCGGATCGGCCTCGATCGGGGTGGGCGGGCCACCGGCGGGTACCTTTCCGGGGCTCTCGTCCGGACGGGAGCGGATGAAGTCGCCGCGATCGACCACGGTCTGGAGCGCGTCGCGGATCAGCGGGTCGGACCTTCCCAGGGTCCCGATGAGCCACTCGCGGCCCGCGGGCGTCGCCAGTGTGGGGGCCACGTCGACGAACAACCGCCCGCCCGCCTCGTGCATCGGTCGCAGGGTCGTCAGCTGCCACACGGACAGTCCCAGCGGCTTCATCGCGTCGGTCATCATCTGCTGGTGACCGACGGAGACGTAGACGTGGTTGTCCTGGTCATCGGTGGCGGGGATCGGGAACAAGGTGGTGATCGGCCGGCTCTGGACGATGTGGAAGTCGTCGCCGGCCAGGCACCATTCGATGTCCTGGGGCCGGCCGAAGTGCGCCTCGATGCGCCGGCCCAGCCGCACCAGGCGCACGGCCTGCGCATCCGTCAGCACCGGTTGGCTCTGCCGCCGCGGCTCGACGGGCGTGTCGTGCGTGCCGCCGCCCGGTGACGCCTGGACGGACCGCGGCTTGGTGGCGACCGTCGCGGCGATGACCTGATCGTCCCGCACGGTGTAGACGTCGCCGGCCACCAGACCGGAGACCAGCGTCTCGCCGAGCCCCCAACCGGCCTCCACGGTGGCGACCTTCCGGTTCGAGGTCACGGGGTCCGCGGTGAAGAGGATCCCGGCCGCGTCCGGGAACACCATCCGCTGGACGACCACGGCCATCCGCACCTTCCGGTGGTCGAAGCCGTTGCGGCACCGGTAGGTCACCGCCCGCTCGGTGAACAGCGAGGCCCAGCACCGCCGGACGTGGCGGAGGATCTCCGCCAGGCCCGCGATGTTCAGGTACGAGTCCTGCTGGCCGGCGAAGGACGCGGTCGGCAGGTCCTCCGCCGTGGCGCTGGACCGCACCGCGCAGGAGGCCCCCTCCCCGAGCCGGGCGAGCGCCGCGCCGATCTCCGCCGCGAGATCGTCGGGAACCGTGACGCCTTCGATGACGTGGCGGATCTCGGCGCTCAGGGTGCGGATCGCCGCGTGGTCGTCCGGTCTCACGCGTGACAGCAGGCCGAGCTGAGCGTCGATCGACGGCGCGGCGGCCACGACCCGCTGGAAGGCGTCCGTCGTGACGCAGAAGCCGTCCGGCACGCGGATGCCGTCGATGCGCGAGAGCTCGCCCAGGTGCGCCCCCTTCCCGCCGACTTCCGCGATATCCGACGACCCGATTTGCTCAAAACCCATCACGTAGCGCAATTCCACTGCTCCATCGTTCGCCCGGCTGGTTCGCAACGGGCAATTATGAAGCACCTTCTGGCGCCTCATGAGGCTCGCGAATCTGATATATGGTGAAAGTGGCGGCAGAAGCCGCCCGTGACCGTCCCGCGGTCGCCGGCGTGACGGATGGCCTGGAGGAGGACGACCGGGCACGTTCGCGGTCACCTTTCACTGCTTTACTGCGTCAGCGGTATGACGTTGCCGAAGTGAGAGGACCGAGACCGTGACGCCCCATGACTTCCTGGCCGACCAGTTCCAGGGCCACCGCCCCCATCTGAAGGCGGTCGCCTACCGCATGCTCGGCTCGCTGGCCGAGGCCGAGGACGCGGTCCAGGAGGCGTGGCTGCGGCTGGCACGTTCGGACTCGGCCGACATCGACAACCTAGGCGGCTGGCTGACCACCGTGGTCGGCCGGGTCTGCCTGGACATGCTGCGCAGCCGCAAGTCCCGGCGCGAGGAATCGCTGGAGGAACGCCTGCCCGACCCGGTGATCAGCCGTGCCGACGTCGCCGACCCCGAACAGGAAGTGCTGCTGGCCGACTCGGTCGGGCTGGCGCTGCTGGTCGTGCTGGAGTCCCTCACCCCTGCCGAGCGGCTGGCGTTCGTGCTGCACGACATGTTCGGCCTGCCGTTCGAACAGATCGCGCCCATCGTGGACCGCACCCCGGCCACCGCCAAGAAGCTCGCCAGCCGCGCCCGCCAGCGCGTCCGCGGCGCGGCCCCGAACCCCGATCCCGATCTGAGCAGTCAGCGCCGCGTGGTGGACGCCTTCCTGGCCGCCGCCCGCGGCGGCGACTTCGCCGCGCTGGTGTCCATTCTCGACCCCGACGTGGTGCTGCGCGCCGACGGCGGCATGCTCACCGGCGGCCTGAAGGTCCTCCGCGGCGTCGCGGCCGTGGCCGGACAGCTCGCCACCTTCCAGCGCATGGCCACCAGCACCACCACCCACCCCGCGCTCGTCAACGGCCTGGCCGGCCTGGTCAACACCATCGACGACCAGCTCTTCTCCGTCATGAGCTTCACCATCTCCGACGGCAAGATCGCCACCATCGACATCCTGTCCGACCCCGACCGGCTGGCCCGGCTCGACCTCGCCGACCTGGAGCCGTGATGCCCGGCCCTGTCCAGCCCACGGCGGCGGGAGGCTGACGAGCCTTGCACCCCCGCTTTCTATTAGTAAAATTAACTAACAGTTACGCATGAATCCGCAGGTGAGGAGAGTCATGAGAAGAGCAGCCTTACGCCTCGTCGTCACCGGCCTAGGGGTCGCCGCGCTCCTCGGCGGCACGGCCCCCGTCAGCGCCACGGCCGCCCCCGCGCCGGTCAGCATCTACGGCTACTACCCCACCGCCGAGAGCTGCCACCACGTCGGCCAGCAGGGCCGGAGCACCGGCATGTGGCCCTGGTACACCTGCTTCCAGTCGAACCAGCTCTGGGCCCTCCAGATCCCCTGGTAGCCCCGCCGGCACCAGCGCCGACCGGTCCGGGGGCGTCCGGCTCGGTCATACTGGGCTCTTATGAAGATCGCGCGGCTGGCGGCGTCCGTGGTGGTGTGTCTTGGTGCGACGGCCGGGTGTTCAGAGCCGGAGACCGTGCGATCGGCCCCCGCGATCGTCACCCCTTCGGTGACCACCCAGCAGGTGCAGCCCCGCTCGCAGCGGTGGAAGGATGTCGCGGGTCCGCGGCTGCGGGCGCGGGCGGAGCTCGTCGACGTGGTCGCCGAAGGGCCTCGGCAGGCGTGGGCGGTGGGTTTCGAGGACGGCGCCGAGGACCGTGAGGGGACCGTGGTCGTCGAGCGGTGGGACGGGACGGCGTGGAAGAAGACCACGCTCGATCGAGAGCTCTACGTGAGCGGGTTCGACGTGGGCGGGCCCGGCGACATCTGGATCGTGGGCGATGGGGTGGCCATCCACGGGGACGGGCGGCGCTGGTCGTACCCGCGCCTGTCCGGGCTGGGAGAGCACCGGTTCACCGACGTGTCGGCCGGCAGGGGGCGAGCGGTGCTGGTCGGTACGGACCCGGCCAGGCAGACCTCCTTCGCCGTCGAGTGGATCGGCCGGAAGTTCGTCAAGAGGGCCACCGTCCAGGGCCAGTTCGCCGCGGTGACGGCCAGGCACGGTCAGGTGTGGGTGGTCGGCGCCGGCCTGCGCGACGGGTGCTCGGGCGTCAGGCCCGGGGTCTGGCACGCCGGCCCGGACGGGACGTACGCCGAGATGCCCCTTCCTGACGTGCCGGGCGGCTACCTCGGCCAGGTCTGGGCGATCTCGCCGGACGACGTGTGGGCCGTCGGCGGGATCGGGGGCGAGACGACGCCGTGGTTCGCCTGCCGGACCGGGGGAGCGGAGCCCGGGCGGGCGGAGGCGCTCGTCATGCACTGGGACGGGTCATCGTGGCAGCGGGTGGCCGTGCCCGGCGGTGACGGGCCACTGGTGAGCGTCACCGCGTCCGGGCCCGGCGACGTGTGGGCGGCCGGGTCCGGCAGCGGCGACACCACCGTCGCCCTGCACTTCGACGGCCGGGCCTGGACCCGCGAGCGGATCCATGACTACCCGCTGGGCCGCGTGGCCGTGACGGCGGTTCCCGGCACGCCGGAGCTGTGGGCGGTGGGGGCCGCCCATCATGAGGCCGACTACGGCAGGGACGTCATCCTTCGGCGGAGGTAGGGCCGGCCAGCGCCGCTCGCACTCCGGGAAGGACGGCCGCGCGGAACGCGGCGTCCAGCTCCGCCGGCGAGGCGTCGGTGTCGCCGTCCACCCAGGCCCGCAACAGCCCCATGAACGCCCCCACCACGCAGACCACCAGCAGGTCGAGCGAGGCCGACGCCCGGCCGCCCGCCGCCACCAGCTCGGCTCTGACGACGGCGGCGAGCAGCTGCTCGCCGCGCGCGTGCACCAGCCCGCCGCCGCGCCGGCCCATCAGCGCCCGCACCAGCCGCTCCTGCTCCCGCACGTGCTCGAACATCGGCCGGCTGAACGCGAGCAGGTCCCCCGCCTCGCCCGCCGGCGCCGGGTGCAGGAACGCCAGTTGCTCGAGGTTGCTGAACAGCACGTCCTGTTTGTCGGTGAAATGGGCGTAGAAGGTGGACCGGCCCACGTCCGCGCGGTCGATGACGTCGGTGACGGTCACCGCGTCGTACCCCTTCTCCAGGATCAGCGCCACCAGCGCCTCCTGGATCAGCCGCCGGGTCCGCCGCACCCGCCGGTCTCCGGACACTTACCCGCCCTCCGTTCGGTACGGCACACCGCGACCGATCTGCTCGTTGACCGCTTCCCATTATGAACGCATCATTCATAACCGAACACATCGTTCGGAATCAAAGGAACAGCCATGGGTTTGGGCAAACTGCTGCACAGTCACGACGAGCACGCCGACGCGGGCGGCACCCTGGACCGCCCCCGCGCCTACGAGGCCTTCGCCTCGATCGCCTACCTCGGCGGCCGGCGGGCCGCCTTCACCCGCCTGGCCACCGCCGCCCGGCCACGCCCCGGGGACCGGATCCTGGACGTGGGCTGCGGCACCGGCTACCTCACCCGCATCCTGTCCCCCGTGGCCGGCCCCGGCGGCCACGTCACCGGCCTCGACCCGTCCCCCGCGATGATCGACCACGCCACCGGCCGGGCCCCCGCGAACTGCGCCTACGTCGTCGGCGAAGGCCAGCACCTGCCTTTCCCCGACGGCTCGTTCGACCTGGTGGTCTCCAGCCTCGCCGTGCACCACATGCCGCGCGAGGCCCGGCCGGAGGCGCTGCGGCAGATGTTCCGCGTGCTGCGGCCGGGCGGGCGGCTGCTCATCGCCGAGTTCCGCCCGCCGGCCGGCCGCCTCGCCCGCCACCTCGTCGGCCTGCTCAGCGGCCCCGCCATGCGGCATGACCCGCGCGACCTGCTCGGCACCATGATCCCCGACGCCGGCTTCCGCGTGGCGGCCGAAGGCCCGCTGCCGCACCTGCTGTACTACGTCCGCGCGACCCGCCCTGAATAGCCGGCACGGGCACCGGGAGCGTTGCCGGGATTTTCCTTACGGCCCGGCCGGTGAGGCCGATCCGGCGGCCTCGCCATGACATCGCCTGAGGATGCCCATCGCCCGCCCCGCACGCGGCCATATTAGGACAAACAGCCACATGACACCCGAACATGGCGGATAGCGTGACCGCATGGCCGACGCAGGGAAGGGTCAGAGGCCGACGCCCTCGCCGGGGAACAACGAGCCCAGCACCTCTCCCCCATCAAGCATGTCCAGGGCGCACCTCACCGCCGCGCTGGACGAGACGCTCATGTGGGCGGCACGCGCCACCGCGGCCCACATCGCCGTGCTGTACCTGCTGGACGACACCGAGCAGCTCCTGCTGATGCAGGCCGAGCTGGGGCTGCCCGGCCCGGTCGTGGAGCCGTGGTCCAGGATGCGGCGCGGAAGCGACACGCCGGTGGCCGCGTCCGTCCGCCAGGGGGAACGGATCTGGGTCGCGGACCCGGAGGAACTGGCCCACCGCTTCCCCGCCGCTTCGCTGCTGGCGCCGTACCACTTCGCCATCATGGCCTCCCCGATCACCGTCGACGGGCAGGTCAAGGGCACCTGGGCGCTCATCTGGCCGGCGCCGCGCACGCCGCAGCCCGGCTCGCACGAAGGCGAGGCCATCGATCGGGCCTCCCGGCGGATGAGCGAGCTGCTGCGGGACGGCGGACCGCCGGTCCTGGCCGCCGCGCCGCCCCGCATCCTGACCCCGTCCGCCGCGCCGGAGCCCGGGATCGCCACCGCGGCCGCCGGCTTCGCCGAGCGGCTGCGGGACGGCTGCGTCGCGGTCGACCTGCACGGCCGCGTCACCTACGTCAACCCGCCGGCGGCCGAACTGCTCGGCGGCAGCGTGCCGGCCATCTGCGGCCGGGTGCTGTGGGAGGCCGTGGGGTGGCTGCGCGACCCGTACTTCAAGGACCGCTTCCGGGCCGCGGTGGTCGGCCAGCGCCTCACCTCCTGCACCCTGGCTCCCCCGCACGGCGACCCGATCGAGATCCGGCTGCATCCCGGCCTGTCCGGCGTCAGCCTGCAGCTCACGCGCGTCGATCAGGCGGCGCACGAGCCGGACGGCTCTCCCGCGTCGGCGCAGCCGCACGGCGTTCACAACCTCCTGCACATGGCCGCGACGCTGACCAGCGCGCTCACCACGAACCAGGTCATCGAGGTGGTCACCGATCACATGCTGCCCATGTGCGGCGTGCAGGCCATGACGATCCTGGTCGCCGAGGGCGGCAGGATGAGGATCATCGGCTCGCACGGCTGCAGCCCCGAGCTGCTGAGCCACCTCGACTGCCTGCCCCTGACGTCCGTGGGTCCCGTCGGCGACGTCGCCCGGACGGGCCGGCCGGCGTTCCTCGGCGACGGGCAGGATCCCGGCGGCCAGGGCCTGGACGCGATACCAGGCGGCATGGCCGCCTGGGCGTTCCTGCCGCTGGCCTTCGCCGACCGGGTGATCGGGGTGTGCGTGCTGGCCTTCGACCACCCGCGCCGCTTCGCCGGCGCCGAGCGCGCCACGCTCACCTCCCTCGCCGGCATGATGGCCCAGGCCCTGGACCGCGCCCTGCTGTACGAGGCGAAGGACAACATGGCCCACAGCCTGCAGACCACCCTCCTGCCCCGCCGGCTCCCCGAGATCCGGGGCCTGGAGACGGCCGCCCGCTACACGCCCGCCACGCGCGGCGCCGGCGTCGGCGGCGACTTCTACGACCTCATCCGCCTGCACGACAGGGCCGCCGTGGCCGTCATCGGAGACGTCCAGGGCCACAACATGGCGGCGGCGGCGCTCATGGGGCAGGTCCGCACCGCCATCCACACCTCCGTCGCCGCCGACGCCGATCTCGGCGCCGATCCGGGCGCGGTGCTCCGGCACACCAACCGGCTGCTCCTGGACCTGGACACCGACCTGTTCACCAGTTGCCTGGTCGTCCATCTCGACCTGCGCCTGCGCGCCTTCTCCGCCGCCAACGCCGGCCACATGCCGCCCCTGCTGCGCGTCCCCCACGGCAGCGCCGAGCCCGTCGACGTCCCGCCCGGTCCGCTGCTCGGCATCGATCCGGACGCGGAGTACCACCCGGTGCAGGTGCCGTTCTCGCCGGGCGCCGTCCTCGCCCTGTACACCGACGGTCTCGTCGAGAGGCCGGACACGCACCTGGGCGAGGCCATCGCCGGCCTGGCCGCGCAGCTCACGCAGGCCGCCGACCAGCCGCTCCACCTGCTCAGCGAGACGCTGCTCGACTGTGCCCCCGGCGCCGAGCAGCGCTGCGACGACATCGCGCTGCTGCTGCTCAAGCACCAGCCGCCCCCGCCCTGACCCGCGGCCGAGCCCTTCTGGCGCGTCCCCGCGACGTCGCGCCCGTCGCTGCTTACGTTGAGAACATGCAGCCAGACAGCACCGCCCCGGCGAACGACGGGCACGACCAACCCGGCGACCCCCGCTACCTGCCGATCGGCGAGCACGGGCTGATCGGCGACCTGCGCACGGTCGCGCTCGTGGGCACCAACGGCACCATCGACTGGTACTGCTGCCCCCGTTTCGACGCCCCGTCGGTGTTCGGCTCGCTCCTGGACGCCGGCCGGGGCGGCTCCTTCGAGCTGGCCGCGGACGTCCCGTACACGACCAAGCAGTTCTACTTCCCCGACACGAACGTCCTGATCACGCGCTTCTTCGCGGACGACGGCGTGGGCGAGATCCAGGACTTCATGCCCATCGAGGGCGACACCTCCGAGGCCGACCGGCACCGGCTGATCAGGCGCGTCACCTGCGTGCGCGGCACGCTGCCGTTCCGCGCCCTGGTAGCTCCCCGTTTCGACTACGCCCGCCAGCCGCACAGCGTCACGCAGGAGGGCGGGCTGACGTTCTTCGAGTCGCCGTCGCTCACCCTGGAGCTCGTCTCCAGCGTTCCCGTCGAGCACGACGGCCGCGACGTCCGCAGCCGGTTCGTGCTGCGCGAGGGCGAGCTCGCCGTGTTCGCCCTCGACCGGCTCGTCTCCGGCGTCGAGCCCCGCGGCTGCCCGCTGGAGGAGGCCGAGAGGTTGTTCACCGCCACGGTCGCGTTCTGGCGCAGGTGGCTGTCGGCCTCCCGCTACCGGGGCCGCTGGCGGGAGATCGTGCACCGCTCCGCGCTCACGCTCAAGCTGCTCACCTACGCGCCGACCGGCGGCATCGTCGCCGCGCCCACGACCAGCCTGCCCGAGCAGATCGGCGGCCGGCGCAACTGGGACTACCGGTACGTGTGGGTGCGCGACGCCGCGTTCTGCGTCTACGCGCTGCTGCGGCTCGGCTTCACCGAGGAGGCCGAGGCGTTCATGGGCTTCCTGGACAAACACGTCCGGATGGAGGGCACCGGGCCGAGCGGGCCGCTGCAGATCATGTACGGCATCGACGGCCGCAGCGACCTGCCCGAGGAGGAGCTGCCCCACCTGGACGGCTACCGCGGCTCGCGGCCCGTCAGGATCGGCAACGCCGCCGTCGACCAGCTCCAGCTCGACATCTACGGCGCCCTCATCGACTCCGTGTACCTGTACAACAAGTGGGGCACGCCCATCTCAAGCCGGCGCTGGGACGAGCTGTGCACGCTGGTCAACTGGGTCTGCGACAACTGGGACCAGCCCGACGAGGGCGTCTGGGAGACCCGCGGCGGGCGCAGGAACTTCACCTACTCCCGCCTGATGTGCTGGGTCGCGATCGAGCGCGCCATGCGCGTGGCCGGCCAGCGCGGCCTGCCCGCCGACATCCCGCGCTGGCGCGAGAACCGCGACGCCATCTACCGCGACATCATGCAACACGGCTGGTCGGAGCGGCTGCAGGGGTTCGTCCAGCACTTCGACGACGAGCTGCTCGACGCGGCCGTGCTGATGATGCCGCTGGCCAAGTTCGTCTCGCCGACCGACCCCAAGTGGCTGTCCACCCTGGACGCGCTCGGCGGCAGCCTGGTCTCCGACTCCCTGGTCTACCGCTACGACCCCGAGCTCAGCCCGGACGGCCTGGAGGGCCCGGAAGGCACGTTCTCGATCTGCTCGTTCTGGTACGTCGAGGCGCTGGCCCGGGCAGGCCGCGTCGAGGAGGCCCGCCTGGCCTTCGAGAAGATGCTCACCTACGCCAACCACCTCGGCCTGTACGCCGAGCAGATCGGGCACACCGGCGAGCAGCTCGGCAACTTCCCGCAGGCCTTCACCCACCTGGCGCTCATCAGCGCGGCCTTCAACCTCGATCACGCCCTCGGTTAGGCGTGCTCCCTTCATGGCGACCGGTATGCGCAGCCGCGTACCGGTCCTGACCAGGTGTCGGCGCCGAGGCGATCAGGATCGCCCCTCGGGTGGTCGCTCACGGGTGCGTCGAGGCCGGGGTGTAGATCACCACGTGCAGGTCGGGGTGGTCGGCGGGGGCCAGGCGGTGGTGTTCGTAACGCAGGACGCCCGCGGTGGGGTGGTGGAAGAGCCGCTCGCGGGAGGTGAAGCCTTCGATGTGGTGGTCCTGCCAGGCGGCGCTGAACACCTCGCTGGCCGCCAGGAGGCGCTGGATGACCGGGGTGCGGGCCAGGTCGCCGAGGCGGGGGCCGGCCTCGGCTCGGAACTCGGCGAGGAAGCGGCGGCTGGTGGTCTCCCAGTCGGGCAGGAGGTCGCGGACGTAGGGGTCGGTGAACACCAGCCACAGCAGGTTGCGCTCGCCCGGGTCCACCGTGGCCACGTTCGGGTACAGGGCGGCGTAGGCGGTGTTCCAGCCGGTGATCGTCCAGTCGGGGGCGATGGCGTAGGCGGGGAAGCCGGCGAGCGCGTCCAGCAGCCGCCGCACGTGGCCGGGCGCCGTCCGCCCGGCGCCCGCGGTGGCCGCGGGCAGCGGCGCGTACCCGGCCAGGGAGAGCACGTAGGCGTGCTCGGCGGAGGTCAGGTGCAGGGTGCGGGCGAGGGCGTCGAGGACCTGGCGGGAGGGCTGGATGTCGCGGCCCTGCTCCAGCCAGGTGTACCAGGTCGCGCTGACCCCGGAGAGGGTGGCGACCTCCTCGCGGCGCAGGCCGCCCCTGCGGCGCGGCCCGGGCGGGGGCAGGCCGACGGAGACCGGGTCCAGGGCCGCGCGTCTGGCGCGGAGGAAGCTGCCCAGTTCTCTGCGTCGCTCGGCCGCCGTGTTCACCCGGACAAGGGTAGTGCTGGTAGCGGGAGTGCTAGCAGTACGGGCGTCTTCGCCGTACGCTCGCGAGCCACCAGCATTGCGGCATGCCACAGTTGAGATCACGTACGGTCACCCACGGGCGGAACATGGCCGGCGCCCGCGCCCTGATGCGCGCCTCCGGCGTCCCGGCGGCGGACATCGGCGTCAAGCCGGTCGTCGCGGTGGCCAACAGCTTCACCGAGTTCGTGCCCGGCCACACGCACCTGCAGCCGGTGGGCCGCATCGTCTGCGAGGCGATCACCGCGGCGGGCGGGATCGCGCGCGAGTTCAACACCATCGCCGTCGACGACGGCATCGCCATGGGCCACGCCGGGATGTTGTACTCGCTGCCGTCGCGGGAGCTGATCGCCGACTCCGTCGAGTACATGGTGCAGGCGCACTGCGCCGACGCGCTGGTGTGCGTCTCCAACTGCGACAAGATCACCCCCGGGATGCTGATGGCCGCGCTGCGGCTGAACATCCCCACGGTGTTCGTCTCCGGCGGCCCCATGGAGGGAGGCCGGGCGGTCCTGAGCGACGGCACGGCCCGTACCGGGCTGACCCTGGTCACCGCCATGTCCGAGGCCGCCAATCCCGGCATGCCGGACGAGGACCTGGCCAGGATCGAGGAGGCGGCCTGCCCCACCTGCGGATCCTGCGCCGGCATGTTCACCGCCAACTCCATGAACTGCCTGCTGGAGGCGCTCGGCCTGGCCCTGCCCGGCAACGGCACCACGCTGGCCACCCACACCGCCCGCCGCGCCCTGTACGAGCAGGCCGGCCGGACCGTGATGGAGCTCGCCGCCCGCTACTACGGCAAGGACGACCCCGGCGTGCTGCCCCGCGCGATCGCCTCCCGCGCCGCCTTCGACAACGCCATGGCCCTGGATCTGGCCATGGGCGGCTCCACCAACACCGTGCTGCACCTGCTCGCCGCCGCCCGCGAGGCCGACCTCGACTTCACGCTGGCCGACATCGAGGCCCGCTCCCGCACGGTGCCGTTCCTGTGCGAGGTCGCCCCCAACGGCCCGTACCTGATGGAGGACGTGCACCGCGCCGGCGGCATCCCCGCCATCCTGGGCGAGCTGCACCGCGCCGGGATGCTGCGGCCCGGCGTGCACGCCGTGCACGCGGACTCGCTCGACGCGTGGCTGGCCGCCTGGGACGTACGCGGCGCCTCCCCCTCGCCCGAGGCGGTGGAGCTGTTCCACGCCGCACCCGGCGGTGTCCGCTCGCCGGCCGCGTTCTCCCAGTCGGCCCGCTGGGACTCCCTCGACCTGGACGCCGCGACCGGCTGCATCCGCGACACCGCCCACGCCTACTCGCCGGACGCGGGCCTCGCGGTGCTGCGCGGCGACCTCGCCCCCGACGGCGCCGTGGTGAAGTCGGCCGGCGTACCGGAGGGCATGCACGTCTTCACCGGCCCGGCGGTGGTCACCGAGTCGCAGGAGGAGGCCGTGGAGGCGATCCTGTCCGGCCGCCTGTCGCCGGGGGACGTGCTCGTCATCCGCTACGAGGGGCCGCGCGGCGGGCCCGGCATGCAGGAGATGTTGTACCCGACCGCCTATCTCAAGGGGCGGGGCCTGGCCGGGGTGTGCGCGGTCATCACCGACGGCCGCTTCTCCGGCGGCAGCTCCGGCCTGTCGATCGGCCACATGTCGCCCGAGGCCGCCACGGGCGGGCCGCTGGCGCTCGTCCAGGACGGCGACACCATCACCATCGACATCCCCGCCCGTGACCTGCGCCTGGACGTCCCCGAGCAGGAACTCGCGGCCCGCCGCCACCGCCTGGAACAGCACACCGGCTACCGGCCCCGGCATCGCGACCGCCCCCTGTCCACCGCCCTGCGCGCCTACGCGGCCCTGGCCGAGTCGGCCGACAAGGGCGCCGTACGCGAGGTCGCAGGGCGCTGAAGGCCCGCGTGAGCAGAGCGCTGACGTCCGGGCAAGCAGGGCGCTGACGTCCGGGCGAGCAGGGCGCGGCGTCCCGTGCGCCGGCCAGGGCTTCTTCCCGGGGAGCCGCGTGGCGGCGGCCGTGCGCCGGGCCTCCTCACCGCAGGAGCGCCACTCTCGCCCGGTGTGATCGAGGGCCGTACGAGAACGACGCCATCGTCCACGGCGTTCGCGGACTCCCGGTCACCTGGTGAGCGGGAGGCCGGGCCAGGCGAGGTCGTCGACCGCCAGGAACGGCTCGCCGGCCACACCCGTGGGCGTCACCCCGATGTACGCCATGACATCCCGATGCAGGTGCGACTGGTCGGCGTAGCCGGCGTCGGCCGCGACCCGGGCCGCGCTCTCGCCCGCGACCAGGCGGTGGACGGCGTGGTCGAAGCGGACCAGCTTCACGGCCTGCTTGGGCCGCAGGCCGAGCTGCGAGCGGAACCGGGACCACAGCCGCTTGCGGCTCCACCCGACCTCCCCCGCGAGCCCGTCGACCCGGACCAGGCCGCGGCTGCCGGCGATCCGTTCCCAGGCCCAGGCCACTTCCGGGTCCACCGGCGCCCGTGCCTCGTGCTGTCGGGCGAGCAGCGCCTCTGTCAGCGCGAACCGGTCCTCCCAGGAGGAGGCCTCGGCCAGCCGCTCACGGACCCGCGACGCCTCCCGGCCCCACAGGTCGTCGAGCGTCACCACGGCGCCGTCGAGTTCGGCGAGGCCGACGCCCAGGACCGCGCGGGCGATCACCGGGGACAGGCGCACCTGCACGCACTCGACGTTCTCGCCCCGCGCCCAGACCGCTCCTCCCGACCCGAACCCGGGCCCGGCGACGATGCTTCCCAGGTGCCGCCGCCCGGCGGCGCCGTCGAGGACGGGCGAGCCGGCGCCGAAGTCCAGCAGCAACGTCACGGCCGGGTGCGGGACCATCCGGAGCGCGTCCAGGGCCCGGACCCGGAACCCGGCCATCGCGACCCCGGCCATCCGGCTGGGCCGCCGCGGGCACACGACGCCCCACACAGCCTCACCGTGCACGAACGTCCGCACGGCCCCATGCTACGCGGGCCGGTCGAGGGAACATTTGTCCAAGCCGTCCCCGCGCACCGACGGCGACAGTGATCTCATGCCCCTTTCTGACACGACCGGGACCATGACCCTGTCCCTGGACGACGGCGACCTCCACGTGTGCCTGGACGGCCCGCCCGACGCCCCCGCACTCCTGCTCATCCACGGGTCCGCCTCCTCTGCCCGCTCGTGGGACCAGGTGGTCCCGCTGCTGACCGGAACCCATCGCGTCATCCGGATCGACCTGCTCGGGCACGGCCGGTCGGCCAAACCGGACGACCGGAGCTACGCGACCCCTGACCAGGCACGCAGGGTCGGCGAAGCACTGGACCGGCTCGGCGTCCGGCACGCCGTCGTCGCCGGGCACTCCAGCGGCGGCGCGGTCGCCACCGCCCTCGCCGAGCTACGGCCCGGCCTCGTGACCGCGCTCGCGCTCGTCAACACCGGCCCCAGCCTGGACTCCTACCTCGCGCCGCGGTCCGCCGCCATCTCGCCCGAGCAGTGGCCGCCGTCCGACGAGCAGATCCGCCTGTTCGCGAGCACGGGTTTCAGCCGCCCGGGCTACCAGGTCCCGCAGGAGCTCCTGGACGAGGTGCGCCTCATGACGTACCACACGCTCGCCATGACGATGCTGGGCACCACCGAGTACCTGAAGGAGCGGCCGCTCCCGGACCGGCTGGTGGCCCTCGGCAAGCCGCTGCTGGTGATCTTCGGTGCGGACGACCGGAGATGGCGGTCCTCGTCCGCCGCGGACTACCGCGCGGTTCCCGGGGCGACGGTGGAGCTGCTGCCCGGTCTCGGGCACTCCCCCATCCTGGAGGACCCGCCACGGGCCGCCGCCCCGCTCCTGGCCTTCACCGCGGTCCACGCCACGCGAGCGGGCTGAGCCCCGCCTTCCTCCGGCCCCTCCGGCAGGTCGAACGGGGCCGGGGTCAGCGCGTCAGGGTACGGCTCGGCGGCGCGGGCGTCCACGAGGTGAGGATGCGCAGCGCGTCGTACGACGGCGAGCCGGGTTCGGCGGTGAGCACCATGAGGCGCTGGCCGGAGCCGTCGGGGCTGCTCCACGTGTCGCAGTCGAGGGTGAGCTCGCCGACCAGCGGATGCCGGTAACGCTTGGTGCCGTAGGTGGCGGTGTTGACGCGGTGCTCCGCCCACCAGGTGCGGAAGTCGGCGTCCCGTACGGACAGCTCGCCGACGAGCCGGGCGAGCTCGGGATCGTCGGGACTGGCGGCGGACTCCATGCGCAGGGCGGCGACGGCGTCGCGGGCGTCGTGCTCCCACTCCAGGTGCATGTCCCGGATGACCGGGTCGGTGAACAGCAGCCGCAGGTAGTTGCGCCCGTCCGCGGGGAGCTGCGAGAAGTCGGTGTACAGGGCGACGGCGCCGGCGTTCCACTCCAGCACGTCCAGCCGTTTGCCCAGCACGATGGCGGGGGTCGCGGTGAGCTGGTCGAGCAGGCGCCGCATGGCGGGGCGCACGCGCTGCGCGGGCCGGCGCCTGCGTGGCCGGGCGTCGGTCTTGCCGGCCAGCTCGTACAGGTACCGCTGCTGGTCGTCGTCGAGGCGCAGCGCGCGGGCGAGCGTGGCGAGCACCGAGGCGGACGCGCGGACGCGGCCCTGCTCCAGCCGCGTGTAGTAGTCGACGCTGATCGCGGCGAGCTGGGCGACCTCCTCACGGCGCAGCCCCGCGACCTTGCGCCGCGAGTCCTGCTCGGGCAGCCCGAGGTCCTGCGGGGCCAGTTGTGCCCGGCGGGCCTTGAGGAAGGCGCCGAGTTCCCCCGGTCCGGATGTGGTGCTCATGTCATCCATTGTCGGGCTTGGGGTGCCGAAGTTGAGGGGGCAGGTTCTTTCCCAGGCAAGAACCCGCCGCTTTTGCCCGCCCCGGGATACGACGACTGTGGACTCGTGCCCGGCACCGCGCCGGCTGACCACCCCAACGGAGAATCCCATGTCGAAGATCGACGTCACCTTCCCCAGCGCCGGCATCCCGCTCGCCGCCCACCTCCACCTCCCCGACGCCCCGGCCGAGGGGCCCCGCCCGGCGATCGTCGTCGGGCACCCCGGTACCGGGGTGAAGGAGCAGGCCGCCGGCCTCTACGCCCGCGACCTGGCCGCGAGGGGGTTCATCACGCTCGCCTACGATGCGGCCTACCAGGGCGAGAGCGGTGGCGAGCCCCGTGGCCTGGAGAACCCCGCGCAGCGCGTCGAGGACATCAAGGCCGCCGTCTCCTTCCTGAGCGGCCGAAGCGAGGTCGATCCTGAGCGCATCGGCGTGCTCGGCATCTGCGCCTCAGGCGGCTACGCCCTCGCGGCCACCGCGGGCGACCGCCGTGTCAGGGCGCTGGCCACCGTCAGCGCCGTCGACGTCGCCCGCCAGTTCCGCCTGGGCGCCGACGGCACCCAGGACCCGGCCGTGTTCCTCGGCATGCTGGACGCCGCGGCGCACGCCCGCACCGTGGCGGCCCGGGGCGAGGAGCCGCCGGTGCTGACCCTCTTCCCCGGCACCGTCGAGCAGGCCTACGCGCTCGGCGGGGAGCACGGCGCCGAAGGCTTCGAGTACTACCGCACCGAACGCGGCCTGCACCCCCGCTCGGCGGGCTTCCTCACCTGGGACAGCGTCGACAAAATGGCTGCCTTCGACGCCTTCGCGCCGATCCCGCTGATCGGGGGGCGGCCGCTGCTCATGGTCGTCGGCAGCCGCGCCGTCACGTCCTGGATGAGCGTGGCGGCCTTCCAGCGTGCCACCGGCCCCAAGGAGATCTGCTGGATCGACGGCGCCAGCCACGTCGATCTCTACGACAGGAAGCAGTACGTGGACGTCGCCGTGGAGAGGATCGCCGGGTTCTTCGGCGAGAACCTGGGCCAGGCAGCCTAGCCCGCGCTTGTCCCCCGTCGGTCCGCGAAGGCGGTCGCGAAGGCGGCACGTCGCGAAGGCGGCCGCCCGGTGCGGGCGGCCGCCTTCGCGGGAGAACCGGGCGCTTACTTGACCAGGCGCTTGCTCAGAAGCTCCTTGCCCTGCTCGGCTCCCTTCCGGCTTTCGGCTTGGGCGCGGCGGAAGAAGCTCGCCAGCTCCCCATCACCGGTGCGCTCGGCGTCGGCGATGTAGTTCTCCAGCCGAAGCACGTTGCTCAGGCACTGCTCCACGAACCAGATCAGGTTGTAGTCCTTGTCCTGAGTGCCGGTGACCTTGCCAGTCTCCTGGCTTGACGGATCCATGTGTCTCCTCCTAGCCCTTCGACGGTCAGATCCCCCTGCCGGCCCGGCCCGGCCGGGCCGCCTCTGTCCTCCTGCCCACCAGGCACGAGGTATGCCCCCTGCCGCCATGATGTGGCGGGTGGTGACTTCTACCCGGAGGAAATGCCCGCCCCGCCCCGGGCGTTAGCCGGGACATGGGGAACCGTTTCGCGGACGAGACCGTCATCCGTCGTCTCCTCACCGAGGCGCGCACGTGGGCGTTCGTCGGACTGTCCGACAATCCCGGCCGTACGGCCTACGACCAGGCGGGCCTGCTCAAGTCGCGGGGGCGGCGGATCATCCCCGTCCACCCCGCCGCCGAGCCCGTGCTGGGCGAGCCGGGCTACGCGTCGCTGGCCGAGGTGCCGGGCAAGGTGGACGTCGTGGCCGTGTACCGCCGCTCCGAGCACGCCGGGCAGGTGATCGACGAGGCCATCGCGATGGGCGCCGGCGCGGTCTGGCTGCCCCTGGGCGTGATCGACGAGGCGGCCGGCCGGCGCGCGCTGGACGCCGGCCTCGACGTCGTCATGGACCGCTGCCCCGGGGTCGAGTGGGCCTTGCGCCGCATCGCCTGAGCATCCGGCGAGGCGCCGCCTTTCCCAGGGTCCTAGGCCTGGCCGCGACGGATGACCTTGGTGGCCTGCTGACCCTCCCCCGGCTCCCCCGCCTGCGCCGCCGGGCCCCGCGGGGCCGCGGACACCAGCACGTCGGGCGGGTCCTGGCGGTAGAAGAGGTCGATGTCGACCTCCTCACCGCCCATGATCAGCGTGTCCCACGCCCCGCTGACCAGCAGCGCGCGCAGGGTCTCCGCCTTCAGCCCGCGCAGGTGGCGGCGGAGCGTGGCGTCGTCCGGCATGCCGGGGATGCGCGGGGCCAGGCGGTCGCGGATCTGCCGTAACCGGTCCATGAGCGCGTCCAGGTCGGCGTCGTCGCGCACCTGGAGGTCGTTCCGCGCGGAGGTCTCGGCGATGCCCTGCGCGATCTGATCCTTGATCGCCCGAGTGACGCCGTGCCCGTCGGTGGTGACCATCGCCTTCCAGGCGCGGCTCTTGTGCCGGTACTGCAGCATCGACATGGCCGCCTCGTGCCGGATGAAGTCCGCGTCCCGGAAGGGCCGGGCCCGCCAGCCCTGGCTGAGCGTCCTGGCCAGCGAGATGGCCGAGGCCAGCCCGCTGTTGAGGCCACGGCCCGGCCAGAAGTGGATGGCGTTGGCGGCGTCGCCGAGCAGGAACCCGTACGTGCCGGGCGTGGTGGCGGTGGGCGGGTGGAGCTGGGCGGTGAAGCGGGGCCGCTGCACCATGTCGAGCCGGAACGCGGTGACCGCGCTCAGGTTCTCCTCCGCCACCCCGAAGAACCGCAGCCCCTCCATCACCCGCCCCCACAGCGGCGAGCCCTTGACCAGGGCGGGCAGGAACAGCGTGCTGTGCGTCGAGCAGCGGAACTCGCCGTGCTCGGTCCGGTCCATGAGGCACGGGCTGGCGGCCACGCACTGCTCGAACACGCGCCGGACCGGGTCGATGCCGATGACCTCCTCGGCCTCGGCGTCGGTCAGCCGCATGTTGAGGAAGCCCTCGCCGCGCAGGGCGTTCAGCAGGAAGCGGTTCTGCGCCACGGTGAGCAGGACCGTCATGGGGTCCGGCAGGTCGGACTTGACCCGCAGGCCCAGCACGACGTCCCGCACGTGGTGGCCGTCGAGCGAGTAGATGGAGGTGTCGGCCTTGCCGAACTTGGCGGCGAAGTGCTCCCGGGTGCGCGACCGGCCGCCCTCGCAGATGGCCAGCACGTGGTCCCGCGCCGCGGCCTCCGGGTGCTCGCCGGCGTCGAACCGCTCCGGGACCAGCCGGATCCGGCCGGGCCGCTCGCCGGCCATCGCCAGCAGCGTGTCCTCGATGTGGGCGATGCGCAGGTTGCGCGGGCTCCGGCCGCGGATCGAGTCGGGGCCGGCCGGCCACATCTCGGTGTACGCGCCGGGGCCGAACAGCCGTGCCTGCACCTTCTCCGGCAGGTTCAGGTACTGGCGGCTCTGCACCGTCACCACCTGCTGCCGCCGGACGTTGCCCTGCTCCTTGCCCTTCCACACGACCCGGTCGCCGTCGCGCATCCAGCGGCCGTCGTACACGGTGACCGCCACCCGCTCGCCCATGAGGTGGTCGAGGAGCAGGGCGAAGCCGAGCCCGACGGGGCCGCCGCCGCTGATCGTGACGCGCAGGACCGCGGCGGGGTCCACCGCGCGCGCCGCCCGCCGGCCGATCTCCCGCATGAGCGCCGGATCCATGATCGTCTCGGCGTCGTCGGACGCCTCGAAGCGGAACACCTCGTCGCCGATCGCGATCAGGTCACCGGGCCGGAGCTCGTGCCTGGTTACCCGGACGCCGTTGACCAGGGTGCCGTTGCGGCTGCCCAGGTCGTGCAGGACGTACCGGCCCGCCTCGTGCCGCACCTCGGCGTGCGCGCGCGAGGCCCGGCCGCTGGCGATGACGATGCGGCTGTCGTTCCTGCGGCCGAAGGTCATCGGCCGGTCGTCCATCGGATAACGCTGTCCGGACAGCGGGCCGTCACGCCCCACGATCACCGGCGGCATAGGTCACTCCCATTTCCCAGGCCTGTTGACGTAGTTGCGCCCCCAGCGTGAACCGGATCCCGGGAAACAACTGCTGAAAATTACGCACGCCGCCGATATCACCGGTGAAACAGCGGCTCGGGAAGAGGGATCCTCCAGGCGGAGGACATCGGCCTCGTCCTGGACGCGTACCGGCGCGAGCCGCGCTCCACCTGAGCGGTCAGTGGTGGTAGGCGTGGATCACCGCGTGACCCTTGCCCCGCCCGATGATCCACTTGTTGATGGGCGTGGTGACGAGGAAGGCCACGAGCAGCGAGAACGCCAGGGCGCCCCAGAACAGGACGGAGGCGAGGCCGGAGTCCATCGCGCCGGGGATGATCAGCATGATGCCGTTGTCGACGATCTCCATGACGAGGATCGACAGGGTGTCGGCGGCCAGCGCGAGCCGCAGCGCCGTACGCCACTTCAGGCCCGCGCGGAACAGGCCGCGCAGGGTGAGCGCGTAGCCGAAGACGAACGCCAGGAAGACGGCCAGCAGGATGCTGGGCAGGTCGTGCCAGCCCAGGGCGGTGGCGATCACCATGCCGAGCACCTCGCCGATGGCGCACCCCGTGAGGCAGTGCAGCGTCGCGGACGCCGCCACTCCCCACGTCGCCTTCATCGGCCCGTGAGCTCCGCCTTGATGCTCGCCGTGCGCGTCGTCCGCGTCGGGACGATGAGCAGAGGAGCCGTGGGCGTGCTCCGCATGCCCGGCGTGCTCGGCATGCTCGCCATGTTCACCGTGATGCATAGATCCGGACATTGCCACCTTCCAGGCAAATCATTCGCATTTCAGCGCGTCCCAACATATACCCCCACCAGGTATACATGCAATGCCGGAAGGCCTCGCCCGAGCGCGGCCGGCGCACGGACGGGCCCACGGGTCAGCGCCTGTCGAGGATCTTCCGCAACTGCTCCACCTCTGCCTGCTGCGTGGCCGCTATCGCGCCGGCCAGCTCTTTGGCCTGCGGGTTCGAGCCGGCGGCCTGCTCGGTGCGGGCCATTTCGATCGCGCCCTGGGGATGGGCGATCATCTGCCGCGCTGGTGTGCATGCCGCCCACGCCCGGGGCGAGGGCCACGAGCAGGACCGCGCGCCACCCGCCATCCACGGACCAGCCGCATAGGCCCCACCATTCCCATCGCCAAGCAGCACGTCAGGACGCTCGCAAGCGTACTATCATTCATCGTAGATGATGGCAGATAGGAGGAGGGGCCGGCAGATGGCGCGTGGCCCGGGAGAGCTGGAGTCCACGATCATGGAACGGATGTGGGCGATCAGGCGACCGGCCTCGGTACGGGACGTGCTGGAGCACCTCCAGCAGGGCCGCACCATCGCCTACACGACCGTCATGACCGTGATGGACAAGCTGTCGCGCGCATCCCGGCGCTCATGCCCGACGTGGCGGTGCTGGACGTGCGGCTGCCCGACGGCAACGGCGTGGACGTCTGTCGCGAGGTGCGCTCGCGGGTGCCGGGGCTGGCCTGCCTGATGCTGACCTCGTACGCCGACGACGACGCCCTGTTCGACGCGGTCATGGCCGGCGCCGCCGGCTACGTGCTCAAGCAGATCCACGGCTCGGACCTGGTCGGCGCCGTACGCACGGTCGCCTCCGGCCAGTCGCTGCTCGACCCGCAGACCACCGCCGCCATGCTGCAGCGGCTGCGCGACCAGGCCGCCAGGAAGGACCCGCTCGCCGCGCTGACCGAGCAGGAGCGGCAGATCCTCGACCTCATCGGGGAAGGGCTGACCAACCGGCAGATCGGCGAGCGCATGTTCCTGGCCGAGAAAACGGTCAAGAACTACGTCTCCAACCTGCTGTCCAAGCTCGACATGCAACGCCGCACCCAGGCCGCCGCCCTGGCGGCGCGGCTACGCGCCGACCGCAGGCGATGACCGCCCGCTCCTGAACGGTTCGAGGTAGAACCGGGCCACCGTCGTGGGGGCGGGACGGCCACGCCTGTGCCGGACGAGGTCACCGTCCCACGTGCGTGCCCTCAGCGGCTGTCGCCGGCATCCGGCGGCACAGCGCCGTCGGCCACCTGGGCGGCCGTGACGGCGACGGTGGTGACGATGTCGGCCACCGTGGCGCCGCGGGACAGGTCGTTGACCGGCTTGCGCAGCCCCTGCAGCACCGGCCCGACCGCGACGGCCCCGGCGCTGCGCTGGACGCCCTTGTACAGGGTGTTGCCGGTGTTGAGGTCGGGCACCACGAAGACCGTGGCGCGCCCGGCCACCCGGCTGTCGGGCATCTTGGCCTGTGCCACGCCGGGGTCGATCGCGGCGTCGTACTGGATCGGCCCCTCCACCTGCAGGTCCGGGCGGCGCCCGCGGACCAGTTCGGTGGCGGCGCGGACCTTGTCGACGTCGGCGCCGGCGCCCGAGGCGCCCGTCGAGTACGACAGCATGGCGATCCTCGGCTCGACGCCGAACAGCGCCGCCGTGCCGGCCGAGGCGATCGCGATGTCGGCGAGCTGCTCGGCGCTCGGATCCGGGTTGACCGCGCAGTCGCCGTAGACCAGCACCCGATCGGCCAGGCACATGAAGAACACGCTGGAGACCAGGCCCAGGCGCAGGATCTCGAACGCGGGCCTGATCGTGTGCGCGGTGGTGTGCGCCGCGCCCGACACCATGCCGTCGGCCATCCCGGTGTGCACCATGAGCGTGCCGAAGTAGGAGACGTCGGTGACGGTGTCGCGGGCCAGCTCGACGTTCATGCCCTTGTGCGCCCGGGCGGCGGCGTACTCGCGGGCGAACCGCTCGCGCAGCTCCGGGTCGAACGGGCTGAGCACCCGGGCGTCGTCCAGGTCGAGGCCGAGCTGGGCGGCCTGGACCCGGATGCGTTCCTCGTCGCCGAGCAGGGTGAGCTCGGCGACGCCGCGGCGCAGCAGGATGTCGGCCGCGCGCAGGATGCGCGGCTCCTCGCCCTCGGGCAGCACGATGTGCCTGCGGCGGGCGCGGGCCCGGTCCAGCAGCTCGTACTCGAACATGAGCGGCGTGACGACGTCGGTCTTGGCGATGTCCAGCCGCTCCAGCAGCAGCGCGCCGTCCACGTGCTCGGCGAACAGCCGCACCGCCGTGTCGATCTTCCCGCCCGCCTCGGGCGTGAACCGGCCCTCCACCGTCGACAGGCGGGTCGCGGTGTCGAAGGTGTCGTGGTCGGTGGCGATCACCGGCAGGGGGATCGTCATGCCGCGCAGCAGGCGTTCGACGGGGGCGGGCAGGTCGGTGCCGCCGGTGAGCAGCACGGCCGACAGGGCGGGGAACCCCGGCGACGTGTGCGCCGCGATCAGGCCGGGCAGCAGCGCGGCGGCCCGGTCGGACGGGATGATCACCGCCGCGCCCTCGGTGAGGCGGTCCAGGATGCCCGGTAGCGACATCGCGCCCACCATCAGCGCGCTCGCCTCCCGGCCGAGCCCGTCGCGCTCGCCCAGGAAGAACCGGCCGTCGCAGGCGTCCAGCAGGTCGGCCACCGTCGGCGCGCGCAGCGAGGGGGTCTCCGGCAGCACGAACACCGGCGTCGGATGCGCGATCGTGAGCTGCTCGGCCGCGCGGGTGACCACGACCGCGAGCTCGCGGGCGTGGTGGTGGGCCAGCTCCCTGGCCGACAGCTCGACCGCCGCGGCGATCTGCGCGGCCGTCCGGCCCCGGCCGCTCACCACGTTGACCACGGGCGTGCCCAGGTCGGCGGCCAGCCTGGCGTTGAACCCGAACTCCGTGGGCGCGCCCACGTCGGTGTAGTCGGTGCCGACCACCACCACCGCGTCACACCGCCCGGCCAGCTCGCGGAAGCGGGCCACGACGTCCCCCGCCGCCCGCTCGACGTCGGCGTGCACGTCGTCGTAGGTGACGCCCGCGTACGCCTCGTAGGGCAGGGCGAGCTGGAATCTGCTGCGGATGGTGTTGATCAGGGCGTCCGCGCGGCCGGCGCGTACCACCGGGCGGAACACGCCCACGGTCTCCACCTGCCGGGACAGCAGCTCCACCAGGCCCAGCGCGACGGTCCCCTTGTTGCTTCCCGCCTCACCCGCGGCGACGTACACAGCACGTGTCATGTCCCTCATTGTTCTCGCCTCCGGCGGTCCCCTCATCGCAGGGTCCGGGCCCAGGCGCGGGGCTTCGGTACGCAGGGCCTAGGCTCGTGGGCATGGCCGACCCCATCCTCGTCCTGAACACGGGATCCTCCTCGATCAAGTACGAGCTCGTGGACCCGCACACCCGCGAACGTTCGGCCAAGGGCCTGGTCGAGCGGATCGGGCAGGAGCAGGGTCGGCTGACGCACCGCAGCGGGGACGGGCCGCCGTACGTCCGTGACCGCGCCTTCGCCGATCACGGCGAGGGGCTGGCGGCGATGATGGAGGCGTTCGTGGCGGCGGGGCCGGAGCCGGCCCCGGTCGCGGTGGGGCATCGGGTGGTGCACGGCGGCGACCGGTTCGCCGAGGCCGTGCTGATCGACGATTCGGTGGTCGCCGCCATCGAGGAGCTGGCGCCGCTCGCGCCCCTGCACAACCCGGTCAACCTCACCGGCATCCGGCTCGCCCGCAAGGTGTTCCCCGACGTGCCGCAGGTCGCCGTGTTCGACACCGCGTTCCATCGCACGCTGCCGCCGGAGGCGTACACGTACGCGGTGCCGGGCGAGTGGCGCGAGCTGGGCGTGCGGCGCTTCGGCTTCCACGGCACGTCCTGCGCCTACGTCTCCCGCCGCGCCGCGGCGTTCCTCGGCCGGGACCTCGCCGGGCTCGACCTGATCGTGTTGCACCTGGGCAACGGCGCGAGCGCCACCGCGATCTCCGGCGGGCGCAGCGTCGACACCTCCATGGGCATGACGCCGCTGGAGGGGCTGGTCATGGGCACCCGCTCGGGCGACGTGGACCCCGCCCTCGCCGGCTACCTCGCCCGGACGGGCGGCCTGGACGCCGAGCAGGTGGAGCACGGGCTCAGCCACCGGGGCGGCCTGCTGGCGCTCACCGGCTCCAGCGACATGCGCGAGGTGCGCGCCCGCTCCCGTGACGACGAGGGCGCCCGGCTGGCCCTGCGGATCTACACCAGGCGCATCCGCAAGTACGTCGGCGCCTACCACGCGCTGCTCGGCCGGGTGGACGCCATCGTGTTCACCGGCGGCGTGGGCGAGCACGACGCCGCCACCCGCGCCGAGTCGCTGGCGGGGCTGGAGCGGCTCGGCATCACCGTGGACGCCGCGCTCAACGAGACGGCCTCGGGCGGGGAGCGCGCGGTGTCTCCGGCTGGGGCGGAGGTGCCCGTCCTGGTCATCCCCACCGACGAGGAGTGGGAGATCGCCGCCCAGACCCTCGCGCGGCTGGCCGGCCCGCCGGCCCCTTCCGCCGGGTGACGGGGCCGGTGCGGGGGCGGGCCGGGCCGGCTCGGGTAGGGGTGCGGCGGGCATACCATGGCTTGGTGGGGTCGTTGTGGCCGGTGTGCCGCTCACGCGGCGGGCACCGTTCCCGGTGATCATTCGTGCGGTCGCCATCATGAGATGCCCTGCGCCGTCCCTTGATCCGCCGCTGTGCCAGGAGTGTGCATGAGCAACCGCCTCACCGCCACGATGATCAACCAGGCGGCCGAACGGTTGCGGCCGGTGATCCGCCGTACCGCGCTGGAGCCGAATGAGCGGCTGTCCGGCCTGCTCGGCGGCCGGGTGCTGCTCAAGCGCGAGGACGCGCAGGTCTGCCGCTCCTACAAGGTGCGCGGCGCGTTCAACCTGATCGCCTCGCTCACGCGGGAGGAACGGCGGCGCGGCGTGGTCTGCGCGAGCGCAGGCAACCACGGGCAGGGCGTCGCGTTCGCCTGCGCGCGCCTGGGGATCAGCGGCCGCGTGTACGTCCCGTCCACCACGCCGCGGCAGAAGCGCGAGCGCATCGCGGCGCTCGGCGGCGACCGGGTGGAGATCGTGGTCGGCGGCGGCACCTACGACGAGGCGAGCAGCGCCGCGCACGACGACAGCGAGCGCACAGGCGCGGTCTACGTGCATCCGTTCGACGACGTCAGGACGATGGCCGGGCAGGGCACGGTGGGCCTGGAGATCCTGGAGCAGTCCGGGGAGCGGCCGGGCACCGTGGTCGTCCCGGTCGGCGGGGGCGGGCTGATCAGCGGCCTGGCCGTCTGGCTGCGCGAGCATTCCCCCGGCACCCGCATCGTCGGCGCCGAGCCGGCCGGAGCGGCCAGCATGCGTGCCGCGCTCGACCACGGCGGCCCTCTCGCCCTGCCCGAGCTGGACACCTTCGTGGACGGTGCCGCCGTCGGCAGGGTCGGAGACGCCACGTTCCCCCTGGTCAAGGAGCTGGTCGACGAGGTCGTCGCGGTCGATGAGGGCGCGATCTGCACCGAGATGCTGGATCTGTACCAGACCGACGGCATCATCGCCGAGCCCGCCGGTGCCCTCGCGGGCGCGGCGGCCCGCGAGGTGCTGCCCTACGCCCCGGCGGGGCCGGTGGTGTGCGTGGTGTCGGGCGGGAACAACGACGTCAGCCGGTACAACGAGGTGCTGGAGCGCTCCCTCGTGCACATCGGGCTGAGGCACTACTTCCTGGTGACCTTCCCGCAGCGCCCCGGCGCCCTGCGCCACTTCCTGGACGAGGTGCTGGGCGAGGGGCAGGACATCATCGCCTTCGAGTACATCAAGAAGAACAACCGCGAGACCGGCCCGGCCCTCGTCGGCATCGAGCTGGAACGGGCGGGCGACCTCGACGATCTCCTGTTCAGGATGAAGGCCGGCCCGCTGGCGGTGGAGCGCATCCCGCCGGGCTCGCCGCTGTTCACGTTCATCCTCTGACGGCCGTGGCCGGCGGGGCCGCGGCGTCGAGGAGGGCTTGGAACAGGCGCGCGGGGTCCTCGGCGATCCGGTTGCAGACGTAGAGCCACCACTCGGTGCCGAACACGACGTACTCGCGGACCGGGTGCCCGCCGTCCTGTGCCGCGCGCAGCCGCTCCGTGCCGAGGCCGAGCAGCATCTCGAACTCGTAGTGGCGGGCGCCGGCCGGCAGGCGCGCGGTCAGCTCGCCGATGAGGTCCGCGTCGTGGGTGGCGATCGAGCACGGGTGGCCGCTGTCCAGCAGGGTCGTGGCCTGGTCGAGAAAGGCGGTGCGCAGGGCGGCGCTGCCGCGCGGGTGGGCGACCGTCTCGGGTTCCAGGTAGGAGCCCTTGACCAGGCGGATGCGTCCGGGACGGCCGAGCAGCGCGGGCAGGTCGTCGGCGGTCCTGTGCAGCCGTGCCTGCACGGTGACGCCGACGTGGTCGAAGCGCTCGCACAACCGCTCGTGCGTCCACAGGATGAGGTCGGTTCGGCCCGATCCCTCCATGGAGATCATCATCTCCTGGCCGGCGGCGGCCGTCGCGGCGGCGAGCCGGGTGGCGTTCCTGAGGCCGAGGTCGGGGTCCACGACGGAGCCGATGTGCGAGAGGTCGAGCGAGATGGAGCAGTTCAGCCGGCGGGCGGCGACCTCGCGTGCGAGCTCGGCGAACACCTCGGTCTCGGCCGTGGCGCGGGCGGCGTCGCGGCAGCTCTCCCCCATGTAGTCGATGGTGGCGGCCTGCCCTCGGGCGTTGATGCGGGCGACCCGGTCGAGCGCCTCGGCCGCGGTTCGCCCGCCCACGTAGCGTTCGGCCACCCGCCAGGCCAGGCTGCGCAGGGCGGGGTCGGACGCGACCCGCTCCTTGAGGTCCTCGTCAAGAGCCAGGGCGCGCATCGTGTCGGCCGCCTGATCCAGCAACGTCATGATCATCCTTTCGTCGCACCCGGACTCTATCACCAACAGATGTTTTTTTAGAAGGCCGGGTCCGTCACGCCCCGCGGCTGTAGAGCCGGAGCGCGATCGGCGCGAGCACGACCGTCATGACGCCCGAGATCCCGAGGACGAGCAGTACGTCCCCCGCGTCCGGGACGCCGCCGAGCAGGCCGCGCGCCGCCTCGACCAGGAGCGTCACCGGGTTGACGGTCACGAACTCGCGTACCCAGGCCGGCATGGTCCCCGGCGGCGCGAACGCCGAGCTCACGAACGTCAGCGGGAAAAGAATCATGGTGGATGCCCCCATGACGGCGGCGGGGGTCCGCACGGTGAGGCCGACGATCAGCCACAGCCAGCTCAGCGCGAAGCAGAAGACCAGGAGCAGCGCGACGGCCCCGGCGAGGCCCCCGAGCCCGCCGGGCGCGCGATATCCGATCAGCGTCGCGATGCCGAGCACGAACCCGGAGGCGATGCCGTAGCGCAGCGTGTCGCCGAGCAGCGCGCCGACGAGCGGCGCGGGCCGCCAGATCGGCTGCGAGCGGAAGCGGTCGAACGTGCCCTGCCCGATGTCGGTGTTGAGCGTCACGGCCGTGTACATCGTCATGAAGACGATCGTCTGGGCGAGGATTCCCGGCAGGGCGTAGCTCAGGTACGCCTCCGGCGATCCGATCATCGCCCCGCCGAACACGTACGTGAACATCAGCGTGAACATGATCGGGAACAGCGTGGCGTCGAGGAGCTGCTCCGGCACGTGCCTGATCTTCAGCAGGACGCGCCAGGCGAAGGTCAGCGTCGCGCCGAGCGGGCCGGCGCCCCTGTCCGGTGGTGGCGCGCCGGCGACGGCGGAGATGAGCCGGGTGTCGAGCGCGGGGCGTTCGGCCGCCTGGTGGATGGTCACGTCGATGCCTCCTCGCGGCCCGGCGCGGCGGCGTCGGCCGGTTTGCCGGTGAGAGCCAGGAACACCTCGTCCAGGCTCGGCTGGGCCAGCGCGTACTCGCCGATGCCGAGCCCGCGCCCGGTCACGGCCGCCAGCGCGCTCGCGACCGCGGACGGTTCGTGCACCCGCAGGGAGAGCGCGGCGGGATCCGGCTCCAGGACGGGATCCGCGCCGAGCAGCTGCGCCAGGAGGCGGGCGACCTCCGGGCGGTCGGCGCTGTCGGTGACCCGCACGCGCAGCGCGCCCGCGCCGACCAGCGCCTTGAGCCGGCCGCTCGTGCCCTCGGCGATGACGCGGCCGTGGTCGACGACGGCGATGCGGTCGGCGAGCTGATCGGCCTCCTCCAGGTACTGCGTGGTGAGCAGGACGGTGGTGCCGGCGCCGACGAGCGCCCGCACGCTCTGCCACACCTGGCCGCGGGTACGCGGATCCAGGCCGGTCGTCGGCTCGTCGAGCATCAGCAGGGCCGGGCGGACGACGAGGGAGCCCGCGATGTCGAGCCGGCGCCGCATGCCGCCGGAGTACGTCTTCACCGCCCGCCCGGCGGCCGGGCCCAGGTCGAAGGCCTCCAGCAGGTCGGTGGCGCGCTTCCTGGCCGCCCTGCCCCGGTGCCCGCGCAGGCGGGCGAGCAGGATGAGGTTCTCCAGCCCGGTCAGGTCCTCGTCCAGGGAGGCGAACTGCCCGGTGAGCGCCAGCAGGGCCCTGACCCGGGCCGCCTCGGTGGCGACGTCGTGGCCCAGCACGCGAGCAGCGCCGCCGTCGGGACGGATCAGCGTGGCGATCATCCGGATCATGGTGGTCTTGCCCGCCCCGTTGGGCCCGAGCACGGAGTAGACGCACCCGGCGGGCACCGCGAGGTCGACGCCGTCCACCGCCCGGGTGGCGCCGAAGACCTTGACCAGGCCGCGGGTCTCGATCGCCCAGGTCTCCTGGCTCATGCCGCGGGGCCTTCCCCGCGCAGCCGGAACGCCGGCCTTCCGATCAGTGATGTCATGCAGGCAGCGTGCCCCGGCACCGCGGCCGCGGTCTTGAAGGAATGTTCAGGCGGCGGGCGCCTGCGCCCAGGCGACGCTGTCGACCGTCCACAGCGGGTCGGCGGCGATCGCGCCCGGGGTGCGGCCGGCGAACCGCAGCACCTCGCGGTGGAGGTGCGACTGGTCGGCGTAGCCGAGCTCCGCGGCGACCTCGGCGACGCCGGCGGCCGTGCCGAGCCGGCGAAGCGCCAGGTCGAACCGGACGATCGTCGCCGCCCGCTTCGGCGAGACACCGATCTGCGACTTGAACCGGCTCCAGAAGCGTGTGCGGCTCCAGCCGTACAGGCCGGGCAGGTCACCGATCAGCACCCGCCCGTGGCCGGCCCTGATCCGCCGCCAGGCGTCGGCCACCTCGGGGTCGAGGCGGGCCGTGGAACGGCGCCGCCGGGCGAGCGCGGCGCGGACCAGCGCGAACCGGCCGTCCCAGGACCGCGTCTCGATCAGCCGCGCGCGCAGCCGGGCGGCGTCGCGCCCCCAGACCTCGGCCAGGTCCAGCGGCGCGCCGTTGAGCTCGGCCGGCTGCACGCCGAGCAGGCCCGGCGCGGCCGGCGGATCCACCTGGAGCTCGATGCAGTCGATGGCGCGGCCGGCCATCCTGACGGCCGCCGGGGCGATGCCGGCGACGAGGCCGCCCTCGATGGCACCGCTGCCGAAGGGCTCGAGGCTGCCAGGCGTGCAGTCGATCACGATCGCGATCGCCGGACCGGGGGGAATGCGCTCCTCGAACGTCCCGCCGGAGCGATCGCGGAAGCCGGCCATCCTGACGCCGGGGACCGCGTGCGCCGCGCTGGGGGCCGCCACCTCCCAGCCGCCGTGGGCCCGCGGTTCCGGCCCGGTGTCGTCGGCTCTCATGCACGCGAGCCTAACCCGTGCGCGTCCGTGAACCGGAGCGGCCTCCCGCCCGACTGAGCCAGGTGACGGAAGGACGAACCCGAGAAGGGGGCAACGGCCATGGTCGAGCGAGGAGCGGTCGCGGACACGCGGGCGGGCAGGGTCCGGGCATGAAGGCGCTGGAGGCCGACGGGCTGGGCAAGCGGTACCGCACGCGCTGGGCGCTGCGCGAGGCCACGTTCGAGCTGCCCGCCGGGGCCCGGTGCGCGCTGGTCGGGCCGAACGGGGCGGGCAAGACCACGCTGCTGAACCTGGTGACCGGGCTGCTGGCGCCCACCACCGGCCGGGTCCGCGTCCTCGGCCGGCCGCTGGAGGTGTCCAGGGTGGCGTTCGTGGCGCAGGACAAGCCGCTGTACCGGCGGTGGAGCGTGGCCGACCTGCTGCGTTTCGGCGCCGCGACCAACCCTCGCTGGGACCGGCACGCCGCCACCTCGTTCCTGCACGACCACGACATCCCCGTCCGGGAGCGGGCCGATCGCCTGTCCGGCGGGCAGCGCACCCTGGTGGCGCTCGCCCTGGCCGCCGGCAAGCGGGCCGACCTGCTGGTGCTGGACGAGCCGCTGGCCGAGCTGGATCCACTGGCACGCGTGCAGGTGATGGACGCGGTGCGCGCGCTGCGGACCACCGTCCTGCTGTCGTCGCACATCCTCGCCGACCTGGCCGGGGTGTGCGATCACCTGATCCTGCTCGGCGCCGGCCGGATCCGGCTGTGCGGCACCTTCACCGACCTGCTGGCCTCCCGCCCGGACACCACCATGGAGGACCTCGTGCTCGACCACCTGCGCAACCCCGGGCCCGCCCGATGACCGGGCCTGTCGCGGGGCCGCTGTGGGCGGCCTGGCGGGGGCAGCGCGCCCAGGCCGCCGCGATCGCCGCCGTCGTGCTGATGTACGGCCTGGCCGCCGCCGTGGAGCGGGCGGAGCCCGGACTGTCCGGGCTGACCCAGCAACTGGCCGGGCTGCTGCCGGGCGCGGTCTGCCTGGTGTGGGGCGCGCCGCTGATCTCCCGCGAGTTCGAGACGGGAACGTACAGGCTCGCCTGGACGCAGAGCTTGACGCGCGGCCGCTGGCTGGCCGCGGTCGTGGCCGTCCCGGTCGCCGGCGCGCTGGCCGCGGCGGCGGTGCCGGCCGCGCTGCTGGCCTGGGCGGTGCCCGCCGCCGGAGGCGATCCGATGGCCTGGCCGTACTACGAGAGCCACGGCCCGGTGCCGTTCGCCCGGGTGCTGTTCGCCCTGCTGCTCGGCGTCGCGATCGGCGCCGTGACCAGGCACACCCGCGTCGCCATGCCGCTGTCCGTCCTGCTGGTGGGCCTCGGCCAGCTCGCGGGGCGGGCGCTGCGGGGCCGTCTCGACCTGCCTTACTGGCCGGCGCAGTGGATCGAGACGGCCGCCTATCTCGTCCTCGCGCTGCTCCTGGCCGGCGTCGCCCTCCTGGCTATCCGGCGGCGCGCCTGAACGGCGCCGGATCCCGGGCGGGCGCGGTGGCGGCGCCGTCGCACGCCGGGCGCAGCCTTCGAGCAGCAGGAACGGCGTGCCGTCCAGCACCAGTACGAGGTCCGTGGCTGCCCTCGGGCTCCCGGGTGAAGCCGCCGCGCTTGGCACTGCGCGAGCGGGGTAGCGAGCGGCCATGGCAGCCGACGTCATCACCCTCATCAAGGCCGACCACCGCAAGGTGGAGGAGCTGTTCGCCAAGCTGGCCAGCGGCAGGGGCGACCCGCGGGCCATCGTGGCCGCGCTGTACGCCCTGCTCACCGCGCACGCCCGGGCCGAGGAGGACGTGGTCTACCCCCGCCTCGACGCCCACCACGGCCTGGAGCAGCACAAGGAGGCCGAGGTGCTGCTGGACAGCCTGAAGCGGGCCCAGCCCGGCGGCACGGAGTTCACGAGCGCCCACGCGCTGCTGGCTCTCACGGTGAGCCACCACGTGCAGGAGGAGGAGAGCACCCTCCTGCCGCTGCTGGCCCGCACGGCGAGCGAGCGAGAGCTGCGCGACCTGGGCCGGACGTTCCGGCAACGCCGGCAACAGGAGCTGCGCGCGCTGACCACCCCCAGGAAGGCCCGCGCGACCTCCCCCCGGAAGGCCCGCACGACCTCCGACGGCGGCCACCTCACCAAGACGGAGCTGTACGAGCGGGCCCGCAAGGCCGACATCCCCGGGCGCTCCCGCATGAGCAAGGAGGAGCTCGAGAAGGCCCTGGCCAAGACCCGTTCCTGAGACCTTCGCCCCAGCCCGAGCACGATCCACCCGGCAGCGGCCCCTACGGCGAGGAGCTCTGGACGGTCCGGCACGGCGCTGGAGCGGTTCCTCCAGGTCGACCGCGTACAGGATCGAGCTCGCGATCCGAGCGGCCCGGGCTGCCGGGCCCTCCCGGCCGGGGGAAAAGGGTGAGACGGCGCCCTGGCGTCCGTGCCAGCATCTCGATCATGGCTGAGTACGAGACGAGCGACGAGACCCTGGCCGCCATCGCCGCCCGGCACGGTGTCGCCGCCGAGCAGGTGCGGCCCCTGCGCGAAGGGGTGGCCAACCGCGTCTTCCTGCTCGGGGACGGCCTGGTCCTGCGCATCCCGCGGGCCGAACGGTTCCTGCCGGACCTGGTCAAGGAGGCCGCGGTCATCCCGGTCGCGCTGCGGGCCGGCGTGCGCACCGCGGAGGTCGTCGCCTTCGACGGCACCTGCTCGGAGGTGGGCGTGCCGTACATGGTGCTCACCCGGACGCGGGGGGTGGATCTCACCCGGCTCGACCCGCGCTCGGCAGGGATGGCCGGGGTGCTCCGGCAGGTGGGGCGGGAGCTGGCCAAGCTGCACCGGCTGTCCCCGCCGGCCCCGTCAGCCCGGCTTGGCCACGCGGCCGCATCGGCCCCGTCCACCCCTTCGGCCCTCGCCGCCGTGCCGGTGGACGACGGCGGGGCGGACCCGTGGGCGCTCACCGGCCGGCTGGTCGAGGAAGGCTGGATCGACGCCGAGGCCGGCCGGTGGCTCGGCGGCTGGTTCGACCGCCTCTCGGCGCACCTGCCGGCGAGCCCGCCGCCGGCCCTGATCCACGGCGACATCGCGCCGCAGAACCTGCTCGTCCACTCCGGGACGGCCCGGCTCGGCGGGATCGTCGACTGGGGCGACGCCGCCTGGGCCGACCCCGCCGCCGACTTCGCCAAGATGCCGCTCGAATGCGTCCCCGCCATGCTCGACGGCTACCGGGAGGAGACCCCGGCGGGCGCGCCGGCCTGGGAGGCCCGGGTGCTCTGGTTCCACCTCACCTGGGCGCTGGGCCGCCTGGCCGCTCCGGTGCCGCGTCCTGGCGAACGCCACTGGACCGCCCCTCCGGCCGGCCGCCTCCTGGGCCTGCTCCGCTTCTTCGCCTCGTCCCCGCCGGCCCCCTGGGCCGAACTGGCCTGCCCGGCCGCCTCGGCTCAGGCATGAGGTACGCCGGGGCCTCGGCGCCGGGCGGGCCGCTCCGGCGCGGTGGCGAGCCGTTCACCGGCCAGGGGCAGTCGGACGATCGTTCAGCCCGGTGTGCGAGGCTGGAGTCGTGATCGACACGCGAACCGTGGTCCTGGTCGAGGGAGCCAGCGACAAGTCGGCCATCGAGACGTTGGCCCAGCGCCGGGGCCTTGACCTGGCCGCCGAGGGCATCTCCCTCGTGGCGATGGGCGGCGCCACCAACATCGGGACCTACGTCGGCGAGCTCGGCCCCTCCGGCCGCCGGCTCCGGCTGGCCGGCCTGTGCGACGCCCGGGAGGAGGGCGACTTCCGCAGGGCCCTGGAGCGCGCCGGCCTCGGCTCCGGGATGGGCCCGGGCGACCTGGAGAAGCTCGGGTTCTTCGTCTGCGTCGCCGACCTGGAGGACGAGCTGATCCGCGCCCTCGGCACCGACGCGGTCGAGCGTGTCGTCGACGCCGAGGGCGAGCTCGGCTCCTTCCGCACGATGCAGATGCAGCCCGCATGGCGCGGAAGGGCCGCTCACGACCAGTTGCGCCGGTTCATGGGAGCGGGGAGCGGGCGGAAGATCCGCTACTCCAGCCTGCTCGTCGCGGCACTCGACCTCGATCGGGTGCCGAGGCCGCTGGACCTGCTGCTGGCCCACCTGCTGGACGGCCCGGGAGGGTGAGCCGGAGCCCTCGGGCTCGGGCCGGGCGGGTCAGGCGTGGCCGGCCTGCGTGAGGTGGAGCTGGGCGTACCGGCCGCCGGCCGCCAGGAGCTCGTCGTGCGTGCCCTGCTCGACGACACGGCCGCGGTCGAGCACGACGATCCGGTCGGCCTGCCGCACGGTGGACAGGCGGTGTGCGACGACGAGGGTCGTCCGCCCCCGCATGAGGCGGGCGAGCGCGTCCTTGACCAGCTCCTCGGACTCGGAATCCAGCGCGGAGGTCGCCTCGTCCAGCAGCAGGATCCGCGGATCGCGGACGAGCGCGCGGGCGATCGCGAGCCGCTGCCGCTGGCCGCCGGACAGGCGCGCGCCCCGCTCGCCCACGACCGTGTCCCAGCCGTTCGGCTGGTCCTGGACGAACGACCACGCGTTGGCGTCACGCAGCGCCTGGACGATCCGCTCGTCGGGGACCTCCGGCAGCCCGTAGGCGATGTTCTCCCGGATGGTGCCCTCGAACAGCACGGACTCCTGCGGGACGACCGAGACGAAGCGGCGCACGGTACGCAGGTCGAGCTCCTGGATGTCGGCGCCGTCGAGCAGGATGCGGCCACCGGTCGGCCGCACGAAGCCGAGCACCAGGTTGAGCAGCGTCGACTTGCCCGAGCCCGACGAGCCGACGAACGCGACGGTGGTCCCCGAGGGGATGTCGAGGTCGATGCCGTGCAGGGCGTCCTCGTCCGCTCCCGGGTAGCGGTGCGACGCGCGCTCCAGCCGGATCGCGCCGTCCACGGCGGCGACGACCCGCTTGCCCTCGTTCTGCTCGAGGTCGGGCTCCTGGATGACCTCGGCGATCGACCGGATCGACTCCACGCCGCGCGCGGCGACCGGGATGAGCAGGAGCAACTGGGTGAGCCCCTGCGTGAGCAGCGCGAAGTAGCTCGACAGCAGCACCACCTCGCCCGCGGTGATCGGGAGGAACCCCGTGAGGGAGAACACCGCGGCCAGCACCAGGCAGCCGACCCCCAGCAGCTGCATCGTCACCCAGGACAGGGAGGCGACGTGCCCGTTGAGCATGTCCAGGTGCAGGCCGGCCCTGCGGACGCCGTCGGCGCCGTAGGCGACGCGCGTGACCGCGGTCTCCTCCAGGCCGTGCGCGCGGGTGACGGGAATCAGGGACGCCATCTCGCCGACCCGGGCGGCCAGCCCCTCCATCTCGCGGCGCAGGGCCTCGTTGCGGCGGCGCGAACGCCTGCCGAGCGCGGTGCGCAGCACGAGCGCGATCGGGACGGTGAGCGCGTAGACGGGCAGGAACTGCGGCACGGCGATCGCGGTCATCGAGATCGCGCCGATGAGCACCATGGTCGCCGACAGCAGCGGATGGGTCACCTGCTGGAGCATGAGCTCCACGTTCTCGACGTCGCGCACGACCTTGTTCTGCACGATCGACGAGCTCATGCGGGTGTGGTAGCCGATCGACAGGCTCTGCAGCCGCGCGGCCAGCGCGTTGCGCAGGTCGGCGCCGATGTCGCGGACGACCGTCATGAAGCTGCGCGTGTACAGGATGTGGTTCGGATAGTTCTGCAGCAGCAGGACGCCCGCGAGCGCGAACCACCACAGGACGGCGGTCAGGGACCCGCGGTCGGCGACGACGTCGATGATCGCGGCGGTGATGACGGGGAGGAACCAGAGCGGGATCTCCTTCAGCGCGAACGCCAGGAGCGCGAGTGACATGCGGCCGGGCCGGCGGGCGAGCAGCCGGGCGACGGATCGGGCCGGGTGGGCGCCGTCGATCAGAGCGGAGACGTGGGAGGGAGGTTTCACTGCGAGGGTGTCCTTTCTCGCCGTCACGATCGACGACGTGACGGCGTGGATCATGCAACCACACCCTCCTCCGCCGTTCTGGACCGGCCAGGCGGTTCAGACACCTGCCCAGGCGAGGTGGACGGCACTCGCCCCGGCTCTCAGCGCCTCGTCCGGGAGGACGCGGGCTCAGCGCTCGGTCAACGCCAGCTTCGCGCCGAGGGCCACGAAGGCGGCGCCGAAGCCGCGCCGCAGCCACGTCAGCACCTTGGGCCGGGAGATCACCTGGTTCCTGACGGCGGCGGCGCACAGCCCGTACCCGGCGAAGACCACGAACGTCAGCAGCATGAACACGGCGCTGAGCTCCAGCATGCGCGCCACCGCGGTCTGCTCGCCCGCGCTGACGAACTGCGGCAGGAACGCGAAGAAGAAGATCGACAACTTGGGGTTGAGTATGTTGACCAGCACGCCGTCGGTGATCACGCGCAGCGCGGGGCGCGGCTCGGCCTTCCCCTCGACGTTCAGCGCGCCGCGCTCGCGCAGGGTGTTCCAGGCCATGTACAGCAGGTACGCGACGCCCGCGTACTTGATGACCTGGAAGGCGACGGCGCTGGCGTGCAGGAGGGCGGCCAGGCCGGTGACGGCGGCGGCCATGTGCGGGACGATGCCGAGCGTGCAGCCGAACGCGGCCACGACCCCGGCCCGGCCGCCGCGGGTGAGCCCGGCCGCGAGCGTGTAGAGCACGCCCGTGCCGGGGGTGGCGACGATGACGAGCGAGGTCAGCAGGAACTCGATGCTCACGGAGGGCAGCCCTTTCCGGGGGTCGGTGTCCCCCGGAGCCAACCACCCTCCACCTTCTATGTCAATGCAGATTTGATTTAGATGGTGATGGAGGCCAGGCGTCGCCCCAGTCCACGTCGCGGGCCTGGCGGTAGAGCTCGCCTTGCCGCTTGGAGACGATCACGTCGCGCAGGCCGTCGCCGTCGGTGCACAGGCGCAGCGAGACCACGCCCTTGCGTTTGTGCGGGTGCCGCAGGACGCGGGCGGCGGGGCGCGGCCAGGAGCCGGTGATGGCGGCCACGTACGAGAACTTCTCGTCCTCGAAGCTGAGCGTGCCCGCCTTGATGCGGCGGTGCAGGGACGTCCGGGGCAGGCGTACCGAGAAGTGGCACCAGTCGCGCCCCTGCTGGATCGGGCAGGCGCCGTCGTGCGGGCAGGGGGCGACGATCGTGCGGCCCTGGGCGGCGAGGACGTCGCGGGCCGCGGCGACGGTGGCGTGGCCCGCCGGGGTGCCCGGCTCGATGATGATCACCATGGCGGCCTGCTGGGCCAGCCAGGTGACGACGCCCGGACGGTCGGGCTCGGGGAGCTCGCCCAGGGCGTACGACATGGTGACCAGGTCGGCGGCGGGCCGGTCGAGGCCCGCGCCGATGGACGCCTGACGCCAGGTCGCGCCGCGCAGCGGCTCCGGGCCGCCCCTGGCCAGGCGGCGGCCCAGGTCGATGATGTGCGCGTCGTGCTCGACGACGGTGATCCGCTCGATGGACGGCCAGATCCCGGCCGCCGCCCAGATCGCCGCGCCGGTGCCGCCTCCGGCGTCGAAGTGGCTGGTGGGCTCGAAGCCGGGGGTCAGCGTCGCCGCCTGGCGCATGGCGGTGGACGCGGCGGCGTACGTGGCGGGCATGCGGTAGGCCGCGTAGGCGGCGATGTCGGCGCGCGAGCGCAGGTGGTTGCCGCCGGTGGAGACGCCGGCGACGCGGTAGCGCTCGGTGAGCCGGGTCACCGAGTCCGACAGCTCCTGGGGCGAGAAGCGGGCCACGGCCTGGTCGAGGGCGGTTCTGAGGTCATCGGGGAGCATGGCTGGGGTTCACCTGACGCGCGGGGTGGGGAGAAGGGGCGAGGTCTGGACATGGCTTGGAGAGATCCGCGCTGGGCGCGCGGACATGAAGGCACGCAAAGGGACTCCTCGAAGGGAGGGGGAAACGGTCGGTTATGCGAACGACCGCTTCAGACGAGGAGCATTCGCCGCCGGACGGCACGCCGGGCGGGCACGCCGGCATGAACACGGCCGACGAGCACGCCTGCATGAGTGCAGCGGCGACCGGCTGACCGGCTAGAGCGTGCGGCGCCCTCGCCATGAAGCGGTGGCACAGACCTTGGCGAGGCGCATACGAACCCCCATCAATCGCGCGAAGACAACCGTGGACATTATCGGCCATGCGGCGCGGTCGGCGGTATCACCCTCCGCCTGCGCCACCCTCCGCCTGCGTCGTCCTACGGCGGTGGCGCCCAGCGGGAGGTGTCACCCTCCCGTTCAGGGTGTCACCCGCCGGCGGCCTGGCAACCGGTGCGGAAGAGCTGCCAGAACGCCAGCGCCGCCTCCTCGGCGGCCCCCCCGTCCGCGACCCAGTGCGCGATCACCCCAACCAGGGCGCCGGCCAGGTACGCGGCGTGCATGTCCACCGGTACGTCATCCCATCCGGAGGGGCGCCGGCCATCGGCGAAGCGCTGCGCGAGCTCGGCCGTCAGACGCTCGCGCATCCGGGCGCCGAAGCGCGCGCTGCCGTGGGACCCGAGCATGCGCCGGTACATCCCGGCGTTGACGGCCACGTGCTCGAACAGCTCCACCAGCGGGCCGGGCGCCTGGTCACGGGATGCGTCGAGCGGGCACAGGGCGGCGGCCCTGGCGACGGCCGCGACGGCGTCCTCCATGGCGTCGGTGACCAGCGAGTCGACGTCGGGATAGTGCAGGTAGACCGTCGCCCGGTTCACCTCGGCGCGCTTGGCCAGCGCGGACATCGTGATGGTGGCGAGCTCCTGCTGCAGGGCCAGCTCCAGCACGGCCGCCTTGAGACGGGCGCGGGTGCGCTGGGCGCGTGGATCATCGGGGTTCACGCCACCCACTATACGACAGCCATCGCTTATGCGACATGTGTTGACTATTCAACATTTGTCGCATACTTTGGCGGCATGAGAGTGGAGATTTGGGCGGACGTCGTCTGCGGGTGGGCTCACATCGGGAAGCGCCGGCTGGAGAAGGCGCTGGCCTCCTGGGAGGGGGAGCCGGTCGAGGTGGTCTGGCGGCCGTACCAGATCGATCCGTCGGCGCCCGCTCGGGCCGTCCCCATGGCGGAGCTGCTGCGGGACCCGATGGCCGACGAGGCCCTGCGCGCCTGCGCGCCCGGGCTGTCCCCCATGGAGAACCGGGCGCGGGTGGCCGAGGTGGCCGCCGCCGAAGGGCTCGGCGAGCAGTGGGGCTCCGGATGGCGGGCCGGCACGCTGGAGGCGCACCGGCTGATCGCGCTGGCGTACGAGAAGGGCGGGTCCGAGCTGCAGGACCGCGTGGTGGAGCGGGTGCTGCGGGCACATTTCGTGGACGTGCAGGACATCAGCGACCTCGCCGTCCTGACCGCCATCGCCGCCGAGGCAGGGCTGGCCGAGGAGGCCGGCTACACCGGCGAGTCCGCCCTGGAGACCCTCCCGGGGGCCGAGCTGGTGCGCGAGCTGCTGCTCGTCGGCAAGGCTAAGGGCGTGCGGACCTCGCCGACGATCGTGGCGAACGGGCTCGCGCTGGAGGGCGCGCAGCCGCCGGAGGCGCTGCGGGAGTTCCTGGAGGACGCCGCGCGGCACACGCCCCGGCAGCTGCCCGCCGAGGTGGAGCGGCTGCGGTACGCGGAGTCGCTGCTCGACCAGCGCGACCCCCTCGGCACGCTGACGTTGCTGCGTCCGCTGATGGAGGAGCACGGCGATGACCGGGGCGTGCGGCTGCTGGCGGCGCGGGCGTACTTCGCCTCGGCCCAGCTCAACCGGGCGCGCACGGCACTGGAGTCCCTGGTCGCCGAGTCACCGGACGACTCCTACGCCCGTCACCTGCTGGGCCGCACCCTCCAGCGCCAGGGCCGGCACGAGGAGGCCGCCTCCCACCTCACCCTGGCCGCCGTCATGACCCCGGACTACGGGAACGACTGACACGCGCGCCGGCCCACGCCCGACCGGATGCGGGCACCGCAGTCACGCGCGGGTCCACGGCCGAGCCGGGGGCCTGCGCCACGTCACGCGCGCGTCCACGGCCGGACGGGGTCTGCACCACAGTCACGCGCGGCGGCTCACCGCGGGCCGGTGCCGTTGCCGCAGGTCGCGGGTGGCGAGGAGGAGCAGGGCGGCCCACACGGCGCAGTACCCGCCGAAGAGCGCGCCGCCCCGGTCCGTGAGCAGCGCGCCGCTGAGCATGCCCACCGCACCGGCCGCCGCCATCGCGGCGCAGAGCCAGTGCGCGCCCAGCAACGTCCGGTACGCCCACCGCCGGCGAACGCGGAACCGTCCCGCGAGCAGGACCACCATGACCAGCGCCCCGGCCCCGGCGTTCCCCCACTGGGCCAGCGCCACCTCGCCCGGCCCGTACGCGAGGTGGCTCTCCGGCGACACCACCGGCCCGCCGGTCACCCCCAGCCGCCCCTCCCAGGCGTAAACGACCTTGGAGGCCACATACAGCCCGGTCCACCCGATTCCCAGATCCGCGTATCTCACGACCTCGACCCTGCCGCCCACCCCCCTTCACCGGGCTCCCCCGCACGGGGGATGCCCCTCCCCTGCGGGAGCTGTGCCCGTGGCGAACACCCGCCCCGCAGTCCCCGCCACCCCGCTAACGTGCAAGCCGTGGACGATCTCGACATCGCGTACGAGGAGGCGGGGCCCCCAGCGCCGGCGGGCACCGTCGTGCTCCTGCACGCGGGGGTGGCCGACATGCGCATGTGGGAGCACCAGTTCGCCGCCCTGGCCGGGCGTCACCGGGTGATCCGTTACGACTGGCGCGGCCACGGCAGGTCCGGCGACGCCGCCGGCGAGGTCTGCCACCACGAGGACCTGCTCGCCCTCATGGACGCTCTCGACGTGGACCGGGCGGCCCTGGTGGGCTGCTCGATGGGCGGCGCGTACGCGGTCGAGGCCGCTCTCGCCGCACCCGGCCGGGTCGCCGCGCTCGCCCTGATCTGCTCGGGCCTGGCCGGTCACCAGTGGCCGCGCGCGATGCTGGAGCAGGCGGCCGAGCGCGTGCACTCCTCGGTGCCGCCCGACCGCCTGGCCCGCTACCGCGCAGGTACGGCCGAGCGGGTGGACCCTGCCGACGTGCGGGCGATGGCGGAGGCACACACCCTCTGGCAGGTCGCGGGGCCCGATCGGAGCCGCGACGCGCTGCCGGAGCCGGTGTGGGAGGCGGCCGTGGAGATGTGCCGGCTGGTGTTCGAACGCGCCTGGACCGGCCCCAGGTCCAGCGAGCGTCAGCTCACCCCGCCCGCCGCCACCCGCCTGCACGAGGTGACGGCCCCCACGCTGGTGATCAACGGGCTGTCGGACGTGCCGGGCATCCAGGAGGTGTCCGCGCTGCTGTCGGCGGGGATCCCGGGCGCGCGCCGCCTCGACCTGCCCGAAACCGGGCACCTCCCACCCCTGGAACGCCCGCGGGAGGTGACCGACGCCCTGACGGCCTTCCTGCGGGAGGTCTTCGCCACCTGACCGGCCACCCGCATCCCATCGCGCAGCGGGCCGTATCCGAGAGCCGACGACGGCGGCCCCGGCCGCCGGCCTCCGCTCAGGCGGTGCGGGGGCGGCGCAGGGCAGCCTGGCCGGCGGGTTCCACGACGTCGAGGCGGGGTTGCCGGCCCCGGTGATGATCGGGTTCTTCGCGGCCGGGCTCGTCGTCGGCGGTCTATTGAGGGAAAAGTCGGTGTGGCGCTACTGGAAGCGCCAAGATCGATACGTATAGTGATGGCCGATGGCACTCCGTGATTACAGGGGGAGATCATGAGAAAGAGCCTCACCGCCACCGGCGGGGCGCTGCTCGCCGCGGCCGTACTGTTCGGCACGGCAGGCTCCGCGTCCGCAGACGGCAAGAAGGACCACGCCTGGGCCGAGCGCTGGAACAAGCACCCGCAGCACTGCGGCCTGGGCATGAACGACGACTCGACCTACTCGCACATCACCAAGCACGGCGTCTTCCTCGGCACCCGCGATGCGGACGTCTGCAAGAAGTTCGAGTCCAAGGACTACAAGGAAGACTGGTCGGGCCACGAAGACGACGATTATGGCTATGGCGACGATGGCGACGATGGCGACGGCTGACGAGAGCTGAGCTCTCGGCGTACGGCTGTCCCGGTACCCGCTCTGCGCGGGGGCCGGGACAGCCGCCGTTCCGGCCCCTTCGCCGCCGGCGGCGTCCGTCGGACGGCCCGGCCCACAGCCTCATCGAGTACTCTCGACCCACCTGGACGCCATCGCATGATCGGCACGGCTGATAGCCTTATGCTGTAAGGAATTGTCCGCCCCGGGAGTTCCGCGTTGGTCGTCTTCGCAGGTCAGGGTGATGCGCGACGGTCGATGGCGCTGTTGTGGCGCAGCGGCGAGGAGCCGGGCGAGGTGCGGCCCGGCCCCAAACCGGGGCTGAGCGTGGACGTGATCGTCGAGGCGGCGATCGAGGTGGCCGACAGCGAGGGCATGGCGGCCCTGTCGATGCGCAAGGTCGGCGAACGGCTGGGGCGCACGGGCATGGCGCTCTACACGTACGTGCCGAACAAGGGCGAGCTGGTCGACCTGATGTACGACCGCGTGCTGGCCGAGCTGCCCACCACGTACGACGCGAGCGCGGGCTGGCGCCCGGCCGTGGCCTCGTGGGCCGAGCACACGCTGGCCTTCTACCTGCGTCACCCCTGGGTGCTGCAGGTCTCGCAGGCCCGGCCGGTGCTGGGGCCCAACGAGTTCGCGACGCTGGAGAGCGTGGTGTCGATCCTGCGCGGCACGGGGCTGGGGCCGCGGCGGACGCGCGGGGTGGTGGCGCTGCTGTTCGACTTCGTCCGGGGCGCGGCCAGGACCGTCACGGAGTCGCGGCTGGCGCCCTCGGCGACCGGGGTGTCGGACGAGGAGTGGTGGCGGACGCGCTCGCACCTGCTGGAGGAGGTGGCGCCGGGCTTCACCGACCAGTACCCGATGGTGGCGTGGGTGGAGTCGGAGGACGGCGGGCCCGGCGCGGCCGACACGTTCGCGATCGGCCTGAACGTGCTGCTCGACGGCATCGAGGCGGCGGTGGCGAAGGGATGAGCATCCGGCTGGCCCCGGCACTGAACGGACGAGCGGCCGGCTGGCCCCTGCCGCCGAAGGACGAGCCTCCGGCTGATCCGGCCGCTAAAGGATGGCGCGGCTAGCCACGGCCTGACAGGCGGGCCGCCAGCTCGGCCTCGTCGCGGACGAACCAGAGGTGCTCCCCCTGGTTGGCCTCGGCGATCCAGGCGCGCACCGCGTTGCTGGCGGCGGCCTGAGGGCCGGTGTCGCCCACGATGGCCAGCCCGAGCCGGTAGTTGGCGAACTTCTGCGTGATCTCGCCGGCCACGCCGGTGCTCAGCGTGAAGAAGTCGGCGGGCAGCCGCTCGATGGGCACGGCCACCCAGGTGACGTCGCGCCCCCAGGTCTCGCCGATGAGGTCGAGCACGTCGGCGGTCCCGTTCAGGGGCTCGCCGTCCGCGTAGTGATAGCCGTCAGGCATGAAAGCTCTCCAGGAAGTCCATGATGTCTCAGCGGGGGGGGCGGCCCGGCCGTTCAGTCCCGCACCAGCGCGTCGAGGATGCGCAGCACCTGCGCGCTCTCCTCCAGCCCGCCCAGGACGACGACCTTGAGGTGCTCGCGGTCCTCGTCGTAGACGAACTGCACGCGCAGGCCGTGCGGCCGGCCCGTCAGGGAGCCCATGACCATGGTGCTGACGCGGTCCATGTCGCGCCTGGCGATGCCGTCGATCTGCACGATGCTGGACACTTCGGCGTGGCGGGCCCTGGCGGGCGCGCCGATGGGCAGGCCGGTGAACGCCGCGAGGTCCTCCTTGGCGATGCGGTACTGCCTGCCGATGCGCACGGCGGGCAGCCGCCCGTCCCGTACGTAGTTACGCACGGTCTTGACGTGCAGGCCCAGGAGGTCCGCCACCTGTTCCACGGTGTATTGCTCCATAACACTCCCCATTATGCCCTAGCTGAGGGAGTGAAAGGGAAGGATCAGGCGTGCGCCCCGACGGTGACCGGCCCGATCGTGAGACGCGGGGGGCCCTCCAGCACCTCACCCACCCGCAGCACCTGCTCCTGGAGCTCGCCGAGCTGGGCCGGCGTGAGGTCGCGCAGCGGCTCGACCGTGACGTCGATCCGGCTGCCCGAGCGCCGCTGGTGCCAGACGCCGGCCACGTTCCCGTCCACGAGCAGCACGGGGAAGTTGCCCGCCTGGCCGCCGGCCAGCGCCCGCTGCGCGGCGGCCCCGGCGTACAGCAGCTCGCGGGGCCGGCCCGCCACCACGTACGCGTCGAAGTACGGCAGCAGCCGCACGCCCCGGGGCGGTTCGCCGGGCACCGCGGTGTCGCCCGCGAGCACCCAGGCCGGCCGCCCCTCCAGCCGCACCTCCTCCAGCTCGACCCCCTCGAACGCCGCCTTCGCCCATCCGACGGAGCCGCCCGCCCACTGGGCGAACTCCGCGGGCGTGGCGGGCCCGTACGCCCGCAGGTAGCTCCTGGCCAGCCAGGCGGGCCCGTCCGTCGCAGGCGGGGCCTCCGGCGCGGCGGTGTAGGTGACCTTGCGCCCGCGGCCCGCGCCGAAGACGAACGCGCCCCGGTGCGCCGCCAGGTGCATGACCTGCCGCCACCGCGGCCAGTAGGTCTGGAACGCGGCATGACCAGGTCGCCCGCCCACGGCCCGGTGGCCGCGACGACCGCCTCGCTCAGCTCGTCCATCGTCAGCTCGGCGCCCTGCACCGCCTGGTGGATGGCGGCCACCACCTGGTCGCTCTGCTCGTCCGTCATCCGCAGGGGCGCCGGCGCGGGCGTGGCGGGCAGCGTGGACAGGGCGGCGACCCACCTGGGCAGGTCGCGGGCGGGCAGCAGGTGCACGGTGCCACGCGGGCCGTGCGTCTTGACCAGACCGCGCTCCTTCCACAGCGCCTCGCGCACGTGGACGCGGGTGACGCTGTCGAGCCGCAGCCCGACGGACAGCTCGGCGGCGGACATGACCTGGGCGTGCGCGCCGCACATGGCGGCCACGGTCTCCTCGGGGCCGCCGGCTGCGGTGACGAGCCCGGCGCGCTCCAGCCGCCTCGCGCTGACCTGCGGCCACGACAGTTCGATCACGGGAATGCGCCTCTCTTCCGTTCGACGGCACCCACGCTACGGCCCAATGCGGAAAGCTTTCTTCCGCAAGGGCGAATGCGTTGAAAGTGGACGACAAGTGATCTTCCAGTCGATCCCACTAGTCTCACGGGTCATGATCCGCCTCAGTCCCGCCCTCGGGCCGCTCACCCCCCGTCAGCGCTGGCGCCGAGCCCGGCTCCAGGCCTACTCCTGGACCCTGACCGGCGCGTACCGGCTGGGCACCCTGAACCCCGCGATCTGGCGCATGGTCGCCCGCGGCTACCACCCCGCGCTCGACCGGGTGGCGGCCCGGCACGCCAGGGTGGCCTGCCAGTTCGCGGCCGTGGACGTGCCCGCCTACCGCCACTTCCTGCGCGCGCACGGCGCCGAGCGGGCCCGCCGGCTGGCCGACTTCCCCGAGACGACCAAGCAGAACTACGCCGGCGCGTACGACGAGGCCAGCCGCTGCCAGGAGGGCAGGCTGCACCGGCCCGGCGTGATCGTGGACGAGTCGTCGGGGTCCAGCGGCAAGCCGTACAACTGGGTACGCGGGCCGCGCGAGCTCCAGGGCATCTACCGCAACGCCGCCGGGTACATCGAGCTGGTCTTCCCCGGCAGGCGGCTGTTCGTGATCAACGCGTACTCGATGGGCGCGTGGGCCACCGGCACCACCACCGGGGCCGCCATGGCCCGCATCGCGATGGTCAAGAACACCGGCCCCGACCTGGAGAAGATCTCCGACACGCTGGAGCACTTCGGCCCCGGCTACGACTACGTGGTGGCGGCGTACCCGCCGTTCCTCAAGCACCTGCGCGACCGCCTCGACGAGGCGGGCTTCCCGTGGGAGGACTACCGCATCCGCGGCATGGTCGGCGGCGAGGGCATGACGGAGGCGCTGCGCGACTACCTGGAGGAGCGCTTCGAGGAGGTGCGCTCCGGCTACGGCGCCAGCGACCTGACGATCGGGATGGGCGCGGAGAGCGGCTTCAGCGTACGGCTGCGCAAGCGCCTGGCCACCGACCGGCGGCTGCGCGACGCCCTGCTCGGCCCCGGCGAGCAGCGGCTGCCGATGATCTTCCACTACAACCCGCTGGAGACGTTCCTGGAGGTGAACGCCGGCGGCGAGCTGCTGTGCACGATCAACACCAAGAGCTGCCTGCAGCCCAAGCTGCGCTACAACGTCGGCGACGAGGCCCGGCTGTACACGCTCGCCGAGGTCCGCAAGGCGCTGGGCGAGGACGACTACGCGGCCATGTGGACCGACGAGCGGATGAACCTGCCGCTGCTGTTCCTGTTCGGCCGCAAGGATTCGACGATCTCCTACATGGGGGCCAACCTCTATCCGCAGGACGTCGAGTACGGCCTCTACCAGGGCAACCCGTACGCCGCCGCGATCAACCGCTTCTGCCTGTCGCTGGAGGAGCTGCCCGGCCTGGAGTACCGGCCGGTGATCAACCTGGAGGTACGCGGCGAGGTGGATCAGGGGGCGCTGGCGGAGATCTGCCGCAAGGGGGTCGTGGCGCACCTGAGCGCGGTCTCGCGCGACTTCGCCGAGTCGCTGAAGGAGGACCCGACGGCCGCCGACCTGCGGATCAAGGTGTTCGGGCTGGATGAGGGGCCGTTCGCGCGGCTGACGAAGATGAAGAACGTCTATCTGGTGAAGGACGCATGAGGACCACCGATTTCAGCAGGACGCCGCCGCAGGGGCAGGCGACGGCGATGTTCGTCGGGGCGACCCGTTACCGGGGGCCGCTGTCGATCCTGACGCTCACGCTGACGTGGTTCCGGATGGTGCGCGACATGAAGCGGATGCGCGGCTACCGCTGGCACAAGATCTACTGGGAGTTCCCGTACACGCTGGGCACCCTGGCCTTCTTCGAGGACCGTGACGCGCTGCTGCGCTTCGCCCGCAGCCGCCACCACCGCAAGCTCATGCAGTGGGTGACGGACGGCACGAAGAACGCCACCGGCGGCTACATCCGGCTCTACAACGCCGAGCCCGAGGGGTACAGCAACGGCATCTGGCGAGCCGAGGGCGGCCCGATGGCGCACATCGAGACGTTCACGCCGCTGTCCACCGAGGACGGCGAGGGGCCCCGGGTGAAGCGCTCGTGACCGGGCTGCGGCCCGTCGAGACCCGGCGCGACCTGCGCGACTTCCTCGCCTTCACCGATCACCTGTACGCGGGCGAGGAGCGGTTCGTGCCGCCGCTGCACGCCACGGTGCGCGGGTGGCACCGGCGGGGCGTGCGGCTGTTCCTGCTGCGGCGCGGCGGGCGGGTGGTCGCGCGCACGACGCTGCACACCGACGCCGCGCTGGACGCCAGGCTGGGGCGCGACACCCAGCTGTTCGGGCTGACGGAGTTCGCCGAGGAGGCGGCCGAGGAGCTGTTCGAGGCGATCTGCGCGGCCGGGGCCGCGGCGGGCAGGAAGGCGGCGTTCGGGCCGGTGTCGCTGCTGCCCAACCAGGCGGGCGGGGTGATCACCTCCGGGTTCGGGGAGCGCGGGTTCATCGACAGCGCCTGGAACCGGCCGTACTATCCGGCCGCCTACGAGGCGTGCGGGTTCAGCCGCCGGTTCGAGTCCGACACCTGGATCTGCCCGGTGCCGCAGGAGCCGGTGTTCGCCTTCGACGACGCGCGGGTCCGCGCCGAGGAGCTGCGGGTGCACCGCGGGGACCGGCGCCGGGTGCGCGAGCAGCTGCCGATCCTGCGGGAGATGCTGAATACCAGCTTCGCGCAGCTCGGCTACTACACCGAGATCTCCGCCGAGCAGCTCGCCGAGCAGACGGACGGGCTGGCGTACCTGCTGGACGAGGCGCTGCTGCTGTACCTGACGAAGGCGGGACGGCCCATCGCGTTCGTGCTGTGCCTGCCCGACATCTCCCGCTTCATCGCGGGCATTCGCGGGAACCTGCACCTCGTCCACCAGCTCCGGCTGCTCGCCACCCGCTCCCGCTACCGCCGCGAGGCCGTGCTCATCATCAAGGGCACGGTCCCGGACGAGCAGGGGCACGGCTACATGCGGCTGCTGTCAGGGGAGCTACACGACGGGCTGCGGCGGGGCGGCTACCACACGCTGCGCAGCACGTACGTGGAGCGCGACAACCCCGGCTCGGCCGCCCAGTACGTCGCGATGGGCGGGCGGCCGCTGCACGGCTACACCTTCTATGACAAGGAGCTCGCGTGAGACAGCTCCGGGCGCTGGAGCCCGACTTCTGGCGCGCGCCCAGCGCGCACAACACGCAGCCGTGGACGCTCACCTACGCCGACGGCCAGGCAGCCGTCGGCTGGGACCCGGCCAGGGCGCTGCCCATCAGCGACCCCACGGGGCGTGACCTGCGGCTCAGCCTGGGGGCGTTCGTCGAGTGCTGCCTGATCGTGTGCGCGGACGCGGGCCTGTCCGTCGCCTACCGGCCCGACCCGGGGCCGCTGCGGGTGGGCTTCCTGTACGGGGCCGAGGAGCCGTACAGGACGCCCTTCACCACGGCGGACGTGCGGGCCCGGGGCGCCAACCGCGGCGAGTACCACGCGGGGCGGCTCCCGGACGAGGTGGCCGGCGCGCTGGAGGGGACGCGCCGGCTGCCCTGCCGCGACCTGGCGGACCTGCTGCACGCCGCGGACCTGCACCAGTTCGGGGACCGGGAGGTGACGCGGGAGCTGCGGGCCTGGCTGCGGCTGACCCGGCGGCACCGCCGCTACTTCCTCGACGGCCTCAGCGACCGGGCGCTGGCGCTGACCAAGGTGGAGGCGCTCGCGCTGCGGGCCTCGCTCGCCCTCTACCCGGCGCTGCGGCGGCTAGGCCTGCCCCGGGTACTGGCCGGGGCGTCGCGAGGGCTGCTGGACTACGACGGGGACGTGCTCGTCCTGGTCGGGCCGGTGGACGAGGAGGTGGAGGCGGGGCGGCTGCTGATGCGGCACTGGCTGACGCTGTCGGAGCTCGGGTACACGACGCACCCGCTGAGCCAGATCATCGACTGCGAGGGGACCCGGCGGGAGCTGGCGCGGCGCCTCGGCGTGGCGGATCCCCGCACGCTGCTGCACGTGGCGCGGGTGGGACGGCCCCGGGCGCCCGCCACGCCGTCCGCCCGGCTCCTCAGAGCCTGACCGGGCTCGGGACGCTCACGCCCGCGGCCCGGCGGCTCACACGGGGGCGCTCATGGGAACAGGTTCGGCGCGGGCGGCCCGGCGGCTCACACGGGAACGCTCATGGGGACGGGCTCGGCGCGGGCGGCCCAGCGGCCGTCGTCGCTGCGGACCAGGCGGACCGGATGCTCGAAGCAGGCGCTGACCAGCTCGCTGGTCAGCACGTCCGCGACCGGCCCGGCGGCCAGGCGGCGGCCGTCGCGCAGCAGCATGGCGTGCGTGGTGGTGGCGGGCAGCTCCTCCAGGTGGTGCGTGACCAGCACGGTGGCCAGCGAGGGGTGCCGGGCGCGCAGCGCGTCGATGCTGGCCAGCAGCTGCTCGCGGGCGGCCAGGTCGAGCCCGGTCGCCGGCTCGTCGAGCAGCAGCAGCCGGGGCTGCGGCATGAGCGCCCTGGCGATGAGGGCGCGGCCCCGCTCGCCCTGGGAGAGGGTGGCCCACGTGGCCTGCGCCCGGTGGCTCATGCCGAGCATGGCGATCAGCCGGTCGGCCCGGTCGCTCTCCTGCGCGGTGGGCGTCCAGCGGGGCACGGGCGCGGCGGTGTTGGTCAGCCCGGTCAGCACCACGTCCCGGGCCCGCAGCGGCCCGTCAGGGGTGTGGCGGGGGTTGACGTGCCCCAGGTACGAGCGCAGCTCGCGCACGTCCACCCGGCCCATGGTGCGCCCGAGCACCTCGACCACGCCACGGCTGGGATGGGTCACGGCGCCCAGCAGGCTGAGCAGGGTGCTCTTGCCGGCGCCGTTCGCCCCGAGCAGCGCCCAGTGCTCGCCGGGGTGCACGGTGAGCGAGATGGCGCGCAGCAGGTGGCGCCCGTCGCGGACGAGCTCCACGGCGTCGGCCCGCAACACGGGGCCGCTGTCGGCGGGGCGCGAGACTACGGTCATGCACCCCAACTTATCAGGTCCTCAGACATCTGATGTTTCATGCCAAGGATTCCCCAGGAATTGATTATCGGCGCGTTCCACGTGCGTAGGTCATGCCCCGGCGCGGTACGACCTGGCCTGATGGCGGCGAGCTCTCGGGGGAACGGTGAAGAGGACCTGGCCGGCCGTGGCGACCGCGTTCGCCGCCGCCGCAGTACTGGCGGGCGGCTGCGCGGACGGCCAGGGCGGGGCAGGACAGGCGGGACCAGGCGCTCCCGGACAGACACAGACACAGACACCGGCACAGGCACGGCCGATCATCACCCCGGACGACGAACTCCCGACCGAAGGCAGCGGGGACCTCCCCGAAGCCACGGCCAAGGTGGGGCTGGACTGCCAGAAGATGCTCAAGGAGCGCGACTTCGCGGGTGCGGAGCAGAGGATGGGCCGGGTGGCGACCGGCGGCGGCACCGCCGGAGAGAAGGCGGTCGCGAAGGTGTGCCAAGCGGCGGCACAGGCCAACCAGGGACAATGGCGGAGGGCGCGCCGGACCATTCGCGAGGTGGAGGAGCACCCCGAAGACATTCCCGCTCCGATGCGCCCGGCGATGCTGAGGATGCTCAGCCAATCGAAACTGGCCAGCGCCCTGGCCGTGGGCGACGCCGAGAGCGCCAAGCAGGCCTGGGCCGAGCTCGAGAAGCGCGGCGGCATCCCGCCGGAGTTCCTCAGGAACGCCTGCTCGGTGGCGTCCGATCCGGCCATCCTGCCGGAGTGCGCGACCGTCACGTCGCCGCCCGCCACGACCGAGTCCTCGCCGGACGGAGGAACCCCCTCCGGCGAGGGGTCCCCGTCGGACGGCGAGCATCCGTCGAACGAGCACACGTCCCAGCCCGTGGAGCCCACGGGGTCCGGCCCCGGCCCCACGGACACCGGCGGCCCCGCCGGGACACCCGGTGAAGACGGCTCCACCCCGCAGGAGGACGACGGCCCGGCCCCCGACGAGTCGTGAGCACGTCCCCGGACGAAGGCCGCGGCGCCGGCCAGGACTTCACCCGCGCGTGGGCCGTCCTGGCGCACGTCGTGACGCCGACCACCTTCGTCGCGGCGATCATGATGTACTTCGGGGCGGTGCGCGCCAACACCATGTACGGGCAACTCGGCGTGGACCAGAGCATGCTGGGCCTGTCCTTCCAGGACTACGTGCTGCGCAGCGTCACCCTGACGATAGAACCGCTGATCCTGCTCCTGGTGCTGGCCATGATCGCGCCGCTGGTGCACGGGTGGGTGGTCCGGTCCGCGAGCAGGCACCGTACCGCCGTGCAGCGGGCGATCGTGGTCCTGGCCGTGCTCGGGGTCGCGAGCGTCGTCGCGGGACTGGCGGCCATGAACGGCCGGCTGAGCTTGCCGTCCTACGCCGTGCCCTTCTGCCTGGGGCTCGGCGTCTTCGTGCTCGTCTACGGCCTCTCCCTGTACCAGAGGGTCAGTACGCGCTCCGTCGTCTCCCCCGCCGAGCAGGCCCTCCAGCGCACCCTCTGCGTGGTGCTCCTCCTGATCCTGCTGCTGTGGACGGTCAGCGAGCTCGCACAGCGGCAGGGAATGGAGGCGGCCCACGAGTACCGCTCGGATCCGGGAGCGCTGCCCAGCACGGTGATCTACGCGCCGCGGCGGCTGCATCTGGAGGGGCTCGGGATCGCGGAGACCCCGCTGCCGGACCCCGGGGCGCTGTACCGCTACCGGTACACCGGCCTGCACCTGCTGCTCCATTCCAACCAGCGGTACTTCCTGCTGCCCGCCTGCTGGGCGACCGACCCGTGGGCCCGGGCGATCGCCCTTCCCGCGGACGCTTCGCTGCGGCTGGAGTTCTCCGTGCTCAAGTGGCCGCCCGAGTGCCCGGCCTGATCGCCGGCTTCAGGCGCCGCAGGCGGCGCGGACGTCGGCGACCAGCTCGGCCGCCGCGTCGATGGTGCGGGTGATCTCCTCCGGCGTGCTCCCTACGCCCGCGAGCAGCGCCTGCGCCCGTTGCCCGAACCCCTTCGGGGCCGACGGCAGCCGGTCGGCGGCGGCGACCATGCCCTTCTCGTTGATCAACCAGGCCCCGTCGGCGGCGTGCAGCGCGTGGCAGGCCACGCCGATCGCGCGGAACAGCGCCCCCGCCGCGTACGCCGGGTCCCGTCCGGCTGCCCCGTACCGGGCCGTCATCAGCGCGAAGTCGCACTCCCACAGCCCTGCGACCAGCGCCTTCCGCAGGGCCGGCGGGTAGTGCGCGGCCTCCTGCCGCAGCGCGGCGAGCTCGCCGGCCGGATCGGCGAGCACCTGGCAGAGCGCCACCTCCCCGGCGTAGGCGTGGGAGTAGAAGCCCAGCGGGTGGCCGGCCTGGACGCCGATCTCGTAGCGGCCGTCCCGGCAGTCCCGCCAGATCCGGTGCACGCGGTCGAGGTCGCGGTAGATCCAGTCCACCCGCAGGCCGTCAACGGTGAGCCAGCCGCCGCCGTCCACCCACGGGCCCCAGCCGCCGGGCTCGGTCACGTCGGTGTCCTCGCCCGTCACCTCCCGCGCGAGCGCGCGCAGCCCGGCCACGTCGAGCCGGCCGCGGTAGTAGAGGCCGAGGTCGATGTCGCTGTCGGGCCGATGCGTGCCGCGGGCGCGGCTGCCTCCTAGAGCGACGGCCACCACGCCGGGCACCTCGACCAGCCGGCCGGCGATGGCGTGCAGATCAGGGTTTCGCACGGTACGAGCCTAGGGGACCTTGCCGAGGATGCCGGAGGCGATCGCCCATCCGGGCCGCTGAGCTGGTATTTCCCTGATGTCCGGATGGTGGGGCACCCCTAGGATGGGGGAGGTGACGTACATGCTGGTGATCTACACCGACGAGGTGGCGGGCTGATGCCGGTCGCCGTCGAGGGGCTGCTGCGGGAGCTGGCGCCGCAGGTGCTCGGCACGCTCGTGCGGCGCTACGAGCAGTTCGACATGTGCGAGGACGCCGTGCAGGAGGCGCTGCTCGACGCCTCCGTGCAGTGGCCGAGGGACGGCGTGCCGGACAACCCGCGCGGCTGGCTGGTGACCGTGGCCGCGCGCCGGGTCATCGACCAGATTCGCAGCGAGCACGCGCGCCGGCGCCGCGAGGAGAGCGTGGCGGTCACCGTGGCGGCCGACGAGCTCGTGGCCCCGGCGCCGGGCGAGGAGCGGTCCGGGGACCGGGACGACACGCTGACACTGCTGTTCCTGTGCTGCCATCCGTCGCTGTCGGAGGCCTCGCAGCTCGCGCTGACGCTGCGGGCCGTGGGCGGGCTGACGACGGCGCAGATCGCCAGCGCGTTCCTGGTGCCGGAGGCGACGATGGGGCAGCGCATCAGCCGGGCCAAGCAGCGGATCAAGGCCAAGGGGGCGGAGTTCAGGATGCCGCCGGAGGCCGAGCGCGGCGACCGGCTGCGGGTGGTGCTGCACGTGCTGTACCTGATCTTCAACGAGGGTTACACCGCCACCTCGGGGCCCGAGCTGCACAGGGCGGAGCTGACGGGTGAGGCGATCCGGCTGACCAGGGCGGTGCTGCGGCTGCTGCCCGACGACGGGGAGATCATGGGGCTGCTGGCGCTCATGCTGCTCACCGAGGCGCGCCGCCCCGCGCGTACGGACCGCGACGGGCGGCTGATCCCGCTGGCCGAGCAGGACAGGAGCCTGTGGGACCGGCGGCTGATCGCGGAGGGCGTGGAGCTGGTCACCAAGGCCCTGTCCACGACGGCGCTCGGGCCGTACCAGCTCCAGGCGGCCATCGCGGCCGTGCACGACGAGGCGGCCACCGCCGGGGAGACGGACTGGCCGCAGATCCTGGCGCTGTACGGGGTGCTGTCCGGCGTCGAGGACAATCCGGTGGTCAGGCTCAACCAGGCGGTGGCCACGGCCATGGTGCAGGGGCCGCGCGCCGGGCTCGGCCTGCTCGACGAGCTGGCCGCCGACGACCGGATGGCCGGGCACCACCGGTTGGCGGCCGTACGGGCGCACCTGCTGGAGATGGACGGCGACGCGGAGGGGGCCGTGGCCGCGTACCGGGAGGCGGCGAGGCTGACCACCAGCCTGCCCGAGCGGCGCTACCTGGAGGACCGGGCGACTCGCCTGTCTTGACAATGATTTTTGTCGGTGCGATCGTTTGACCATGCACGAAGTGGCGGTGATCGAGGACCCCGCGGCCGCCGAGGCGTCGCTCGACCCCATGCGGTCGAGACTCCTGGCCGAGCTGGTGGAGCCGGGCTCGGCGACCTCGCTGGCGGCCAAGGTCGGCCTGGCCAGGCAGAAGGTCAACTACCACCTGCGCACGCTGGAGCGGCACGGCCTGGTGGAGCTGGTCGAGGAGCGCAGGAAGGGCAACGTCACCGAGCGCGTGATGCAGGCCACGGCGGCCTCGTTCGTGATCTCCCCCACCGCGCTGGCCTCGGTGCAGCCCGACCCCGCCAGGTCGCCCGACCGGCTGTCGGCCCGCTGGTTGCTGGCGCTGGCGGCGCAGCTCGTACGGGATGTCGGCACCCTGATCACCGGGGCCGCGAAGGCGCAGAAGCGGGTGGCGACGTTCGCCATCGACGGCGAGGTGCGCTTCGCGTCGGCGGCGGACCGGGCGGCGTTCGCCGAGGAGCTGGCCCAGTGCGTGACCTCCCTGGTCAGCAAATATCATGACGAGTCCGCTGAGGGTGGGCGCGATCACCGGCTGGTCGTGGCGGTCCACCCCTCCGTGACCGCGAAGAGGGAGCGCTGAGGTGGGCCGCGACTTCGAGATGCCGCTGGAGGCCATGGTCGAGGCCACCCCGGAGGAGGTCTGGGAGGCCATCTCGACGGGGCCGGGCATCGACTCGTGGTTCATGGGGCGCACCGAGGTGGCCGAGGGGGTCGTTCGCACCGCGTTCGGCCGGTTCGAGCTGCCGCCGTCCGCCGTCACGGCCGCCGAGCCGCTCCGGCGCTTCGCCCACTCCAGCGACAAGGCCGGCGACGGAAGGTTCGTGGCCTACGAGTTCATGATCGAGGGGCGGGAGCGGGGCAGCACGCTCGTCCGCATGGTGACCAGCGGGTTCCTGCCCGGGGACGACTGGCAGGACGAGTTCGAGGCCATGTCCGAGGGCCTGGAGATGTACTTCGCGACGCTGGTGGAGTACCTCGGCCACTTCGCGGGGCGGGTGGCGACGCCGCTCACGGAGTTCGGGCCGCCGGTCGCCGACTGGGCGGTCGCGTGGGAGCGGCTGTACGCCGCGCTCGGCGGGGCGCCCGAGGTGGGCGATCGGGCCAGGGCCGGCGGGGTCGAGGGGGTCGTGTACCACCGCAACTCCCAGACGCTCGGCCTCCGATCGGGTGACGGCATGTACCGGTTCCTGCAGGGATTCGGCGGGTCCATGATCGCCTCGCATCTGCTGTTCGAGGGCGGGGCGGACCAGGGGCCGCGGTGGCGGGCGTGGCTGGAGGAACTGTACGCCGGCTGATCGGCGCGGGACCGGCTCCCGCCCCGACGGATCATCGCCTGCTCCGGCTCGTTCAGCCGGCCGCGGCGCACCCCGCGAACCTCACCTGGGCACCTCCTCGGCCGACGGCACCTGGTTGCCGTCGATCGAGGCCCGTTCGGCCTCCGTCAGACCGGCCGCGGCGAGGATCTCCTGCACCATCGCGTTCTTGCCCCGGCCGTACGCGAGCAAGTCGGCGGCCGTCGCGCCGACGCGCTTCTTCACCGCGGCGTACCGGTCGCGAAGCTCCGGATCGGCTCGCAGCGTGTCCCTGACAGCGCGGTGGTTGCGCAGCGACAGGGACCCCTCGACGATGACATAGGTGTTGGTCGCGGCCAGCCGCGCGGGCTCCCTGAACGCCCACCGCAGGGGGATGCCCAGCTCGCCCAGCGGCGAGAAACCCAGGCCGATCAGGACGTCTCCGGCGGCCTGGACATCGGGCTCGGCCACCACGATGTCGCAGTCGATGACGGGCTTGGCGGCCAGGCCGGGCACCGAGGTGCTGCCGACGTGTTCGATGGAGATCACCGGCACGGCCGCGGCCCGTAACGCGGCGGCGTACTCCTCGCGCAGCGCCTCGAACCGCTCGGGCCATGCGGGGTCGTAGTCGACGACTGTGATCATGACAGTAGCCTAGCGATTCCGGGGTTCTCCGGTCGCGGCCTATCCTGCTGAGCATGCCGACCCGCCTGTCGCCCCGCCTCGCCGCGATCGTGGACGCGCTCCCCCTGGAGCCGCACTTCCGTGTCCTGGAGATCGGATGCGGTCCGGGGGCCGCCGCCCGGGCGGTGGCGGCCCGGCTCGGCGCCGGGCACATCCTGGCCATCGACAGGTCCGCCACCGCGATCGCGCAGGCGCGGGCGGCGGCGGCCGGCGAGATCGCCGCCGGCCGGATGAGCGTCCGCCAGGTCGCGGGCGAGGACTTCGTCCTGCTGCCCGGCGAGGAGCCGTACGACCTGGTGTTCGCCGTCCGCGTCGGCGCGCTCGACGGCCGGCATCCCGAGGCCGGGCAGCGCCTGCTCCAGCGCGTCGCCCTGGCGACCAGGGTAGGGGCCAGGCTGTTCATCGACGGGGGCGATCCGCTGCGGGAACTGCCGATCCCGAGGTGAGAGCGCTCGGCTCCCCACGCGAGGGGGCGGGACCGCCTAGGTGCGGGGGCGCGGCATCCCGAGGTGTGGGGGGCGGGACCGCCGAGGTGTGGGGGCGCGGCTCCCGAGGTGAGGGGGCGCGGCGAGAGGGCATGAGTGACGGGTGAAGGTCGTCGCGATCTCCGACACGCACGCGCCCAGGCGCTGGCGCGCGTGCCCGCCCCGGGTGGCCGAGCACCTGCGCGGCGCGGACGTCATCCTGCACGCCGGAGACGTCTGCGTGCCCTCGGTGCTGGCCGAACTGGCCGCGTACGCGCCCGTCCACGTCGTGAAGGGCAACAACGACGGCCCCGACGTGGTGGCTCCGGAGACGCTGGAGCTGACCCTGGACGGGCTGCGGATCGGCATGATCCACGACAGCGGCCCGGCCAAGGGCCGGCTGGCCCGCATGCGGCGCCGGTTCCCGCATGCGGACCTGGTGGTCTTCGGCCACTCGCACATCCCGCTCGACGAGTCGGGCGGCGGCCTGCGGATCTTCAACCCGGGCTCCCCCACCGACCGCCGCCGCCAGCCGCACGGCACGCTGGGCCTGCTCACGATCGAGCACGGCGCCCTGACGAGGGCCGAGATCGTGCCCGTCACTCCTTGACGACGTCGTCCCGCGACTTGTCCAGGTTGGCCTTGAGCTCCTCCATGACCTTGGCGTAGCCGAGGTAGCTGTAGCGCTCGGCCGCGTGCCACGGGTAGAGCTGGCCGGCCTTGACGGCGGGCAGCTTGGCCCAGGTGGGCTTCTTGGCCATCTCCTCGATCTTCATGGACTGGGAGCGCGCGTCCACGAGGATCACGTCGGCCTGGTACTTGTCGGCGTTCTCCCAGCTCAGAACCTCCCAGAAGCCGCCCTCGCTCTCCGTCGGCCGCTCGGGGTAGACGATCTTGAGGCCCAGGTCGTCGCCCCAGTACTTGATGTCGGGGTGGTCCGGCAGGTAGGCCACGTACAGCGACTCGGGCGTGCCCGTGACGATCATGACGCTGAGGCCGGGCTTGGCGGCGGCGAGTGCCTTCAGCGCGGCGCCGGCGTCCTCGAAGCGCTTCTTGGCCTCGGCCACGGGCGCCGCGTTCAGGTCGGCGCCGAGGGCGGCGGCGAGCCGGCCGTACTGCTCGATGATCCGCACCAGGGGCTTGCCGCTGAGCTGCACGCCGGCGGTCGGGGCGATCTGGTCGACGGTCGCGAGCGACTGCTCGGGGACGTACCAGAGCACGTCCTTCTGATACATGCCCGACACCAGCAGGTCCGGCTGGAGGGAGGCGTACTTCTCGACGTTGAACTCGCCCCACACGTTCCCGATCGACTCCACCTTCGTGATGTCGACCTCGCCCACCTCCGGGTCGCGCCCGCCGTCCTTGAGCTTGTGCGGGCCGAACACCCCGACCGGCCGCACGCCGAAGTCCCACAGCGCGGCGGCGGCGGCCGACTGGGCCACGACGCGCTGGGGGCGCTGCGGCAGGGAGATGTTCTTGCCGCGGTCGTCGGTCCAGGTCCACGGGCCCTGCGAGGCGGCCTGCGAGGACGGCTGTGCGCCGGGAGAGGAGGCGGACGGCGAGGCGGTCCCGCCACAGGCACTGACGCCGAGCAGAGCGGCGGCACCAAGGGCGACAAGGGTGCGTCGCGGGACATTGGCCATGGATTCTCCTCATGGGACAAGCTTTGCCCTTATGGTCGGCATATTAGCTTAGCCTTACCTAACCAAAAAGTCCTCTTGGTGGAGTACGGACCCCGCCCCGTACAACGGGCGGCGTAGCCGGGGCGGCGACGGCCGGCCGATGTGCGAGCGGCCCGGCGGCAAGATCCTGGAGACCTTAAGGGCGGCGGTAAGGCGACAGGAACGCGACCGTAAGCGCCCTCCAGCACTCTGATCTCAGATCACAGAGCAGAGCAGAGCAGAGAAGGGCCAGAGAGATGAGCCAGCCGTACAGCATCCAGGACGAGATCCGCCTCCCCGGATTCACCGGGACCGTGCACCTGCCGGGCGAGCCCGGCTACGACGAGGCCCGCCGCTCGCTGAACCCGGCCGTGGACTCCCGCCCGGCGCTGATCGCCGAGGCGCAGAGCGTCGCCGACATCCGGATCGCGCTGCTGGCGGCCCGCACCCACGGGGTCCCGTTCGCGGTCCAGGCCACCGGGCACGGCACGCACGCCCCCTGCGACGGCGGCATCCTGGTCAGGACCTCCGCGATGGCGTCGGTGCTGGTGGACCCGGCCCGCCGGATCGCCCGCGTGGGGGCGGGGGCGCGCTGGAGCGAGGTGATCGCCGCCGCCGCGCCGTTCGGCCTGGCGCCGCTGTCGGGCTCGGCGCCGTCGGTCGGCGTCACCGGTTACACGCTCGGCGGCGGCCTCGGGTGGCTGGGCCGCAAGCACGGCTTCGCGGCCGACAGCGTGCTGCGGGCCGAGGTGCTGCTGGCGGACGGCCGGCACGTGACCGCGAGCCCCGACAGCCACCCCGAGCTGTTCTGGGCGCTGCGGGGCGGCGGTGGCGGGTTCGGCGTGGTGACCTCGCTGGAGTTCCGGCTCTACCCGGTCCCGGAGGTGTACGCGGGGTTCGTGTACTTCCCGATCGAGGCGGCGGCGCGGACGCTGGAGGCGTACCGGACCTGGATCGACGACGCCCCCGACGAGATCAGCACGGCGGTCGTGCTCAAGCGCATGCCCGACGACGAGCAGGTGCCGGCGGCGGTGCGCGGCAGGCACGTGGTGCTGCTCAAGGTCCTGCACGCCGGGACGGCCGAGGAGGCCCGGCGGCTGCTCGCGCCGCTGTTCCTGGCGGCCGGGCCGGCGCTGCTGGACGAGACGCTGACCACCACCTACGCCGCCGCGGCCATGGGCGGGACGCCGAACCGGCACATGGACATGTTCGACACCGTGCCCGGCGAGGTCGTCGACGCGCTGGTGCGCGCCTCGGAGCAGGCGCAGACGATCGAGATCAGGCACTGGGGCGGCGCGATGAGCCGGCCGAGGCCGGACGCCGGGCCGGTGAGCCACCGCTCCACCAGGCTTTCGGTGATCGTGGACACCGTGGTGCCGGGGCTGGCCGAGGAGCTGCGGCCGTACGCGAACGGCGGGACGTTCCTGAACTTCCTGGCGGACCCGTCGCGGACGGCGGCGGCGTACACGGGGGCGGACTACGGGCGGCTGCGCGAGGTCAAGCGCGCCTACGACCCGGACGGCTTCTTCCGCGTCGGCCACGTCACGAAGTGAGCGTCACTTGCCACGATCGCGTACCCCGCACGAGATCGGCCGGCCAGAAAACAACTGAACAGCGTTCTTCAAGACCGGGCCCTGTGCCGCTAACGGTAGAAGTTGGGCGAGACGACGGCCGGATCGTAGGAGTCGTGGAAGACCGGCGTGGCCGAGGCCGCCGTGGGCGGGATGATCCAGCTCCAGTCGGCGTGCACCTCCTCCCCCGCCCGCCGCCGCGCCCCCACGTACCGGTGGAAGTGGTCGGCCATCGTGTGGTGGTCGAGCATCCGCACCCCGGCCCGCTCGTAGGAGGTGAGCACCGCGACGTTCAGCTCCGTCAGCGCGCGGTCCTTCCACAGCGTACGGTCGTCGCCCGTGTCGAGCCCGAGCCGCCGCGCGACCACCGGGAGCAGGTCGTAGCGGTCGCAGTCGCCGAAGTTCCTGGTGCCGATCTCGGTGCCGACGTACCAGCCGGTGAACGGCGCGGCGGGATAGGTGACGCCGCCGATCTCGAGACGCATGTCCGACACCGTGGGGCAGGAGTACCAGCGCAGCCCCAGCTCGGCGAACCACGGATGGTCCGGGTGGGTGATGGGCACGTCGGGGCAGGCGTCGTGGGGCAGGTCGTGCCGGGTCAGACGGCCGCGCGAGTCGCGGATCAGCACCGGCAGGCGGTCGAAGTCGCCGCCTTGGCCGCTCCAGCCCAGCTCGCGGGCCAGCCGGGTCAGCCCCGCGTTGGCGGGGTCGCCGCGGCGGGTGCCGTCCTGCCGCTCGTAGCCGGCGTACCGGACGAGCTGGGGGCTGACGATCCGCGGGCCGGGAGCGGCGGGCGTGTCGGGCGGGAACACGGTGATGATCGGCCGGACGGCGCCGCCGTTGTGGGCGCGTACCAGGTGGGTGGTGAGGGCGGCGGCGATGGCGTCGGGGTGGTGCAGCCTGCGGCAGTCGCGGACCATGAGCGTCTTCCAGTACAGCTTGCCGATGCACCGGGTGTGGTTGCGCCAGGCGAGCTTCGCGCCGAGCAGCAGTTCGGCGGGCGTGTGCCGGTAGGTGCCCGTCCGGGCGAGCTCGTCCAGGACGGCCGCGCGGCGGCGCGCGTGCCGCTCCCGGTCCCAGTCGAGCTCCTCGGCGCACAGGCTCAGGAACGACTCCGCCTCCTGGCAGACGGTGGCGGCCGGTGCGGTGATGACGCTCATGTATCCCCCGAAGTGGTGGCCGCGGGTGCGGCCTGGTCGATGTCCCGCAGCGGTGACAGGGCGGTGCCGACGGCGACCGCCGTCTGCACCAGGGCCGCGCACAGGAACAGCATCCGCCCGGGCCCGCCCCACGCGGCCAGCGCGCCGCCGACGACCGCCCCGCCGACCACGGCGCCGGCCGGGATGGTCGCGTACGCCGCCGCCCTGCTCACCGAGGCGACGCGGCCGATGGCGTCGGCGGGCACGACGGTCTGGCGGGCGGTGAACCAGGAGACCACGATCACCGACGTGGCCACGCCCTCCACGGCCCAGGCGGCCGCGATCACCCAGACGGCGGGTAGGACCACGGGCAGGGCCATGGCCAGCGCCGACAGCGCCATCCCGTACGCGAGCAGCCTCCCGGTCGGATGGCGGTCGATGAGCCGGGGCGCCACCAGCGCGCCGAGCACCGCGCCCAGTCCCTGCGCGCCGAACACGACGCCCAGGGCCACGCCGGGCAGGTGTTCGACCTCGAGGATGAGGTAGACGAGGTTGCCTTCGACGACGAAGCCGGCGAAGTTCGCGGCGGCCATGAGCAGGGTGCCCCACCAGATCGGCCTGATCGAGCGGAGGATGCGCAGGCCCTGCAGGAAGTCCCTGCCCACGCCCGACAGCTCGGCGCGCACGCCGCCCGCGGGCGCCACCCGCGTGTGCACGTTCGCGATCTGGAGGATGAGCAGCGCCGAGATCGCGAACGTCAGCGCGTTGACCAGCGTGGCCAGCGGCACGCCCAGGGCCGCGATGAAGGCGGTGCCCACGACGGGCCCGACGAAGGCGAGCGAGCTGTCGACGGTCTGCGTCCAGGCGTTGATCCTGGACAGCCGCTCCTTCGGCACGGTGTCGACGACGAAGCCCTGGAAGGCGGGGAAGTAGAAGGGCCGCACGCTGGCCAGCAGGAAGGCGCACAGGTAGAGCAGCGCCACCGACGGCCGGTCCGCCGCGGCCACGAACACGATCACGAGCGCGATCGCGAAGGACAGGCAGTCACAGATGATGAGGATCCTGCGGCGGTCCCACCGGTCCGCGATGACCCCCGCGACCAGCCCGACCACGATGTAGGGGATGAACTCCAGCACGTACGCCAGCGCCGCCGACAGCGCGGACCCGGTGATCTGCAGGATCAGGGTGGGCGCGGCGAACCGGTAGATCCAGTCGCCGACCGACGAGACGAGGAACGCGCTGCGCAGCCGGATGCCCCCCGGGCCGGAGGGCGTGCGTGACAACAAGCGTGCCATGGCAGGGTCCTCCCACGGGCTGACAGGGGTTTCACGGGCGACGGTAACCGCGCGGAACGTCTCCAGGCGAGGGTGGGGCGCCCCGGAGGCGCCCCACCTGGTGGCGGAATCAGGCCTTCTGCGTGCCACCGGCGATGCTGTAGCGCTTCGTCGACTTCTTGATCATGGTGTTCAACTCCTTCCAGGTTCCGCTGGGAGTGGCGGCTCGCGGCCCCGGGCCGCGGGCCGGGCGGCGCGAGCGGTTTCACAGGGGCAGCGGCCCGAGGTCGCCGGCGAGCCACTCCAGGCTCGGCTTCGGCCGGGCGTCGCCGCACACCGCGCAGCGCGGGTCGCGCTTCCACGTCTCGGCCTCGCGCAGGCGGGGGTCGTGGAAGGTCATCTCCAGCATCCGGCCCACCGACAGCGGCGGGCAGACCCGGCTGGCGATCCGGACCATCTCGGCGACCAGGAAACCCGCGCCGAACAGCACCAGGCCGTTGAAGGCGGCGGTGTCCTCGCCGAACGTCCCGCCCTCCCTGTCGATGTCGTCCAGCACGTTCATCACGGCCAGCGAGGTGGGGTCGTTGCCGCGCACCTGCTCGTACCAGCATTCGATGCAGCCGGACACCCCGGGCACGATCGTGTAGTGCAGGGCGCGCTGGGTGTCCACGCCGCCCATGATGAGCGCCGTGCCGGCCCGTACGCAGCCCTCGTTGAGCCAGTGGGCGATGTGCACCTTGGGGCGGTCGACCACGGCGATGACGATGTCGCGGTCGCGGACGACCTCGTACACGTCGTCGCCGGACATCAGCTTGCGCTGCACCGGGTCGATCCGCACGGCGCTGTTGAGGGCGCGCGCCCGCTCGGCGGCCACCTCCACCTTGACCCTGCCCACGTACGGCTCGCCGTAGAGGATCTGCCGGTTGAAGTTCGACAGCTCGATCCGGTCGAAGTCGACGATCCGGATGTCCTCGAAGCCGATGGCGACCAGGTCGATCAGCGCGTGGCTGCCGATCCCGCCGACGCCGAGCACGGCGACGCGGGCGTCGCGGATGCGGCGCTGGAAGTCGTACTTGGAGGCGTTCAGCGAGGCGTAGGTCTCGAAGAAGCCGAGGTTGTTCGACCAGCGCTCGCGGGCGAGCCGGTCGAAGTCCTCGCCGGCGTCGTCCGCGCTCTGGATCAGCCGGAGCCCGTCGAGCTCGTCGATCGCCTCCAGGACGTCGTCCGCCGTCACGTCGGGGTGCACGGCGTGCAGGTCGCGGTGGACCTCCTCAGGGGTCCGCGTGCCGTCCAGCAAGGACAGCAGCCTGCTGACCCGGCCGTCGGCATCCTCCAGCGAGGTGAGTTCGCCGCACAGTCTGAAGTGCACCGACCCGTCGGCGATGAAGTAGGGGATGCTCGTCTTGAGCACGGGATGTGTCATGGCATTCCTTCAATGATCGGCCCCGGGGGTGGGGCGCCCCTGAGGACGCCCCACCTGCAACGGAATCAGCCCTTCTGGGTACCACCGGCGACGCTGTACCGCTTGGTCGACTTCTTGATCATGGAAGTTCACCTCCTCTCGGTTCGGTCGGGGTGATGCTCGCGAGTCCCAGCTGGTGGGCGAAGAACGCGAGCACGTCTGCGAAGTAGGACAACCGGCCGGTGCGTCCCCGCTCGCCGTGCCCCGCGCCCGCCTCGTGGCGCAGCAGCACCGGGCGCGGCGAGGTGGTGGCGAACTGCAGCGCGGCGGTCATCTTCCGCGCGTGCAGGGGGTCGACGCGGGTGTCCTCTCCAAAGGCCGACAGCAGGACGGCCGGGTACGGGGTACCGGGCACGACCCGGTGGTAGGGCGAGTAGCCGAGCAGCCAGCCGAGCTCGTCCGGGTCCTCGCGGCTGCCGAACTCCTCGCGCCAGTACTCGCCGAGCCCGGTGAGCTCGTAGCGGGCCATGTCGAGGAGCGGCGCCGTGCAGGCGACGGCGGCGAACAGGTCCGGACGCTGCGTCATCGCGGCGCCCGCGAGCAGGCCGCCCGCGCTGGTCCCGAACGCGCCCAGGCTGTCGCGGGTGGTGTGCCCGGCCGTGACCAGATGGTCGGCCGCGGCGATGAAGTCGTCGATGCCGCGCTGCTTGTGCTCGCGGCGGCCCGCGTGGTGCCAGGCCTCGCCGCCCTCGCCGCCGCCGCGCACGCAGGCGACCGCAAACAGGCCGCCCCGCCCTGCCCAGGCCAGGGCCGCGGCGTAGTAGTCGGCGATGCGCGGCTCCCCGAACGCGCCGTACCCCTCCAGGATCGTGGGCAGCGGCCCTGCCCTGTGCCAGGCCGGGGCGAGCAGGAGGATCCGTACGGGGGTGGCGTCGGGAGCGGTGCAGACCGTCTCGGACGCGATCACCGGCGGGGTGACCGGGGCGGGGTGGCGGCGCCATGGCGTGCTGGAGCCGGTGCGGGCCTCGTAGCGGTAGACGGTCTCGGGGGTGACGCGGTCGGAGTACTCGTACCAGGCCTCGCCGCCCTGCCCGCCGGGGGCCAGCTCGGCGACGATGCCGGGGCCGGGGAGCTCGACCTGGCCCAGGAGCCGTCCGGTGGCCGGGTCGTGACGGGTCACGGCGCCGCGCCCGGCGACCGTCCAGTGGACCAGCAGCAGCCCGTCGAGCACCGCGAACCCGTCGAGCACCGCCTCGGGGTCCTCGGGGATCAGCAGGCGCGGGGTGAGCACGCCGTCTTCCGGCGCGCCGTCTACCGGCGGGCCGTCTGCCGGCGAGGCGTCTTCCAGCGAGGCGTCTTCCAGCGAGGCGTCTTCCGGCGGGCCGTCTGCCGACGGGCCGGCCACGAGGAGGCGGCCGCGGGGCGCGCCGGCGTCGGTCAGCAGGTACAGGCGGCCGTCGGGCGCCGGCCAGGCGGAGGTCCAGCCGTCCTCCAGCAGCGGCAGCCTGCGCAGGCCGGGCTGCTCGATCGAGCCCTCGCGCAGGACGGCCACCCACACCTCGTTGGCCGCCGACAGTCCGGAGGCCACCTGGACGACCAGCAGCCGCCCGTCCGCCCCCACCAGCGCGTCCAGCTCGGCGGTACGGTCGGAGCCCGCGCCGAAGATCACCGGGTCCGCTCCGGTGGGCTGCCCCACCCGGTGCAGGTGGATCCGCGCGCCGGACCGCTCGTCGTACCGCGTGTAGTAGAACGCGTCCTGGCCCGGCACCCACGCGACCGCGGAGTAGCGGCAGCCGGCGATGGGCTCGTCCACGTCCGCCCCGGTCTCCACGTCGAGCACCCGCAGCGTGAACCGCTCGGAGCCGCCCACCGCGGTCTGGTAGGCCATCAGCCGGCCGTCGGTGGAGGCGGACCAGTAGCCCAGCACCGTACGGCGCTCCGGATCCGCGCTGTCCGGCTCGAACAGGGCGCGGTCGCCCCCGGCGTCGCGGACCATGAGCCTGTGGTGCTCCGCGCCGGGCCGCAGGCAGGTGTAGAAGGCCCGCCCGCCGCGCCACTGGGGCACGGACAGCCGCTCGAACGAGGTCAGGTGCCGCAGCTCGCGGAACCAGCCGCCGGCCGGCCAGCCGTCCCTCGCCCTGGCGAACAGGTCGGCCTGCGCCGCCAGCCAGTCGCGGGTCTCGGGCGTGTCCGGGTCCTCCAGCCACCGGTACGGGTCGGCGACCTCGCGTCCGCCGAGCAGTTCCCGTACGTCGTCCCTCCGTGCCGCCGGGCGGGCTGCCGGTACGGAACCCGTGTCCATGACTCCCGAAGACCTCGCGACCTTGGACACTGTCCGGCTCCCCTCCGTTGCCGTGATGGCTGGATCCGTTCCGCTGCCACCGAAGCTTCGTCGTGGGGGCTGGACGGGGCGCTGGACCTGCCCATGGACGTCACGCTGGCCGCGGCCCTGGAACGAGTACTGGACCTGGTGCCGGTCGATCGCCTGGGACATCGTTGGAGGGGGCGCTGGAACGGGACACTGGACACGGAGATTTCCCGATTTGTCATGAACTCGGACCCGTCCGCGTCATCCCTGTCCGGCTGGACGACGAATGAGGGGGCGTCCCCGGCGGATCAAGCCCGGGGCGGTCCGGCCACACCTCGCGGACAGCAACACTCGTGTTACTTCTGAGGAGGCGGGATGCCCGAAGAGCATGGAGAGGATGTCCGGTTCGAGGTGCTGGGGCCGCTGCGCGCGTGGCGTGCGCGGACCGGCCTGGCCCTGGGCTCGGGGCGGCGGCGGACCCTTCTGGCGGTCCTGCTGCTGCACGCCAACCGCCCGGTGAGCCGCGACAAGCTGATCGACGAGCTGTGGGGCGCGAACGTGCCCGCGTACGCCGTGAACCTGCTGCAGAAGCACGTGTCCAGCCTGCGCGCGGGGCTGGAGCCGGGTCGGCGGCGCGGTGGCGTGCCGTCCGGCCCGCTGACCTGGACGGAGGCCGGGTACGTGCTGCGTGTGTCCCCGGGAGGGCTGGACCTGGAGGTGTTCGAGCGGGAGGTCCGCCGTGCCAGGGAGGCGCACGCCGCCGGAGATCTGAAGGGGGCCTCGCAGGCGTTCCACACGGCACTGCGCCTGTGGCGGGGACCGGTCTGCGACGGTCTGGGCAGCCCGTTCCTCGACATGGTGCGGGATCAGCTCGCCGAGCGGCGGATCGGCGCGATCGAGGAGAGCATGGAGGTGGACATGAACGGGGACATGACTCTGGGCGGTCATGCCGACCTCGTCGCCGAGCTGCGCTGGCTCGTGGCCCACCATCCGCTGCGCGAGCGGCTGCACGCCCTGCTCATGCTGGCCCTGTACCGGTCCGGGCGCCAGGCGGAGGCGCTGGCCGCCTTCCGTGACGCCCGGGGGCGGCTGCGCGAGGAGCTCGGCGTCGAGCCATCGGCCCAGCTCCAAACCCTCCACCAGCGCATCCTCGCCGCCGACCCCGACCTCATGACCTGCCCCTCCGCACCGGCGTCCTTCCCCTCCCTCACGCCGCCCCGCCCGGCCTCACCACCACCCGCACACGCCTCACCAGCGAAGGATGAGGAACCGGACGGTTGCGGACCACGCGACGCCGCAGCGGGCGGCCCGGCGGCATCACGCCGCTCGGCGGCGCGTGGCGAGGCGGCACGTGGCGAGGCGGCACGTGGCCGGGCGGCGGCGGGCAGCGCGAAGGCAGGCGGCTCAGCGGCGGCTGGCGGCTCGGCGGCCGGGCGGGGGCGGCGGGCCGCGGCGGGTGCGCTGCGGCACTGGCCGACGCCGGCGCAGCTCCCCCACGGGGTGCCGCAGTTCGTCGGCCGGGAGGCGGAGCTGGAGCGGCTCGATGCGCTGCTGGCCGATGACCGGAACCTGAGCGCGGCCGTGGTGCTCACCGGCATGGCGGGCGTGGGGAAGACCGCCCTGGCGATCCACTGGGCGCACCGGATCCGGGACCGGTTCCCCGACGGTCAGTTGTACGTGAACCTGCGGGGATTCGACCCGACGGGGACGGCGATGGAGGCGGCGGAGGCGATCCAGGAGGTCCTCCACGCGTTCGCGGTCAGGCCGGACCAGGTCCCCGGGGGTTTGCACGCGCGGGCCGCGCTCATGCGCAGCCTGCTCGCGGGCCGCCGGATGCTGATCGTGCTCGACAACGCCCGGGACGCCGAGCAGGTCCGCCCCCTGCTGCCCGGCGCGCCCGGCTGTCTCGTCGTCGTGACCAGCCGGGACCAGCTCACCGGCCTGGTGGCGGCCGAGGGAGCGCACGCGTTCACAGTGGACCTGCTGCCGAAGGAGGCGGCGCGTCTCCTGCTGACCCGCCGCTCCGGGATCCGCCTGCCCGGAACGTTCCAACCGGGCATCCTCCAGCCCCGCAGCCCTCGATCCGGCGCCCGCCGCGCGGCGGTTCGAGGCCCGGCCGCGACCACGGCGCCGGACGGCACCGCGAACGGGGCCGAGCACCGATCAGCCGGCGAGGCCACGGCCGGGGACGAGCACGGATCAGCCGGCGAGACCGTGCCCGTGGACGAACACCGATCAGCCGGCGAGACCGCGGCCGTGGACGAGATCGTCGCGTACTGCGGCCGCCTGCCGCTCGCCCTGTCCATCGCCATCGCCCGCGCCCTCACCAGCCCGCGCCTGCCGTTCGCCGCCCTGGCCGCGGAGCTGCGCGGCGCGCGTGCGCGCCTGGACCCGTTCGACGGCGGCGAGCAGGCCACGAACGTGCGGGCGGTGTTCTCCTGCTCCTACGGCCGGCTCACCCCACCGGCCGCCCGCCTGTTCCGGCTGCTGGGGCTGCATCCGGGCCCGGACTTCAGCCAGGCCGCCGCCGCCAGCCTGGCCGGTCTGCCGCCGCATGACGTCCGGCCGCTGGTGGCCGAGCTGGCCAGGACGAACATGCTGAGCGAGCGCGTCCCCGGCCGGTTCGCCTTCCACGGCCTGCTCCGCGCGTACGCGTGCGAGCTGAGCGACGCGCAGGACACCCGCGACGAGCGGCGGACGACCCTGCACCGCCTGCTCGACCACTACCTGCACAGCGCCCACCAGGCCGGCCGGGTGCTGAAGCCGGGCCAGGGCGCCGACGCCGGCCTCGACCCCGCCCTGCCGCTGGTGACGCCGGAGGCGCCGGCCGGCAGGAGCGAGGCCAGGACGTGGTTCACCGCCGAGCACCTGGTGCTGCTCGCGGCGGCACGGCGGGCGGCGGAGGCCGGCTTCCCCGCGCATGCCAGGCAACTCGCCTCGTCCCTGGCCTCCTTCCTCGACCACCGGGGGACCTGGCGCGTGCAGGTCGCCCCCGCCTCCCGATGAGCACGTGCACGCAGCCCCCGCTCCCGATGAGCACGTGCACGCAGCCCCCGCTCCCGATGAGCACGTACAGGCAGCCCCCGCTCCCGATGAGCACGTGCAGGCAGCCCGCGCCGCCGATGAGCACGTACAGGCCACCCCTCGACGAGGCCCCGCGGCCTACGCGTCCGGGCCGGGGCCGCCCGCGGTCAGGTCGGCGGTGATGCGGTCGGCGCTGAGCGGCACGCCCGGCAGCGGGGTGGCGGCGGCGGGGCGCAGGCCGTCCAGGAGCGTGGCCAGCAGGCGGGCGCGTACGGCGTCGTCGAGCGCGGGCGGCACCGACGGCAGCGGCCGGGTCAGCACGGTGAGGAACATGACGAGGTCGGCGGCGCTCACGTCGGCACGCAGCGCGCCCTCCGCGCGGGCGGCGCCGACCAGGGCGTCGAGCGCGGTCAGGAGGCGTGCGCGCGCCTCGTGGAACTCGGGGCCCGGCTCGACGTGGTCGCCGAGGATCGGCAGCATCGCGACGATCCGCCGCTCGACGACGCCCGCCGCGAACGCCGCCAGCGCCTCACCGGCCGCCTGCCCGGCGGCCAGGACCTCGGTGGCGAGCGCGCCCACCTGCGCCATGTTGTCCACCACCACGGAACGGATGAGGTCGGCCCGGGTAGGGAAGTGGCGGTAGAGCGTGGCGTTGCCGATGCCCGCACGGGTGGCGATCTGGTCGAGCGGCGCGTCGGGCCCCTGGTCGAGGAAGGCCAGATGCGCCGCGTGCAGGATCTGCTCGCGGTTGCGGCGGGCATCGGCGCGCAGCTCTTTCACAGGACCTCTCCAGACATAACCGTGGACACTTTCCCCGGTTATGTTAGTGTGCCGAGCAAATGGGGAGTTTCTCCCCGCTTATCTCCATGGGAGGGATCGGATGGGATCGATCACGAGGACCTCGGTCGCCTGTGTCGTCGCCGGTGGCGGGCCCGCCGGGATGGTGCTCGGCCTGCTGCTGGCCCGGTCGGGCGTCGAGGTGGCGGTGCTGGAGAAGTACCCCGACTTCCTGCGGGACTTCCGCGGCGACACGGTGCACGCCTCCACGCTGGGGCTGCTGGACGAGCTGGGGCTCGGCGAGCGGTTCGCGGCGCTGCCGCAGCAGCGGGAGCGGCGGCTGACGATGGCGTTCGACGACGGCGCCATCATCGAGGACTTCAGCCGCCTGCCGGGCGCCCACCAGCACATCGCGCTGGTGCCGCAGTGGGACTTCCTCGACCTGCTCGCCGCGGCGGGCAGGGAGTCGCCGCACTTCCACCTCGCGCAGAGCGCCGAGGTCGACGGCCTGCTGCGCGACGGCGGGCGGGTGTGCGGGGTGCGGTACACCGACAAGGACACCGGCCGGACGCACGAGCTGAGGGCGCCGCTGGTGGTGGCGGCCGACGGGCGGCACTCGACCGTGCGCGACCTGCTCGGCCTGCGCCCGCGCGCCTCGGCCGCGCCGCACGACTGCCTCTACGTACGCATCCCCCGCCTGCCCGGCGACCCCGACGGCACGTTCCTGCGCTTCTCCGCCACCGGCGGCCTCATCATGATCAACCGGGGCGACTACTGGCAGGGGGCCCTGCTGATCGCCAAGGGCATGGCGGAGGCCGCGCGGGCCGACGACGGCGCGTGGACCCGCCGGACGATCAGCCGGCTGGCCCCGTACACCGCCGCGCGGATGGCCGCGATCGGCGCGGCGGACATCGCCGTCCTGCAGATCCGCATCGACCGGCTCGCCCGCTGGTGGACGCCAGGGGCGCTGCTCATCGGCGACGCCGCGCACGCCATGTCCCCGATCGCCGGCGTGGGCGTCAACCTGGCCGTCCAGGACGCGGTCGCGGCGGCCCGCGTCCTGGTGCCCGCGCTGCGGCGCGGCCGGGTGAGCGAGCGGGAGCTGGCCCGGGTGCAGCGGCGGCGCCAGTGGCCCACCGTGATCACCCAGGCCCTCCAGCGCACGGCGCAGGACCGCTTCGTGGCCGCCTCGATCACCGAGGAGGCCGGGGGCGCCCCGCTGCGCCTGCCGCAACCGCTGCGGACGCTGCGGCACTGGCGCGGCCTCCCCCACCTGCTCGGCCGGGTCGTGGGGCTGGGCATCCGTCCCGAGCACCTGACCGGCCCGCTGGCGCCGCTGAGCCACGGGTGACCGGTCTCAGCTCACGACGCCGGTCAGCTCGTTCGGCGGCTGCGGCAGGGGCGTGCTCCTGGTGACCTTGCCGGAGGCGAGGTCCACCGCGTGCAGCCGCCTGCCCGCCGGGTCGCTCACGTAGACGACCTGGTCACGCACGAAGATGTTCGGCCTGGGCCGCTGCCACTCCAGGGGCTCCTTCCACTCGTCGAGCACCTTGACGGTCCTGACGACCTTGCCCGCCGCCGGGTCGATGACGTGGACGGCGCCGTCGGTGCCGAGGACGAGGGCCTCGCCGCGCGGCCCGCGCGCCAGGGACCGGAAGGTGTAGCTCGTGCCGAGGTCCACCAGCTTCAGCGTGCCGGTCGTGGTGTCGATGAGGGAGACCTGGGTGGGGCGTTCCAGCTCGGCGTCCGGGTCCTTCTTGTAGTCGCCGAGGACGACCGGGGACAGGTCCGAGCCGGACTGGTTGCCGATCCTGCCGTACTCGTCGGGACTGTCGATCTTGCTGATCTTCCCGTCCTTGTACAGCAGGACGCCGTCCTCGCAGCCGAGCACGACGGCCTCGTCCTGGGCGGTGGCCTCGCCGTGCACGCCGGGGCAGTCCTCGCTGCGGGTGATCTCCTTGCGCTCCTTGTCCAGGACGGCGATGCCGGTGCGCTTCTCCTCGGTGCCGAGGGTGACGACGAGCTCGCCGTTCTCCAGCTCGATCGCGACGCCGTGATGGGCCGTCGCGGCCTTGTACACCTCGCCCTCCGGCAGGCCGGCGGCCAGCTCGGCCGGGTCGAAGAGGGTGACCTCGCCGGTGCCGTCGGCGAACAGGACGGTGGTGCCGGCGTGCCGCACCACGTGCCCCGGCTTGGCGGCCTTGAACTCGTCGTCCTTCAGCGTCGCCGAGGCGGCGTCGAGCACCCGGAAGCCGGTCGCGGTGGAGACGAGCACGTGCCGGGCGTCCCCGGCGGGGTTGACGCGGTTGTACCCGGCGAGCGGGATGTCCTTGACCAGCTCCAGGCTCTGCCCGTCCAGGACGTACAGGCCGCCGTCGTAGGTCAGCACGACGGGGTCCGTCACCGTCCGCTGAGGGGCAGTCGTCCGCGGCTGGGTGGCGGCGGCGGGCGCGGCGGCCTCGGTCGCGGGCTCCTGGGCGGAACCGCAGGCGGTGAGCAGGAGGGCTCCGGCGAGCAGCGTCGCCGGGGCGGCGGTCCGGGTCATGGGTGGTGCACCTTTCTGTTGGAGGGGGTGTCAGCGGCCGTGGAGACCGTCGATGATGGCTTTCGTGTTGCTGCGGACCATCTCGAGGTAGGTGGCCGCGCCCGGCATCCTGCGGCTCAGCGACTCCGAGAACAGGGGGACGACCTCGACGTCCACGCCCACCTCCGAGGCGAGCACCTGGGCGAGCCGGTCGGGCTGCGAGGAGTCGGCGAAGATCGCCTTGACGCCGGTGCGCCGGATCGCGTCCCTGAGCGACTTCAGGTCCGAGGCGCTCGGCGAGGCCAGCGTGGTGCCGCTGGGGATGACGGCGCCGACGACCTCGAAGCCGTAGCGCCGGGCGAAGTAGCCGAAGACGTGGTGGTTGGTCACCAGGCGGCGGGCCTCGGCCGGGACGGTGGCGACCTGCTGCCCGACCCAGGCGTCCAACTGCTCGACCTGCCTCCGGTACGCCGCGGCGGCCGCCCTGACGGCGGCGGCGTCCACGCCGTCCACGTGCGCGACGACCTGCTCGGCGATGACGTCCACGGCCCTGGCCATGCGCGCCGGGTCGGTCCAGAAGTGCGGGTCGGGCTGCCCCGCCGTCTCGTCGGCGGTGAACGTGATCGGGTCGGCCCGCTCCCCCACCGCCAGCGCGGGCACGCCGGCCCGCCGGGCGGCCTCGACGTTGCGCAGCACGCCTTCCTCCAGGCCGAGCCCGTTGTAGACGATGAGGTCGGCGGCCTCGATCCGCGCGGCCTCCTGGGCGGAGACGCCGAACGAGTGCGGATCGGAGTCCGGCTTCATCAGCACGGTCACCTCGGCCTCGCCGCCGACCACGGCCCGGGTGACGTCGCCGAGGATGTCGGTGGTGACCACGACGCCGGGCGCGGAGCCGCCGGGGGCCGTGCAGCCTGCCGCCGCCGTCGCGAGCACGAGCGCCGCGAGGATCCTGAACAGCGCGCTCACCGGCCGGTCTCCGTCATGTACGCGGGTGCCGGCCCCGGCCGGAGCGTCCTGGCGCGCCGGAGGCCGTCGTTGTAGTCGATCTCGTGGACGGCCTTGCCCGCCGGGTCGTTGACGTAGGCGCGGGCGGTGTCCACCTGGATGCGGACCGCGCCGGCCGGCGGGCCGGCGAGCAGCTCGGTCTTCGCCGTCTCCTTGCCGGTGAGCGGGTCGTAGGCGTGCAGGACGCCGTCCGCGGTGAGGGACAGGACCGGCGTGTCGTCGCCGGTGGCGTTCACCGCCACGGCGGGGCCGGTCTTCAGCAGCCGCCACGTCCTGCCGACCACGTCGAGCACCCAGATCCCGCTCTCGCCCGCCTCGGCGGCCAGCGTCGCGCTGCCGGGACGGTGCCGGAACGCCCGCGCGCGCTCGCCCTCCGGCGTCCTGCGCGGGTAGCGGATCTTCACGCTCTCGAACGCGCCGTCCTTCCCGGTGACCAGGAGCGCCCCGTCGGCGCAGCCGAACACCGCGCCGCGCCGGGTGACCGCCGTTCCCGCGGCGTCCGCGCAGCTCCCGACGGTGGTGCCGGGCTCGCCCGTCCTGGCCCTGACCTGTACGGCGCCGTCCTGCGCGACCAGCAGCCGCTCCCCGTACGGCACGACGGCCTCGGCCCTCAGCCGGCCCGTCTCGGCGAGCTCGCCCTCGTCCATGCGGGCGCGGTCGAACAGCCTGACCGTGCCGTCACCCGACCGGACGGCGGTGATCGCCGCATCGCCTGTCACGTCGTACGGCGGGCGCCCGGCGATCGTGCCGAGGTCGCGCGTGGCGGCCCGGTAGTAGTGCACGTGGTCGCCGTGATCGACGGTCCAGCCGCCGCTGTCGATCACGCGCAGCGCGCCCGAGCCCGTGGTGAGGAAGGCGTGGCGGCCGTCCCCGACGATCTCGCGCACGCCGGCAGGTGACGTGCCGCCCGGCGCATCACCACGCGACGCGCCGCCCGGCGCATCACCACGCGACGCGCCGCCCGGCGCATCACCACGTGGCGGGTTGTCGCGTGCCGCCGCGGCCGCCGCGGCGGCGGGTACCTCGGTGGCCTGTCCGGTGAGCAGGTCGAGCACGTGCGCCTTGTCCGTCTCGCCGTCGGACACGACGAGGCGGAGCTGCGGCTCGGCCATCTCCTCCGCGCCCTCGACGTACCCGTGCGGCACCGGTTCCGACGCGCCCGGAACCGCCGCAGACGCCCCCGGACCCGGCGGGGACGCCTCCGGGCCCGCGGTACCCGATACCGGCGCACGACCCTCCGAGGCGCAGCCCGCCAGCAGGACCCCTGTCGCGAGGATCGCGAGGATCGCCCTGTTCAACTCGCCACCCCCGCCACCCGCGCGGGCCGGCGCCGCAGGGCGTCGCCCAGTGCCGACAGGAAGAACAGGCCCACGGCCACGGCCGCGATGGTCGCGCCGGCCGCCGTCGCCGCGTGCCAGGACACGATCAGTCCCGCCACGGTCGAGACGATCCCGAGCAGCGCCGCCCCGAGCATGATCGTCGGGATGCGGCGGGCCCACAGTGCGGCGGCGGCCGGCGGCCCGATCAGCAGGCCGAACACCAGCAGCGTCCCGACGATGTGGAACGACGCCACGATCGCCACCGTGACCAGCCCGAGCAGCAGGACGTGCGCCAGCCGGGGCCGCATCCCCAGCGTGTGGGCCTTGCGCGGATCGAAGACGAGCGCGACGAACAGCCGGTGGCCGAGCACCGCGACCGCGGCCGTGACCGCGAGCGCCACGCCCAGCCCTGCCAGGTCCTGCCCGGTGACCGCGAGCACATCGCCGAACAGGAACGCGGTCAGGTCCACCGCGAAGGACCGGGAGTGCGAGACCACGATCACGCCCAGGGACAACATCCCCGCGAACAGCAGGCCGATGCTGGTGTCCTGCGACAGCCGGGCGGACCGGCTGAGCACGCTCACCCCGTACGCCATGCCGCCCGCGCTGAGCAGCGCGCCGATCAGGATGTTCACCCCGGCCATCGAGGCGAGCGCCACTCCGAGGAGCATCCCGTGCGACATCGCGTCGCCCAGGAAGGCCATGCCGCGCAGCACCACCCATGTCCCGGCGAGCGCGCAGAGCAACGACACGAGGATGCCCGCCCATAGCGCTTGCCGGACAAACGACACCTGAAAGGGATCAAACAACCAGTCCATGGACAGGACTCTACAATGAAAACCATTGTCATTTTCAACCGGGGTCCGCGGAAGGTCACGCCACGGTCGTGCTCCAGAAGGTCACGGCGTGCAAACGGCCGCGAGACCGCCCTGAGCAGGCCATCGACCGGTCCCCGCTCGGGCATCACCCGCGCCCTCAACCCGAACGGGCGGCCCCATCAAGCTGGCGCCGAACCATGCCGAACAGTGTCCGCAAGCCCGACCAGCTCCGGTCGCTCTGCTGCGTTGGCCGAGCGGATGGTGGCGTCTGCCGAGACTTCGGCTGCAGCCGCGTTGCGGCGCTGCGATCGGAGCGCCTTGATGGACACGATGAGCGCGGCCAGAGCCAAGGGCCCGGATACGGCTGTTGCAGCCCAGGCAGGGGCGTCACCCCAGTCGATATTCATGGAGTCCGAGTGGCCGCGCAGGGGCGAGGACATCGTGCCGCTGGTCGGCGCGCACCCGGGAGCGGCGGGCCACGGCGTTGCCCGCGCTGGGACTGCCCCTCACCGCGGACGATCTCGCCGAGATCGAGAAGGCGGTGCCGCCGGGTTCGGCGCGCGGTGATCGGTATACGGCCGCCTCAGGGTGGGGAACCGAGTGCGACCCTTCCGCAAAGGTACCGCGGCCTGCTGGATCGGACAGGTTTCACGTTTTGCGAACGCTACGCGTCCTCGACAGGCACGAGCAGGCCGAAGATCCGCACCGCGACCCTCCCGTCGGGCAGCAGTGCCCGGCTGTCCGCGACCACCTGCTCGCCACCCGGCCACGGCTCGCTGTCAAGCAGCACCTCGTTGATCTGCAACCGGCCGTCGTGGTGGGAGGTGAACAGGCGCAGCCCGTGCACCTTCCGGGTGAGCGGCTCGGCGCGCAGCGCCTGCAGCAGCCGGTCGAGCAGGGATCCGGCGGACGGCACCGGCCGGTCGGCGAACAGGTTGAGCTGGGCGCCCAGCACCAGCTCGTACGCGCCGCTCGGATGGTCGTAACGCTCCCGCTCGACCTGTCCAGGGGCGGCGCCGGGCAGGAGCAGGCCGTCGAGGATCGGGTGCAGCGCGCCGAGGCTGAACCGGTTCACCGCCTCGCCGATCGCCTCGCGCCAGGTGGCGCCGTACCCGGCGAAGCTCTCCACCAGCCATGGCCTGGCCAGCGCCGGGTGTGACACGGCGAAGTCGACCTGGGCCATCACCGCGCCGGCCGAGGCGGGGTGCACGAACAGCTCCGCGCCGGCCTTCGTCTCGCCGTCGAGTGCTACGCCGTGCCCGCGCAGCAAGCCCTCGAACACGGCTCTCGGCGAGGGCACGCCGCCGTCGCCCTGCCCGGCCGGCTCCAGGTCGTTCATCAGCCTTGCCTCACCGAGCATCAGATCATGCAGCTGCGACCCGGCGTTCAGCGCGTTGTTGATCGCGTTGAACTCGGCGCTGCGCAGCGCGATCCGCTCGATCTCGCCGCGCCCGGCGCGCTGCGCGCGATCCAGCGCGGCCACGAACACCGGTTCGGCCGGAAGGCTCACCCGCCCGCTGGGGGTCGCCACCCCGTCCGGGTACGACAGGTCCGGCAGTAACCGCCGCGTGTACGCCATCGGCAGGAAAATCAGCAGCCGCTCGGCAAGCCAAGGCTCGACACCGGCATCGACCAGCCGCTGCCACACCTCCTCGTCACTCGGGGCCTCCTCACCCCCGCAGAACGCGGCGATCCCCACCTCGACGGCGGCGTCGTACCTCGATGATTCGATCATTGCGCAACCCTATCCACGGCGGTTCTCCGCCCGGCTTCCTCGGAGGGACTCGGGAACCGCAGGCCTGCGAGGGTGAAGGGCCGGCCTACGGGACAGGCTTCATCCCTATACTCCAGTCCTGGCCGTTCGACGAGGTCAGGCACCCTTCCGCTGGGAGTTCGCGGCGGAAGGAAATATTTCACGGCAGCGGCGCAAGAATCCGATACCGGCTCCGACCCCATGGTGAACGGCGCCCACGGAGGGTGCCGCCCGGCCCTTGAGGAGACGACATGAAATTCCTGTTGATCATGCACTCGAACCCGCAGGTGTGGGACGCGCTGACCGAGGAGCAGCGCAACGAGGTGATGAGCGGCCACGGCGCGTTCATGGAGACCATCACCAAGTCCGGCGAGATGATCAGCACCACGGCGCTGGCCGACCCGTCGCAGAGCGCCGTGGTGCGGGTCCGGCGTGGTGCCCCCGTCGTGACGGATGGGCCGTACCTGGAGGCCAAGGAGTTCCTCGGCGGCTACTACCTGGTGGAGTGCGACAGCCGGGAACGCGCCCTGGAGCTGGCCGCGCTCATCCCGGACGCCGGCGTCGAAGGTCTCGGCATCGAGGTGCGGCCGGTCGTCTTCGCGGGCACGGCCGACGGCTGAGCACGGTGAAGTTCCTGCTGAACGTCTACGTGACCGCTGCCGCGCAGCCGGGGGAAGGCCTCGACCACGAGCGGATCCTGGCCACGGCGGCACGGTCGGGGGAGCTCATCAGCGGCCACGCCCTGGCCGACCCCTCGATCAGCGCCTTCGTACGCGTCCGCGACGGTGTGGTGGAGGTGAGCGAGGGCCCGTACCGGCAGGCGCTTCACCATGTCGCGGGCCAGTACCTGCTCGACTGCGAGAGCCGTGAGCGCGCCGTCGAGCTGGCCGGGCTCATGGCCGGCGGCCATGCCTGGGGTGTGGAGGTGCGGCCGCTGATGGACACGGCCGGACTGGAGATGTGAGCACGTTCTGACACGTCGAGGACCTGCGGTGCGGACTCATGCCGTGCGCAGGTCCCCGACGCGGTTCCGCACCGTCACGCCCCTGCCGCGCTGACCCACACCACACCCGGGCCCCCGACCCGGTTCCGCACCGTCACGCCCTGCCGCCCAGGCAGCTTCGGGTCGCCTTAAATAGGTTCAGCCTGGGGGCGGGCCTGGGTTAGGCTGCGCCAATGCCGCAGGGAGACATCGACAAGATCGCCGAGGAGACCGGCTTCTCCGGTGTGGTCTGGATCGACCGGGCCGGGCAGATCGAGTTCGCGAAGGCCTACGGGCTGGCCAACCGCACCTACGGCGTCCCCAACACCGTGGACACCAGATTCGGCATCGCCAGCGGCAGCAAGGGGTTCACCGCCCTGGCCGTGCTCTCGCTGGTCCGTGACGGCGCGCTGGGGCTGGACACCACCGCCCGTTCCCTGCTCGGCAGGGATCTGCCGCTGATCGCGGACGACGTGACCGTCGAACATCTGCTCACCCACACCTCCGGCATCGGTGACTACCTGGACGAAGAGGTCGACACCGAGATCACCGACTACTTCATCGGCGCCGCGCACGAGCTGACCACCACCGAGGCGTTCCTGCCGCTGCTGGACGGGCATCCCACCAAGTTCCGCGCCGGTGAGCGGTTCGGCTACTGCAACGGCGGTTTCGTGGTCCTCGCCCTGCTGGCGGAGCGGGCCGGCGGCGCCGGCTACCACGACCTGGTCCGGGAACGGGTCCTCCGCCCGGCCGGCATGACCAGGACCGACTTCCTCCGCTCCGACGAGCTGCCCGCCGATGCGGCCGTGGGTTACCTGCCCTTGGACGGGGTGAACCGCTCCAACGTCTTCCACCTGCCGGTGCTGGCCACCGGCGATGGCGGCATCCACACCGCCGCCGCCGACATCTCCACCTTCTGGCGTGCGTTCTTCGCCGGCGACATCGTGGATTCCGTCGAGGAGGTGGTACGGCCGCGCTGCGCCGTACCCCAGGAGTCGATGCGCTACGGTCTCGGCTTCTGGCTGCACGAGAGCACCGACACGGTGATGCTGGTCGGGTACGACGCCGGCGCGTCGTTCAAGTCCACGCACGACCCGCACACCGGCACCACCTGCACCGTGCTCTCCAACACCTCCCCCGGCGCCTGGCCCATCGCCCGCGCCCTCGCACGTTGAGCGCCCTCGCACGTTGAGCGCCCTCACACGTTGAGCGCCCTCACACGTTGAGCGCCCTCGCACGTTGAGGACGCGACACGTGCTGCCGAACAGCGCTGTCGGGCTCGCGTCTCACTGAGCCTCGCGCATCAAGGCGACCACTTACCCACGCTCAGGCATCGGGTCGCCGTCGCCAGGAAGCCGGCAGAGCCGCGACTGCGTGCCCTGCCGGCTGCCTTTCGTCAGGCGCAGGGGCTCGCGGACCACGTGATGTAGCCGGTGACCCTGCCCCAGGTCGAGACCTCACCGTCACAGAATTCAGTCTTGACTCCGACCAGGTTGGTGCGGGCGGGATCGGAGAAGTACTGCGTGTTGCACAGGTAGCCGGCCCGGCAACTGGGGGCCGCCTGAGCGGCGGCCGGTACGGTGGCGAGCGCGGCACTCGCCAGAGCGGCGACGGCCAGCACACGGCGGATCATGAATCGTCCTTCCTGAGCGCGGGGAACGGCGGGGTCGGCCGCAGGCGTTCGATTCGGTCTTCGACGGACGGTGGCGCACGCCTCAACCCCTTGCAGGCCATGCGTACACCTCGGCCCCCAGACCATACGCACACCTCGGCCCTTCGCAGACCATGCGCACATCCCGGCCCTTCGCAGACCATGCGCACGCCTCGGCCCTTCGCGGGCAGGGCGCACACCTCAGCCCTTCGCAGACCATGCGCACGCCTCGGCCCCTCGCGGGCAGGGCGCACACCTCGATCCCTCGCGGGCAGGGCGCACGCGCCAAGTCTCCGATCAGAAGCAGGGGCTCTCGTACCAGGTCTGGTAAGGGCCACGGACTCCCCAGGTGCGGGTGGTTCCGTCGCAGTCCTCCTGCTTGCCGCCGACGGCGTTGGTGAGGGCGGGGTCGGAGTAGTAGGTGGTGGTGCAGTAGTGGTCGATCTTGCAGGCCCTGGCGTTGGCCGCGCCGACCGGCAGGACCGCGAGGGTGGCGGCGGCCAGAGCTGCGGCGAGGAGCGCACGACGGATCATCGACGGTCCTTCCTGAGTACTGAACAGCACAAAGGTTTTCGCGGCTTCGTGGGCGCCCCAGCCGATGATCGAAATAATGCGTCTTGCGGGAAGAAAAGGCAAGAGGGGCTCATATTCATCATGCCCGTATTCTTTGCAGCGGCACATCGGCCCGAAGCGCTCTCGTGAATCCCGCAGGCCGGGCGCGCAACCCAGCAGCTCGGCCCCGGCTGCGGCGACTCCTCGGGTGCTCGATAATTCGGGGCGTCGAAAAGCGATTATCGGCCCGCCGGACGCGCTTTTCGGCTCAGCTTCCCGCGCGACGGGTCATCGCATTGCGCAGAAATGGACTGCCATCCGCACGTTCCGGCGGTGGTCGGCCTGGCGAGGTCGACCCCGGCCACCGCCGCACCGGGCTCTCTCGAGGGGGGACGGCGTAGCGTGCCCGCCGGTGGCCACAAGCGCATCGCCGGAGCGGAACGCTGCATCGATCGGATCGAGGGATGGCGCACGCCGTCCTTCCACTTCGGCAAGACTCTCGGAACCCACCTCGCAGGCCTTCACCTTCGGAGCGCCGTCTTCGGGTCCGAAGCTCCAATCCATCGGAAGATCCGAAGCCGTGCAGGCCCGGGAAGCTACGCGTCAGGAGTCGCCGCCGTTCCCAGCGTCCTTCCCCGAGTCGGCCAACGGCGCAGGAGTGAAGACGCACGACAGCGCGTTGCGGAGGGTCGCGGCGAAGGAGGCCGTGACGCCGGGCTGGAGCCAGTGGCGCCCCGCCACGCGGATGGCGCCCGCGACCGCGGCGGCCGTGACGGAGGGGAACAGGTCGCGGCGGGGGTCGGTGCCGGTGCGCTCCGCGATGGCCTCGGCGAGCGGACCCTCGGCCATGCTGAACGCCTTGAGCGCCTCGCCCTCCAGCGCGGGCGTCGACATGATCATGGCGAGGCCGGCCCGGTCGGGCTCGGGATCGGTGTAGAGCTCGATCACGGCCGCGAGCACGGCCTCCTCCAGCGGCTCACCGGCGGGCCTGGAACGCAGCGCCTGCCCCACGCGCCGCGACTGGTCGGCCTGGAAGGCACAGATCGCCTCCTCCCTGCTGGAGAAGTAGTTGTTGTACGTACGCGGCGAGACGCCCGCGGCCGTGGCGATGTCATGGACGCGGACGAGCGCCAGCCCGTTCGGGCCCTGCTCGATGGCCAGCCGCAGCGCGGCATGACCGATCGCCTCCCGGGTGGCCTGCTTGTTGCGGGCTCGCAGATCCATGGCGTCGTCGTTCATGGCTGGAAGCTTACCCCGAGATGCGCACCACGCAACTTGTGCGCGACACGCAAGTTGTGGGTAGAGTGCGATGCAGCGCCTGGCACTTCCCCAGCGGAGTGCCGACCATCTGGCGTGCGCCGGGGCGGCGAGGCCCCGCAGGCAGGCTCTCATGCCCGCACTGCGGGCCATCCGTCGCGGGCTCCGTCCCGGCCGCACCCCGGCAAGAGCGTCGTGGCACGCGGCGCGGCGGAAGCGGCGCGGCGGAAACGGCGCGGCGGAAACGGCGCGGCAGAAGCGGCGCGGCAGAAGCGGCGCGGCAGAAGCGGCGCGGCAGACGGAGCAGCGCAGCAGAAGCGTCCGCGGCACGCAGCGCAGCAGAAGCGTTCCTTGGCGTACCCGTACCCGACAGGAGCTCGACCAGAGCTCGAAAGACACTTCGACCAGAGCAGGAGCAGCAATGACCTCGAAGATGATCGCGTTTGACGAGGACGCCCGGCGCGGTCTCGAGCGCGGTATGAACCAGCTCGCCGACGCCGTCAAGGTGACCCTCGGCCCCAAGGG
>NZ_JBFALF010000014.1:0-270684 GCF_040656115.1 Nonomuraea sp. NPDC050202 | reverse complement strand
ACGGCGGTCTTGCCGACGCCGGGCTCGCCGATGAGAACGGGGTTGTTCTTGGTCCTGCGGGACAGGACCTGCATGACCCGCTCGATCTCCTTCTCACGGCCGATCACCGGATCCAGCTTGCCCTCGCGGGCTGCCTGGGTCAGGTTACGGCCGAACTGGTCGAGCACCAGGGAGGTCGACGGGGCCGACTCCTGCGGACCGCCCGCCGCGGCCGGCTCCTTGCCCTGGTAACCGTGGAGCAACTGGATGACCTGCTGCCGGACACGGTTGAGATCAGCTCCAAGCTTGACCAGCACCTGGGCCGCCACACCCTCACCCTCGCGGATGAGCCCGAGCAGGATGTGCTCGGTGCCGATGTAGTTGTGACCCAGCTGCAAAGCCTCACGGAGCGACAGCTCGAGGACCTTCTTGGCCCGCGGGGTGAACGGAATGTGCCCCGACGGAGCCGACTGGCCCTGGCCGATGATCTCCTCGACCTGCTGGCGCACACCCTCAAGGCTGATGCCGAGGCTCTCCAGAGCCTTGGCGGCCACGCCCTCACCTTCATGGATCAAACCAAGAAGAATGTGCTCAGTGCCGATGTAGTTGTGGTTGAGCATCCTGGCCTCTTCTTGGGCCAGGACGACAACACGCCTCGCTCGGTCGGTGAACCTCTCGAACATCTCGTCGCTCCTCACAGAGCGGTCAGTCAGGCCGGTAAATCCGGTCCCGTCCTCCCGCATGCTAGCCCTGGCTCGGCGAACCGTGCCCACTGCCGCTGACACGCTCTATAACAGAGACGTTCCCCGAGAGCAGGGCGTTCACCCTCCATCCAACTACTGTTCGGGGGTGACGTGTTCCCGATACGCCGCAAGCGAACGATGTTTAGGACGCTCACGAAAGCGGCGGTGAATGGCCGCCCGCGACGCATGCGGACCCACACGGATCGTCCATCGGACGCCTGGCGCGGAGCCGGCGCGGGGACGCCGTTTCCGCCCCTGCATCTGGAGATGCCGCGTCCGTATCTATTACGCAATCATCTTATGTCGCGGCTCGATACAAGACCAAGCGGGCCCGCTACGCCCTGAGCACAACGCGGCACACACCGCTCAAGGGCCGGGACCCGGCACTTTCCCCGGTCCGCGGCGGAGATCCGGCGCTTCCCCACGCTCGGGCGCCGGGACCCGGGACGTCGCTGCGCTCAGGCGCGAGGGGCCCGGTACTTCTCGAGGAGTGCGTCCACGGCCTGACGGACCCCGTCGGGGTCGGCGCCGAGCTTGACCAGCGCCTGGACCGCCGTGCCCGTACCCTCGCGGACGAGCCCGAGCAGCAGGTGCTCGGTGCCGATGTAGTCGAGACCCCGGTCCGCGGATTCCTGGCCGGCCAGTTGCAGGGCCCGGCCCGCCCGCGCCGTGAACGGCAGGTGCCCCTGCGCGGCCGACTCGCCGCGGCCGACGAGCTCCACGACCTGCCGGCGCGCACCCTCCAGGCCGATGCCGAAGCCCTCCAGGGCCTTGGCGGCCACGGCCTCGCCCTCGCGGATCATGCCGAGCAGCAGGTGCTCGGTGCCGATGTGGTGGTGGTCGAGCGCCCTGGCCTCTTCCTGGGACAGGACGAGGATCTTCCGCGCCCGGTCGGTGAACCTCTCGAACAACTCGCCGCTCCTCACATTGCAGTCGGACAGACCGGTCAATGCGCTCCATCCTTCCGCACGCCGGTGATCGGGCGACAATTCACGATCTTGACGGCGTAGGGCCCCTGTCGGCCTCGGGCACGCATCCCGCACAGACGGTAATCACTAATCCGCCATCCGGTCAGCCCGGTTACCGGACGGTATCCGCGCCATAGCCGCCCTTCCCCCGCATGACAGCCGAGCCGCGGGCATTCCCGCTACTCTCTCCCACACTCGCGGGTACGCGGAATCCGAATCCCGTACCCGCGCAGGATGGCGGCATTGCGGGGGTGGATGACGACCAGATGCGGCATTGTGTGAGGGATGCTCGCACTTGCCGCTTATGCCCGGCTCGCCGCAGCGGGCTTGCCGGTAATCCGGAGCACGCCACATCCGCGCAGGGACAAGGTTTTCGGCGGCGGCGGGCCTGCTGGAGCCCGGCTTAAGCGTTACAGCGAGTGAAGAGCGAGCGCCACGGCTTTTTCACGTGGCCCGTTCCATGAGGGCGGCATGCGAAGCGCTCGATGCGACGCGCTACAACCTCCGCGCGAACCTCAATGCCCGCCGCACAAGCCAATGTGGGCGGCCGCCGCCCAGTTCGTACGCGCCCGGCGTACGTCGAATGAGGCATGGCCGCCCCACACGGCATTCGCGCCCGCCGCCATCACTTATGCCGGCACCGCCGGTCAAACGGTGCCGCGGACGGGGCCGGAACGCGTGCGCCCAAAACGCCCACATATGGGCGCCTCAGGAGATCATCTTCCGGAACGTCCCGCATTCGGGAGCGCCACGGAAACGATCATGCGCTTATGGCGGCCGCCGGGGTCCGAGGCGAGCATCATAAGCGCATGGTCGGGAGCCGGCACCTCAGTGGGCGGCTTCGTACTTCTCCACGACGGTGGAGGCGATGCGGCCGCGCTCGCTGACCGGCAGGCCGTGAGCCTTGGCCCACTGCCGGATCTCGGAGCTCTTCTCGCGGCTCATCGCACGGTTGCCGCCCCGGCCACGCCGGCGCGTGGACACGGCGCCCGCCCTGCGCGCATGCTGCACGAAAGGCGTCAGAGCGTCCCTCAGCTTCTTCGCGTTAAGGTCGCTGAGGTCAATCTCATAGGTGGAGCCGTCAATAGCGAAGCTGACCGTCTCATTGGCCTCGCCCCCATCGAGGTCATCGATGAGAATCTCCTGGATCTGCTTGGCCATGTACGCAATCCTTTCGCGGAGCATTGTTTCATTCGCCTGCCCAAACATATACCCGGAAAGGCGTGGAGACAATTCAGCGCTACGGGGATTCGGCTGACTAGCCGATCAGTTCTGGCTCTCGGGCTGATCCTCGCGGTTTCGCCGGCCTCCCAGCGCCTCGGACCGGACCAGCTTCACTACGCCAAAGATGAAGGCGCCACCCACCACGACCGGGGGGATGAGCGCTGACAATACGTCTGTTAGGGCTTCCATTCGTCCTCGCCTCCACGGCTTGCGGGGTTTCGGGGGCGCATTAAGCGCTGGGAGCGTGACCACGGGGAGCCTGGCCCCCTCATGCACACCCAGGGCGGCAACCACCCGCAACCGACCATAGCGCCACACAGATACCCTGCGTGCCGCAGGGGCGCCAACATCCGGCAACCCGGACGCCCCATAGCCTAATGCCAGTCTCTCCAGGCTCCTTACCGGATCAACCGAAAATTTTGCGAAAAGGCATCGCCCCAGGTACGGGTAGCTCAGCGAAGATCTTTTACCACCCTCGTTCCCGCTGCCCGGTCATGCGGGCCCCGCTCCAGGGGCTTGTCCATCAGGATGAGCAGCCCCACCCCGAACAGCAGCATTCCGGCCACGAGATTGACGACCGGAATGCCCATGAGCATGATCGGGGCGGGATAGACCAGGGTCCGCCTGAGCAGAACCCGGGACGGCAGCCCCTCCGGGGACAGGCGAATCCTCATGATCGCCTTACCGAAGGTCCGCCCGCGCCGGGAATGCGCCCACCAGTCGTAGCCCGCATAAGCCAGGCCGGCCACCAGCCACGCGAAGACTCCCGGCAGCCGGCCGCCGAAGACCTCGGCCATCCCGACAGTCCGGAAGATGCCCCACAGCGCGATGAACAGAATGTAATAGAAGACCCCGAAGACGAGTGCTTCAATCAGCCGGGCGCCGAGGCGTTCCCACCATTCGGCGGGCAGCACGTCCGTCCGCGGCGCCGTCCCGGCCATAACTGCCACCTCGCGTCGTCGGGGGCTCGGGTCGCCAACTAATTCTGGTACAGGTCCACCCACAAAACATAGGGGCCGGCGAGGCCGGCCCCTATGTCGCGTCTCCGGAAGACTACTTGATCTTCACCACCACCGTCTTCGCGAACTTGTCCGCGAAGGTCTGCTGCAGCGGCTTGTCCCACAGTTGCGAGGCACCGTTCAGCCCGTACGCGACGGCGGAGAGCAGGGGGCCGACCAGGGGGACCCAGTAGACGATGTAGCCGCCCACCGTGACGAGCGCCCGCTTGAGCGAGACGTCGTTGGGCAGGCCCTCCGGCGGGACGGGGCCGCCGACCTGGGCGACCTTGATGCCCATGACCATCTTGCCGACCGTCTGGCCCTTCAGCTTGACCAGGAGGAAGTCGTAGGCCACGTAGATCAGGGTCACGACGATCGCGACGGCGAGGTAGTACAGCAACCCGAACGTCAGCCCGGACGTGAGCCCGGTGATCGAGCTGTAGGACGGGTACAGCGGGGTGAGGGCGAGCGACACCACCCACATCACGACGCCGAAGATCACACCGTCGATGATCCTCGCCACCAGGCGCTGCCACCACTCGGCCAGCGGCGCCGGCGCCCCGGGAGGCTGCACGCCGACCGGCTGGCCGTAGGGCTGCCCGTAGCCGGGCTGCTGGCCGTAGCCGCCCTGCCCGTACTGCTGCGGCTGCTGCCCGTAGCCCTGCTGGCCGTACTGCTGCTGGTCGCCGTACTGCTGCTGGCCGTAACCGGGCTGGGCGTAGCCGGGCTGGGCGTAGCCGGGCTGGGACTGCTGCTGCTGTCCATATCCCTGCTGGCCGTAGCCCTGCTGCTGACCGTACTGGCCCTGCTGGCCGTAGTCGGGCTGCGACTGCGGCTGCTGGCCGTAGGCGGCCTGCTGACCATAGTCCGGCTGGGACTGATGCTGCTGGCCATAAGCGGCCTGCTGCCCGTAGTCCGGCTGCGACTGGGCCTGCTGCCCGTACTGCGCCTGCTGGCCGTAGTCGGGCTGCGACTGCGGCTGCTGGCCGTAGGCGGCCTGCTGACCGTAGTCCGGCTGGGACTGATGCTGCTGGCCATAAGCGGCCTGCTGCCCGTAGCCGGGCTGCGACGGGGGCTGCTGGGCGTAGCCGGGCTGCTGGCCCGACTGCGGCTGCTGGCCGTAGCCGGGCTGCTGGCCGTAGCCCTGCTGGTCGCCGTACTGCTGCTGGCCGTAACCCGGCTGGGACTGCTGCTGCTGTCCGTAGCCCTGCTGCTGGCCGTATTGGGGCTGCTGACCCGACTGGGGTTGCTGGCCGTAGCCGTACTGCTGCTGCTGCTGGCCGTAGTCGGGCTGGGACTGCTGTTGCTGCCCGTAGCCCTGCTGCTGACCGTACTGCTGCTGGTCGTATTGCTGTCCGTAGCCCTGCTGGCCGTAGCCCTGCTGCTGGCCGTGCTGGGGTTGGCCGTAGCCCTGCTGCTGGCCGTAACCCTGCTGGCCGTAGCCCTGCTGCTGGCCGTACTGGGGTTGCTGGCCGTAGGCGTCGTCCGCCCGGTAGCCGACCACAGTCACGTCCGGGTCGGGCTCGCCAGGGTGGCGGCCCGTGTTCTGCTGCCCGTAAGGGGTGCCGGGCGCGGAATTCTCGCCGGATTCGTCCCGCGGATACGGCGGCTGTCCGGTGCTCACCGTGTCACCTCGCTTCGAGTGCGCATGTGGCACGTGTCAGGACACATGCCTGTGCTGCCCAACGTATCGACATAGGTATCAACAATCACCTTTCCATCTGGTCAAGGTCTGCGTCACCCGATGTCAGATGGAGCAGCATGCGGGTGTTGCCCAGGGTGTTCGGTTTGACGTGTTCCAGGTCGAGGAACTCCGCCACACCCTCGTCGTACGAGGCCAGCAGCTCGGCGTAGACCTCGGGAGAGACCGGCGTGCCCTGAATCGGGCGAAAGCCGTGCCTCGCGAAGAAGTCCACCTCAAAAGTCAGACAGAATACACGTCGCAGACCCAGATCCTTCGCGTGCTGTATCAGCGCCGAGACGATCCGATGGCCGACGCCCATGCCGCGGCACTCCGGATCCACCGCCACGGTGCGGACCTCCGCGAGATCCTCCCACAGCACGTGGAGCGCACCGCAGCCGACGACCTGCCCGCCCCGCTCGGCCACCCAGAACTCCTGTACGTCCTCGTACAGGGTGACCGTGGCCTTCTCCAGGAGCCGGGGACCTGCGCCCGCGTAGGTGTCGACCAGCCGCCTGACCGTCCGGACGTCGGGCGTGCGGGCACGCCGGACCACCACCGCGGTCTCGGGCCCGGTCTCGGACGTTGCCAGTTCGGCCACCTGCTCCATGGCCCTCCAGAGTACAGATGTCATTACGGCTCAGACTTAACTCCCATCTCTGGGCCCATCCTGTTACATGTGGTGGCCATATGAGCACGCTCCCCACATCCGGCTGAAGCGGCAACGAAGGGGACATAAAGTCCGATCAGCACAGTCAGGCACGAGATCACCTTGTGACCCTTCGGTTGTGAAACCTCTATGAACTCGGCAGTTCCGGTTGAGCACGAACTCGGAGTGCATTAGTGTCCAGCGACGATGTTCCCCGCGTGTCGCGCGCGAGGAACACGCCCAATCCCCGCGAGGGGAGCCGGGGACCCACCGGCGGCGACCCCCATCGCCCGCCGCCAGGGGTGAATCCGAGTCGTTCGGTAGGGCTGCTCCGGCCCGAACCCGTCAGCTAACCCGGTAGGCGTCGAGGAAGGGAGCTTGGTTGGTGAAGCGCACGCGCAACGGCGGGGAGAAGACGGCGGGCAAGCACGCGCGCCCTCAGGAACGGCTCCGGCGATCACGCCGCCTCGGCGGTGTGGTGAGTCTCACAGTCGCGGCGCTCTTGATCGCCATTCCCGTCGGCTCGGCGTCCGCGGACCCCAAGCCTTCACTCCAGGACCTGGCCAAGCAGGTCGAGAAGATGCACAACGAGATCGAGACGCTGACCGAGGAGTACAACGGCCAGCGCGAGAAGCTCAAGACCGCCAAGAAGGCCGCCGACGCCGCGCGGAAGACGCTGGCGACCAGTGAGGCCGAGCTCGAGGCCAAGCGTACGGAGGTCGCGCTGCTGGCCCAGAACGCGTACATGACCGGCGGGCTGAACCGGATGCTGGCGTTCGCCACCGCCGGCGACCCCGACTCCTTCCTCGACCGCGCCGCCACCATGGACGTGCTGGAGCAGCAGCAGGGCGCGGAGGTCAACCAGGTCACCCAGGCCAGGGAGGCCGCCGAGCGCGCCAGGGCCGGCGCCCAGGCACGCATCGACGAGGTCCAGGAGATCGTCTCCGAGCTCGACACCAAGCGCGACAAGATCACCAAGCTGGTCACCAAGGTCGAGAGCAACCTGTTCAGGCGGGCGCTGGGCGAGGCCGGCCGTCCCGGCACGCGGGCGCAGCGCGTCAACCTGCCGATCGTCGGCAGCGGCAAGGCCGCCCAGGCCGCGCGGTGGGCGCTCACGCAGCAGCTCAAGCCGTACGTCTGGGGCGCCGAGGGCCCCAGCTCCTACGACTGCTCGGGACTGGTCATGGCCGCCTACCAGAAGGTCGGCATCTCCCTGCCGCACTACACCGGCAGCCAGTGGACCGCCGGCAGGCACATCTCACGCGAGGAGATGCGCCCCGGCGACCTGGTGTTCTTCTACAGCGACCTGCACCACGTGGGCATCTACCTGGGCGGCGGCATGATGGTGCACGCGCCGCAGACCGGTGACGTCGTACGGATCGCCTCGATCGCCAACAGGCCGTTCGCCGGCGCGGTACGCATCGCCGACTGACCCCGGACCCCCTTCCCCTGGCCGCTCGCCGCTAGATCAGCTGGCGGCGGGCCGCCCATGCCACGGCCTCGATCGCCGTGGCGACACCGATGCGGTCGCAGATGCCACGTAGTCTCCTGCGCACTGTGCGCCCGCTGATGTCCAGCCGTCTGCCCACCCGGTCGACCGTGACCCCCTTGGCCAGCTCCGCGAGCAAAGCAAGATCCGCATGGCTCAGCTCAACACCTTCAGTGAGCACATCCATCGGGAGCCCTCCCCCCCAACAGCTGACTTGGGCCTCTTCACCGGGCCGAAGTCGCTCCTCGCAGACGGTAAACGCATCCTGGAAAGGTCGTCAAGCATTACAATCGCCGCGCTTGACTAGCACTATTGACATGATCCGAAATATGTGACCTACTCGCGATATGTCGGCACCGATCAGTCCAGGATGAGCGATCTCATGGAGCCTTCCGGTACTCCGGACCCGGCGGCTCTGAGCCCGGCTGACGTCCTGGGTTTTGATCCGTTCGATCGGGGATTTCTGCATGATCCTTACTCCCGCTATCGGGAGCTGAGCGCGCGTGGCGCCCTCTTCCGCACGCGCGGGGGTCTGCTCGTCGCCACCACGCACGAGCTGTGCACGACCCTGCTCCGCGACCCGCGCTTCGGCCGCGGCTCCGGCAGGCAGAACGGCGCCGACCCAGGTCAGCCCGTTGCATCGTTCCTCTGGCTGGATCCACCGGACCACACGAGGCTGCGTGCCCTGGTGAGCAGGGCGTTCACCCCGCGCATGATCGAACGGCTCCGCCCGCGCGTCGAGGAGATCGCCGCGTCGCTGATCCGCGCGCTGCCCGACGAGGCCGACCTCGTGTCGGGGCTCGCCTACCCGCTGCCGGTCATGGTGATCAGCGAGATGCTCGGGGTGCCTCCAGAGGACCACGAACGCTTTCGCGGCTGGAGCGAGAAGCTTGCCCGCGGCCTTGACCCGATGCTTACAGAAGGCCTCTTATCGGAAACCGGACGGGCCAGAAGGGAGTTCGGCGACTACTTCCGCGAGCTCGCCGCGATCAGGCGGGCGCGGCCCGGTGACGACCTCCTGAGCGCGCTGACAGGCGTGCGGGAGCTCACCGAGGCCGAGCTGCTGGCCACCTGCGTGCTCCTGCTCGTGGCCGGCCACGAGACGACCGTCAACCTCATCGCCAACGGCGTCCTGGCCCTGCTCCGGCACGGGCTGCTGGCGCAGGCGGCGCGGCGGCCCAGGGAGGTGGTGGAGGAGGTGCTCCGGTACGACCCGCCGGTGCAGCTCACCGTCAGGGTCGCGCTGGAGGACGTGTCGCTGGGCGGGACGCCGGTGCCGAAGGGCACGCCGGTGATGGCCGTGATAGGCGCGGCCAATCGCGACCCGGCGGTCTTTCCCGATCCCGGCCGCTTCGACGTGACCCGCTCGCCGGAGCGGCACCTCGCCTTCGGGCTGGGGATCCACTTCTGCCTCGGGGCCACGCTGGCGCGGATGGAGGGCGAGATCGCGCTGTCGGCCCTCGCCTCGGCGGCGCCCCGGCTGGAGCTGGCCGAGCCCGCGCCGCCGTACAAGGAGAACGTGGTGCTGCGCGGGCTCGCCTCGCTGCCGGTGCGGCTGCGGCGCTCCTGACCGGCCTACTGGGTGGGCTTGACGAGCGGGAACAGGATGGTCTCGCGGATGTTCCTGCCGGTGAAGGCCATGATCAGCCGGTCGATGCCCGCGCCCATGCCTCCCGTGGGCGGCATGGCGTACTCCAGCGCCTGGAGGAAGTCCTCGTCGAGCTGCATGGCCTCCGGGTCGCCCCCGGCGGCCAGCATGGACTGCTCCACCAGGCGGCGGCGCTGGTCGATCGGGTCGTTGAGCTCCGAGAAGGCGGTGCCCAGCTCGGTGCCGAAGCCGATCAGGTCCCACTTCTCGGTCAGCAGCGGGTTGTCGCGGTGCACGCGGGCCAGCGGGGAGGTCTCCAGCGGGTAGTCCATGACGAACGTGGGCTGGATCAGCGTGTGCTCCACCAGCTCCTCGAACAGCTCCTGGACGAGCTTGCCCGGGCCCCACTTCGGATCCCAGTGGATCTCGCGCCGGTCGGCGATCTTGCGCAGCTCCTCCAGGCTGGTGGAGGTGGTGATCTCCTCGCCCACCGCCTCGGAGACCAGGTGGTAGAGCGGGATGCGGGGCCACTGCGCGCCGCCGAGGTCGACCTCCGCGCCGTCGTGCACGACCACCGTGCCGTCCAGCGCGGCCAGGGCGGCACGCTGGATCATCCGCTGGGTCAGGTCGGCCATGTCGTGGTAATCGAGGTACGTCCCGTAGGCCTCGATCATCGTGAACTCGGGGTTGTGCGTGGAGTCGGCGCCCTCGTTGCGGAAGGTCCGGCTGATCTCGAAGACCTTCTCGATGCCGCCCACCACGAGCCGCTTGAGGTAGAGCTCGATCGCGATGCGAAGGTAGAGCTCCATGTCGTAGGCGTTGATGTGGGTCTTGAACGGCCGGGCCGCGGCGCCGCCGTGGATCGGCTGCAACATCGGCGTCTCGACCTCGAGGTAACCCTCCTCGTGCCAGAAGTCGCGCACCGCGCGCACCGTGGCGCTGCGCAGCCGGGCCATCTTCCTGGCCTCGTCGTTGACGATGAGGTCGACGTAACGCTGGCGGACCCGCGCCTCGGGGTCGGTGAGGCCGATGTGCTTCTCCGGCAGCGGGCGCAGGCACTTGGCGGTGATCTGCCAGCTGTCGGCGAGGATGGACAGCTCGCCGCGGCGGGAGGTGATCACCTCGCCGATCACGCCGACGTGGTCGCCCAGGTCGACGTCGCGCTTCCAGCTCGCCAGCGACTCCTCGCCCACCTTGTCGAGCGAGATCATCACCTGCAGATCGGCGCCGCCGTCGCGGATCGTGGCGAAGCAGAGCTTGCCGCCCACGCGGTTGAGCATGACGCGCCCGACCACGGCGACCTGGTCGCCGGTCGCGGTGTCGGGCTCCAGGCCCTGGTATTTCTCCCTGACCTCGGCGTTGGTCGCCGTGCGTGGGAAATTCACCGGGTAAGGATCGACGCCCTCGCTGCGAAGGCGGTCGAGCTTCTCCCTCCGGATGCGCATCTGCTCGGGAAGTTCGTCGCTCACAACAACAAAGAGTAGGGGATATGGCGAACTGCAAGGGCTCGTCGGCCCCCTGCAGGGTCGCTGAAGGAGCGCTGCAAGAGCCCCGGTTTACAACTTCCTTACGAGCTCGGGGGGGAGCCGGTAGGGAACCGGCCCATGGGGAGCTCGAGGAGACAAAGATGTTCAAGAAGATCGCGACCGGTCTCGCCGCTGTCGCCGCGACCACCGCTGTGGCTCTGTCGCTGCCGGCTTCGGCCCAGGCGAGCTCGTACGACTACTCCGAGGACTGGGGCCCCGCCTACGCCAAGCACGGCCTGGCCAAGGCGCAGGGCTGGGTCGGCGTCGACTGGGACCACCACGGCGACTCGAACGTGGTCAAGGTCAGGGGCAAGCTGTTCGACCTGGACGACCGCAGCTACGAAGAGGGCGGCAAGTGCGCGTACGTCCAGTTCCAGGCCAGCGACTTCGACCACGAATGGTCCCCGGTCTACGCCAAGAAGTACTGCGGCTACCCCGGCTACAAGAAGTTCGGCTTCCAGGAGCACGACGTCTACAGCCTGCGGGCGAAGGTCTGCCAGATCAGCCCGCACGGGGGTTACCCAAAGAAGTGCGGTCCCTGGGAGTACCTCTACACCGCCGAGAGCGAGTGACCTAGAAAAGGGAACGGCCCCCGCGTCGCGCGGGGGCCGTTTCCTTTCTCATGAGGCGTTGCGGTGGTAGATCAGCCGGAGCCCGATGAGGGTGAGCCACGGCTCGTGCACGTCGATCGAGCGCGACTCGCCCACCACCAGGGCGGCGTGCCCGCCGGTGGCCACGACGGTGACCTCGTCGGGATCGTCGGCCAGCTCCGCCGCCATGCGCTCGACGATGCCGTCCACCTGGCCGGCGAAACCGTAGATGATGCCCGCCTGCAGCGCCTCGACGGTGTTCTTGGCGATCACCGAACGCGGCCTGACCAGCTCGACCTTGTGGAGCTGCGCGCCGGCGGCGGCCAGCGCGTCCACGGAGATCTCGATGCCGGGGGCGGTGACGGCGCCGACGTACTCGCCCTTGGCCGAGACCGCGTCGAAGGAGGTCGCGGTGCCGAAGTCGACGATGACGCAGGGGCCGCCGTACTGGTCGATGGCGGCCAGCGCGTTCACGATGCGGTCGCTGCCGACCTCCTTGGGGTTGTCCATGCGTACGGGCACCCCGGTGCGGATGCCCGGCTCCACGATCACCGCGGTCACGTCGCCGTAGTAACGGCGGCACATCTCGCGCATCTCGTTCAGCACGCTCGGCACGGTGGAGCAGATGGCGATGCCGTCAACGTCGGCCCCCTTGAGCAGCGGCGACTGGGCCAGCAAACCCTGGAGCACGACAGCGATCTCGTCGGCGGTGCGGCGGGCGTCGGTGGCCAGCCTCCAGTGCTCGATGACGTCCTCGCCCTCGAACAGGCCCAGCACCGTGTGCGTGTTGCCGACGTCGATCGTGAGCAGCATCAATTACCCCCGCAGATCCAGTGCGATGTCAAGGGCCGGCGCTGAGTGCGTTAGCGCTCCCACCGCAAGGTAGTCGACGCCAGTTTCCGCCACATCACGGGCCGATTCCAAGGTCAATCCCCCACTCGCTTCAAGCGCAACCCTATTTTTCGCCCGATTTTTCACGAAATGTACGGCACGAGCTGTGTCCTCGACCGTGAAGTTGTCCAGCAGGATCAGCTCGGCGCCCTCGTCCAGAACCGGGTCGAGCTGGTCGAGCCGGTCGATCTCCACCTCGATCGGCAGATCCGGATACCGCTCCCTGACCGCCCGGAACGCCTCGGCCACGCCCCCGGCGGCCACCACGTGATTGTCCTTGATCAGCGCGGCGTCCGACAGGGACATCCGGTGGTTGACTCCGCCCCCGCAGCGGACCGCGTACTTCTCCAGGGCCCGCAACCCCGGCAGCGTCTTGCGGCTGTCGCGCACGCGGGCCGCGGTGCCGCTGATCGCCTCGACCCAGCGGCCGGTCAGCGTGGCCACCCCGGACAGGTGCGTGAGCAGGTTGAGCGCGGTGCGCTCGGCCGTCAGCAGGGCCCGCACCGGGCCCTCGACGGTCATCAGCACGTCGCCCGCCCTCACCTGCTCGCCGTCCTTGGCCACACGCTCGGCGCGGGCCGCGCCCAGCCGCACGAACACCGCCTCGGCCACCGCCAGCCCGGCCACCACGCCGTCCTTGCGGGCCACCACGTCGGCCACCGAGCGCTGGCCGGCCGGGATGGTGGCCAGGCTCGTGACGTCGCCCGCCTCCTGCAGGTCCTCGGCGAGCGCCCGGTCGATCAGCGCGTCCACCTCGGCCGGGTCCAGCCCGGCGGCGGTCAGCTCGTGCGCCAGGCGCGGCGGCATCGCATCGCCGTGCGGTGTGTACGTCATGCGCGGGCCCTCCTCCGTCAGGGTCACGTCCAGGTGACCCAGCCATTCGTTGTCGTCTCGGGTGTCGTGATCCTCGCGCCAGTGCGAACCGCGCGTCTCCAGCCGGGCCGCCGCCGCGCCGGTGAGGACGGTGGCGACGGTGAGCAGGTTCGTGGCCTCCCAGGACTCGGTGCACGCGGGCACCTGGACCGGGGTCCAGCGGGCGTCGCGCAGCGCCCTGGCCGTGGTGATCAGCGACTCGCGGCTGCGCAGCACGCTCGCCCCGGTGCTCATGTGGGCCTGGATCCTGGGCCTGACCCTCGGGTCCACCAGCCCCTCCGAGGCGCTGCCCGGCACCGGCTCCCCCGGTGCGGGCCGTACGGCGTGAATGTCCTCGGCGATGCGCTCGGCGAAGACCAGCCCTTCGAGCAGGGAGTTGGAGGCCAGCCGGTTCGCGCCGTGCACGCCCGTGCAGGCGACCTCGCCGCAGGCGTACAGGCCGTCGATGGAGGTGCGGCCGTGCAGGTCCGTACGGACGCCGCCGCTGGCGTAGTGGGCGGCCGGCGAGACCGGGATCGGCTGCGTGGCCGGGTCGATGCCGTGCTCGCGGCAGACCGCGTAGATCGTCGGGAAGCGGGACTCCCACTTGTCGCGGCCGAAGTGCCGGCCGTCCAGGTACACGTGGTCGCGCCCCGTCTCGCGCATCACCCGCAGGATGGCCTTGGCCACGACGTCGCGCGGCGCCAGGTCGGCCAGTTCGTGCACCTGCGCCATGAACCGGTTGCCCTCGTGGTCGGTCAGGAAGGCCCCCTCGCCCCTGACCGCCTCCGAGATCAGCGGCTGCTGGCCCTTCGAGCCCTCGCCGAGCCACAACACGGTGGGGTGGAACTGCACGAACTCGATGTCCCGCACCACGGCCCCGGCCCGCAGGGCCAGCGCCACGCCGTCGCCCGTGGAGACGGTGGGGTTGGTGGTGGCCGCGTAGACCTGGCCCATCCCGCCGGTGGCGAGCACCACCGCCCGGGCGCGCACCGCGCCCACGCCGTCACGCGCGCCCTCGCCCATGACGTGCAGCGTCACGCCCCTGGCCCGGCCTCTGGCGTCCTTGAGCAGGTCGAGCACCAGCGCGTGCTCGATCACCTCGATCCGGCTCGCCCTGACCGCCTCGACGAGCGCCCGCTGCACCTCGGCGCCCGTGGCGTCGCCGCCGGCGTGCACGATCCGGTGCCGCCGGTGCCCGCCTTCCCTGGTGAGCTGGAGCTCCCCCTCGGGCGTCCGGTCGAAGCGGGCGCCCCGCGCCATGAGCCGCCGCACCGCGCCGGGCCCCTCGGTCACGAGCGTGCGCACCGCCCGCGCGTCGCACAGGCCCACCCCGGCGATCAGGGTGTCGTTCAGGTGCTCGTCAGGGGTGTCGTGCGGGTCGAGCACGGCCGCGATGCCGCCCTGGGCCCAGCGGGTGGAGCCGGCCGACAGCACGTCCTTGGTGACGACCAGGACCTTGGCCGCCGGCTCCAGCTCCGCGTAGCGCAGGGCCACGGTCAGTCCCGCGACGCCGGAGCCCACGACGACCACGTCAGCCTCGACGGTCCAGCCGGGCTCCGGCGCGGTCAGACGCAGGGGAATCACCGGTGCGCTCATGGGGGTCTCCTCACTGAGGCAATCTCGTCAGCATGACGATAATCCCTGGAGTGGTGATTTCGTCAACATGACGATAACGCCTGGGGTGACGTGAACATGCCCCGGGGTGCTCAGTGACTCCCGCTCTTCCTGATGAACGCCTCGTACTCGGCGAACGGCTCCAGCCCCACGGCCCTGCGCCGCTCGTCCAGCAGCTCCAGATCCTCGATCGGCATGGGCTCCAGGCCGTCCGCGCCGTCGTGGAACTGGGTGCCGTAGAGCTGGGGACGGCCGGAGCGCACGCGTACGCGGTCCACCAGGTACGCGAAGTCGCGCGGCGAGGCCTCGTCCGACTCCACGGCGTCGGCCATCAGCTCGCGGAACAGCCGCTGCACGTCACGGGAGGTCGCGTGCTGCGCGAGCAGCCAGGCCGCCCGCGCCGCCCGCTCCCCCACCTGGGAGATCAGCGGCCAGCCGCGGGTGGCGACGACGGAGTAGAGCCAGGCCGTGTTGCCCTCGTCGAGCCGCTGCAGGCGCGCGAGCCTCTTGTCGCCGGGAGAGCCCTTGGCCGGGTCGCGCATGGCCTGGTCCATCTCCATGCGCCGGATCAGCTCGTCCCTCAGCTCCTCATCCGTCATGCTCCCGACGGTAATCCGCCTCAGGCGGGATTCAAGGTGATGGTGACGTTGTCGATCAGCCGCGTGGAGCCGACCGTGGCCGCCACCGCGAGCACGGCCATGCCCTCGAAGCTCTCGTCCACCTCGGTGAACGTGGCCGGATCGACCAGGGCCAGGTAGTCGACGTCGAGCTCGGGGCCGGCCTCGTCGAGCACCGCGCGCGCGGTCCGCCGGACCTCGGCCGGGGTGAGCTGGGCCGCGCCCGCCCGCAGGGCCCGCGACAGCGCCAGCGCCACCCGCCGGTCGTCGCCGGACAGGTAGCGGTTGCGGCTGGACAGGGCCAGGCCGTCGGACTCGCGCACGGTCGGCGAGCCCAGGATCTCGATCGGCAGGTCGAGGTCGGCGACCATGCGGCGGATCAGGGCGAGCTGCTGGGCGTCCTTCTGGCCGAACACCGCCAGGTCGGGCTGCACCAGGTTGAACAGCTTCAGCACGACCGTGAGCACGCCGTCGAAGTGCCCCGGCCTGAAGGCCCCCTCGACGATGCGGCCCATCTCGCCGGCGGAGACGCTCACCTGTCGGTCGGGCGGGTACATGTCCTCGGCCGCCGGGTGGAAGACGACGTCCACGTCCTCGGCCCGGCACACATCAAGATCGGCATCAAATGTACGTGGATATCGCGAAAAATCCTCATTAGGACCGAATTGGAGAGGATTGACGAAGATGCTGACCACGACCTGATCGGCCCGCACCCGAGCCTGCCTGATCAGCGACCGGTGGCCCTCGTGGAGCGCGCCCATGGTCGGCACCAGCGCCACCGTGCCTCCACGGCGCGCCTTGACCAGGTCTTCCCGGCCCCTGGCGACGATCAGCTCCATAACAGCCCTCCCAACGCGACGGTCAGGTCCATATATTGCCCCCCAGCGCGTCGAGCAGCCGCTCCGCCTCCTCCGGTTTGAGCAACCCCGCAGCCAGCGCCCGGTCCGCGGTGAGCCTGGCCAGCGCGACGTAGGCGTCGGCCGCCTCCGGAGCGGCCAGGATCAGCGCGTCGACGTGCTTGCGCACGGTGCCCGCGTCGCCGCGGACGACGGGGCCGGTCAGCCCGGCGATGCCCAGCCGCAGCACGTTGTCGAGGGCCGCGCCCAGCAGCGGGCCCAGCATGCGGCCCGGATGATCGACCCCGATGCCCCGCAGCAGGTCGGAGGACTCGGCGATGAGCGTGACCATGTGGTTGGCCGCGTTGGCCAGGGCCGCGTGGTAGAGCGGGCGGTCGGCGTCGGCGATCCACACCGGCTCCCCGCCCATCTCGATCACCAGGGCCTCGGCGACGGGCCGCAGCACCTCGGGGGCGGTGACGCCGTACGAGATGCCGGTCAGCTTGTTGAGGTCGTCGTCCCTGCCGGTGAACGTCATCACCGGGTGCAGCGCGAGCGGCAGCGCCCCGGCCTCGGCGGCCGGATCGAGCACGGACAGCCCGTACGCCCCGCTGGTGTGCACCAGCATCTTGCCCCGGAGGTCGGCACCGGTGCCGGCCAGCCCGCTGACGAGGTGCGGCAGCGCGTCGTCGGGCACGGTGAGCAGGACGAGCTGGGCCGCCGCCACCACCTCTTCGGGCCGGGACGGCGTGACGCCGAGGCGCTCGGCCGCCCATCGCTGCGAGTTGTCGGACACGCCGCTGGCGGCCACGACCCTGTGCCCGGCCTGCGCCAACGCGGCGCCGAGAGCGGAGCCGACCTTGCCCGCCCCGAGCACGCCGACGGTCAGCCGTGCCGGGCGATCCCCTGCGTCCATGACGTCTCACCCCTGTCGACCGTGATGGCACTGCCGACCAGCGTAACGGCCTCTCCGAGTGACGAGCGTGACCGGTGTTTTGCCGCGCGTTGAGTTATTCGCAAATGCGACAAGGGCATACAAAACGTGCACCCCCTGTCGGAAGAGATGAGGAGAGGGGTTCATCGCATGGCAGCGGGCGCCGAGTCCCGGATCGAGGCCCGACGCCCGCGCGATGCGACCTCTTGGAGGTGCGCCGGCCGGTCATCCGCCGACTGACCGGCCGGGGACGAGCCCGGGCCGACCTGCGTCGGCCCGGGCTCTTTCCCATCAGTAGTGGTGAGGCGCGTGCACGCCGGCGCCGCCCTTGCAACCGGCGACCGCGACGCCGATGACGGCCACGGCGTTGCCGCAGATGTTGATCGGGGCGGTGATCGGGGCGACCACCTGGTTGCCGGAGAGCACACCGCCGCCGCCGTCGGTGATGATGTCGGCGTGCGCCGGGACGGCCAGCGACATCATGGCGACGGCTCCGGTGACGACCAGGACCTTCTTCAGCATGAGGGCTCCTCTCGGTTTCGCGGCACGGAGCCGCGGGTGCATGTTCGGGAGCGATCGGGATTCGGCCAATTGGGGGTTGGCCGAACGCGACCACTCGGTGACAATGGGTAAACGCTACCGCAAGCTCACGACCTTGAGTAGTCAAACGATGACGGTGCGTGTCTGTCGCGAGTCATGAGATAGTCCAGGACATGTGGCTCACCTGGCGCGTCGCAACGGAGCGCGCGCTGTACGGCGAGGAGGGTTTCTACCTCCGCGAACGCCCGTCGGGCCATTTCCGCACCTCGGTCAGCGCCTCGGCGGCCTTCGCCGACGCCGTGCTGGGGCTGCTCGCGGAGGTGGACGCGGAGCTGGGCGAACCAGACGTGCTCGATCTGGTCGACATCGGCGCGGGCGAGGGCGTGCTGGTCACGCAGGTGCTGGAGGCGGCCGGGCCACGGCTGCGCGATCGGCTGCGCGTCACGGCCGTGGATCTCTCACCCAGACCGGCGGGGCTGCCCGAGCGGATCGAGTGGTCGCCGAGCCTGCCGACGGAGATCACCGGGCTGGCCATCGCCAACGAGTGGCTGGACAACGTGCCGCTCGACGTGGCCGAGCAGACCCCTGAGGGGCCGCGGCTGGTCATGGTCGACGTGCACACGGGCGAGGAGCGCATCGGCGGCCCCCTGCGGCCGGCTGACCGGAGCTGGCTGGAGCGGTGGTGGCCGCTCGATCGGGTGGGCTCGCGGGCGGAGATCGGGCGTCCCCGCGACGAGGCGTGGGCCTCGGTTCTCGTGCGCCTCACCAGGGGCCGGGCGATCGCCATCGATTATGCACACCCTGTGGACAACCGGCCGCTGCACGGCACGCTGACCGGGTACCGCGACGGGGCGGTCGTCACCCCCGTACCCGACGGGACCTGCGACATCACCGCGCACGTCGCGCTCGACGCGTGCGCGGAGGCCGGGCGGCGGGCCGGTGCGATATCCACAACCTTGTCCACACAGCGGGAGGCGCTGCGGAAGCTGGGGCTCACCGGTGAGCGGCCGCCGCTGGAGCTGGCCCGCACCGATCCGCGCGGCTACCTCCGGGCCCTCGCCAGGGCCTCGGAGGAGGGCGAGCTGATCGACGCGTCGGGGCTCGGCGGCTTCGGCTGGCTCAGCCAGTCGCGGTGAGCTCCAGCGCGTGCAAGCCGCGGATCACGTAGCCCGGCTTCCAGGTGGGCTCCTGCCGCAGCTCCAGCGTGGCCGCCCGGTCGAGCAGCGCGCCGAACGACTCCATCAGCTCGATCCTGGCCAGCGGCGCGCCCAGGCAGAAGTGGATCCCGGCGCCGAAGGAGATGTGCGGGTTGTCGGCGCGGCCCACGTCGAGCCGGTCCGGGTCCTCGAACACGGCCGGGTCCCTGTTCGCCGAGCCGAACAGCAGCGCCACCTCCGAGCCGCGCGGGATCTTCACCCCGTGCACCTCGATGTCCTCCAGCACCCAGCGCTCGAACATCTGCAGCGGCGTGTCCCAGCGCATCAGCTCCTCGACGGCCGTGGGCAGCAGGGAGCGGTCGGCGCGCAGCCTGGCCAGCTCGCCGGGGTTCCTGAACAGGGACCACCAGCCGTTGCCCGTCACGTTCACGGTGGCCTCGTGGCCGGCGTTGAGCAGCAGGACGCAGGTGCCGACCAGCTCGTCCTCGGTCAGCTCGTCGATCTGGGCGAGCGCGCTGACGAGGTCGTCGCCGGGGCTCCTGCGGCGCTGGGCGGCCAGGTCCTTGAGGTAGCCGGCGAACTCCGAGGCCGCGCGGACCGCGGTGTGCTGGGCCTCGGGCGACGGGTTGAGCTCGTACATGCCGCAGATGTCGGCGGACCAGGGGCGCAGCAGGTGGCGGTCCTGGTCGGGGATGCCGAGCATCTCCGCGATCACGGTGACCGGGAGCGGCTCGGCGACCTCGGCGATCAGGTCACCGCCACCCTTGTCCACGTACGCGTCCACCAGGCTCCCGGCCATGGCCCGGACGCGGGGGCGCAGCGACTCGACCATGCGGGGCGTGAACGCCCTGGAGACCAGCCGGCGCAACCTGGTGTGCACCGGCGGCTCCACGTCCAGCATGCCCGCCCTGATCACGCGCCAGAACGGCTCCTGGAACTCCGGCTCCGCCGGCCTGCCGAACTCCTCGTGGGTGGCCACGTGCAGGTAGGAGCGGCCCAGCCGGCGGTCTCTGAGCAGCGCGTTCACGTCGGCGTGCCGCGCGATGAGCCACTGGCCCGTCGGCTCGAAGTAGCTGACGGGCGCCTGGCGCCTCAGCTCGTCGTAGACCCGGTACGGGTATGCCACGAAATCCGGATTCCAAGGATCAAAGCCCACTATTTCATCTTAGGAGTGGCATCCTCCTGCTTGGTGTGCCTGCCACGCATCCGGATGTTGAGCAGCTCCACGATGACCGAGAACGCCATCGCGAAGTAGATGTAGCCCTTCGGGATGTGCTGGTCGAGGCCCTCGGCGACGAGCACCACGCCGATCAGCACCAGGAACGCCAGCGCCAGCATCTTGATCGTCGGGTGCTGGTCCACGAACCTGCTGATCGGCCCGGAGGCGAACAGCATCACCGCCACCGCCACCACGACGGCCGCGACCATCACGCCGAGCTCGTCCACCATGCCGACGGCCGTGATGACGGAGTCCAGCGAGAACACGATGTCCAGCACCATGATCTGCGCGATCACCGAGGCGAACGAGGCCGCGGCGGCCTGCTTGCCGTCCTTGCCGGAGGGGCCCTCCATGCTGTGGTGGATCTCCGTGACGCTCTTGCCCAGCAGGAACAGGCCGCCGAGCAGCAGGATCAGGTCCCGTCCCGATATCTCGTGGCCGAGGACGGAGAACAGCGGCTCGGTGAGCTGGACCACCCACGACAGGCCGAGCAGCAGGAGCAGCCGGCTGATGAGAGCCGCGGCCAGACCGAGCACCCGGGCCCGGTCCCGCTGTTCAGGGGGTAGCTTGCCTGCCAGGATGGAGATGAAGATGATGTTGTCGATCCCGAGCACGATCTCCAGGGCGACAAGGGTGAAGAAGCCGATCCAGATGTTCGGGTCGGTCACCCAATCCAACATCTGCTCACCTCCATGACTCAGGGGGACTTGACGGGGGTTTCCCGGTAGCAACGAGTCATGGGCGGCAATAGTTCGCGGTCTTGCGTTTCCTCCCCGGCTGTCGGTTATAGTTCCGGACGTAGGTCATGAGTGCCAGCGACAAGCCCCGGCTAGCTGGCCGGCAACCCTCGCGTCCGCGGCGGGGTGCCCCGGGTGAGGACCTGGTCCGCCACGAGGTGTGGCGGGCAAGCGCGGGCTCCGTGGCTGCTCCCAGGGGTCCGATGACCCTGCAGGAGGCATGCCGTGTCCACGCTGACGATCTTCAACTCCGCCCGTGACGCCGCCACGACCGCTCCGGACGCCTCGGCGGGCCGGCCGATCCCCGCCGTGCTCGGCGCCGATCTGGAGGTGCCTGTCAAGGGCGGCCGGCTCGTGGGGTACGCCAACCTGGACTACGCCGCCAGCGCACCCTGTCTGGAGCCGGTCAGCGCCGCCGTCGCCGCCGCGCTCCCGGCCTACTCCAGCGTCCACCGCGGCGCCGGCTACGCCTCGCAGCTCACCACCGCCAGGTACGAGCAGGCCCGCCACACGGTCAGGGCGTTCGTCGGCGCCCGCCCCGACGATGCCGTGATCTTCACCCGCAACACCACAGACGCCACGAACCTGCTGGCCGGCTGCCTGCCGGAAGGCACCACCACCGTGGTCTTCGACACCGAGCACCACGCCTCGCTGCTGCCCTGGCCCGAGGCCGTACGGCTGGCGCCGCCCGCCTTCCCCGGCGAGGCCGTGCGCGCCGCCGACGAGGCGCTGGCCGGGATCGACGGGCCGAAGCTGCTCGTGGTCACCGCCGCCTCCAACGTGACCGGCGAGCTGTGGCCGATCGCCGCCCTGGCCCACATCGCGCACCGGCACGGGGCCCGCATCCTGGTGGACGCGGCGCAGCTCGTACCGCACCGCAAGCTCAACCTGACCGCGCTCGACCTGGACTACGTGGCCTTCTCCGGGCACAAGCTGTACGCGCCGTTCGGCGCGGGGGTGCTGGTCGGGCGCCGGGACTGGCTGGCCGAGGGGGAGCCGTACCTCAAGGGCGGGGGCGCGGTGCGCGCGGTCGGGGACGACGTCGAGTGGCACGACGACCCCGAGCCGCGGCACGAGGCGGGCACCCCGAACGTGCTGGGCGCCATCGCCCTGGCCGCCGCCTGCGACGCGCTGACCGCCACCGGGTGGACGGAGCTGGTGCGCGAGGAGGAGCGGCTGATCGCCCGGCTGCGGGCCGGGCTCGCCTCGATCACGGGGGTGCGGGAGCTGTCGCTGTGGGGGGACGATCACCCGCGGGTCGGCATCGTGTCGTTCACCGTGGCCGGGTACTCGGCTCGCGAGGTCGCCGAGGCGCTGTCCGGCGAGTACGGCATCGGGGTGCGTGACGGCAAGTTCTGCGCGCACCCGTTCGTGCGGCATCTCCTGGGCACCGCCGACGGCGGGTGCGAGGACGGCACCGCGTCGGCGGTGCGGGCCTCGATCGGGATCGGCACCACGCAGGAGCACGTGGACCGGCTGGTCGAGGCCGTGCGCGACCTCGTCGCCCGCCTCTAGGTTTCTACCCGTTCGGCGGCTTGCGGTGCTGGGGCGGCTCGTCGGAGACGAGCGCGTCGATCTCCCGCATGTCCTCGTCGTTGAGCCTGCCCGAGCTGGGCGCGGCCGGCTGCCGGGGCACCTCGGGCGTCTCGCCGGGCGCGGGTGTGGGCGTCGTGGGGCCGCCGGCGGTCGTCGTGCCCGCCACCCCGCCTGCCATCGTGCCCGCGGTGGTCGCCCTGCCGCCCGGCCCGTACGCCGTCAGCTCCTCCTCAGCCGCGCGCCGGTCGGCACGCCTGCGGAACATCGCGCCGAAGATGGCGTCCAGGCCGATCCGGCCGCCGCCCAGCGCCAGGAACAGCAGGCTGAGCGCGGCGAGGGCACCCGCCAGCTCCCAGCCGCCCTCACCGACCATCACGCCCTTGGTGCCGTGCACGAACGCGATCGCACCGAGCATGTTGATCAGCAACAGCAGCGCCACCGGGCGTACCAGCAGGCCGAGGATCAGGAAGATGCCGCCTACGGTCTCGACGACGGTCGCGAACCCGGCGGCCAGCTCGGGCATCGGGATCCCCATCTCCCTGAAACCCTGTGTGGTGGCGCCGAGCCCGCTCTGCCACTTCTGCCAGCCGTGCGCCACGAAGATCACGCCGGTCGCGACGCGCGCGATCAGTGCCGCGACATCAAAGAGAACTCTCTTCATGGTGTTTTCTCCCCCCGTTCCCGGTATTCCTCCCCATGTCCGGCTTCACGATGCGTTTCCATACCATGTCTTGACTGTCCCCCCCGCTGGATCATCCCCAGGCCGAGTGGCAGCATGGCCCGTATGACGGAACGTGTGGTCGGAATCGGCGCGGGCGCGAAAGAGCTGGCCACGGAGGACATGATCCTCAACATCGGCCCCCAGCACCCGTCCACCCACGGCGTGCTCAGGCTCCGGCTGACGCTCGACGGCGAGCGCATCGCCACCGCCGAGCCGATCATCGGCTACATGCACCGGGGCGCGGAGAAGCTGTTCGAGGTGCGCGACTACCGTCAGATCATCATGCTGGCCAACCGGCACGACTGGCTGTCGGGCTTCGCCAACGAGCTGGGCGTGGTGATCGCCGCCGAGCGCATGCTGGGCATGGAGCCGCCGGTGCGGGCCGTGTGGGCGCGTACGCTGCTGGCCGAGCTCAACCGGGCGCTCAACCACCTGATGTTCCTCGGCTCCTACCCCCTCGAACTGGGCGCGATGACGCCGCTGTTCTACTCCTTCAACGAGCGCGAGCGCATCCAGGCCGTGATGGAGGAGATCTCCGGCGGGCGCATGCACTACATGTTCAACCGGGTCGGCGGGCTGAAGGAGGACCTGCCGTACGGCTGGCTCGACCGCGTCTCCGCCACCGTCGCGCAGACCCGCAGCCGGGTCCCCGACATCGAGAACCTCATCCTGCACAACGAGATCTTCATCGCCCGCACCAAGGGCGTGGGGGTGCTGACCCGCGAGCAGATCATGCAGTACGGCGTCAGCGGCCCCATCGCCCGCGCCTCCGGGATGGACCTCGACCTGCGGCGCGACGATCCGTACCTGGCCTATCCCGAGCTGCCCGTCAAGGTCGTCACCCGCGGCGCCGGCGACTGCCACGCCCGCTTCGAGGTGCTGCTCGAACAGCTCAAGGTCTCGCTCGACCTGGCCGACGCGTGCGTCGACCGGCTGCGCTCGCTGCCGCCCGGGCCGATCAACCAGCGGCTGCCGAAGGTGCTCAAGGTGCCCGAGGGCCACACGTACGCGTGGACGGAGAACCCGCTCGGCATCAACGGCTACTACCTGGTCTCCAAGGGCGACAAGACGCCGTGGCGGCTCAAGCTGCGCTCGGCCTCCTACAGCAACCTCCAGGTGCTGCGCGAGATGCTCCCCGGGCATCTCGTGGCCGACATGGTGGCGATCCTCGGCTCCATGTTCTTCGTGGTGGGTGACATCGATAAGTGAACGCCCAGGAACGCGACAAGTACGTCGATTGGCTGCGGGCGCTCAGCCTGATCGTCGTGGTGGTCTGGCACTGGGCCTTCACGATCCTCGACTGGAAGCCGCACGGGCCCGAGCCCACCAGCCCGCTGGGCTTCACCAGCGGGTTGTGGATCCTCACCTGGCTGCTGCAGGTGCTGCCGCTCTTCTTCTACGTCGGCGGCCACGTGCACCTGCTGTCCTGGCACCGGGCCAGGGCGCGCGGCACCGGCATCGGCGCGTTCGTCTGGCGGCGCATCCGCGCGCTGGCCTTACCCGCGCTGTTCCTGTCCGGGGTGTGGATCGTCATCGGGGCGGTGGTGACGTACACCTTCGAGGTGGACTGGATGTGGCGGGTAGTGCTGCTGGTGCTCAGCCCGCTGTGGTTCCTCGGCGTCTACCTCGTGCTCATCGCGCTGCTGCCCCTCGCGCTCTGGCTGCACCAGCGCTACGACGTGCTGACCCTCATCTGGCTCGGCGGCGCGGCACTGGTGGTGGACGTGCTGCGCTTCCGGTACGGGATCGAGTGGGCGGCCTGGCTCAACATGATCATCGTCTGGGGGCTGGCGCACCAGGCGGGCTTCTTCTACGACCGCGTCGTGGCGCTACCCAGGCGCTACGACATCGCGCTGCTGTGGACCGGGCTGTTCGCCCTGTTCGGGCTGGTCTACTCGGGCATCTACCCGGGCTCGATGGTCGGGGTCCCCGGCGACAAGTTCTCCAACATGGCGCCGCCCACGTTCGTGATCGTGGCGCTGCTGCTGTTCCAGATCGGGCTGGTCGAGGTGCTCCGGCCGGCCATGGAACGGGTGCTGGAACGGCCACGCTGGCGGCGGCTGAACGGCTTCATCAACCGGTACTCGCTGCCGCTGTTCCTGTTCCACACCACCGGGATGGCGATCTCCCTGGGGCTGTCGTGGTGGTTGTTCGGCACGCTGGAGGACCGGATCCCGCCGGACTCGGTGTGGTGGCTGGAGCGGCCGATCGCCATCATCGGGCCGCTCATCTGCACCGCCCCGGTCATCTACCTCTTCGGCCGGCAGCGGGCCCCCGTCAGGCGAACGCAGGACACGGATGTCAGCGGATCCATGAGCTCTGACCATGGCTGACATCGCCTTCCGGGCCAACGCCGAAGACGAGCGGATCATTCGGAGCGCGCTGCGGGAAGGTGAGCGGCCGAGCGACGTCCTGCGCCGCGCGCTGCGCCTGCTGCAGCGCGAGATGTGGCACGACCGCCTGCTCATCGGCAGTTTCCGCCCCGCCGAGGGCCTGCCGGACGAGCACTAGTCGCGAGGACGGTCCTCCGGCTCCTTGGGGATGCGGCAGGCGTGCTCCAGGTAGAGCGCGGCGCAGACCAGCACCACGCACGACACGAACGAGCCCGTCGCGACGAAGAACTCGCCGCGTGGCGTCTCCCGATCGAGGATCTGCACGGTGTGCAGGGCGAACCCGGCGAACACCCCGCCGAACACCGCCCCCGCGTACGCCGAGGCCTTCGCCAGCGCCGCCAGCCTGGCCACCGCCAGCGGCTCCACCGGCTTGGTGCCCGGCTTCCTGGCGATCCTGGACTTGGTCGCCCAGCCGCTGTAGGCCTCGCCGAGAGCAAGCAGCAGCACCGTGGGGATCGCCGTCCAGGGCATGAGCGGCAGGTCGGAGTAGATCGGCCTGATCACGACCCAGGTGAGCAGGGCCATGACGACGACGATGCCGACCAGGGGGCCGGGGTGGGTGGGCTTCAATCGGGCCTCTGCAGCTTCAGGTCCTCGCGCAGGCGTACGCCCTGCTCGTCGAGCTCCTGGAGGAGATCAGCCACCCGGCCGCGGCCGGGCACCTCGCCCTCCGGGTCGGCCTTCGACCAGGGCACCAGCACGAACGCGCGCTCGTGCGCCCGCGGGTGCGGCAACGTGAGGTCGGGGTCGTCGCAGACGGTCTCGCCCACCACGATCAGGTCGATGTCGAGCGTGCGCGGCCCCCAGCGCTCCACGCGCTCGCGGCCGAAGGCGTTCTCGACGCTCTGCGCCCGCTCCAGCAGCGTGCGCGGGGCGAGCGTGGTCTCGGCGACCACGATCGCGTTGAGGTACGGCCGCTGCCCGCCGGGCCCGCCGACCGGGTCGGTCTCGTAGACCGGGGACGCCGTGACGAACTCCAGCTCCGGCGCGTCGAACAGCGTGTCCACGGCACCCTGCAACGTCTGGAACCGGCGTCCCAGGTTGCTGCCGAGAGAGAGCACCACCTTCATGCGCGGCTCCGCTCGATCGTGACGACCACGTCGTCGAAGGGCAGCGGGATCGGCGCCGCCGGCTTGTGCACGCTCACCTCGGCCTTGCGCACCAGCTCGCTGGCCAGGCACACGTCGGCCAGCCGCTGCGCGAGCGTCTCGATCAGCTCGACCGGCTCGCCCTCCACCACCTCGACCAGCGCCTGCGCCAGCTCCCCGTAGTGGACGGTCTTGGTCAGGTCGTCGCCGGCCGCGGCCGGCGCGGTGTCGAGGAACAGGGTCGCGTCCACCACGAACTCCTGCCCGAGCTCCCGCTCGGCAGCGAGCACGCCGTGCCTGCCCCGGGCCCGCAGGCCCTTGAGAGCGATGCGATCAAGGCTCAAGCTCGCCTTCCTCCTCCTCGTCGTCGTCGCCCTGGAGGACCGGGGAGCCGTGGTGCATCCACAGCCGCCAGCCCTGCGAGGTACGGATGTAGACGTTGCTGGCCACCACCTTGCCCGCGGCGAAGCTGGCCTCGCCCTCCTCGCCCGCGGTCAGGATGTTCTCCACGCAGGTCAGGACGGCCACGTCACCCAGCACGGTCGTGTTGACGTCGGTCAGCACGAACTGGATGTAGGTGGTGTTCGCCATGATCAGGGCCCAGGAGCGCAGCACCTCCTGGCGGCCCGCCAGCAGGGTCCAGCCCGGGTGCACGCAGCTCACCTGGTCGTCAGTGGTGTCCTCGGCCCAGATCTCGGTCATCTTGTCCAGGTCCGCGCTCTCTATCGCGGCGTAGAACTCCTGGTTGACCGTCTCGATCGCGGCGGTGTCGACGCTCATGTGCCTGCTCCGGCTCTCTTCCATGCGGCCGCCACGCGCACGGCATCGGCGTTGGGACCTACCTCGTGCACGCGTACGCACCAGGCGCCGGCGTGCGCCGCCAGCGCGGTGACCGCCAGTGTGGCGTCGTCGCTGCGGCTGAACGGCCGTGGCGTGCCGTCGGGATCGGCCAGCAGCCGCCCCAGGAAACGTTTGCGCGATGCCCCGATGAGCAGCGGGAAGCCCAGCTCGGCCAGGCGCGGGATGCCCGCGAGCACGGCCCAGTTGTGCTCGGCGTTCTTGGCGAAGCCGAGGCCGGGGTCGAGCACGACCTGCTCCGGCGTGACCCCTTCGGCCAGCACCAGGTCCACCCGCTTGCTCAGCTCCTCGCGCACCTCCGTCACCACGTCGGCGTAGACGGCGCGCGAGTACATGTCGTGGCTGTGGCCGCGCCAGTGCATCACGACGTACGTGACCCCGGTCGCGGCGACCACGCGCGGCATCTCCGGGTCGGCCAGGCCGCCGCTCACGTCGTTGACGATCCGCGCGCCCGCCTCCACCGCGGCCTTGGCGACCTCGGCGCGCATCGTGTCGACGCTGACCACCACCCCCTCGGCGGACAGCGCCCTGATCACCGGGACGACCCGGGCCAGCTCCTCGTCCATGGACACCCTGGCCGCGCCCGGGCGGGTGGACTCGCCGCCCACGTCGACGATGTCGGCGCCCTCGCGCACCAGCTCAAAGCCGTGCTGGATGGCGGCCGCCTCGTCGAACCACATGCCGCCGTCGCTGAACGAATCGGGCGTCACGTTGACCACACCCATGACGAGGCACCGCTCCGCACCTCCCGGCACGCTGATGGGCACGCTAGTCATGGGCCAAGCCTAGGCGCTTGCCCACACCTGGTGACATCGTGGGTACCCCGTTCGGTCTCCAGCGGCTCTTCAGCGCCCCAGGATCAGCGCCATGGCCTCGGATCGGGTCTTGTCGCTGGTGCGGAAGTCGCCGCGGACGGCCGAGGTGACGGTCTTGGCGCCCGGCTTGCGTACGCCGCGCATCGTCATGCACAGGTGCTCGCACTCCACGACCACGATGACACCGCGCGGCTCCAGCACCCGCATGAGCGCGTCGGCGATCTGGGAGGTCATGCGCTCCTGCACCTGGGGGCGGCGGGCGAACACGTCCACCAGGCGCGCGAGCTTCGACAGGCCGGTGACCTGGCCCCGCTCGTTGGGGATGTAACCCACGTGGGCCAGGCCGTGGAACGGGACGAGGTGGTGCTCGCAGGTCGAGTAGACCTCGATGTCCCGGACGAGCACCATCTCGTCGTGGTCGACGTCGAAGACCTTGTTCAGCACGTCTTCGGGCGTCTGGCCGAGCCCCGAATACTGCTCGGCCATGGCTCTGGCGACCCGGGCAGGCGTCTCGATCAGGCCGTCACGGTCGGGATCCTCGCCGATGGCGTAGAGGATCTCGCGTACGGCCTTCTCGATCCGCCCGAGGTCGACGTCGTGCTGAGTCACGCACTGTCCCCGGAAGGCAGCGCGTCCTGGCGGCCCGTGGTGAGCGAGCCGTTGGCCGACTGCTCCTTCGGGGTCAGGATCGGCGGGCGGTCGGACGGGAGCCGCTTGCCGTAACCCGCGTACGACGGGCGGTGCTCCTTGACGACCACCGGGGCGAAGATCTGCAGCACCTGGTCGCGGGAGAGGGTCTCCTTCTCCATGAGCTCCAGCACCAGGTTGTCGAGCACGTCGCGGTACTCGACCAGGATGTCCCACGCCTGGTCGTGCGCCGACTCGATCATCCGGCGGACCTCCTCGTCGATCGTGGAGGCGATCTTTTCGGAGTAGTCGCGCTCGTGGCCCATCTCGCGGCCCAGGAAGACCTCCGCCTGGCCGGTGCCGAACTTACGGGCGCCGAGCTGCTCGCTCATGCCGTACTCGGTCACCATGCGGCGGGCGACGGCCGTGGCCTTCTCGATGTCGTTGGAGGCGCCGGTGGTGGGCTCGTGGAAGACGAGCTCCTCCGCCGCGCGGCCGCCGAGCAGCATCGCGAGCTGGTCCATCATCTCGGACCTGGTGGCCAGGAACTTGTCCTCCATCGGCAGCGTCATCGTGTAACCGAGGGCGCGGCCGCGGGACAGGATCGTGATCTTGTGGACCGGGTCGGAGTTCGGCAGCGCGTGCGCCACCAGCGCGTGACCGCCCTCGTGGTAGGCGATCATCTTCTTCTCCTTGTCGGACATGACCCGCGTCTTGCGCTCGGGCCCTGCCATGACACGGTCGATCGACTCCTCCAGGACGTCCATCGTGATCAGCTTCTGGTCGGCCCGCGCGGTGAGCAGGGCCGCCTCGTTGATCACGTTGGCCAGGTCGGCGCCGGTGAACCCGGGCGTGCGGCGCGCGATGACGTCGAGATCGACGTCGGGCGCGAACGGCTTGCCGCGGCCGTGCACCTTGAGGATGCCCTTGCGGCCCTCGAGGTCGGGACGGTCGACGGTGACCTGACGGTCGAAGCGGCCGGGACGCAGCAGCGCCGGGTCGAGGATGTCGGGCCGGTTCGTCGCGGCGATGAGGATCACGCCGCCCTTGACGTCGAAGCCGTCCATCTCGACGAGCAGCTGGTTCAGGGTCTGCTCGCGCTCGTCGTGACCGCCGCCCAGGCCGGCGCCGCGGTGGCGGCCGACGGCGTCGATCTCGTCGATGAAGATGATCGCCGGGGCGTTGGCCTTCGCCTGCTCGAACAGGTCGCGGACACGCGAGGCGCCGACACCGACGAACATCTCGACGAAGTCGGAACCGGAGATCGAGTAGAACGGCACGCCGGCCTCACCGGCGACCGCGCGGGCCAGCAGCGTCTTACCGGTGCCGGGCGGGCCGTACAGCAGCACACCCTTGGGGATCTTGGCGCCGATCGCCTGGAACTTGGCCGGGGCCTGAAGGAACTCCTTGATCTCCTGGAGCTCCTCGATGGCCTCGTCGGCACCGGCCACGTCGGCGAACGTGGTCTTGGGAGTGTCCTTGGTGATCAGCTTCGCCTTCGACTTGCCGAAGTTCATCACCCGGGAGCCGCCGCCCTGCATCTGGTTCATGATGAACAGGAAGATCAGCACGATGATGACGATCGGCAGGAAGCTCACCAGAAGGCTGAGCAGGATGTTCTCCTGAGGCACCTCGGTGGTGAAGCTCTTCGTCTTGCCCGCGTCCACCTGAGCCTGGAGCTCGTCGGTCAGCTTGCTGCCGTACCCGGTGACCCAGCTCGACTGGATCAGCTTCGTCGGCGCGTCACCCGGCTTGACCGAGATCGGGTTGACCAGCGTCGCCTCGATCCGGTTGTCCTTGTCGATAACCTTGGCGTTGCTGACGTTTCCGGACCGAATCTGCTGAAGAACCAAGGACGTGTCGGCCGTCTTGAAATTCCCGCCCCCGCTCCAGAGCTGGGTGACGAGGAGGAGCAGCACGACGATGCCCAGGATCCACAGCAGTGGCCCACGTGTAAATCGCTTGAGATCCATCCGATGCGGAACCCCTTGCGGGCCCGTCCCTTCCTGACCATGGCCTGGAACCCCGGGCACGCCCGGGGCCGCGGCATCCGGCACCGCGACTTCTGACTACCCGAAGGGGACGCGTGGTCACCCTCCCGGAGTCTGAAGGTACACCGGCAGCGCGCACGGAGGGACCGCCCGCTACACCGGTCTTGCCCTATCAACGTACGTCACGTTGGGCGATGTTCCCGGCCATGGCAGAGATTGCTACTTGTAAACGTGTGGGGCCAGAGTTCCGATGAACGGAAGGTTCCGGTATCGCTCGGCGTAGTCGAGGCCATAACCGATGACGAACTCGTTGGGAATGTCGAAGCCAACGTATTTGACGTCGATGGGCACCTTCACCGCGTCGGGTTTGCGCAGCGCGGCGCAGATCTCCAGCGACGCCGGATTGCGCGACTTCAGGTTTTCCAGCAACCAGTGCAGGGTCAGGCCGGAGTCGATGATGTCCTCGACGATCAGCACGTGACGGTTCAAGATGTCGGTGTCGAGGTCCTTCAGCACGCGGACGACGCCGGACGACTTGGTGCCCGCGCCGTACGACGACACCGCCATCCAGTCCATCTGCACCGGCACGTGCAAAGCTCTGGCCAGGTCGGCCATCACCATGACGGCGCCCTTCAACACGCCCACGAGCAGGACGTCCTTGCCCGCGTAATCCTCGTCGATCCGGCCGGCAAGCTCTTTGATCTTTGCCTGGAGCTCGTCCTCTGGAATGAGCACCTTTTCCAGGTCATTGCCCATGTCGGCAGCGTCCACCTGTGGTTCCTTACGCGATGGGACTGATGGCGAATATCAGGGTGCCATACCGCCGGACGGCCGACAGACCCCCCGGCAGGTCAACGGCTTTCTGCCCGCGCCAGTGCGTGATCAGCCGGTCCACGGCCAGTACATGGGTGGCCGACAGGCCGCCGGACGGGGATCCGGCTGCGATCGCCGCCCGCCGCAACACGCGGCGCCGCACGGCGGCGGGCAGTTTTTCCAACTCGGCCACGGACAGCTTTACCGACTCGCCGATATCGCTAAGAGCGCAATTCTGGAACGCCGACTCGGCCCACTCGTCGAGCGCGTCCGCGTCCTCCCGCGCCAGCGCCGCCGTGCGCGCCAGCGCCTCCGCCACCCCGGGGCCCAGCTCGTCCTCCAGGACCGGGAGCACGGTGCGGCGGACGCGGACCCGCGTGTACCTCGGGTCCTCGTTGTGGGGGTCGTCCCAGGGGGTGAGGTTCTGGGCGCGGCAGGCGGCCACGGTGGTCTGCCTGGGGAGGCCGAGCAGGGGCCTCCGGTAGCGGCCCGACCTGGCGGCCATGCCGGACAGGGAGCGGGGGCCGCTGCCCCGGGCCAGGCCCAGCAGGACCGTCTCCGCCTGGTCGTCCCTGGTGTGGCCGAGCAGGACGGCCGCCGCCTCCAGCCTGCCGGCCGCCTCGTCGAGCGCGGCGTACCTCGCCTCCCTGGCCGCCGCCTCCGGGCCGCCCTCCTTGCCCACGGTGACGGTGAGGACCTCCGCCGGGGTCAGGCCCATGCCCTCCGCCAGGTCCCTGACCGTCGCGGCACGGTCCTTCGAACCGGGCTGGAGCTGGTGGTCGACGGTGAGGAGGCCGGCGCGCAGGCGCATGCGGGGGGCCACGAAGGCCAGGGCGGCGGCCAGCGCCAGGGAGTCGGCTCCGCCGCTGCAGGCCGCCAGGACCAGGGCGTCCTGGTCCACGTCGGCCAGGGCCTCGCGGACTGCTCGGCGGACGTCGGCTACGGCTGGATGTGGGCCCACGGGTGACATCGTCGCACCTGACGCGTCATGCGCGATCCAACGCGGCTGCCGCGGCTCCGGTGCTTCGCCCACCCGCGTGGGCCCGGCACCGTGCCGGGCGCCGGACGCCGCCGCACCACGTCCCACCGCCGCGGCGCTGCGAGCGCGGCGCGTGTTGTGGGCGCGTGGTCAGCCTGCCGCCGCGGCGCTGCGGGCGCGGCGCGTGGCCGGGGTGTCAGGCCGGGAGGGCCGGGGTGCCGATGACGCGGCTGATCCAGGCGTTCGGGTCGGCGATCTCCTGGGTGGTGGGGAGGGTCTCCGGGGAGGTCCAGACCTTGTTGAAGCCGTCCATCCCCACCCGGTCCACCACCGTGCGCACGAAGGCCGAGCCCTCCGCGTACTGCTTCATCTTGACCTCGATCCCCAGCAGCCGCCGCACCGTGCGGTCGAGGCGGGAGCCGCCCTCGCGCCGCTGGGCGAACTTGGAGCGGATCTCGGCCACCGACGGCACCACCGACGGGCCCACCGCGTCCATGACGAAGTCGCCGTGGCCCTCCACGAGGGTCATGACGGCGGTGAGGCGGTCGAGGATCTCCTTCTGGCCGGGCGACTGGATGGCGTCGATGAGGTTGCCCTCGCCGCCGCGCACCACGTCGGCCACCGTGTCGGCGGCGTTGCGGAGGCGTTCGAGGAGGGTGGGCAGGTCGAGGTCGGAGGCGAGCAGGAACTCGGTCATCTGCGAGCGGACGTACTCGCGCAGCCACGTCACCCCGGTGAACTGCACGCGGTGCGTCTCCTCGTGGAGGCAGACCCACAGGCGGAAGTCATGCGGGTTGACGTTCATCTCGCGCTCGGCGTGGACGATGTTGGGCGCGACGAGCGTCAGCCGGCCGACGGGCTCCTGACCGGTGGGGTCCGGCGGGAGGAAGAGCTCGTACTGGCCGAGCACGCGGGAGGCGAGGAAGGCCAGGACGGCGCCGACCTCGACGCCCGTGATGCGGGAGCCGACGGCGGTGACGATGGCCGGCGCCTGGTTGGCCCCGGAGGTCATGCGCTGCGTGAGCGGCTCGAGGACCACGCGGAAGCCCTGGACGTTGGCCTTGATCCAGCCGGGCCGGTCGACGACGGTGGCCGGCTGTGGCGCGGCCTCTGTGTGAATCTTGGTGAATTGCCGGACGTGGCCCTCGGCCTCGCGCGACAGGGTGCGGAGCTCGGCGACGGCCTGCCTGGCCTCCTCCCGGCTCACCTGAGGGCCGGGGCGCACCAGGCGCGTGCCGGTCGTGACGGCCAGATCCCAGTCGATCACCTGCATACCGTCCACCGTACGTGCTTCTGGCCGAGCGTGGGCGAAGGAGTCCGTACGCGTTCGCGCGGGTCGGTTCAGGAGCGGGCGACGATGGCGGCCAGGCGGTCGAGTACGGGTTCGGCGTTGACCGGCACGCGGTCGGCCATGAACGCGTACGTGACCAGCCGCCCGTCCTTGGTCGTGGCCAGCCCGGCCAGCGTGTTGACGTGGTTGAGCGTGCCCGTCTTGGCGCGGACGAGGCCGACCTGGCCCTTGCTGTCGCTGCCGACGAAGCGGCGGCCGTTGCCGAGCGTGCCGGAGAAGCCGGCGATCGGCATGCCGGAGGCGACGGCGTGCAGGCCGGGGTGGGCGGGGGAACCGGACAGGGCGATGGCCTTGGCCAGGGCGTTGGGGCTGATGCGGTTGCGGATGGACAGGCCGCTGCCGTCGTCGAGGGAGACGCCCTGGGCGATCCCGAGGCGTTGCATGACCGCGGCGACCGCCTTGGCGCCGCCCGCGAAGGACGCCTCCTGGCCCTCCTTGATGGCGACGTGGCGCATCAGGGCCTCGGCCATGTCGTTGTCGCTGTGGGTGAGGGTGTGCTCCACGAGGGCGTAGAGGGGGGCGGAGTCCACCCGGCCCAGCTCCGCCGCGCCGGCGGGGGCCTTGGCCTGGCGTACGGACCCGGTGACCTTGATGCCGTGCTTGGTGAGCAGCCTGGCGAAGGCGTCGGCGGCGTACCGGGGCGGGTCGGGGACGCGGGGGCTGCGGAAGCGGGGGTCCTGGCGGCCCACGTCCATGGTCAGGGCGTGGACCGGGGCCACCTCGCCGTCGGGGATGTAGTTGGGCTTCCAGCCGGCCGCCTTGGCGGTGCCGGTGAACAGTGACGTGTCGTAGGACAGAGTGATCTTGCGTACACCCTGCGACTTGAGCGTCGCGGCGGTGCGGGAGGCGAGCGTGGCGAGGCTGGCCTGCTTCGGGTAGCCGCTCTGCTTGGCGGTGGGGCCGGCGAGGAGGGGGTCGCCGCCGCCGACGAGGACGACGGTGCCGGGCGCGGAGCCCTGGACGGCCCTGGTGGAGAAGCGGGTGTCGGGGCCCAGCGCGGCCAGGGCCGCGGAACAGGTGATGATCTTGGTGGTGGAGGCGGGGGTGACGGCGGCGTCGGGGTTGGCGGCGAAGAGCTGCTCCCCGGTGGCGGTGTCGATGACCGCGACGCCGACGCGGTCGCCGAGCGCATCGTCACCCAGCGCGCTGGCCAACTGCTTCGTCAAAGTACCCTTAGTCGGGAGAGGTCCGTCTCCGGGCTTCACCGGAAGCTGGGCCAGCACAGGCCCCGCGGTGACGACGGGGACGGAGGGAGTGCCTTCCGCCGGTGACGCCGTCGGCTTGGTCGGTGAAGACCCGCTCGTCAGCGCGCTCAGGCTGAACTCGGTGGTCATCGCGTAAACGCCGATGACGATCGTGAGGATCTGGAGCACGGCGAGGGTGGTCAGCATCACCAACCGGTCGCGCCGCGCCACGTCGCCTGCCCTCTCTCTGTGTTCGCCTACGAGACATTAACGCCCAGCCGGGGGTGCCCGGGGGCCTGAGCGGAGGAACCGCGGTGGAGTTCGACGTTGTCGTTGAGATTCCCAAGGGGCAACGGAACAAGTACGAAGTGGACCACGAGACCGGGAAGATCAGGCTTGACCGGCTCCTGTTCACCTCCACGCAGTATCCCGCCGACTACGGCTTCATCGAGAACACCCTCGGCGAGGACGGCGACCCGCTCGACGCGCTGGTGCTGCTCCAGGAGCCGACGTTCCCGGGCTGCTACATCACGTGCCGGGCGGTCGGGATGTTCCGGATGACGGACGAGAAGGGCGGTGACGACAAGGTGCTGTGCGTGCCGTCCACCGACCCCCGGATGCACCACATCCAGGACATCCATCACGTGTCGGAGTTCGACCGGCTGGAGATCCAGCACTTCTTCGAGGTCTACAAGGACCTCGAGCCCGGCAAGTCCGTCGAGGGCGCCAACTGGGTGGGCCGCATCGAGGCCGAGGCCGAGATCGAGCGCTCCTTCCGCCGCGCCAAGGAGGAGGGCCACCACTAGGCCTCCTCAGCGGGGCCTGGTGGCGCCCACCAGGTCCCCGCGCCAGATCGAGGCGACCCGCACCACGTCGCCGGTCTGCGGGGCGTGCACCATCTGGTCGCGCCCGACGTAGATCCCGACGTGGTGGATGGTCGACGGGTCGCCGTTGTGGGCGAAGAACAGCAGGTCGCCGCGGCGTAGCTGGTCGAGCGGCACGTGCGGGCCCGAGGTCCACTGGGTGCCGGTCCAGTGGTCGAGCCGGACGCCCGCCTTCTCCCAGGCCCGCATCGACAGCCCTGAGCAGTCGTAGGTCTCGGGCCCGTCGGCGGCCCACACGTACGGCTTGCCGAGCTGGGTGAGCGCCCAGTTGGCCGCCACGTCGCCCATCGCCGAGCCGCCGCCGACCAGCCCCGACAGCGCCACCTGGCGCCGCCTGGCCAGCAGCTCCGCGCGGCTGCGCGCCGCGTCCACCGCGCGCTGCAGGCTCTCCTTGCGGGCCGTGAGCTGCCTGGTCTCGCGCCGCTGGCCCAGCACCGCCTCCTCGGCGGCCAGTTTGGCCTGCCGGGCGCGTTCCGCCGCCTCCTGCCTGGCCGTGTGGGCGGCGGCGGCCTGGGCCCGCAGGATCGCCGCGACCTCCTGGGCATCGCGCATCCGGCCGAGGACGGCCGCCCGCTCGTCGTTGAGGTGACCGAGCACGCCCGCGCGGTGCAGGAACCCGTCCGTGCCGCCCCGGTCGGACAGCATGCCCACGATCGGGTGCACCATCCCGAGCCCGCCGTAGCTCTCCGACGCCAGCAGCGCCACGGCCTGCCTGGCCCGCTCCACCTCCGCGTCGGCCGCCGCCAGCCGGACCCCGGCCTGCTGGTGCGCCAGCTCGGCCTGCCGCAGCCGGACGACCTCCCCGTTGTACGCCTCCACCAGCCGCTCCACCTCGGCCGCCAGCGCGTCCAGGCGCGACTGGGCGGTCGCCAGCTCGGCGGTCGTCCGGCTCAGCTCCTTGGAGCGCTCACGTACGGTCTGCCGGGCCTTCTGGACATCGCGGGAGGAGGGCCCCCGATCGGCCTCCACCGGCGGGCACAGGCTCATCAGCAGGCAGCCTGCGAGGAGCCCCGCCCGATATGCGCGCATAGGTCCCCCTGAAACCAATGGTTACTCTATGCACACAGTTCCCGCCGGTTTCGCGCACGTAACGTAAAGGTCCGACAGCCTCAGGAGGTCGTCTGCGAGGGCGTGCCCGGGGACTCCTCCGTGGGCGTGGGGGTGGCCGGCTCCGTCGGCGTGGCGGTCGGGGTGGGGGTCTGGCTGGGGGTCGGCGTGGGAGTCGGGGTCGGGGTCGGGCAGGGGGTGCGGGTGCTCGGGTCGGACGGCTTCGGCTCCTCCGGGGGGCTGCCGGGCGGCGGCTCCGACGGCCGGCCGGGATCCGTGGGCTCGGGCTCCTCGTACTCGTCCGGAGGCTCCGTGGGCGGCGGCCCGCTGGTCGGCGACGACTGCACGTGCGACGGCACGGCGGGGGGCGGCGCCTGCGTCGAAGGCGACGGCGAGCCGGTCACCCCGAGGGGCTGCGTGGTGGCGTTGTCGACGATGGGGACCACGGTCAGCGGCTCATCCTGCGGGTTCGCCTGCCAGGGCAGCCGGATGCCCGGCGGCTCGCCTGTCGCCGGGAACGCGGCCGTCGCGATGCCTGTGACCCCACCGTTGTCCCTTCCGATCCGATCGAAGATCATCGCTATCGCCACCACGGCCGCGACCGCCGCCAGCGCGCCTGCCAGCGCCTGAGGCCACCGCCGAACCTGCCGTTCCGCTGAAACGGGAAACCCGGCGGCTCCCAGCACACCCGTACGCCTGGCGACGTAACGGCGGTAGGGCAGCAGCTCGGGGTCGGCGAAGCAGCTCATCACCCTGATGCGCAGCGACTCGGGCAGCACGGCGCCGGGCAGCAGCTCGTAGACCTTGGCGGGCGACACCTCCCGCGTACGGTGCGGGGCGCAGGTCTCGCAGCGCGGCAGGTGTTTGACCAGGTGTTCGCGCATCTCCTGGGTCAGCTCGCCCGCGAAGCCCGCCAGGATGCGGGCGCGGCGCGGGCAGTCGTACGGGCCCTTCCTGGCCAGGACCTCGGCCGTGATCGCGTCGCTCAGGAGCTCGCCGGCCTCCTCCAGGAGCAGTTCGAGCCGGCGCGGCGGGAGGCCGACGACGTGGGCCAGGTCGTCGGCGGGCAGCCCGTGCCGGTGGACCAGCTCCAGCACCTCGCGCTCGGCCACGGGCAGGCTCTGGACGGCGTTCCAGGCCATGACGCGCACGTCGGCGTCCGCAGGATCGTCCAGCGGCGGCGCCTCGGCCAGGCCTTCGGCGGCGCCCGGTGGCGCGGTGGCGCGGCGGCGCAGGCACTCGACCCTGGCCAGCGCGTACAGCCAGGGGCGCAGCCGCTCGGGGTCGGCGAGCGCGCCGGCGTGCGCCTCGGCGGCGATCAGCGTGTCACGCAGCGCCACCTGGGCGCTCTCGGCGCTCAGCAGCAGGGACCAGCAGTAGCGGTAGACGCTCTCCGCGTGGGCGTCATAGAGCGCGGACAGTGCTCCTGGATCACGGGCGCGGAGTGCTTCGACCAGGACGCGGTCATTCATGTGACTTAAGGTAATGGATCGGTAACTAGTAGTTCTACCTGTTCACGCCGATGGCATGGCTTGTCTGGCGGAGCGGCCGGATTTCGTACGCATAATGCGGGCGGTCACCGTCGATGGCCCGATTTTTGCGGAAATCACTGCTTATATTCAGAGACGATCTGCGTGCTGCGGTCCACGGCGAACGGCTCCGTCGTCGGCTTGACCGTGTGCACGGGCACGGCCCCGCTGAGCGCCAGCTCCTCGTAGGGGCGGCCGGTGGATCCCCAGGTCCTGGCGGTGATCTCGGTGGTGGCCACAGCGGCGCCCTTCGGCAGGCCGCTCACCGTGAGGATGAAGCGCGGCGGGCTGCCCGCCTCCACCTCGTCCACGAACGTGCTGCCGCCGCCGAGCAGTTTGCCCGCCTTGTCGCGCAGCAACGCGTTCACGACCAGCGTGCTCGCCGGTATTTTATAAGGGTTATCCACATATCCCGTAATAAGGTACGTGCCATCTTTCTGGCGCATTGTCTGGACACGCGAGGTCGGGAACCGCTGGAACGCCGAGGCGATCCGCGCCGCCTGCCGCCACTGCGCGGGCCGGTACTGGATCGTCACCTTCGCCGGTTTCTGGGTGGCGCTGGCCTGGCCGGTGAAGGCCAGCGACCCGCCCGGCGGCACGGCGTCGAGCGGCTGGTCCATCCTGACCACCTCGGCGCCCCGGGCGTCGTGCCCGACGATCGTGGCCACCACGTGCTCGCCGAAGTGCCACGGGTTGGCGTTGCTGAGCACGCCCGCCCAGGTGACGGCGTACCCGTCGGCGGACTTGACGATGTTGGAGGCCTGCTCCTTGAGAGCGAGCGGCTTGAGCTGCTGGACGGGCTTCTCCTCGCTCGCACACGCGGACAAGGAGATCGCCCCCAGTGCGACAAGAAGGCTGACGGTACGGCTGCGCGGGATCACTTTGCCGTGATAACCCGAGCATGGGCCCGGCCGGGGCGGGACACGCGCCAGCCGTACCGAACCTTTAACGCGGGCGCACCACCCGCGACTCGTCCCAGACCGGCTCCGGCGACTCGTAGACCGTGCCGTCGGAGCCGAAGACCAGGTAACGGTCGAAGTCGGCGGCGAACCACCGGTCGTGGGTGACCGCCAGCACCGTGCCGTCGAACGCCTCCAAGCCGGCCTGGAGAGCCTCCGCGCTGGCCAGGTCGAGGTTGTCGGTCGGCTCGTCGAGCAGCAGCAGCGTGGCCCCCGACAGCTCCAGCAGCAGGATCTGCAGGCGTGCCTGCTGCCCGCCGGACAGCGTGTCGAAGCGCTGCTCGGCGATCAGCCCGGCCAGCTCGTAGCGAGCCAGGATCTTCATGGCCTCGTTCTTGAGCCTGGCGTGCTCGGTCATGACGATCTCGACCGGCGTGCGGCCGAGCAGGTCGGGGCGGGCGTGGGTCTGGGCGAAGTGGCCGGGGACCACCCGGGCGCCCAGCCTGGCGCCGCCCTCGTGGGCGACCGGCTCGCCCGCCAGCAGGCGCAGGAAGTGCGACTTGCCGGAGCCGTTGGAGCCGAGGACCGCGACGCGCTCGCCGTACCAGACCTCCAGGTCGAACGGGCGCATCAGGCCGGTCAGCTCCAGCCCCTCGCAGATCACCGCCCGCTTGCCGGTGCGGCCGCCGCGCAGGCGCATCTTGATGTTCTGCTCGCTCGGCGCCACCTCGGGCGGCCCGGCCTCCTCGAACTTGCGCAGCCGCGTCTGGGCCGCGTGGTAGGCCGGGGCCATGCCGTCGTTGTAGCGGGCCTTGTTCTTCAACATGTTGACCAGGGCCTTGAGCTTGGCGTGCTCCTCGTCCCAACGCCTGCGCAGCTCGTCGAGGCGCTCGTTGCGGGCCTTGCGGGCCTCGGCGTACGTGGTGAAGCCGCCGCCATGGATCCAGATGTTGCCGGACTCGACGGTGATGATGCGGTCGGCGGAGTTCGCCAGGAGCTGGCGGTCGTGGCTGACCAGCAGCACGGTCTTGGGCGTCTCCTTGAGCTGCTGCTCCAGCCACTCCTTGCCGGGGACGTCGAGGTAGTTGTCGGGCTCGTCGAGCAGCAGGGTCTGGTCGGGGCCGCGCAGCAGCGCCTCCAGGACCAGGCGCTTCTGCTCGCCGCCTGACAACGTCGACACGTCCCGATATTTCACCCTTTCGAAGGGCACGCCGAGGGCGGCCACCGTACAGGTGTCCCAGAGCACCTCGATGTCGTAACCGCCGGCGTCGGTGTAGTCGCTGATGGCCTGCGCGTAACGCATCTGCGTCTTCTCGTCGTCGCGCTCCATCATCACCAGTTCGGCCGCGTCGAGCCGCTCGGCCGCCTGCCGCACGGCGGGCGGCGCCACGCCCAGCAGCAGGTCGCGCACGTTGCTGCCGTCGCGCACGCTGCCGATGAACTGCCGCATCACGCCCAGCCCGCCGGAGCTGGCCACGCTGCCCTCGACCGGCTGGAGGTCGCCGGCGATCAGGCGCATCAGCGTGGTCTTGCCCGCGCCGTTGGGCCCGACCAGCGCCGCCTTGACGCCTTCGCCGATCCTGAAGGACACGTCGTTGAGCAGGGGACGCCCGTCGGGCAGCACGTACGTCAGATGTCCTACTTCAACGTGGCCCATCCCGGCAGGTTAACGGGCGACCCGCCACGCGGGCATCCGGATTTTCGCGCGTTCGCGGGGACTCTGGACAGTAAGTGATCTAATGACTAGAACTGTAGGGAACCCCTCCCCCCTAGGACGTGTGATGACGCGATTCCGCACCGCCCTGGCACCCCTCGCCATCGCCCTGGCCGGCTTCACGGCCGTGCCGCAACCCGTCTGGGCCGCGCCGCCCAGGCCGGTGCCCACCGCCCAGGAGCAGCAGCAGGCCGCGACGGCCGCCTCCGCCTGCGCGCCCAGCGTGCGAGGCACCACCACCAACGCCCGGCTGACCAGCCTGTTCACCGCCCACGGCAACGACAACAGCCGCCTGGACGACTGGACGGGCGCCGACGGCACCTACTCGCTGAGACTCCCCAGCGGCAAGGAGCTCTGGGTGTTCTCCGACACCTTCCTCGGGCAGGTCAACCCCGACGGGTCCCGGCCGCCGGTGGTCGAGGAGGGCGGGACGACCGTGTTCCTGAACAACTCCTTCGCCGTCGAGCGCAACGGGCGGCTGTCCACGATCCACGACGGCACCGCCGAGAAGCCGACGGCCGTGATGCCGCCGCGCGACTCCAAGCACTGGTTCTGGGCCGGTGACGCGACGCTCGCCGGCGGGGTGGTCGAGGTCACCTACCAGGAGTACGAGCGGTTCGGCACGGGGGCGTGGGACTGGCGCTGGCACCGCAACGTGGTCGCCAGGTTCGCGCCGGGACGTCTGGAGCGGCCGATCAGCGTGCACGACCTGCCGAGCGGGCACGGCGTGGCCTGGGCCTCGGGCATCCTGAAGGACGGCGGCTACACCTACGTCTACGGGGTCGAGGACCTCGGCTCGCCCAAGTACATGCACGTCGCCAGGGTCCGCGGGCAGAGCCTGCTCGGGCGCTGGGAGTACCTCAAGGCCGACGGCACCTGGTCGCCGAACGAGGCCGACTCCGCGAGGGTGATAAGCGGGGTGGCGAACGAGTACAGCGTCAGCCGGGTCGGCGACGGCTACGTGCTGATCACGCACGACACGACCGAGGTGCTGAGCCCGAACATCGTGGCCTACTCCGCGTGCTCCCCCTTCGGCCCGTTCACCGGCAAGCAGCACGTCTACACCACGCCCGAGACGAGCGGGAACATCTTCACCTACAACGCCCACGCCCACCCCGAGATCGACGGCCCGGGGCTCGTGGTGTCGTACAACGTCAACAGCTTCGTCAACACCGACCACTACCGCGACGTCACCATCTACCGCCCCCGGTTCCTGGACGTGACGTTCCGTTGAGACGCAACTGGGCGGCCCGGCTGCGGCACGGCACGATCGACGGGCTGCGGGCGGTGACCCTGGAGAACGAGCGGCTGCGGGTGACCGTGCTGCCCGGCAAGGGCGGGGACGTGGTGGAGCTGCTGCACAAGCCCACCGACACCGACTTCGTCTGGCTGGCGCCGCAGGGCCTGCGCGACCCGCGCGACCACCTCCAGGGCGCCGCCGACGACGTCGCCCAGTTCATCGACCACTACGAGGGCGGCTGGCAGGAGATCTTCCCCAGCGGCGGCGCGCCGAGCGAGTACCGGGGCGCGCGGCTGGCGCAGCACGGCGAGGTGTCGGGGCTGCCGTGGGACTGCGAGGTCGTGGCCGACTCCCCCGAGGAGGTCGCGGTACGGCTGAGCGTGCGGACGCGGCGGTTGCCGTACCGGATGGAGAAGGTCTTCCGGCTGCGGTCGGGCACGGCGGCGCTGGAGATCGAGGGGCGGGCCACGAACGAGTCGGGCCTGCGGCTGCACGCCATGTGGGGCCAGCACATCGTGTACGGCCCGCCGTTCCTGCGCCCGGGAGCCCGGATCAGGCTGCCCGCGGGGGTCACCGTGATCCCGCACGAGAGCGCGATCAATCCTCCGGAGCGCAGGGTGCGGGCGGGAGGGCCATGGACGTGGCCCACAGTGCCCACCCACGAAAGCGGGGCCGGCGAGACGGATCTGAGCGTCGTGCCGGGGCCGGGGGCGCCGAGCGACATCGTCTACCTCACCGGCTTCGGCGACGAGGGTTGGTACGAAATTTCTGGGGATATCGGTATGCGGGTGGAATGGGATGCGACGGTGCTGCCCTACCTGTGGATGTGGCAGGAGCTCGGCGCGTCCACCGGCTACCCGTGGTGGGGACGGGCGTACACGGTCGGGCTGGAGCCGTTCGCCGGCATGCCGACCGACGGACTGGCCGCCGCCGTGGCCAACGGCACGGCCCTCGTCCTGGACCCGCACGAGACGAAGGTGCTGAGGGTACGCGCGGAGGTGCTGGCGTGAAGGAGTTCGACGGCAAGGTGGCGCTGGTCACGGGCGGCTCGACGGGCATCGGGCGCGCGGTGGTGGACCGGCTGGCCGCCGGCGGGGCGTCGCTGGTGTTCTGCGGCGTGGACAAGGAGGCCGAGCAGGACGGCGAGCGCGTCACGGGCAGGATCGCCGACGTGCGCAGGGCCGGCGAGCTGCGCGACCTGGTGGACCTGGCCGTCACGCGGTACGGCGGCCTCGACGTCGTGGTGACCTGCGCGGGCGTGCAGCGTTACGGCACCGTCGAGGACACCCCGGAGGAGGTCTGGGACGAGGTGATGGACATCAACCTCAAGGGCGTCTACCTCACCTGCAAGGCCGCCGTCCCCAGGCTGCGCGAGCGCGGCGGCGGCTCCATCGTGGTGGTCTCGTCGGTGCAGGCGTTCGCCTCGCAGGCGCGGGTGGCGGCCTACAGCACGAGCAAGGCGGCGCTGAACGGCCTGGTACGGGCCATGGCGCTGGACCACGCGGCCGACGGCGTCAGGGTGAACGCGGTCTGCCCCGGCTCGGTGGACACGCCGATGCTGCGCTGGGCGGCGGACCTGTGGCGGGGCGAGCTGTCGCAGGACGAGCAGGTCGCGCAGTGGGGCCGGTCCCATCCGCTGGGCCGGGTGGGCAGGCCGGAGGAGGTGGCGGAGCTGGTGGCGTTCCTGGCGGGGCCGCGCTCCTCGTTCATCACCGGAGCCGAGCACCGTGTGGACGGCGGGCTGCTGGCGCAGAATCCCGCGGCCCTTCCCGAATGACAACTTCGAAATAACTGCCCCTCGGCTGGGTCACGGGTTCCTCCGCTCGCCCACCCGAGGTGGCAACAGTTGCGTCAATGCGACGGACACCCAGGTCACCGCACGATACGAGTGGGTCTGGCGGGCCGGGCACGCGACCCTCACCCGGGCGCGAAGCCTTTACGGGATCAGCGAGTCACAACGACTCGTGTTCGATTCTGCACGCTAAGTTACGAGGTCGAAATGACTCACCGATCGAGGAGAGACCTGTGAGGCTATTCAAGAAGGCCGCCGGCTTCGTCGCCGCGGCCGCGATGTTCGCCGTGGTCGCCCCCGCTGCCACCGCGGCGGCAAGCCCCCGCTCGACCTGCTACGGAGGTCGCGTCTGCCTGTACGCCGGGTTCGACTACAACCGCGGCCAGGTCGACCACTGGCGGGACTTCACCAAGGACGACTCGAACTTCGCCGACAACAACTGGCTGAACTGGGACTTCAGCAATTCCTGGCACAGCATGAACAACGAGACCAGCTCGATCAGGAACCGGGTCGGCTGCAGCGCCACCCTCTGGCAGCACCCCGGTTACACCGGCGCCCACAGCACGTTCACGCACAACTCGAACGACGGTTTCCTGGCGAACAACGCCATCGGCAACAACCGCGCCAGCGCGATCGACATCTGGTGCCACTGAGCATTAAGGGGAGTGCCGGTTTCCGGGCTTGGCCGCCGGAAACCGGCTGCCGCGGACTTATCGCGAGCACGCTGCTGCTGATGACGACCACCGCGGCCTGCGGGGCCGAGCAGCCCGCGCCACCGGCGCCCGTACGGGGCGTCACCTCCGTCTCGGAGCTGACGCTGCCGTTCGACGCCTACAAGACCACTCCCCAGCAGCGGGCCGTCCTGGGCAACGCCCACAACCGTCTCGTCGTGCGGTGCATGCGCAAGCAGGGCATCGCCATCTCCCCGCCCGCCGAGGACCCGTCCATGCTGGCCGCGGTGGACCCCGGCAACTCCCGCCGCTACGGCGTCACCGACCCCGAGGCGGCCAGGCGCAGCGGCTACCACCTGGCCAGGCCGCCCTCGCCCGACACCACCGGGACCTGGGCGGGCAAGCTGCCCAAACGCACCCGCCACCGCCTGTACGGCACCGCCGCCGACCGCGGCTGCCTCGACCGCGCGACGCTCAACCTGGACAGGGGGGTGCGCAAGGCGGACTGGCCGTGGCTGGCCCTGCAGGACTCGCTCACGCTGGAGCAGGCCGCCAAGCATCCGTCGGTCACCGCCGCGGTCAAGCGCTGGTCGGCGTGCATGAGCAGGGCCGGGCACACGTACCCGGCGCCCGAGGCGGCCATCGCCGACAGCCGCTGGGACCTCGACGAGCCGGCCGTCACCGAGGAGGAGAAGCAGACCGCGACCGCCGACACCGCGTGCAAGTGGTCGTCCGGCCTGGTCGCCGCCTGGTACGCGGCCGACGCCGAACTGCAGCGGGCCGTCATCCGCGACAACCCCGAACGGTTCACCGCCCTGCGCGTCAACCTCAGGCAGCGCCTGGAGCGGGCCTCACGCCTGCTCGCCGAGCACGAAGGCCGCAAGGTCCGCTGACTGCTGGAGCCTGCTGGGCTCGTGCACGTACATCATGTGGCCGGCCTCGTAGTACTTGAACTCGACGTTGCCGGCCAGCTCGGCGGGCACGGCCAGGTGGGCGAAGGTGTGCTCGGCCGCGAAGTACGGCGTCGCGCCGTCGTGGTAGCCGCAGGCCACGTGGACCCGCAGGTGGGGGTTGATGCGCATGGCCGAGGAGAGGCGGGAGGCCACCTGCACGTGCGCGTTCTCGAACTCCTTGTACGACCAGGGGTGCACGCGCGAGGTGAGGATCTCGTACGGCAGGTCGTTGGCGTAGCCCAGCTCGGTGCGCAGGTAGTGGTTGAGCGCCGCGCTGTAGGGCCCCATGATGGCGTCCATGCTGGGGTCGGTGGTGAAGTGCTCGCGGCCGGCGTCGGGGTCCCAGCCGGTGAACCGGCCGTCGAGTCGGCCGACGATCTGGCGGCGCGGGCGCAGCACCTCGGTGAAGAAGCGGATGTGCTCGATGCGCAGGTTCACCCGGTCCACGTAGTCCTCGCTGAGCCCGGTCAGCGCCGCGACCTTCGCCACCGCGGCCGCGCGCTCCTGCCCCGAGAGGCGGTTGCCGCGGGCCAGCGCCCACAGGTAGTCGCGATCGGCGTACGCCTCGGCCTCGCGCAGCACGTCGGCCAGCGGCCGGTCGCCGTGCAGGCCGTGGTGGTGCGCGATGGCCGCGTACGTCGGCAGGTACAGGGCGTAGGCCAGGTCGTTGCCCTCGTTGAACTCGCCGGTGATGTAGTCGAGCACCGAGGAGATCAGCATCACCCCGTTGAGGTACATGCCGTAGCGCGACTGCAGGTGCTCGGCCAGCCCGGACGCCCTGACCGTCCCGTACGACTCGCCCGCCAGGAACTTCGGCGACATCCACCGCCCGTTCCTGGTGGTCCACAACCTGATCACCTCGCCGATGGACTCCAGGTCGCCGGAGAAGCCGTGGTAGGGCTCCGCCTTCTCCCCCTCCGCCACCCGCGAGTAGCCGGTGGAGATCGGGTCGATGAAGACCAGGTCGCTCACCCGCAGCAGGCTCTCCTCGTTGTCCGCCAGCCCGTACGGCGGCGGCAGCAGCGCCCCCGCGTCGCCCATCACGACCCGGCGCGGCCCGAGCACCCCCAGGTGCAGCCACACGCTGGACGAGCCGGGCCCGCCGTTGAACGCGAACGTGATGGGCCTGCTCAGCGGGTCGGCACCGTCCATCGTGTACGCGGTGACGAACACCTCGGCCTTCGGGCGCAACCCCTCGAACCTGCCGTCCGTGGTCACCTCTTCGCGTAGCACGACGGTGCCGGTCGTGGCGGTGTAGGACTGCCCGGACGGCAAGGTGTGGGAGGTGGTGACCAGGTTGTCGGCAGGGGTGGCCGGCTTCGACTCTTCAGACATGAAGACCAATTATGGTGTGACTTCGACAGACATGTCCGGATCGGCGAATCGCTCGTTGGGGACCGTGGCGTACCAGCCGGGCCGCCCGGGATCGCGATCGTACGGATAGCCCCCCGTCTCCCGGTAGAACTCGGCATAGCGGGCGACCCGCTCGGGGTCCAGCCGGACCCCCAGCCCTGGGCCTTCCGGCACGGCGATGGCGCCCTGCGCGTACGCCATCTTGCCGCCCTCGATCACGTCGTCCCTGAGCTGGTGGTAGTGCGCGTCGGCGGCGTAGGTCAGGTTCGGCAGCACCGCGCCCAGATGCAGCATGGTCGCGAGCTGGACGCCCAGCTCCCCCGACGAGTGCACGGCCACCCCGAGCTGGAACGTCTCGCACACCGCCGCCGCCTTCACGCACGGCCTGATCCCGCCCCAGAACGTCGTGTCCAGCAGCACCACGTCGGCGCCCCTGCGCAGCACGTTCGAGGCGAGCTGCTCGAAGTTGACCACGACCGTGTTGGTCGCCAGCGGCACCCTGACCTGCTCGCGCACGGCCCGCAGCCCTTCGAGCCCCCAGACCGGGTCCTCCAGGTAGTCGTTGTTCAGGTGCTCGATGGCGCGGCCGAAGCGCAGCCCCTCGGCCACCGACAGCACGGCGTTGGGGTCGTACCTGAGCCGGTCGCCGGGGAACGCCTCGGCCAGCGCCCGGTAGCACTCCAGCTCGTAGTCCGGCGGGAACACCCCGCCCTTGAGCTTGTGCACGGTGAACCCGTGCGCCTCCTTGAGAGTCCTGGTGTGCTCGACGAGCTGCTCCGGGGTGCGGATCTCGCCGTGGCCGCCGGCCGCGTACCGGAAGAACAGGTACGACGCGAACGGCACCGCGTCCCGCAGCCGCCCGCCGAGCAGGTCGCAGGCGGGCACCCCGAGGTGCTGCCCGATGAGGTCGAGGCAGGCGAACTCGATGGCGGCCAGGAGCTGCATGCGGTTGTTGTAGAGGGAGGCCGTCGGATTCGCGATCTTGAAGCGCAGCGCTTCGAGCTGGAACGGGTCGTGGCCCTCCAGGTACGGCTTGAGCGCCCGGAAGGCCGACTCCGCGCTCTCGCCCCCGCCTCCCATCTCCCCCAGCCCGACCAGCCCGTTGTCGGCCTCCACCTCGACGAGCGTGCGGACGAACCGGCCCCAGTGGGCGCCGTTGCTGTGCCGCAGCGGCGCCTCCAGCGGGACCGCGACCGTGGTGGCCCGGATGTCGGCGATCTTCACTGGCGCGTCCCCCTGACCACGGCCACCCCGCAGGCGGGCAGCGTCACCTCGGCTGTCTCGTGCCCCGGCCGCGACACCCTGACCTCGACCGGCTCGGCGGCCAGCGACTGAAGCCGCACGCCGTCCCAGCCCAGGGACGTGACCAGGACGTCAGGATGATCGACGCGGACGTACGTCTCCTCGCTCGCGGGGCTGTCGGTGATCAGCGCGCCGACGAACGGCTCGGTGAGCCCCGAGGCCGCCTCCGTCCCCAGCCGCCTGCCCACGGCGCCCGCCTGGGAGGTGACCGCGTACCGGAAGGTGGTCTCGCCCTGCTGCTGCGCGGGGAAGTTGGTGTCCCAGATGTTGTTGAGCGCCCACGAGTAGACGGTGCCGTCCTCCTGGTCGAGCGTCGGCGGGAACGGCGCGTACGGCATGTGGATGGTGCCGAGCTGCACCAGCGGCGCCTCCAGCGTGGCCCAGGCGACGGTCAGCTCGGGGTCCTCGAAGGCGACCCAGTGCCTGATCGGCAGCATGTACTCGGCCGAGCCCGGCACCCTGGGCACGTCGGGGCCGCCCACGCCGCCGGTCAGCTCCCAGGCCGTGGCCGGTCCCGCGGCGAACGGGAAGGCCAGGAAGACGGCCTCCTTGGCGGGCGTGCCCTGCTTGGCGAGCTGGTAGGTCAGGTCGAGGCGGGGCACGCCGTAGTGCAGCTCGATCGTGGTGCGGATCCAGTCGACGCCCTTGCCGCGCAGCTCCACGACCAGCTTCTCGCCGACGGCCGTGCGCCTGGCCTCCTTGATCGTGGCGTGGGTGCCGATGGCGCGGTCGCCGAGCAGGGTGCGGTCGTGCGCGCCCACGTGCCCCGACAGGTGGTTGAAGTGGGGGGCGGTGGCGTAGCGGTCGTAGACGTACTGGCCGAAGCCGGCCGCCGCGTCGCCGTTGACCAGCTCCCGGCCCGCCCGCTTGTCGAAGATCGAGGCGACGTACCCTTCGCGCACGTCGTACGCGACCCGGTAGAACTCGTTCTCGATCACCCCGCTCAGGTCGAGCTCGACCGGCTCCGGCGCCTGGCTCTCACCGGGAACGACGTCCACTCGTACATAGCCGTATCCGGAAATGTCAGGCACGACGGCGTGGATGTGCCGCCCGATCGGCCGGGTCGGCCAGTCGTCCGGGTCCACGAACTCCTCGTGGTGCGGCAGCGTCGCCCCCGTCCTGGCGTCCACCAGCGCGATCGGCACGTCCACGCCCACCACGTCCCTGGGCAGGAAGGCCCGCACGACGTCGGTGCGCGCCCGGGTGCCGGGGTTGAACACGGCGAACGAGGCCAGCGCGCCGCCCTCGACGCCCGACTCCGACAGCGCCGCGGCGAACCTGCGGATCCCGGCGTGCAGCAGGTCGGCGGCGTCGTCCTGGGCCGCGTACGCGCCGGACGACTTGCGTGTCCACTGCAGGCCGCCGGAGTCGCCCGCCTCCTCGGCGTCCTCCCACGGGTTGGCCGCGCCCCAGGTGTGCTCGTTGAACAGGGCGACCTTGTCGTAGGCGGCGTCCACCTGCTCGGTGGCGTCCACCCCGGCGAGCGTGTGCAGCGTCTCGGCCACGCGCAGCGCCGACTGCGCCCGGCGGACGTAGCCGAGGGGGCGCGCGCCGGAGCCGAGCCCGTCGGCCCACCAGTCGGTCCAGTCGCCCTCGTGCACGGCCAGCCGGTCGTGGTAACGCTCCTCGACGTGCTCGAAGAAGTCGCTGTTCACGGCCGAGCGCAGCCTCGGGTAGGCCCACTGCTCGTTCCACCGGCGGGCGATCGTCGCGGGCACGATCGACGGGCCCGCGTTGTCGGCGTGCGCGCCCTGCACGCGCAGGTGCAGCACGTCCAGTTCGTACGGCTCCTTCGGCGCGTCGGGCCCCTGCCAGCCGAACGTGCCGGGACCGTACGGGTAACCCCGCGTCGCCAGCGCGGACAGGTACCGCGGCAGCAGGTCGTCGGCCAGCTCGTAGGAGTCGGTGAGCCCGACCGTGTTGCCCTCCATGTACGCCATCCCGTGCGGCGTGTCGGTGAACCACACGAGGATCTCGTTCCCGCTCGGCGCCCGCCACCGGAACGGCCTGGTCAGCTTGTCGCCGCCGTGCAGGTAGGGCACCGACCGGCCGGCCCAGTTGTGCGCCGCCGCGAGATACCGCACGCCCGCCGCGCTGAGCGCGTCCACCAGCCCGACCACGGCCCCCGGCACGTCGGTGTGCATGGCCGACCTGGTGGCGAAGCCGTAGCGCTGTTCGAGCTGCGTGGTGAAGCGGAGCTGCCGGCGCAGCTCCTCGGTCGAGCACGCCTCGGTGTGGAGCTGGAACGGCAGCGCGGTCACCTCGATCGAGCCCGCCCTGGCCAGCGCCGCGAACGAGTCGACCATCTCCTTCGGCCGGTTGTCGAGCCACCTGAGCGCCGGCATCGACGACTCGACCGTCCACCGGAACTTCGCGTCGTCCGGCCAGGACGCGGTCTCCTCCGCCAGCCGCAGCGCCGCGTCGAGGTAGTCGAGATGGTGGCGCAGCACCGTGCCCTGCGGGTCGGTGTAACCGATGTCGAGATGCGAGTGGTGCACCACGAACACGTGCCACTTGCGCTGCGGTGTCACCGTGATCCGCGCGCTGCCGACCACCCCGGCGTCGTCGCGGCACTCCAGGGTCAGCACGCGCGGCTCGTCCACCTCTGGCACCAGCAGCGTCACGTCGCTGCCGGACGCGCTGTCCACGCCGACCAGCACGTGCGTCAGCGGCTCGGTGCTGGAGACCCTGACCGCCTGGCGGCCGTCGTGGGTGAACAGCGGCAGCACCGCGACCCGCACCTCCAGCCCGCGCACGCTGATCACGGGCGTCGAGGTGTCGTCGCGCAGCGCCTGCCTGATCCCGTCGTAGTCGGGGCTTCCCAGGCTGCGCTGGAGCAACCGGCTGGTCATTGAACACTCCCTAGAGAAAGGCCCCTGGCAAACAGGCGCTGGGTGGCGAGGAACAGCACGACCGTCGGCAGCGAGACCACCAGCCCCGCCGCCAGGCCGACGGGGACCGGGGTGCCGGCGTAGACGTCGGTCATGAGGCCCGCGATGGCCGTCATCACCGGCCGCACGTCCTCGGTCTGGGTGAGGGTGAGGCCGAAGACGAGGTCGTTCCAGATGAAGGTGAATTCCAGGATGAACACGGCCGTCAACGCAGAGAACGACATCGGCAGGTAGATGCGCCAGAAGACGCGGAAGGTCGAGGCGCCGTCCATGCGCGCGGCCTCGAAGATCGAGAAGGCGATGCCGGAGTAGAAGTTGCGCAGCACGAACGCGGCCAGCGGCACGTTGATCGCCGTGTAGACGAGGATCAGGCCGAGGCGGCTGTCGTACAGACCGGCGTCGCTGTAGCCGACGAAGAGCGGCACGAGCAGCATCTGCGAGGGGAAGACGGTGCCGCCGAAGATCAGCAGGAACCACCAGAACCCGTGCCGCAGCCGCAGCACCACGATCACGTACCCGGCCAGCGCCCCGATCAGCACGCCGAGCAGCGGCGAGACGACGCTGTAGAGCGCGGTGCTGGCCAGGCTGCCGCCGAGGTTCGCGCCGTCCACGGCCCGCGCGAAGTTCTCCAGCAGCGCGAAGTCGCCCGACGGCACCCACGCCGCGGCCGGGTCGTAGGCGTCCGCCGGCCGCGAGGCGTTGACCAGCAGCAGGTACGTCGGCCCGAGCCAGACCAGCCCGAGCAGGACGAGCACGGCACGCCTGATCATGCGGCCGTCACCTGCCTGCGCAGGTACAGGTACGACGCCAGCCCCGTCACGACGGTCAGCATCACCGCGACGGCCGAGCCGTAACCGTAGTCGCTGGCCACGAACGTCTCCTTGTACATGGTCACCGCCAGCGTCTCGGAGTTGCGCCCGGGGCCGCCCTGGGTCAGCACCCAGACGATGTCGAACGTCTTCAGGCTCGACACCAGCGCCAGCCCCACCACGACCGCCGTCAGCGGCCGCATGAGCGGCCAGATCACGTGCCGGAACAGCCGCCAGCCCGACGCCCCGTCCAGCCGCGCCGCCTCGATCGGCTCCCTCGGGATGGACTGCAGCCCCACCACGAACAGCAGCGTGTTCACGCCGAGCTGCTGCCACGTCCAGACCGCCAGCATCGCGAACGTGTTCGCCGGCGCCTCCTGCAGGAACGCGGTGTCCACGCCGATCAGCAGGTTCGCGATGCCGCCATGCGACAGGATCGGGCTCCACACCATGGCCAGCCCGGCACCGCTCAGCGCGTACGGCAGCATGAACGGCACCCGGTACCACGCGCCGCCCTTGATGTCGTACGACAGCACCGCCACCAGCAGCCCGAGCCCGACCGGCAGCACCATGGTGCCGATCACCCAGATCAGCGTGTTACGGGTCGAGGTGATCAGCGCCGCGTCGTCGAACAGCTCGGCGAAGTTGGCCAGGCCCACCCAGGCCGGCGACTCCAGGCCGTCGTAGCGGGTCAGGCTCAGGTACGCCGTCCACACGAACGGCGCGTACAGCAGCACCGCGACCAGCAGCGCCGCCGGCGCCACGTAGCCGTACCTGAACCTGCCGAGGATGGGAGCGGCGCGACTCACTGATGCGTGCTCCAGTACTCGTCCGCCGCCTTCTGGATCGTCTGCAGGACCTCCTGGTAGGTGCCGGGCTCGGTCACGAACTTGCTGAACCCGTCGAGCGCGGCGGTCAGGATCGGCGGCGGCGTCGCCTCGAAGTAGCGGTTGACCAGCCGGTACTTCCCGCTGCCCGCGTCCTTGGTGACCGCGCCGAGCACCTTGTCGTCGATCGTCACCTTCGGGTTGGCGCTGACGTCGCCCCGGCTCTTGGCCCACTTGTCCTGCGCCTCGGAGGTGGTCCACCACTTGAGGTACTTCATGCTGGCGTCGGGGTCGGCCGCCTTGGTGAGCGAGCACAGCGGCCCGCTCTCGAAGATCATGGACGTCTTGGGCAGCGCCGGGTTGACGTTCGGGATGACGAAGAAGTCGTAGTCGGCGCCGGCCTTCATGCTGCGCGTGGCCATGCTGGTGTTGAACCAGGTGCCGAACGAGACCATCGCCGCCTTGCCGGTCTTCAGCACGTCGCCGGGGTCGGTCTTGTCACCCGGGTTGATGAAGTAGCCGGCGTCGATGAGCTGCTTCCAGCGCTCCATCACCTGCACCACGCCGGGGTCGGTGTACTTGGCCTTGCCGGTGGACAGGCGGTCGTACAGGTCGGGGTCGGTGCCGGCCATGAGCTGCTCGAACCAGACGAACGAGAACAGCACGCTGGTGTGGTAGAAGGCCTTGACGCCGTTCTTCTTGAGCGTTTCGGCCGTCTTCACGAGGTCGTCCCAGGTCTGGGGCGGTTTCAGCTCGTACTGGTCGAAGATCTTCTTGTTGTAGAACATGCCCCAGTAGGCAACGTTCATCGGCACGCAGTACTGCTTGCCGCCGATCGTGTAGTACGGGGCGAGGTCCTGCGACAGGTCGCCCGCCTTGATCGCCTCCTGCCAGACGGCCGTGGTGTCGGCCACCTGCTTCTGCTTGACGATCTCCTCCAGCATCCCCCCGGTCTGCCAGGTGAACAGGTCGGGCTTGACGTTCGTGCGGAACGACGCCTTGATGAAGGCCTGGTACTGCGCCGAGTCCGTGTATCCCGTCGGCTTCATGCCCAGGCCGATGCTCTGCTTGGACAGGGCGCCCATCTCGTCGAAGTACTTGGTCCAGGCGCCCTTGTCGTTGTAGAGGGTCAGCTCGGTCTTCTTCTGGGGCGCTTCGGCGCCGTTGCCGCCGCAGGCGGCCAGGACGAGCGCCGCCACGCCGAGCGTGGCCACACGTGACCGGTACATGGGCCGGCCTCCTTGGTTCTCATCGGGGGGGTTGCATCCGGTGCTCGATCACCGTCTTCACATCCACCAGGTGGGCCCGCATGCGCTGCTCGGCCTGCGCCTCGTCACGCGCCTCGACGGCCTCCAGGATGGCCAGGTGCTCCTCGTGGTCGCGGCGGCGGTCGTCGAAGATCTGCAGGATCTCGCGCTGCTCCGGCCCGTGGACCGTGAGCAGCGAGTCGACGACCTCGTGCAGCACGCTGTTGCCCGCCATCCGGGCGGTGGCCCGGTGGAAGGTCATGTTCGCGTCGTGCAGCTCGGCGTCCTCGCCGCGCAGGTGCCTGCTCGCCTCGTCCAGCGCCTGCCTGAGCGCTGCGAGCTCGTCGCTGCCCGCGTGCCGGGCGGCCAGGGCGGCCAGCGGCGGCTCGATCAGGATCCGCGCGTCGAGCAGCTCCAGGAGCTGGGCGGCGTGGATCTCGCGCATGTTGGGGTTGGGCAGGACCAGCCGTTCGATGGCGGCGCCGACGTAGATGCCGGAGCCGTGCCGCAGCTCGATGGCCCCGGTGGCCTCCAGCCTGCGTAGCGCCTCGCGCAGGGTCGGGGTGGTGACGGCGAAGCGCTGGGAGAGCTCCCTGGTCGAGGGCAGCCTGTCGCCCGGCCGGTGCCCTCCCGTACGGATGAGCTCCAGCATGCGCTCGGTCAGAGCGTCGGAAAGCGTGGGCCGCGCTACCTCGGACATATCAAGTGATCTAATCACTTAATGGGCACGGCGTCTACGATTCTTCTCGCGCCGGCTCCTCCTTCTTGATGAGCTCCATCATCATGTCGATCTGGCCCTTGCGGGAGCTCTGCACCTGGGCCGCCCACTGCTGGACCGTCGGGTTCGCGCCGCCCGCCACCTCCGCGGCGGCCATCTGGACGGCGTCGTCCTGGTGGGCGATGAGCAGGTTGCACAGGTCGTACTCGAAGTTCCCGGACTTCCGCAGCGCCTGGATCTGCTTGGCGTCCGTCTCCGGCATGCCGCCGTGGTGGTCGTGGGCGCTGGTGGCGGGCGTGAGCGGCTGGTCCCAGGAGTGCAGCCAGCGCAGCATCATCTCGACCTCGCTCTGCTGGGTGCTCTCGATGGCCGCGGTCAGCGTCCTGAGCTCGGGGGTGGTGGCGCGGGACGTGCCCACCTTGGCGATCTCGATCCCCTGCCGGTGGTGCTGCACCATCATCTGGACGAACATCACGTCCTCGGCGTTGACCGGAGGCTCGTCGTTCGCCGCCTGGCCGCAGGCGGCGGCCACCAGGAGGCTCAGGCCCGCCAGGACACGTCTTCCGCGCACCGGCCCTCCTCAACTGTTAGGAAACCTTCCTAAGAGTTGACCACATCGACCGGCGACGCAAGGGCCGGCGGCCGGTTCTCACCCTACGATGGCGCCGTCCGGTATGGAGCTATTTGCGGAGAAAGGCGAACCGCCGTCCGGTGCCGCTCACAGCGGCCGCGTTCCATGGTGGTCGAGGTCATCCGGTGATGATCGTCCGTGACCCGCCTCGTTCGCCACGGGTTTCCGCCTTGACATCAACCTTGCTGGAGGTTGCACCATTGATCGCATGGAGAGCTTCGAGATCGGCGTCATCCTGCCCGGGGTCGCCGTACAGCGTCGGGACGGCCTCACCCTGGCCGAGGCCGCCAGGCACGCCGAGCGGGCCGGGCTCGACGGGGTCTGGCACGGCGATCACCTGGCGATCGGCGGGCCGGTGCTGGACGCGCCGATCGCCCTGGCCACCGCCGCCGCGGCCACCACCCGGATCAGGGTCGGCACCAGCGTGTTCATCCCCGCCATCCGGCCCCTGGCGTGGGCGGCCAAGCAGGTGGCGACCCTGCAGTACGTCTCGGGCGAGCGGCTCGTGCTGGGGGTCGGGTCCGGTGGCGGGCCCGCGCAGTGGGCGGCGGCCGGGGTGCCGTACGGGGAGCGGGGGCGGCGCACGGACACCGCCTTGGAGTTGCTGCCGCGGTTGCTGGCGGGCGAGCCTGTGCGGCTGCCCGAGGCCGTCGCCGCGGATACCGACCAGCCCGTTCAGCTCGCGCCCGCCGTCCCCATGCCGCCGGTGTGGGTCGGCAACGCCTCGGCGGCGGCGATCCGGCGGGCCGCCCGGCTCGGGGACGGCTGGTTCCCGTCCCTGATCTCGCCGCAGGAGGTCGCCCGCGGCCGGGTCAGGCTGGCCGAGCTGGCGGACGGGCACGGGCGGCCCGCACCCGTCATCGCCATCGGCGGGGCCGCCCACGTGGGTGGCGGGCCCGCCGCGCAGGCGGAGATCGCGTCCGGCATCAGCGGCGCCTACGGGCGGCCGCTGGAGGAGGTCGCCGGGATCCCGCTCACCGGGCAGCCGGAGGAGGTCGCCGAGAGGCTGGCCGAGTACCGCGCGGCCGGGGCGAGCCATGCGGTGATCGGCGTCTCGGGCGGTGACTGGCGGGCACAGGTGGACCTGCTGGCCGAGGCCAAAGACCTCTTGCGACGCTGATCTGCCCGGCCTCGGTCGCGGCGCCTGGCGGGCCCCGCCTCCGTCACGGATGCCGGGCGGGCCCCGCCCACGGTCGCGGCGCTGAGCGGCCCCGCCCAGCGCGGCCCCGCCCAACGCGACTGCGCCCCGCCCAACGCGACTGCGCCCCGCACGGTGCGGCTGCGCCCCGCACGGTGCGGCTGCGCCCCGCTCAGTGCAGCTGCGCCCCGCTCAGTGCGGCTGTGCCGCGCTCAGTGCAGCTGTGCCGCGCTCCAGCAGTCCACCGCGCCGGGCCTGCCGCACCCGGCCAGCCGGTCGAGCACCTCGGCCAGCTCGCCCGTCCTGGCGTTGTCCGGGTCGTTGGACTCCTGGTGCGGGTCGGTCACGGTGTCGTAGTACTCGGGCCGCGGATCACCCTCGTACTCGACGTACAACTCACCGGCCGTACGGACGGCGGCGTAGCTGGGCGGCCCCGGGTTCGCGGGCGCCTGCAGCTCGTCGGCGTCGGGATCCGGCTCACCGGCGGCGTCCGGATCCGGCCTGACGTGCTCGATCAGCGCCGCCTCGCGCCAGCCCTTCACCTTGTGCCCCTGGATGAGCGGCAGCAGGCTGCGCCCGTCACGCGGCTCGCCCCGGATCCCCGCCATGTCGAGGAAGGTGGCGAAGAGATCCACGTTCTGCGCGATGGCGTCGACGGCGAGATCGCCGTGCCGCCCCGCCGCCGGCCGCTTGACCAGCAGCGGCACCCGTACATCGTGGTCGTAGGCGGTGGACTTGCCACGCAGCAGCCTGTGCTGCCCGAGGTGGAACCCGTTATCGCTGGTGAACACCACATACGTGGTGCGCTGCTCCTCGGGGCTCAGCGCCGCGAGCACCCGCTCCACCATGTCGTCCACCGACTGCACCATGCGGATGCGATCCCGGAAATCCTTGCGCAGCTCCTTGATGGCGTTCGCCCCGATCGGCTCCCGCCGTACCCAGGAGGGCTTGTCAGCGGTGTCCTCGTTGAACGCCGGCAGCGTCGCGACGTCGATGCTCGTGCAGTCGGGCCTGCCGCAGTCGCCGTGCGGGAACTCCCCGGCGGGGAACTGGTTCTTCGGCCGGTCCCGCCGCGCCGGCGGGAAACGCGGCTCCTTGTCCCCGGCCTCGGCGCCGATCCTGGAATGCGGCGAGAACGGCGAGATCTGCAGGAAGAACGGCTCCCCTGGCGCGTACCGCCGTGACCTGTCGATGAAGTCCACGGCCCGCTGCCCGAGCTCGTCCGTCAGATACTTGCCACCGGAGGGATCGATCGGCTTCTCCTGTGCCGTCTCCTCCTTGATGTACCGGGTGAGCTGATACTTGAACTCGCTGTATCCGCCCCCGGCGGCCACGTGCCATTCATCCCACCCGACCGGCACGTGATAATCGGCCGGCACGGGATATTCGTTGATGTACTTGCCCAGGTAACCCGTGCGATAGCCGGCCTGGTCCAGGGCGGCGGCGTACGTCCGGCCCTCGTGTTTCCTGAACGCCTGATAACCGCCGCCGTCGCTGCCCTTGTTCGTGGCCACGCCCGTGTTGTGCGGGAACTGGCCGGTGAACATGGAGGCCCTGGACGGGCAGCAGAGCGAGTTGGAGACGTAGTAGTTGCCGAACGTCGTGCCGTCCTTGGCCAGGCCGCGCACAGCGTCCATGTACTGGAGCAACTCGGCCGACAGGTCGTCGACGAGGATGAAGACGATGTTCGGCCGCTTCGGCTTGCTCGCCGTCCCGGCCCCGGCCTGCGACGCCACGGAGGTCATGGCCAGGACGACGGCTAACGCCACCGCCACGGCCCTGCGCAGGTTCCCGATCACGTGACCAACCCCTTTGACCATGCTGGGAGATCGGAGTCGAGGAACGACGCTAATGCCCGCCCGAACACCTATCAAGGACTGTCTCTCAGGTTGCGCCGGGCTCACGGACGCGCCGCAACGTCAGGGACTGGAACCGGCTTTCATCGGCTCCCACGATGTGAAAGTCCACGATGTCGAAGGACGCGCGCGCGAATTCCTGAAGCTGCTCGTCACTGCGGAAGGAGAAGAACCGGGGAGGATCGTGGTCGTCCTCCTCGAAGAATCCCTCCTCCTGCAGAGGGCCCCCGCCGTACACCCCGACGAAGAACAGCCCGCCGGGCCGCATCAGCGTGTGGATCGTGTCCAGGACCGCCGGGAAATCGCTGTTGGGCACGTGCAGCAGGCAGTTGAGCGCGTACACCGCGTCGAAAGACCCGGGCGCGAAATCGAGCCCCAGAAAGTCCATGACATGGGCGTCGAGGCCCTTCTCCCGGCAGTGAGCCACCATGGCGGGCGACAGATCGACGGCGACGACCTCCAGCCCGTTCTCCTGGAAGTAGAGGCTGTCCTGGCCCGTGCCGGCGCCGACCTCCAGCAGCCGCCTGAACCCGTGCTCCTTGAGCCGGCCCAGGAACGCCTCGCGCTCCGCCAGCTTCCACGGGCTCTTGCCGCCGGCCTCACGCCGCTCCGCGCCACCGTCGTAGGCCGCTCGGAGTGCACCGATCACATCGTCGTAGCGCACGCTCATCGCGCCATGATGCCCCATTTCCACCGGCCTGGCGGCGGCGCTCGCGCATCGGTGATGCTGTGACACGTGGAGTACGTGTCCAGAGTGCCGCGGCCGCCGCTGGCCGGACTGATCGACGACCTCTACTACCTGGAGGGCGCGCCACCGTACCCCAGGCTGGCGTTGCCGCCGATGCCGTCGGCGCTCCTCGTCCTCAACCTCGGGGCGCCGTTCCACATCCGCGCCGGCGCCGGCGCCGAACCCACCGACTACGCCGACGGCTGCGTGGTCACCATGCCCACCCGCGCCCTCGAGTTCGGCTATCCCCCGACGACCCGGTCGGTCGGCGTGCACTTCAAGCCGTGGGGGCTGGCGCCGTTCCTGCCGATGCCGGCGGCCGAGCTGTGCGACCTGCCGGTGACGGTGGAGCAGGTCTGGGGCCGCGCCAGGGCCGCTGAGCTGCGAGAGCGGCTGGCCGCGGCGGCCGGGCCGGACGTCATGCTGACGCTGCTGGAGGACGAGCTGATGCGACGGCTCCGCGAGACCACCGGCCTGGGGCTGGTCCGCCACACGAGCAGCGTCATCGCGGCGACCACGGGAGCGGTGCCGATCGGCGACCTGAGCGTCTCGGCCGGCGTCAGCAGCACCCATCTGGCACAGCGGTTCAAGGAGCTCGTCGGCGTCACGCCGAAGCGGCTCGCCCGCACCTACCGCTTCGCCGCCACCGTGCTCGCGATCGACCCCGCCGGACCGGTCAACTGGGTCGACCTCGCCGCTCGTGCCGGCTACTTCGACCAGGCTCACTTCGGCCACGAGTTCCGCACGTTCACGGGGCTCACGCCGACCCGGTACGTCGACGTCCGGCGGCGGTTCCTGCGCGAGCACCCCGGCCACGCACTCGACGTCGGGCCGCTCCCGGCCGATTGATTTCTTACAAGAGCCGGCGGCTGCCCGCACGCCAGTATGGGGACTCCCCGAGCAGAGGAGAACGCCCATGGGCAAGGTCGTCATGTACAGCACGGTGTCGGTGGACGGCTTCATCGCGGACGAGAACGACCAGGTCGGACCGCTGTTCGACTGGATGTCCAGCGGCGACGTGCCGTTGGACGGGTCGGGGGACGTCAAGGTGTCACAGGCGTCCTACGACTACATCAGGCCGTACTGGGACGAGATCGGAGTGACGGTCGTCGGCCGCCACGTCTTCGACATGACGGACGGCTGGAACGGCAAGCCGCCGAGCGGGATCGCCCACATGGTCGTCGTGACGCACCGGCCGATGCCCGAGGGCTGGGACCCCGCAGCGCCGTTCCATTTCGTGGACGGCGTCGAGGCTGCCATGGCCAGGGCGCAGGAGCTCGCGGGCGACCGCACGGTCGAGGTCGCCGCCGGCGACGTCGGCGGCCAGGTGCTGGCCGCCGGGTTCGTCGACGAGGTCGCCATGGACGTGGCGCCCGTGGTGCTCGGGTCCGGCAAGCGCTACTTCGGGTCAGTCGACGCGCAGCACCTGCTGGAGGACGCCCACGTGGTGATCAAGGGCAACCGCGTGCTCCACCTGCGCTATCGGGTACGCCGATGACCGCCCCGAAGGGGGTGTGAGCCGAGGGACATCCGGTCTTGCCCCTGATCCGTTGACCGCGTGCTTCGCCGCGACGTGCGTTCCGATCACCAGACCGCTCACGGACGGCCGATCAGCCGCTGCTTCCTCCCCGTCTGCTCCGAGGCCCCGGTGACGCAGACGCCGACACTCACGCCGAAGCCTTCATCGACCACTCGGCCGGAGCGGTTCGTCGCGCAGAAAAAGAAGCGTGCACCTGTTCGCGGATGGACACGCAGAAGCCCTCCGATAAGTCTCGGAGGGCTTCTGAGCTGGAGCCGCCTTGGGGATTCGAACCCCAGACCCCTTCATTACGAGTGAAGTGCTCTGGCCGACTGAGCTAAGGCGGCGTGCGCTGTGCAGCTTGAAAGAGTCTACAGGAGCTCGGGCACTTCTCGCTCCATCGATCACCCGATGCCCGGACAGACCGCCCCATCCTCCGGTGCCACCCCCGCCACCAGATATTCCTCCACCACCTCGTCCACGCACCTCGACCCGCTGGAGTAGGCGGTGTGGCCATCGCCTCGGTACCTGAGCAGCACCCCCGACCCCAGCTCGCCGGCCAGCCTGCGGGCCCACGCGTACGGTGTGGCCGGGTCCCGTTCGGTGCCGATGACCAGGATCGGGGCGGCGCCCTTCGCCGTCAGGGGGCCGCGCGCCGGAGGGTGTGGCCAGTAGGCGCACGGCAGGGACGACCACACCAGGTACGGCCCGAATCGCGGCGCCCGCTCGCGCGCCGCCGCCGCGTTCCTTCCGTACGTCGCCGGCTGCCTCGGATGGGGGCCGTCCGCGCAGTTGACGGCCATGTTGGCCTCGGTCTCGTTGGAGTAGGTCCCGTCGTCGTGACGTCCGGTGAGCTGGTCGGCGTTGCGCAGCAGCAGCGCACCGTCACCCTGGAACGCGCGGCGCAGCGTCTCGGTCAGCTCCGGCCACAGGGCGCGGTCGTAGAGGGGGCCCAGCAGCCCGAGTACGGCCACCGCCTGCGTCACCCTCCGCCTCCCGTCGCCACGAAGCGGCCGCTCGTCCGCACGCCGGAGCAGGCCGCTCACCTCCTGCACCGCCCCGCCCACGGTGCGGCTCCTGAACGGGCAGCCTCCCGCCGCGAGGCAGTCCTCGGCGTACGCCCGCAGCGCCCGCTCGAACCCGGCCGCCTGCTCCACGCCGAGCCGCACCCGTGACCCGCCGGGGTCGAGCGCCCCGTCCAGCACCATGGCCCGCACGCGCGCAGGGAAGAGGCTCGCGTACACCGCCCCCAGTAACGTGCCGTACGACTTGCCGAGGTAGGTCAGCCTGCGCTCCCCCAGCGCCTGCCGCAGCAGGTCGAGGTCGCGCGCCACGTCCACGGTCCCGAGGTGCGGCAGCAGCCTGCCGGACCGCCTGCGGCACCCCTCCGCGAATCGCTTGGCCCCCTCCTCCAGCGCCAGCCGCTCCCCGGCCGTGTCGGGTGTGCCGTCGAGCGCGACGAACGCGTCCAGTTCCGCGTCGCTCAAACACTCGACGGGCGCCGACCTCCCGACTCCCCGCGGATCGAACCCCACGACGTCGAACCGCTTCCGTACCTCCGCCCCCAGTACGACCCGAGCAGCCCTCGCATACTCCACCCCGGAGGCCCCAGGCCCGCCCGGATTGACCACCAACGACCCGATCCGTTCCCCCGCACCACCACTGGCAGGCAACCGGATCACCGCGATCCCCACCTGCTCGCCGGGTCGCCGGTGTGCCAGCGGCACTCGCAAGGTCGCGCACTCGAAGCCGCCACCGCAGTCCGTCCAGGCCAGTGCGCCAACCGGCCGCCCGGCGCGCTCCGGCCCGCGCTCCAGGCCCGTCATCGCCATCGCCGTCGCCGTCGTCAGCACCCCGGCGACAGCAGCCGCCCGGCACCACCTGCCGCGCATCAACCGCGGCACGTCCTCGGCGAGCCCTTCCCGACCGCCTCAGTGGACGTCCACCTGCACCGGCTCGGCGCGGCCTGACGCTGCACCACCGCGCCCCCGAAGCCGGTACCGCAGTGGCACCTGCCCCACCTCCCGCTTGAACGCGGTGCTGAACTCCGATGCTGAGGGCGCGTTAGACCGCGTCTCCGCCCGTTTCGCCCCCATACGTCGAGTCGTACGCCTGCCGCGGCCCGCACACACTCGCCTTGGAGCACGAACACCTCCGCCCCCCGTCGTTGAGCCGCACCACCACGGAGTCGGACGGCACGTTGTGCCCCACGACCGTCCCACCCCCCTGCGGCGTCTCCACGCTCGCCCCGACCCGGGGAGCCGAGGCGCGGAACTCCTGGTAGAGCGGGTGCTCATACTTTAGGCAGCACATGAGCCGCCCGCACGCCCCCGCGATCCGCAGCGGGTTGACCGGCAGGTCCTGGTCCTTGGCCATGCGTACGGAGACCGGTTCGAAGTCCTTCAGGAACGTGGCGCAGCACAGGTCGCGCCCGCAGGGACCGATGCCGCCCTGGAGCCGCGCCTCGTCCCTCGGCCCGATCTGCCGCAGCTCGACCCTGGCCCGCAGGTTGCGGGCCAGGTCGCGCACCAGGGCGCGGAAGTCCACCCGGTGCGGCGCCGAGAAGTAGACGGTGTAGACGTTGTCCTGGTCGAGGTAGTCGATGCCGACGACCTTCATCGGCAGCGTGTGCCGCTTGATCAGCCGCTTGGACACGCTGCGCGCCTCGGCCCTGCGGCGTTTGTTCGACTCGTCCCGGGTCAGGTGCTCCTCGCCCGCCATCCCCGCGCACACCGGCAGCCCGTCGATGTCCTCGCTCGTGTACTGCGGCGCCCACACGCACTCCGCCACCTCCGAACCCGAGTCCGTCGGGACGAGCACCTTGTCGCCCACTTTGGGGCTGTGCTCGCCGGGATCGAGGTAGTAGAGCCTCCCGTAGCGGGTGAAGCTCACGGCCATGATCATTCCCATGGGCTCGAGCTCGCCTCCTGACGGCCTTGGGGGTACGTACGGCCTTCATTGCCAGATTACGTGGGTCCATGCGCCAGAAGTCAGGGGCGGGCGGGTGGATGTCACCCACCCGCGGGACAAACCACCCCATCCGGTAGCTGCAGTCCGAAATCGTTGTACAGGGCCGCCCGGTCGGCAACGCACTGGTTGCTCGTGACCTGGGCCACGCCTGGTTGCCGCTTCAGCACGTCAACCACCTCCGGCACCGCGGCGCACGTAGGTCAGGGCCTTGTCGGCATCGCGCAGCCTGGCCCGGCCGGCGTGCGTGCGCTCGAACGCCTCCTGCACGACGTCCTCCGCGGTGGCCTGGTCACCGACCATGAACAGGGCCAGCCGCACCAGGCCGACGTGGTGCTCGGCGAAGATCGACGCCACGTCGACCCGTTGCCGCGCGAGGTCTTCTTGCTGGGTGAGTAGTTCGACTTCCACATGACAGAGACGCCTCGCGGCCTCATCTGCTGCTCGGGTCACCCGATTATCTTCCGCTCGCTCGCACCCGGCCGGACACGGTTGTCCACAGTCTGTGGACAACCGTCAGGAGGCGCAGGCCCCCGGCGTCCGCGCACCGCCGAAGCGGTGGTCACGGGCCCTCAACCCGAGGGCAGGGCGACCCCGCCGTACATCCGCACCAGCGACCTCCACCAGACCGGGCGCCGCGGTCAGGATCGCAGCGACAGCATCATCGCCTCGACGGCCATCTGCGGATTGACGTTCGCCGCCAGCCGTTCCCGGCACTGCATGATCGCATCGATCCGCCGCAGCGTCTCCTCGGGTGTGGACGACTTGGCGAGCTGGTCCAGATCGAAGCGCAGATCGTCGTTGGCCAGCTCGACCCCGGCCGCCCCGAACTGCATGGCCAGCACATCGCGGTAGAACGACACGAGCTCCAGCAGCGCGGCGTCCAGCGAGTCGCGCTTGATCCGCGTGGCCCGCGACTTCTGCCGGTCCTCCAGCTCCTTCAGCGCCCCGGCCCCGCCGCGCACCAGCCCCCGGTTGAGCCCCTTGCCGCTGGACCCTTCGCCGTACAGCTTGCGCAGCTCCGAGGTCTCGCTGTCGTTGAGCACGGCGGTGGCGGCGGCGGCCTCCTCCTCGGCGGTCTTCACCAGCCGCTCGGCGGCGGACACGCATTCGCCGACGCCGGTCAGCGAGCGCGGGATGCTCAGCACCGCCTCCCGCCGCGCCCTGGTCCCCTCGTCCAGCGCCAGCGCGCGCGCCCGGCTGATGTGCCCCTGCGCGGCCCGCGCCGCGAACCTGGCGGTCTCCCACGGCACGCTGTCGCGGGTGGCCAGCACGTGGGCGACGGCCTCGGTGGCGGGGGTGGTGAGGGTGACCAGGCGGCAGCGCGACCTGATGGTGATCATCAGGTCGTCGGGCGCGGGCGCGCACAGCAGCCACACCGTACGCGGCGGAGGCTCCTCGATGGCCTTGAGCAGGGCGTTCGCGGCGGACTCCGTGGCCCGGTCGGCGTCTTCGAACAGGATGACCCGCCACCGCCCCTGCGTCGGCGCCCCGGCCGCGCGCAGGATCAGCTCGCGGGTCTGCTTGACGCTGTAGGACAGGCCCTCGGGGCGTACGGACTCCAGGTCGGGATGGGAGCCGATGAGCACCTGGTGGCACTGGTCGCAGTGGCCGCAGCCCCCGTCGGGGCACATCAGCGCGGCGGCGAAGGCCCGGGCGGCGGCCTCCCTGCCCGAGCCCGGCGGGCCGGTGAACAACCAGGCGTGCGTCATGCCGGCGCCGCGCCCGCCCGCGACGACCTCGCCGGCCGCCGCCGCGGCCCGCGACAGCACGGCTACCGCCTGGTCCTGCCCAACGAGGTCATCGAAAACCGTCACGGCACAAGGCTAGTCGCGGATGGCGGGCATCGTCCCCGTGATGTCCTCTGACTCCCGGGGCACCGGGTCGGGCAGGATCTCCCTGATCCGGTCCTGGATCTGCCGGGTGATCACGTCCTGCGGCTGCGTGCCGTCCACCACGAGGTACCGCTCGGGGGCGGACGCCGCCAGCGCGCGGAACTCCTTGCGCACCCGCTCGTGGAACTCCAGCGGCTCGGACTCGATCCGGTCGGCCGCCCCGCCCAGCCGGGTCAGCCCCACCTCGGGCGGCGTGTCGATGAGCACGGTCAGGTGCGGCACGAGCCCGCCCGTCGCCCAGGCGTTGATCTTGGACACGTCCTTGGGGTCGAGGGCCCGCCCGGCGCCCTGGTAGGCCAGCGACGAGTCGACGTACCGGTCGGTGATCACCAGCGAGCCCCGGTAGAGCGCCGGCCTGATCACCTTCTCCACGTGCTCGGCCCGGTCGGCGGCGTACAGCAGGGCCTCCGAACGCGCCGACAGCCCCCGCTCCGCCGCGTCGAGCAGGATCGCGCGCAACCGCATGCCAATCTTCGTCGAGCCGGGCTCGCGGGTCTGCACCACGTCGAAACCCTGGTCGCGCAGCCAGATGGCGATCAGCCGCGACTGGGTGGTCTTGCCCGACCCCTCGCCGCCCTCGAACGCCACGAACAGCCCGGGCACGTGCTCGGGCGCCTCGGCGGGGAACCGCTCGCCACGCACCGCAGCGATCAGGTCGGCCGCCAACGAGATGCCCTTCCTGTCGTCCATGTGCCGCAGCGCCAGCACGCCGACGCCCACCGCGAGCGCCCCGCCGATCACCAGCACCAGGTTGGTGCCGTCGAAACGGTAGCTGAACTCGCCCAGCGCCAGCACGTGCAGCCCGAAGATCGCGGCCAGCGGGTTGGCCAGGGAGACCACGAGCAGCAGCGTCACCCGCGCCGTCGACTGCAGGAACGAGAACGTCCGGCCCCGGATCGCATCCTCGACCTCCAGCCCGATCAGCGTGTACCCGATGATCCAGGCGATGCCCGCGCACGCCCCCAGCACCACGGTCAGCATGACCACGATCACCAGGTTGTGCACCAGCGCGATGGCGACCAGCACCAGCCCCGCCACGGTGATCGACAGCCCGAACAGCCGCCGCCGCGACAGCTCGCGCAGCAGCCTGAGCCCGAAGAACATGCCCAGCGCCATGCCGACGAAGACCGCGCCGAACACCACGCCGTAGGCCGCGTCGCCGCCGCCGAGCGCCGCCACGTAGACCTTGGCCACGCCGACCACGGCCCCGCCCGCGGCGAACGCCCCGAGCATGCCGATGACCAGGCCGCGCACCAGGCGGTCGCGGCCCACGAACCGCCAGCCCTCGACGACCTGCTTGAGCACGGAGGGGGTGGAGATCGCGCCGTCGCGCTTGGGGATGCCGCGCAGGGTGAAGATGAGGAAGGCCGACACGAGGTACGCGCAGGCGTTGACGACCAGCGCCAGCCCCGTCGCGTCGCGGCCCAGCGGGAACGGCACGATGCCGGCGATCAGGTCGCCCGCCACCGACAGCGCGGCGAAGAGCATGGCCGCGATGGGCGCGGTGCCGTACGTGACGAGCAGGTTGAGCTGGTTGGCCGACTCGAGCTGCGCCTTGGGCACCAGGTTGGGGACCGTGGCCTCCTTGGCCGGCACCCAGAACAGGTTCACGCACTCGACCAGGACGGTCGCGATGATGAGCCACTGGTAGCTGTCGACGAACGGGATCGACAGCACCACGGCGAACCTGGCCAGGTCGGCGCAGAACATCGTCAGCCGCCGGTCGAACCGGTCGGCGAACACGCCCGCCAGCGGCCCCAGCAGCACGGCCGGCAACATCTTGGCCACGAACACGCCGCCGACGGCCAGCGACTGCACCCGGTAGTCACCCTGCGTGAGGTTGCCCGCGAGCGCGGTCAGCGCCAGCAGGTTGAGCCAGTCGCCCAGGCTGCACACCGACATGGCCGTCCAGAGCCGGCGGAACGGCGCGTTGGCCAGCACATGGGCCGGGCGGCTTCGGCCAAGGGCAGTCATGATTTCAGCGTATCCAGGTGTTGACCGGAAGTGGGTGGACAAGAGACGAGCCGGATATTCCCGGCCGCTCGCGGCCGAGGGTATTACGTGTACGACCCCAAGCGCAGGTTACACACCTCGAATAGGCCCCCAAAAACATCATCAATTCATAACTCCGGACTCTTGCCGCGCCTCTTCCACCAATGGTTGCCACGCGCCCCTGATCTCGTCGGGAAGGACCAGCTCGTCCCACAGGTCGATGAGCAGCACGCCGTCGACGTGACCGAGCACCTCGCCGGGCCCGCCCCCGCACAGCAACGCGGTGTAGGCCGCCCGCCGCTCGTCGCGGTCGGACAGGTCGTAGACCCGCCCGCCGAGCCGCAGCGCGCCCAGCGCCGCCGCCACCGGCAGCCGCCGCAACCGGCTGGGCACGTGGAACGCCCGCCCGTCAGCGCACGTGTGGGCCGCGCACTCGACCTTGGCCTCCAGCACCAGCCTGAACCCGGCCGCGTCGAGGATGCGCCCCGCGGTCTCCAGCGTCGGCGACTTCCTGCCGTGCTCGTAGGCCGACAACGTCGTGCGCGACGTGCCGCTCACGCTGGCCAGCGCCTTCTGGTTGAGGCTCGCGGCATGCCTGGCCTGCCTGAACAGCAGCCCGCCGCGCCTGGCCCAGAGGGCGACCTCCTGGCCCAGCACCCGCTCCACAGGCGACGAGACCACGAACCACCTCCGCAAAGTATCCGGGCGGATACTCTACGCCATCATGGCATCGCGTGACCACCGGATTACCAGAAGTCAGGCACGCAATTCCAGCATGGTGATCTCGGGCGGCGCCCCGACGCGCACCGGAGGCCCCCAGAAGCCCGCGCCCCTGGTCACGTACACCTGCGTGCCGCCCACCGTGGCCAGCCCCGACACCACCGGCTGCTGCAACCCCACCACCAAGTTGAACGGCGCGATCTGCCCGCCGTGCGTGTGCCCGGAGAGCTGCAGGTCGACGCCGTGCTCGGCCGCCTGGTCCACCTGGATCGGCTGGTGCGCGAGCAGCACCGTGGAGCGGCTGGTGTCGCGCCCGCCGAGCGCCTTGCCGAAGTCCGGGCCGTCGCCGCCGGCGGCGCCGCCGACGTCGTTCACGCCCGCCAGGTCGAGCACGGCGCCCTGATGGCCGATCTCCACGCGCTCGTTCCGCAGGGAGCGTACGCCGAGCTCCTTCAGCTCCTCGATCCACTCGCCGGGGCCCTCGGCCGTGAAGTACTCGTGGTTACCGGTCACGAAATAGGCCCCGTAGCGGGACTCGAGGTTCCGCAGCGGCCGCGCCAGCGCCCCGAGCTGGGCCACCGTCCCGTCCACCAGGTCGCCCACGATCGCCACCACGTCGGCCTCGAGCCCGTTGATCATCCGGACGATCCGCTCGGTGTGCCCGATGCCCGTGAGCGGCCCCAGGTGAATGTCGCTCACCACGGCGAACCGCAGGCCGCTCAGCCGCGGGTCCAGCTTCGGCAGCGTGACCCTGACCGGCTCGATCACCGGGTCGCCCAGCGCGCTCGACATGCCGTACCCGACCGTGCCCAGCGCGCTCACCCCGGCGATGGCGGCGGTGGTCCGCCCGAGGAAGAGCCGCCTGCTCATGGCGGGGCTCTCCGCGGGCCGAAGCGGCGCCTCCGCCGGGGGCGCCGCCTCGGCGGGCGCCGCCGCACCCACCGGCACGGCGACCGGCTCCGGCTCGGGCTCCGGCTCGGCCGCCCGTTCCCGCCGCTCGGCCCGGCGCAGGAACGCCGCCGCCACCGCCCTCGGCACCTCCAGCACCACGAGGATGACGACCAGGTAGAACATCACCGCCAGCCAGATGTAACCCGGCCAGGCCACCCAGCTCTCCAGCCCCATCCTCGTGCCCACGAACGTCGTCACGAGCACCGCGAGCAGCGCGACCAGACTCCAGGTCAGCGTCTTGCGCAGCCGCCCCGGGCGGGTCGTGCGACGCACCAGCCGATGCCACAGGTACCAGTGCGCCAGCAACACCAGCGCCACGAAGATCAGGACGAACACACCTCGATGCTACTTCCGGAAAACCCGGAAACAGCGCATGCGTCCCAGTTCACGGCGTGATCACGGACACCCTGCGACACGGGCACCCCTACGAAGCGGGCACCCTGCGACACGGGCACCCCTACGAAGCGGGCACCCTGCGACACGGGCACCCCTACGAAGCGGGCACCCTGCGACACGGGCACCCTACGACTTCGTCGCGGGCTTCTTCGCCGGAGCCTTCTTCGCGGGCGCCTTCCTCGTGGTGCTCTTCGTGGTGCTCTTCGTGGTGGCCTTCTTGGGCGCGGGCGCCCGCTCACGCCGCTCGGCCAGCAGCTCCGCCGCCCGCTCGATCGTGATGTCCTCGACCGTGTCGCCCTTGCGCAGCGACGCGTTCGTCTCGCCGTCGGTCACGTACGGCCCGAACCGCCCCTCCTTGACCACGACGGGCTTCTTGGAGTTGGGGTCGTCGCCCAGCTCGCGCAGCGGCGCCGCGGCCGCGGCCCGGCCCCGCCCGCGCTGCTTGGGCTGCGCGAACAGATCCTTGGCCTGCTCGATCGTGACCGTCAGCAGATCGTCCTCCGTGGCCAGCGACCGGGAGTCGGTGCCCTTCTTCAGGTACGGCCCGAACTTCCCGTTGTGGGCGACGACCTCCTCGCCCTCCAGCTCGCCCACCACCCGCGGGATCGACAGCAGCCTGAGCGCGTCGTCCAGCGTGATCGTGTCCAGCGACATGGACTTGAACAGCGAGCTCGTCCGCGGCTTCGGCGCGTCGGCCTTCTTCGTACGCCGCTTCGGAGCCTCCTCGTCGGCCGCCGGCTCGGGCAGGACCTCCGTCACGTACGGCCCGTACCGCCCGTCCTTGGCCACGATCATGTGCCCGGTCACCGGGTCGTGCCCGAGCTGCCGGTCGCCGGTCGGCCGCGAGAACAGCTCCTCGGCCTTCTCCGCCGTCAGCTCGTCGGGCGTCATGTCCTCGGGCACGTTGACCCGCGCGCCGTCCCTGTCGAGGTACGGCCCGTACCGCCCGACCCGCAGCACGATGTCCGTGCCCTTGACCGGGAAAGAGCTGATCTCCTTGGCGTCGATGTCACCCAGGTCGGTGACCATCTCCTTCAGGCCCTCGTCGCCGTCGGCCCCGTAGTAGAAGCGCTGCAGCTCGGGCACCCGCTCCGCCCGGTCGTTGGCGATGTCGTCGAGCACCTTCTCCATCTCGGCCGTGAAGTCGTAGTCGACCAGGTTCCCGAAATGCTGCTCCAGCAGGTTGACCACGGCGAACGCCAGGAACGACGGCACCAGCGCCGTGCCCTTCTTGAACACGTAGCCGCGGTCGAGGATGGTGCCGATGATCGAGGCGTACGTCGAAGGCCGCCCGATCTCCCGATCCTCCAGCTCCTTGACCAGCGACGCCTCGGTGTAACGCGCGGGCGGCTTGGTCGAGTGACCGGCCACGTCGAGCCGCGTCACGCTGAGCGCGTCGCCCTCCGCCAGGTTCGGCAGCCGCTTCTCGGAGTCGTCGCGGTCGGTGGCGGGATCGTCGGCCCCCTCCACGTACGCCTTCAGGAACCCGTAGAAGGTGATCGTCCGCCCGGACGCGCTGAACTCGACGTCCTCGCCGGCCGCCGACCTGCCGCCCACCTTCACGGTGACCGACTCGCCGACCGCGTCCTTCATCTGCGAGGACACGGTGCGCTGCCAGATCAGCTCGTACAGCCGGAACATGTCGCCCGACAGCCCGGTCTCGCCCGGCGTGCGGAACTCCTCGCCCGACGGCCTGATCGCCTCGTGCGCCTCCTGCGCGCTCTTCACCTTGCTGGCGTAGACGCGGGGCTTGTCCGGCACGTACGAGGCGCCGTACAGCTTGATGGCCTGCGACCGCGCGGCCGCCACCGCCGTCTCCGACAGCGTGATGCTGTCGGTACGCATGTAGGTGATGAACCCGTTCTCGTAGAGCCGCTGCGCGACCTGCATCGTGTACTTGGCGGAGAACCCCAGCTTCCGGCTGGCCTCCTGCTGCAGCGTGGTCGTCCGGAACGGCGCGTACGGCTTGCGCGTGTACGGCTTGCGCTCCACGGACTTGACCGCGAACGAGACCCCCTGCAACCGCCCGGCCAGCTCGCCCGCGGCGGCCTCCGACAGGTGCAGCACGTCGGCGCCGCTCTTGAGCTGCCCCGTGCTGGCGAAGTCGCGCCCCTGCGCCACCCGCTTGCCGTCGACCACGGTCAGCGTGGCGGTGAAGTCGCGCGGGCGCTCCTCCGGCTTGTTCGTGTCGAACAGCGCCTGCAGGTCCCAGTAGTGGGCGGCCGTGAACGCGATGCGCTCCCGCTCGCGCTCCACCACCAGCCGCGTCGCCACCGACTGCACCCGGCCGGCCGACAGCTTCGGCTTGACCTTCTTCCACAGGACGGGGCTGACCTCGTAGCCGTAGAGCCGGTCGAGGATGCGCCGCGTCTCCTGGGCGTCGACCAGGCGGAGGTTGAGGTCACGCGGGTTGGCCACGGCGTCCCTGATCGCCTGCGGGGTGATCTCGTGGAACACCATGCGGTGCACGGGCACCTTGGGCTTGAGCACCTCGCGCAGGTGCCAGGCGATGGCCTCGCCCTCGCGGTCCTCGTCAGTGGCCAGATAGAGCTCGTCGGCGTCCTTGAGCAGCTGCCGCAGCTTGGCGACCTGCGCGCGCTTGTCGTGGTTGACGACGTACAGCGGCTCGAACCCACTCTCGACGTTCACCCCGAGGCGGGCCCATGGGGCTCCCTTGAACTTCTCGGGGATGTCGTCGGCCCTCTCCGGCAGGTCGCGGATGTGGCCGATGCTCGATTCGACGATGTAGCCGCGCCCGAGGTACCCGGCGATGGTCTTCGCCTTGGCCGGCGACTCGACGATCACCAGGCGTGTTCCGCCGGCGCTGCCGTTCTTGGCTGGCACGCTGCTTCCTACCTCGCTGTTCGCTTGCAAATCCCCCTGCCGGGAGTCGGCACAGACTGAAAGGTAACCCGACTCGCGGAAATTTCCTTCCCCCGGGCTACCCACTCGCTTCCGGGTCCACCCACAAGCACGCAGAATAAGGCCCATCGAGCGGCATGGCGCCCTGACTCACCCTGGAGACTAATCGTTGTGCTCGACTACTCCTACATGGATATCTTCATTCCACGCGATCTCACTCGCGAAGCAGCACGTCAACTGCTCACCGAACACGCAGAGTACGGGCAGTGGGAGCTCGCGCGCGTCCGCGTGCACCCCGACGGCAGCCGTCACGTACGCCTGCGCAGGAAGATCATGCGAGTACGCAGCACCCTTTGAACCCGGACATGGCTTTGCCCGCCCCGGGCCGCGCCCCCGGAACGGGCAAAGCGTCTATGGCGGACTACTCACGGGCTGTGAGCGGTAGCCGCATCGTGTTACGTATGCGCTGAATTGCTTACTTCCGGCCGAACCGGAACCGGCGAGCCGTGGCGAACATCGTCGCCGAGGCGGCGAGCATCGAGCCGACCAGCAGCGCGAGCAGCGAGCTCGCGTTCATGCCGGTCACGCCCGCGGGCTGCTCGGCGCTCATCAGGCCGACGTCCGGAACGGGCAGGCTGCGGGTGGCCGAGGCCACGGCGCCGCCGGCCGGGGTGGAGGCGACCAGCGCGGTGGCCGGGGCCAGCGGGGAGGACGAGCGCGAGGAGGTGGCGCGGCCCTTGCCGTCGACCGGGGCGGACACCGCAGTGCGCTTCGGCTTCTCGGGGCTCAGGGGCAGGCCGGGCAGCTCGGGCAGGGCCGGGAGGCCGAGCGTCCTGGAGGCGTCCTCGACGACGGGGAGCTGTCCGGTGACGTTCCCCACACCCTCGACCTGCTTGGTGACCTCGGCCACGTTGCCGTAGCCCTCCACCTGCTTGGTGACGGTGCTCACGCCCGGGACCTGCTTGGTCAGCTCGGTCGCGCTGCCGAGCCCCTGGACCTGGTGGGTGACCCCGGCCACCTTGCCGCCGACCTCCTGGGCGCCGCCCAGCACCGGCAGGGAGGGCGTGATGGGCAGCATGCCGCCCTTAGCCGCCGCGACCTTGCTGTTGGCGCGGGCGAAGCGCTCGAACCCGTCGGGACGCCCGTGCCCTGGCCTGCCGACGTTCGAGCCACCGAGGCAGCCGGCGGCGGCGTCACCCAGGACGGCCGCGGCGTTGCCGCAGACGTTGATCGGCGCCGCGATCGGCGCGACGGCCTGGTTGCCGCTCAGCACCCCGCCGGCGCCCGAGGTACGGTTACCGCCCCCGCCGACGCCGTGGTGCGCCCAGACGCCCGCCCCGCCCCTGCAGCGGGCCTCGGACAGGCCGAGCACCGCGGCCGCGTTGCCGCAGACGTTGATCGGCGCCGCGATCGGCGCGACCGCCTGGTTGCCGCTCAGCACGCCACCGGCGCCCGACGTGCGGTTGCCGCCCGCGTTCCTGCCGGACTTCTGCACGGTGGCGCCGCCCTTGCACCCGGCGAACGCGTGGCCGAGCACGGCCGCGGCGTTGCCGCACACGTCGATCGGGGCGCTGACCGGGGCCACCGCCTGGTTGCCGCTCAGCACGCCGCCCGCGCCCGAGGTGCGGTTGCCGCCGGAGCCCGAGTGCTCGACCTTCGAGCCGCCCTTGCACCCGGCGGAGGCGTTCCCCACGGCGTTGCCGCAGACGTCGACCGGCAGGCTGATCGGGGCGACCACCTGGTTGCCGCTGCCGGCCCCGAACCGCCCGTCGGTGTCGTTGCCCGTCGAGCCCGCGGCCATGTGCCGGGTCTGGTAGCGCTGGCCCGGGCCGCCGTTGTTGGTGACGGTCGAGCCGCCGCGGCAGCCGGAGAAGGCCCGCCCGACCACCGCGATCGAGTTGCCGCAGATGTTGATCGGCGCGGAGATAGGCGCGACGACCTGGTTCCCGCCGAGCACACTGCCGTTGCCCGACGTACGGTTGCCGCCCGCGCCCCGCCCGGTGTTGTTGACGGTGGCGCCGCCGGTGCAGCCGGCCGTCGCGTCACCGAAGATCGCCAGCGCGTTGCCGCAGGCGTTGATCGGGGCCGAGATGGGCGCGGTGATCTGGTTGCCGCCGAGCACGCTGCCGTTGCCCGAGGTCCGGTTGCCGCCCGCGCCGCCCCTGCCCTGGGTGCGGACCGTGGCCCCGCCCTTGCAGCCCGCGTCGGACTTGCCGATCAGGGAGACGGCGTTGCCACAGGCGTTGACGGGGACGCTGATCGGCGCGTTCACCTGGTTGCCGCCGCCGACGGAGCCGTTGCCCGAGGTGTCGTTGGGGATGCCGGGACGGCTCTGGTCGACGACCTCGGCGCCGCCCTGGGAGGTGGCCTCCGACTTGCCGATCGCGGCGGCGGAGTTGCCGCTGATGTCGATCGGCACGGAGATCGGCAGGTCGACCTGGTTGCCGCCGCCGACGGACCCGTTGCCCGAGGTGTCGGCCAGCGCGGTGCCGCCGGCTCCGAACGACATGACGGCCACGGCCAGCAGGGCCGCGGGGCTCGATGCCTTCGCCCACGTACGCATGATGAATGCTCCTAGTGGTTCTTGGGGGGATTACCTGAACGGGTTCGCGGGCAGCCCGAGGGCACGCGTCGAGCACATGCACAGCGGGTCTCGGGATGCGCGAACCGGTGGAACGGGAACTGACGTGTTTCACCCGCGGGCGGAGGGATTCATGCCACACTCCGCCGCTCTACCGTGAAATTTCGGACTGCCGGGAACCAGGACCGTCGGCGCCTTGACTCTGAACTCCGGGCTTACTGAGGCGTCGCCTTCAGCGAGCGCTCCGGACCGTCGTCGCCCCGGCCGGCCTGATTCGAGCCGGCGTCCAGGTGCGGGGATCAGTCAGGTGAGAAGGAGGGGTCGTCCGCCGCTGTGCGGACGACGGGGGGAAGCAGGCGCGCCACGGGGGCACGGCCGGCCTGGAGCCGTGGGTCGAAACCGGACCTCACGGCATCCCCGGTCGCAGGGCCGAAGGGACCACTGCCGCCGCCGTTGGGCACCAGACCATCGGTGTCCAAGATCTTCCCGGCGGAGGAAGGTGCGGGCAGGCCAGGGTCCCGCTGACTGTTGAGACCGTCGACCGTACGCCCGGCCATGGCCTCGGCGTTGTCCGACGCCGAGACACGAACGGGAGCGGTGAGCCCGTGCTGCGCGGCCACGCTGCCGGCCGCCGGGGTCGCGTCGGAGCTCTCGGCCGCCCCTGTCGCCGCGGTGGAGTCCGCGGCCGCCGGAGCGGCGGTGAGCATGCCGAACACGAGAGCAAGCAGCCACCCGGCGGCCACCAGGGCGCCAATCGCGACTGCCCGCACGACGACCCGCCGGGCACCGGCCGCGAACCGCGCCATCCGGTCACCCAGCTCGGTGGTCGGGCCCGGAGCCGGGACAGCCTGGACAGTCACGCGCGGGCGGCACGCAGCACGGGCCATCGCCCTCAGCCACTGCACCGCCACGCGCGTCACATGCCCTCCCGAGCTCCAGAACCGGCCTCACGTCGTGAGGCCGGTCCGTGGACTCACCCCTCAACGGTCCGTAACCGTAGCAGCACTCAAGGTTGTCGCAAGGGCTTTTCACCTGAGTCCCAGGAATTCACCAACTCCCCCGCCCGCGAACCAACCCCAACCCCCACATCCCGCCGCACCGGCCCCCACGAGACCCCCATCCAAAGCCCTGGACCGCCCCATCCGTAGGCGATGAGACATCTCTCTGCCGGGGTACGGATTCTTGGTATGACGCACTCCTCAGAGTTTGCTAACCTTACTGAGCCGACGCGGGATGACGGTCTCGCGTGCAGGCACCAAGTCCGGGTGGCGGAATAGGCAGACGCGCTAGCTTGAGGTGCTAGTGCCCAGTGATGGGCATGGGGGTTCAAGTCCCCCCTCGGACACGCACTGTGGTACATGCTGGGCCTCGCTTCGACTGTGACAACCCTCTCCGAGGGGTCATGGACGAGGTGGAGGCCCATCTGTTTGCAGGGGTTGTTCCTGCCGGTCGAAGCGCCCTTCTCAAGGATCTCCAGGAACTGCGTTACGCACGCCGCCCCGGCTCGATCCGCGCGCGGCGCCTGGCCGGCCATAGGGTTGATCGTGATCGAACAGCTCACGAAAGGCCGGCAGCCGATGCGGGTGATGGTCGCCGACGACTCTCTGCTGTTTCGCGAAGGGCTGGCGCGGCTCCTCACCGAACGCGGGTTTCAGGTCACGGGTCAGGCCGGTGACGCCGGGTGGCTGGCCAGCCTCGTGCGTCAGGACCCGCCCGACGTGGTCGTGGTCGACGTCCGCATGCCGCCCACGTACACGGCCGAGGGCCTCAGCGTGGCGCGGGAGCTGCGCGACGCCTATCCCGGCCTTGGCGTGCTCATCCTGTCGCAGTACGTCGAGACGCACTACGCCGGTCAGCTCTTCGAAGAGGCCGGGTCCGGCGGCGGAGGGGGCGCGGGGTATCTGCTCAAGGATCGGGTCAACCGGTTGGACGACCTGGAGCGTGGCGTTCGGCACGTCGGTGCGGGCGGCCTGGTCCTCGATCCGGCGGTGGTCGACCGGCTGCTGCGGCGCCGGCGTACGCGAAATCCGCTCGACGAGCTGACCGACCGTGAGCGCCAGGTGCTCGGCCTGATGGCCGAGGGCCGTACGAACGCGGCCATCGCCAAGGCCATGAGTGTCACCGTCAAGACGGTCGAGGCGCATGTGCGCAACATCTTCGACCGGCTCCACCTGGCGCTCACGGAGGACGACAACCGCAGGGTCCTCGCGGTCCTCGCGTACCTGCAGCGCTGATCCCTTCTTCGACCCGCGAGACGGTCAGGCCGGGCCGGGGATCGGTCAGGGGAGCTGCGTCCTGGCGGTGGGCAGGAGTACCTGTCCCGTGACGAACTCGGTCCACAGGCCGAAGCGGAGTTCGTCGCCCGTTCTCGCGGTGGTCTCGGCGAAGCCGATGGTGCGGCCGTGGTGCCGGCGGGTGGCACCGAAGGAGAGCTGGAAACGGGTGGTGCCCACACGCTCCTGCGGCGGGACGGACGTGGGCGGCACGATCTCGTCCAGCGCCCATCGGTAGCCCTTCCGGTACGGGGATGAGACCCGTTCCAGCGTCTGCTCAAGGATCACGCCTGAAGCGGGCATCACCACCAGCACTCCGGGTGACCGCCCGATCCGCGTGTTGAAGGCGTGCACCTCCTGCGGCTCCCCGCTGGGGAACTCGCCACGGCCGCCGCCGATCCGCGACCCGGCCGGGCACGCCTGCACCCCCTGCCGCTCGATCACGGCCCGGGCACAGGTGGGGAACGCCTCGGGGTTGAAGCTCACCGAGCGGTCGAACAGGAACACGAACCGCCGCGGCCCGGCCGGGACGTCGCCCGTCTCGGCCCGGCTCCGCCGGTCGAAGGCGATCGTCACGCTCCGGCCCGCCCCGCGGGTCGCCGTCACCGACAGCGAGTCGATGTTGTCCGTGGCCTCGACGTCGGGCTCGTACGCCCGCTGCGGCCCGCCAGGGGCGGGGTCCGGCGGGACGGCATCGGCGACCGCGGCCGGAGCGAGCACGCTCAGGGAGGCGAACGCGGCGACTGCGGTCAGAACGGTCTTCACCCTCATGGAACCTCCAGATGTGGAACGGCAACAGGCGGTCACGCATGGCACACCGGACCGGGGCCAGATGCTTGCCCACGACCGCCGGCGCGGTCCGGCGAGATCATGCTTGCGGGCGTGCGGGGCGTTAACCAGAGGGTTAACCCTGTGTCCCGGCGCTGGAGCCGTCCGCGGGCATGCTCCGGCTGTGCGGCGGAGCGGCGGGGTCGTGGCAGGCGCAGGGCCTCGCGCAGCGGTACGGGGCACCGGCGTCACGGCCGGTCAGTGACGGGCAGGCTCGCCACCACACGGGTGCCCGCACCGGCGGGGCTGTGCACGTGCACGTGACCGCCGATCGCCGCGGCCCGGTCGGCGAGCCCACGCAGGCCGCTGCCCGACGGGTCCGCGTTGCCGGCACCGTCGTCGCTCACGCTCAGGGACAGCCGGTCGCCCTCGTCACGGAGCCGGACGACGACCTGTGAGGCCCGGGCGTGTTTGGCGGCATTGGCGATGGCCTCGGAGACGAGGAAATAGGCCGTCTCCTCGACGCGGGGGTGCAGCCGGCGCGCGGGCAGCTCCGCCAGGACGACGGGCAGGGCTGCGCGTTCGGCCAGCGATCTCAGCGCGGGCCCGAGGCCGGCACCCGCCAGGATCGCCGGGTAGACGCCGCGGGCCAGCTCGCGCAGCTCGTCGAGGGCCGCGTCCAGCTCCAGCATCGCCCGGTTCAGCGCCGCCCCGGCTTCCGGCGGTCCGGCCAGGCGCGTGCGGGCGAGGCTGAGTGACATGCCGACGTTCACCAGGCGCTGTTGCGCGCCGTCGTGCAGGTCGCGCTCGAGGCTGCGGCGCCCGGCGTCCATGGCCTCGACCACCTTGCCCCTGGCGTCCTTGACCTCGCCGTGCAGGTGCTCGTTCTCCGCGAGCAGCCCGCGTACCCGCGTGTTGCCGGCGCATATCACCCGGGCCAGAACCTCGATCGGCCAGGCCACCAGCGCCGCCAGGAGCAGCCCGAGGCCGGGCAAGGGCAGGAAGATCTCCATCTCGGTCACCTCGCCGGCCAGCCGGCCGAGGAGGCTGATGAGCAGCCCCGCCACCGTGAAGGGGAAGCCGGGCCACGAGGCGAAGACCACGTAGGCGAAGATCACGAACAGGATCCCTGGTGCCAGCTCGCCGATCCCCGCCAGGACAGGGTGGTCGAGGTAGCGTAATCCGGGCGTGAACCAGGCGAACCCGATCGCGACCGTCCGCCGCCCCAGCGCGCTCACGGGCCGCTGCGACCAGACGATCAGTCCCATGACGATGTAGACCGATGCCGCCCACAAGGGTCCGGTCGCCCCGGCCAGGTCCCAGAGCGGCGCGGCATGCGGGTCGTCCAGCCAGCCGGTGCCGGCGACGTACCCGACGCCGGCGACCACGGCGAGCGCCACGATGCCGTACCTCGTCCTGAACCCCACGAACCCTCCTTCGAGACGGTCGCGCCGATCGGCACCCATGACATCAACCGTCACCGCAAAAGGAGGTAAAGGCCGCCGTCCGGTCGGGCGAGATGTAGGGATAACCCCATGGCCGGCGTCATGGCGGGCCGGGACGATGTCTTCCTCCAGGCGCGCACGAGGTGAAAGGCGATGAGGAGTTTCCCGATGACAAGGCACGTCGCAGCTCTGGCCGGGGTTCCGGCTCTCGTGATGGCCCTGACGGCCTGCGGTATGACAGGCGGGCCCAGCGGCGGCGGGGAGCGTCAGGACGGCGCTCGGGTGGCGAACCCCACGGGCGATTCCGCGGCCGAGCCGAGCCCGTCCCCGTCACCCGCAACGGCCACCACCACGCCGGCTGCATCGCCCTCGGCTCCTGCCCCGATCGCGTCCCAGCGATTCGACCTCGGTGGACGTGACATGACCGTGGCCATCACCCAGCTCCAGCGGGAGGGGAGGATGACCACGCTGAACTTCACCATCACCAACGAGGGCGGGCCCTCGTGGCGCGTCGGCAACGACCTGGGCGAAGGGGCGACCGACTACACGGTCGGCGGGCTGTCCCTGGTGGACGCCGGCAACGCCAAGCGGTACCGGCCCGGCCGTACCGGCCGCTTCACCTGCCTGTGCTCCACGACCAGCGGCAGCGTGGTCATCGAGGAGGGCGAGAGCCTGCCCTTCTACGCGACGTTCGCCGCGCCGCCCCCGGACGTCACCAAGGTTCACGTCGAGGTCCCCAACTTCGGGATCATGAGCGATGTCCCGATCACCTGAGCCGGTGGCGGCCGCTCCGGCGGCCCTAGTCGCCGAGGCCCGGGCGGTGACCTCAGCGGCGCGCCGGCGGCTGGCTCTGACCCTCGGGACAGCGTCGATGCTGCTGTTCGGCACGTATACCCCTGCCTCCGCCGCCGCTCGGGCCGATGACGTCTTTCCCGTGGAGGACATCCGGCACCCCGTCGAGAACGTCCGGCTCACCGTGGAGTCCCTGGACGCCTCCGAGAGCGAGACCCGCGACGACAGGACCGTCACCGTCACCTTGACCAGCGACGTGCTCTTCGCCTTCGACAAGTGGGAGGTGACCGGGGCAGCCAGGGCTCGCCTGGCGAGGATCGCGGAAGGCATCAGGGCCGATGCGCCCGACGGCGCCATCGAGATCGCCGGGCATACCGACGACCAGGGCTCGGAGGCCTACAATCGCCGCCTGTCCCAGCGTCGCGCCGAAGCCGTGCGCGGCGTCCTCGCCGAGTTGCTCTCCGGGCGGTCCGTGACGCTGGAGGCCGCCGGGTACGGCGAAACCAGGCCCCGGGTGCCCAACCTGGTCGACAACCGGCCCAGCGCCAAGAACCGGGCGCTCAACCGGCGCGTCGAGATCGTCTACGACGCGAGCCGATGACCGATGGCCCTTTGCGTCCTCGCCTGCCGGGCACACTGCTCCACCAGGTGCCCGGTCAGCCGGTGGTTTCCGGGGCGGCTGACAGCCGCCGCGCGTGCACGCGATTCACCTCGGCCAACCGGCCGAGCAAGCCGACGAAGTCACGCAGCTCAGCAGAGGGGACGTCGTCCAGCACGGCGACGGCGTCCGCGTGGACCCGCTCCCAGGTGGCTGCGCGGAGCTCCGCGTGGCCGTCCGAGAGGCGGATGACCTGGGACCGGCGATCGGTGGTGCTCTGTCGCCGCACGGCGTACCCCGCGCCCACCAGCCGGTCGACGACTTTGGTGATGGCGGCCGGGCTGAGGTTGCTCAGCATCGCCAGGCGCTGCGCGGGTTGCTCGCCCTCGCGATGCAGGATCTCCAGGCAACGCAGGTCGTTGTGGTTGAGGCCGTATCGGCCGGCTACCGACTCCAGCAGGGCGCCGTGTGTGGCGTGCAGCTCTCGGATCGCGTTCAACGTCTCTGCCACGTCCTCACGGAGGGTCGCGTCCGGCTCTGCGACATCGGCCATGTCTATCACTTTCCATCGTGTACTTTTTACGACGTGAAGTATCTTATCGCATACGGAAGATGGCCGGCCGTCGCCACGGCGCTGTACTCCCTGTGGGGGCTGCTGCACCTGGGGCTGGGAGCGGCCATGGTCACGGCGGGCATGTCGAGCGGGCCGCCCGCGGACGAGGCCGCCGCCGAGAGCCTGATGTTCTTCGTGTGTGCCGCCGTCTTCGGAGTCCAGGCCATCGTGATCGCTCTCACGATGAACCGTCTCAACAGCCGCCGCGGCCACTGGCTCAACCTGGTCACACTCGGCGTCGTCGACGCGGCGTTCCTGGCTCTGATGGTCGGGCCCGGTCACGTCGATCCGGCGGGTGGGCTGTCCGGGCCGGTGATCTGGTTGCTCGCCGCCATCGCCTCCACGGTCGCGCAGCGCCGCGAACCCGTGTCCACCTGACCTGCGGCCCCCTGCCGCTGCGGGGGGCACCTTCGGCGCCGTCGTCCCCTCACCCGGGATCTTGCTGGGAGAGTGTGGCCGGCTTGTCGGGGTTGCCGACCACGTACACGTCCCGTACCCGCTCGTCCGCGGCGTCGAGATCGAGCACCATCACCGCGAACGGCGCCGTCCCGCGCGAAGATCACCACCGAGGGGTCGCCTGCTGGGTGCGCCGGTCGATACGGGCGCGCGGGTGCCCGGCCCGGACGTGCTCGCGCGCCCGGTGCGCGAGCTGCCGGATCGCGGCCGGGCCGCGCTCCAGCATGGCGGCGATCTCCGGGTGCTGGTAGGCGAAGACCTCGTGCAGGACGAAGACCGCCCGCTCCAGCGGCGTGAGCGTCTCCAGCACGACCAGCACGGCGATCGAGACGGACTCCGCGCGCACGGCGGGCTCGCTCGCGGCCGGCCCGGTGATCAACCTCGGGCAGACAGGGGCCGCGGTATGCCTCCTTGCTCTGGCGGGCCAGCGCCTGGTTGACCGCGACGCGCACCAGGTGGGCGCGCAGGTTGCCGGCCGTGCCCAGGTCGCGGCCCGCCCACGACAGCCGGGTCTCCCGCAGCGCGTCCTCGGTGTCGCTGACGGTGCCGAGCATGTTGTAGACGATCGGGAACAACTCGCGGTGGTCGGCGAACGCCTTGGCGGAGTCGGCCGCGGGGAGGTCGTCCATCTCGCGTTCAGCGCCTCAGGTCCAGGACGCGGGCGGGACCGAGGGCCAGGGTGGCCTGACCAGCGCGGTGACCACGTGCGCGATGGGCGTCGGGCGGCTCACTCGGCCCCGAACGCGGCCAGGTGGTCGGCCACCCAGTCGGCGTAGGTCCGTGCCGGGCGGCCGAGGATCTTGTCCACCTCGCCGGTCACGGGAGGCTGGTCGTGCTCGAGGTAGTGCGCGTAACGAGCCATCAGGGCGCGTGCCCAGGGCTCGGGCAGGCCGTTCTCGACGAGGTGCGCGGCGACGGCCTGCGGCGGGAGTTCCTCGAAGCGCAGCGGCCGGCCGAGCGCGGCGGCGATCACGGCCACCATCTCCTCGTGCGACAGCGACTGCGGGCCCGTGAGCTGCAGCTTCCGGCCGGCCAGCTCGTCGGTGAGCAGCGCGCGGGCCGCCACCTCGGCCAGGTCCCGCTCGTCCAGCACGGGCTCGCGGAAGCGGGCGTGCACGTAGCGGACGACGTCGCCGGCGCGGATCTGGGCGCCCCACGCCAGCGCGGAGTTGCCGGCGAAGCTGCCCGCGCGCAGGCTGGTCCAGGTCAGGCCGCTGGCCATGGCCGCCTTCTCCGCCTCCTTGTTGCGGTCGCCGCGCCAGCGGGAGGGTTGCAGCTCGTACGGGTCGTCGATGTTGATCGCCGACAGCGCCACCACCTTGCGGACCCCCTGCTCGGCGGCGACCGACAGCAGCTCGCCGGCGGAGTCGCCGAAGGTGCGCGGATGCAGGAAGAGGGCTTCGGCGCCGTCGAAGCAGGCGGGCATCGTGCCGGGCAGGGACGGGTCGCCCGTGACGAGTTCCACCCCGTCCGGCAGGCCGGATGGTTGCGTCGAACGGCTCACGGCGCGGACGCGGGCGCCTTCGGCGAGCAGTCGTGCAATGAGGAGACGCCCGAGGGGGCCGGTCGCCCCGGTTACGACGATCATGGGTTGTTCGCTTTCGTGTGGTGGCCGCGCCGGTTGGGCGCAGCAGTTCGATGACGGGGCCATCGGGTCGAGGCCGCCGTTCAGGACGGTGGTGTGGGCGAAGCCTGGCCGCGCGCGGGGCGGCCGTGGTCCTTTCCGCGGGGCCCGGGGTCAGGCCGGCGTCGCGGGCCGGAGCCGGCCGGCGTGCTCGTCCGCCGGGCGGGCGGATGGGCTCGCGGGCCGGGGCCGGCCGGCATGCTCGTCCGCCGGGTGGGCGGACGGGCTCGTCGACCGGATGAACTGCTCGACGATGGCCGCGAGCGCCGGTCCCGCGTCCTCCTGGAGGAAGTGGCCCGCGCCGGTGATGGTGGGGTGGGCCAGGCGGCGGGCGCCAGGGATGCGCCCGCTGAGCGCGGTGTGGTCACCGCGGGTGACGTGGTCCTGGTCGCTGAACGCGCACAGGAACGGCAGCTCCAGCGTCTCCAGCACGTCCCAGGCCGCCCGCAGCGCCGGCGTGTACGCGTCCTGCGGCGAGATCGGGATGAGCAGCGGGAACTGCCGGACGCCCGTCACGTACGGCTCGTCCGGATAGGGCGCGTCGTAGGCGGCCAGCACCTCCGGCCCCAGCTCGGTGGCGGTCATCTCCTGCACGATCGCCGACGGCAGGAACGGGTGGGTGCGCTGGCTGGACTGCAGCCAGGCGGCCATCATCGGCCAGCCCGGCCCGAGATCCTCGTCGCCGGTGCTCAGCCCGGTGTTGGTGGCCACCACGCGGCGGAACCGTTCCGGATGGGCGGCCAGCAGGGGCAGGCCCAGCGCGCCTCCCCAGTCGTGGCAGACCATGGTCACCTCGCGCAGGTCCAGCCGGTCCAGCACGGCCTCTCGCAGCCACCCCAGATGCCGGTCATAGGTATAGAGGTGGCGGTCGGCGAGCTTGTCGGACCTGCCGAACCCGATCAGGTCGACGGCCACGCACCGGTGCCCGGCCTGGACGAGCGGCGGGATGACGTGCCGGTACAGGTAGCTCCACGACGGGTTGCCGTGCAGCAGCAGGACGGTCTCTCCCGAGGGGTGTTCCGGCCGCTCGTCCAGGTGGTGCATCCGCAGCCGGCCGCCGTCGACGGCCACGTAGTGCGGCTCGAACGGGTAGTCCGGCAGGTTCGCGAAGCGCGACTCCGGGGTGCGCAGCACCCGGATGTCCTGTTCTGTCGTGGTCATGCCTCATGAGAGGGGACCACGGCAGCGAAGTGTGACGTCCCGGCGGCCCTGGTGTGACACAGGTCTCAGAACCGCCGACGACGTCACACCGATCGGCTCGGCTTGTGAACGTGGGATCGGAGCCCACACCGTTCAGGAGAACAGCTTGACGGTCTCGGTCACCTCGTCCGCCTTGACGCACTGCCCGTGCGGATTGACGTCGCCGAATTCCTGGACGTCCTGGCAGTTCCAGGTGGATCCGCCAACCTTGACCACGGTCGGCACCTCGCCGTCGGAGGTCGCCGCCTGCCGGATGTACGCCGAACCGACGCCCATCGCGGTGTTGCAGGCGGTGTTCTGGTCGTCGGTGCTGGTCGCCGTCACGCCCAGCCCGATGTTGCCGCATTCGTACTCCCGCGCGGGCTCCGGGACCGGGGCTGCGGCTGCGGACGTGGCGGTGGTGGCGAAGGCGGCTGCCATCACCACGGCGATGACGGGCTGCATGGTGATCATGGGAGTTCCTCTCCGGCGTCTGTTTCCGGATCTCCCTTCCAGGTTCACCGGATCCGCAGTGGTGAAGGGCCATGACCGGGGCAAGGGCACGCATGGAACCGTTGGCAGAGGCGCGGGAGCCGGAGATCCAAACCTGTGCTCCCCCCTGGTTCCCGGGCACCTTGTCCCCGAGCTCTTCCCGGTCGGAAGAGCTCCCTGCGCCAAGGGGAGGGCGCGGGATCGGCATAGGGCAGGACGGCCCGGGCCCGCAAGGTGCCATGCGCACTCGGTCGGCCACGGAGAGTCAGCGCTGATGCTGCTGTACGTTCGTTGCCGGCGGCATGGCGGCGGCCCCGGTGACGTGCTTGGTCTCAGGCTCCGGGGCCGCTCCGCCCGGCCCGGCGAGGCGCAGGGCGAGCAGGGCGACGTCGTCGGTGAAGCGGTCGCCCCGGCGGCGGGACAGGAGCTGGTCGCACATCTCCTCCAGCGGGAGCCGGCGCAGGCCGGAGGCATGGCGGGCCAGGTCGTCCAGACCTTCGTCGAGGCTGTGCGCGGGGCTCTCGACGAGCCCGTCGGTATACATGAGCAGGGTCGATCCGGCGGGGATCAGCTGGGCGTGGTCGGGGCGGGGAAGAGCCGGGGTGACGCCCAGGGGGTGGCCGCTGTCGGCCGGCAGGTAGCGGGCGGGGCCGTCGGCGGGGACGAGAAGCGGGGGCGGGTGGCCGGCGCTGCTCCAGCACAACCGCCAGGCGGAGCCGGAGTGCTGCTCCAGGCGGGCCAGCAGCACCGTGGCCATCGGACCGCCGTGCAGGTCGTGCAGCACCTCGTCCAGCCGCCGAAGGATGTGCGAGGGCGGCTCGCACTGCTCGTAGGCGAGCACCCGCAGCATGTTGCTGATCCGGCTCATGATGGTGGCCGCCTTCAGGTCGTGTCCCATCACGTCGCCGACCATGAGGCAGGGGACGCCGTCGGGCAGGACGATCGCGTCGTACCAGTCGCCGCCGATCCGGGGCAGGGAGCTGGAGGGACGGTAGCGGGCGCAGGCTTGCAAGCCGCCCACATCGGGCAGGTCGGGCAGGTCGGGGAGCAGGCTGCGCTGGAAGTCCTCGGTGCTGCGGCGGAGGCGTTCGTACAGGCGGGCGTTCTCGATGGCGACGCTGGCCGCGCTCGCCAGGGCCGCGATGATCCGCTCGTCGTCGCCGGTGAACGGCCCTCCCGAGCGCTTGTCCGCGAAGTACATGTTGCCGTAGACGGTGCCGCGCACCAGGAGCGGCATGCCCAGCAGGGACCGCATCACCGGGTGGCCGGCGGGGTACTCGCGGAACTGCGGATGGGTCCGCACGTCGTCCACGCGCATCGGCCGGGGGTGGGCCACCAGCTCCCCCAGCAGGCCGTGGGTGGTCGGCATGCGGCCGATGGCGGCGTACACCTCCTCCGAGACCCCGCACGTGAACAGGTCGGCGAACTCGCCCTCCTCGTTCAGCACGCCGAGAGCGCCGTACCGGGCCTCCACCAGGTCGGCCGAGACCTCCACGATGGTGCGCAGCACCGCGTTCAGCTCCAGCTCGGAGCTGATCGCCAGGACGGCCTCCAGCAGGCGCTTCATCCGGTCGTGCAGGTCGCGGATCTGCGCGAGGCTCTCCTGCAGCCGCTGCAGGTCCTCGGCTCCCAGCCGCCCCAGATACCCCTCGAACGCGCCGTCCCCCGGCTCCCCTCCCATCTGACCCCCCGAGATCTCTCGCCTGCCTCATGCCCCACGGCCGTCCGCGTGACACCTGCCGCCCACGGCACTGGACATCGCGCCCGTGACGTGATCTGACGGAGAGAGAGCGCCGACGATCACGAACAGGAGCACCTGGACATGAGCGACACGCCGCGACTGCACAGAGCCGGCTCGACCCTGCTGGAGCGGGCCCGCGACCTGCGCACGTTGATCGAGAGCGAGGCGGACCAGGCCGAGGCCGCGGGGAGGCTGACCACCCCCGTCGTGGACGCGCTGCACGAGGCGGGCCTCTTCGGCATCTGGGTGCCGGTGCCGCTCGGGGGCGCCGAGCTGTCCCCCGGAGAGCTGCTCGACGTCTTCGAGGAGCTGACGTACGCCGACCCCTCGACGGGCTGGGTCGTCATGGCCACCACCCTGGAGAACGGCACGGCCGGCGCCTACCTGGGCGACGACGCGGTGGAACGGGTCTTCAAGGGGCCGCGGATGCCGCTGATCGCGGGCCAGGGCACCCGGCCGGGCGTCGCCGTCCCCGAGAACGGCGGGTTCCGCCTCACCGGGCAGTGGAGCTTCGCCTCGGGCATGTACCACGCGCAGTACGCCCACAGCGCCGCCGCCGTCGAGGGCACCGGCGAGGTCCGGATCTTCATCAGCCCGATGGAGGACGTCAAGATGCTCGGCAACTGGGACGTCCTGGGCCTGCGTGCCACGGGCAGCATCGACTACACCATCGACGGGGCCTTCGTGCCGCAGTCGCAGTCCCACGACTTCAGCACGACCGAGCCGCTGCGCGGCGGCGCGATCTTCCGGCTCGGGCTGCTCGATCAGGCGCTGATCTGCCACTCGGGGTGGGCGCTCGGCATCGGACGGCGGCTGCTGGACGAGCTGGCCCGGTACGCGGGCGCGCGGAGCGGGCGGCCCGGCCAGCTCGCCGGCAGCGACGCCTTCCACGCCGACTTCGCCCGCGCCGAGGCGAGGTTCCGCGCGGCCTCGGCGCTGATCCGGGAGACCTGGGACGACGTGGAGCGCACGCTGGACGGGGGCGGGCGGCTCGGCGTGCGGCAGGAGACGATGGTGCGGCTCGCGCTCAACCACATCACCTCGACGATCGCCGGGGTGGCCGGGTTCGTCTACGCGTCCGGTGGCACCACGTCGCTGCGCGACGGGCTGATCCAGCGGCTGTTCAGGGACGCCCAGGCGGGCACCGCGCACATTCTCTCCGGGCCGCAGGTGCTCCAGGAGTGCGGCAGGGAGCTGGCGGGGCTGGCTCAGGGCCAGTCGTGGGTGGTGCTCGGACTGGAGGGGTGAGTGCGGCACCTCGGCGTGCTCAAGGGGGCCGGGCTCGTCACCGAGCGCCGTGACGGCAACCGCATCCTCTACTCGCTGGTCGAAGAGCGGCCGGCGAGCTGTGTCGGGCGGTTCCTCAGCGCCGTGTGCCCGGAGCAGATCGTGCCGCGCCACACCAGGTGGCGCTTTCCCGGGCGGGAGCGCGGTGCTGGACTGTGCGCTCGTGATCCGCGAGGCCCCGGCGGTGTGGCGGCCGCTGCCCGCCATGGCGGCGTCCTGAGCGGGCCCGGCGGGGTGGCGGCCGCTGCCCGCCATGGCGGCGTCCTGAGCGATGAGTTCTCGCGGCGGGGGCGGTCCAACCTCTGACAGACGTAATCGGAGGAAGGAAGGCCGCCATGACGACGACCGCCACCCACATCCTGCGGCGCCCGGGCGTGCGGCTGCGTTACGAGGTACGCGGCTCGGGACCGCTGCTGGTGGTGACCGGCGCGCCGATGGCGGCGGCGGAGTTCGCGCCGCTGGCCGAGGCGCTGGCGGCCGATCACACGGTCGTCACGCACGATCCTCGCGGCATGTCCGGCAGCGTGCTGGACGACCCGGCGGAGGACTCCACGCCGGAGCTGCGGGCCGACGACCTCGCGGCCATCCTCGACGACCTCGGGGCCGAGTCGGCCGACGTCTTCGGCAGCAGCGGCGGCGCGGTGACGGGGCTGGCGCTGGTCGCGCGGCACCCCGGGCGGGTGCGTACGCTCGTGGCGCACGAGCCGCCCTGCGTCGAGCTGCTGCCGGACGCCGCCGAGCAGCGCGCCGCGGTGGACGACATGATCGAGACCTTCCACCGCGACGGCCTGTGGGCGGCCTTCGCCAAGTTCATGGGGAACGCGGGGTTCGAGGAGGGCGCGGACGCCGGGCCGCCCCCGTCGGAGCAGGTCGTCGCCGACGGCTCCCGGTTCTTCGCGCACGAGCTGCGCGGCACCACCCGTTACGTGCCCGACGTCGCCGCGTTGCGGAACGGGCGGGTCGTCGTGGGGGTCGGGGCGGAGTCGGGGCAGATCGTGACGTACCGGACCTCGGTGGCGCTGGCCGAGCGGATCGGCACGACGCCGGTGGAGTTCCCCGGGGACCACGGCGGGTTCATGGCGCACCCGGGAGAGTTCGCGGACGTGCTGCGCAAGGTTCTGTAGGGGCCGCCGGCGTCCGGTGGCGCTGCCCGAACCTGATCGGCCGATCGGCTGGGCCGCGGCCGAAGCGGCGGTCGCGGGCCTGCTTCAGGTCGTTGCTGTGGGTCCCAAGTGACTTCCAAGCGCCCGTCCCTAGGTTTCCTGGCATGAGGCTGAGCTACCGGGAGGAGGCGCTGCGCGAGCGGGCGCGGGGGCGTGCCCCCGTGCGGATGCCGCTGGTCGTCAGCGGGCCGTCGTTCCTCGTCCTGTGGATCGCGGTGGCGATCGTCGTGACGGCCGGGATCGGCGTGACCGCGCTGGCCCTGGGAGCCGTGGGGTGATGCGCCTGCTGATGCGCCTGCTGATGCGCCGTGTCCCCGTCGTGCTGCAGAACACCGAGACCGAGTGCGGCGCGGCGTGCCTGACCATGGTGCTGGGACACCACGGGCACCGCACCACTCTGCACCAGGTCTCCGACCGGCTCCAGATCGGCAGGGACGGGCTGAGCGCGAAGGCGATCGTGGACGGCGCCCGCGAGCACGGGCTCCAGGCGCGGGCCTTCTCGCTGGCGCCGGAGGACCTGGCGCGGGTGCCGCTGCCGGCCGTGGCGCACTGGGAGTTCAGCCACTTCGTGGTGGTCGAGCGCTGGTCGCCCGACCGGGTGGACGTCGTGGACCCCGGGCAGGGGCGGCGCAGGCTGACCCCCGAGGAGTTCGGGGCCGGGTTCACCGGCGTGCTGCTGGTCTTCCAGCCGGGCGAGGGGTTCCGGCGCGGCTCGTCGTCGATGGCGGGGGCGTGGCGGCGGGAGTTCGCGCGCACGCTGTTCAGGCGGCGCCGAGGGCTGCTGGCGCAGATCGTGGCCGCCTCGCTGCTGCTGCAACTGCTCGGGCTGGCGCTGCCGTTCTTCTCCGAACTGCTGGTCGACACGATCGTCCCGGCGCGGGCGGCGGAGGTGCTGTCGCTGCTCGGGCCGGCGATCGTGCTGGCGGGGGCGGCGCAGTTCGTGATCGGGTACCTGCGGGCGGCGCTGCTGGTCGCGGTGCGGGCCAGGGCCGACCAGGAGCTCACCGAGAGCGTGGTGGGGCATCTGGTGGCGCTGCCGTACGGGTACTTCACCCGGCGGGCCAAGGGCGATCTGGTGACGCGGGCGGCGGGCGTGTCCACGCTGGGCGACATCCTGACCGGGCAGGTCGTCGCGGCGCTGCTGGACGGGCCGCTGGCCGTGGGCTACCTGGTGCTGGTCTACTTCTGGGACCCGGTCTTCGGGCTGGCGCTGAGCGGCGTGGCCGTACTGCAGACGGTGCTGCTGCTGGCCACCACGAGCCGGATCGCCACGCTCACCCATCAGGAGCTGGCCGCGCTGTCGGCGTCGCAGAACAGCCTGATCCAGACGATCACCGGGATCGAGACGCTGAAGGCGTCGGGGGCCGAGCGGCGGGCCGTGGACCAGTGGGCGGGACACTTCGCCCGGCAGCTCGACGCCGACGTGCGGGCCGGGCTCACCAGGGGGCTGCTGGAGGCGGCGCTGTCGGCGATCCGCGTGACGGCGCCGCTGGGCCTGCTGTGGCTGGGCGCCTGGCGGGTGCTGGACGGGCAGCTCACGCTCGGCACGCTGATCGCGCTGAACGCGGTCGCGCTCGGCGCGCTCACCCCGCTCGGCTCGCTGTTGACGGGCCTGCAGAGCCTGCAGCAGGCCGGAGCGCACTTCGACCGCCTGTCGGACATTCTGGCCTCGGAGCCTGAGCCGAGCGACGGCATCGAGGTGCTGCGGCTGCGCGGCGCTGTCGAGCTGCGCGACGTGAGCTTCCGCCACGACCCCCGCGGCCCCTGGACGGTGCGGGACGTCTCCGTCGCCATCCGGCCCGGGCAGAAGGTGGCGCTGGTGGGCGCGTCAGGGTCCGGCAAGAGCACGCTGGCCAGGCTGCTGCTCGCGCTGCACAGCCCCGTCGAGGGCGAGATCCGGTACGACGGCGTCCCCGCCGCCGAGCTGAACCTGCGTACGCTGCGCCGCCAGTTCGGCGTGGTCATCCAGGACCCGTCGCTGTTCAGCGGCTCGATCAGGGAGAACATCGCGCTGAACGACCCCGGCGCCGCCATGGACCGGGTGGTCGCGGCGGCCCGGCTGGCGGCGCTGCACGACGAGATCGCCGCCATGCCCATGGGGTACGAGACCATGCTGACCGACGGCGGCGGCCTGTCGGGCGGGCAGCGGCAGCGGCTGGCCCTGGCCCGCGCCGTGCTGTCACGCCCGAAGATCCTGCTGCTCGACGAGGCCACCAGCAACCTGGACAGCGCCACCGAGGCCGTCATCGAGGCCAACCTCGGCACGCTCGCGCAGACCAGGATCGTGATCGCGCACCGGCTGAGCACGGTCAGGGACGCGGACCTGATCCTGGTGATCGACGGCGGCCGGGTCGTGCAGCGCGGCACCCACGACGAGCTGATCGCGTCGCGCGGCAAGTACGCCGAGCTGGTGGCCGCGCAGGCGGCGCTGACCTGACCCGCCACAGCATGCCGGGGCACCCGCGCCGCCCTGACGCCGCCGCTGCCAGCGGCGCCTCTGCCGGGCCGCACGGTGAGCGGCGTCTCAGCCGGGCCGCACGGTGACCGTCACCGAAGCGCCCTCCCGGCCGGCCAGCCGCCCGAACCTGAGCCCGCCCCCGATCAGGGAGGCGTCGCCGTCCAGCAGCTCCGCCACCGGCCTGGCCCACGTCAGGGTCAGCTCGTCCAGGTCGCACCGGGGGTCGGCGACGGTCACGGTCGCGGTGCCGCCGGGGTGCTCGCGCACCAGGACCGCGCACGGGGCGGAGGCGGTGAGGTCGCCCGCCGTCCCGGCGTTCCAGAAGCAGGCGGCCGTCAGCCCGAGCGCGGGCACGTGCACGGCCTGGAGGCGGGCCGTGTTGGCCAGCACGTGCACCGCCCCCGCGGCCCGGGATCCGCTCCCGCCCGGCAGGACCAGGGCGCGGGCCTGGGTGGCCTCCCTGCCGGCGCCCGGCAGCAGCAGGTAGGCGTAGGTGGCGGAGCGCGGATCGACGCCGTGGTCCAGCCAGAGCGTCACGTAGTCGCGGCCCGTCCCGCCGCCGTCCCGGCGCTCCCGCAGCGTACGCAGGGCCTGGCCGGGCAGCACGTAACCCCCGTGACCCTCCAGGTGCGCCCATCCCCGCCCCACCGCGAGCGGCGCTGAGGTCCTGCGGTTGTCCACGACGGTCTCGACGGCCACGCCGTCCGCGCCGGTGATCCCGGCCCCCAGGCAGACGATCGCGTCGTCGAGGAAGAACCACGACTTGAACGCCTCCATCGTGCTCTCCAGCCCGGAGAGGTGCTGCCCCACGGCCGCGTACGTGCCGTCGCTCGCCCCGCCGACCCACCGCCACGGCGTGCGCGTGTCACCCCACCCCGCGCCCGCCCCGTCGGGCAGCCGCCGGGTGGACACGGTGGTGCCCGGCAGCCGGTACGGGTCCACGGTCGGCCAGAAGGAGTCGGAGTACTGGTCGCCGTGCCCGTCGGCCCACCAGTAGAGCATCCCGGAGCCGGTGTGCCAGCCGCGCAGGTTCTCGCCGTTGCCGTGCTCGTAGTGACCGACGCGGTGGGAGGCCATGCTGAGCGCCGCGCACCAGCCGGGCCGCCGGTGCACGGCCCTGGCGCTCATCGGCAGCAGCCGGTGCCCGACCGGCTCGGCCGCCGCCGGCACCGCGCCGTCCTCCATGACCGTCGCCAGGCGGGCGTGGAAGGCGGGCTCGGCGGCGTGCTCCAGCATGGGCTGGTACGTGCCGCGCGCCGCCCAGCCCTTGACCATGGCCTGCCAGCGCGCCCGGGTCCCGGCCGGGGCGCTCTCCCCCAGCAGCAGGACCGCGGCGGCGATCTCGCGCCCGCGCTCGTGGTCGCCGAACGGCCGCCTGCCGACGCCGCGCCCGCGTACGAGGTCCATGCAGGCCCCGTCACGCACGAACGGCGCGTACGTGCGCTCGACCGTGTCGAAGATCCGCTGGTCGGCGAGCTCCCAGGGCGAGCCGCGCAGCACCGCGTGGAGCGTGGCCAGCCCCGACAGCAGCGTCACCCCGTACGCGCCCTGGTAGGGCACGAACGAGTGCTGGATGAACGACCCGTCCCGGTAGAAACCATCACCTTCCGAGACCGTCGCGAACACCGGCGACAGCGCCGAGACGGCCAGCCCCGCCTTGCCGTGGTCGTCGTCGAGCATGGCGCGCAGCAGCGTCACCAGGCACAGGTCCACCCGGTTGGCGGCGGTGCTGTTGCCGGAGTAGCGGTGCAGGCGGCGCTCGGGCACGTAGTGGTCGACGGCCTCGGCCAGTGCCGGGCTCCACGTCCCGGCCAGCACGGACGCGTCCAGCAGCGCCTTCGGCACGCCGATCTGCCAGTGCCACCAGTTGCCCGGCGCATCGCCGCCCGCCGCGTACACGTGCCGCCGGTAGTGCTCCACCCCGGCGGCGACGGCCTCGCCGAGGCCCGCGTCGCCGAGGCCCAGCGCGTACGCCTGCGCCATGACCCGCAGCCGCCTCGGCGTGGCCACGAACGACGGGAACGCCTGGTCGGGCCAGAGCGAGGAGGGCCCGGGGGCCATCGTGGCGCGGTAGCGCGCGGCCGCCCGGCCCAGCGCGGCCAGCCGCGCCCGGTAACGCTCCGAGTCGTGCCCCGGCCCCGCCGTCACCTCCCGCCAGCGGCGGCGCAGCAGGACGAACGTCTCGTCGGGCGTGTACGCCGCCCGCGCCGGCGCCAGCGCCCCCACCGTGCCGGCCGCGGCCACGCCGCCGAGCCGGAGGAATAATCGCCTGGTTGGCAGCGGCACGTCACGATTATCACGCGCGGCGCGGCATGGTGAGCCATCCCGCGCGGCGCAGCCCGGTCAACCCTCACGCACGGCGCAGCGCGGTGGAGCCTCACGCGTGACGCAGCGCGGTGGAGCCTCACGCGCGGCGCAGCGTGGTGAACCAGTCGAGCACCTCGGGCAGCGACCGGTAGGCGGTCGTCATGTGATCGACGTCGCCCACGTCCGTCAGCGACGCCTTGACCCGGGCGGCCCGCAGGTCGCGCAGGCAGTACCGGGAGTTGGCGTAGGCCACGTCCTTGTCGCCGCGCCCGGCGAACAGCCGCACCGGCACCCCGGCACGCCAGCCCGCGCAGGTGGTGTCGTTGACCTTCAGCGCCCGCAGGAGCGCCCCCGACGGCTTCGCGACCCGCTCCAGGTAGGCGGCGGTGACGAGGTCGCGCGGCGAGCCGGGCAGCCCGGCCGCGATCTGGTCGAAGCTGTGGTCCCCGTCGAACAGCTTCTCCACCGCCGGGTCGCGGAACACCTCCGACGGCGAGTCGTAGAAGTGGTGCAGCCGGTTCATCGAGACCGTCCAGTACGCCAGGTAGAAGGTCGCGCTGTGCGGATCGAGCCGGTCCTCGAGCAGCGCCGGCAGCTCGGCCTCGCGCACGTGGTACGGCCCGGAGATCGGCGCGACCCCCCGCAGCCGGTACGCGGCGTCCCCGCGCAACGACTTGCCCAGCGCCATCGCCGCGTGCCCGCCCTGGGAGAACCCGGTGACCAGCACGTCCCCGCTCAGCGAGCGTCCCTGCCGCCTGGCCAGCTCCCCCGCGGCCCGCAGCAGGTCGGCGGAGGCGGAGGCCTCGGTCGCCGCGTCCATGTACGGGTGGAAGCCGGGCCCCGTCCCCAGCCCCAGGTAGTCGGGCGCCACCCCGGCGAAGCCCGCGGCGGCGAACATCAGCGGCGCCGCCCGCCCGTCGCCGTCGGCGACCGATCCGGCGTCGGCCCTGGTCGCCAGGGTGCCGTGGGCGTAGCTGACCGTCCACAGCCCCTTCCTCGACCTGGCCGGCAGCGCGACGACGCCGCTCGCGGTGGTGGGCGTCCCGGCCGCGCTGATCGTACGGTAGACGACGGCGTACAGGTCGGCGCCCTGCGGCCGGGCCGGCACGGGGAACCTGGCGCCGGTGAGGTAGGCCGCGACCTGCTCGGCCGACATGCGCGCCAGCAGCTCGGCGGAGACGATCGAGCCCCTGTCGTCGATCGTCACGGCCTGGCTGACGGGCGCGGGTGCGGTGGCGGTGGCGGTGGCGGCCAGCGCCGCGGGGGCGGTCGCGGTGGCCAGGACGAGCCCGGCGCAGGCCAGGGCGAGCAGCCGGTTCCTCATGGGCGTTCTCATGTCACAGAACGCTACGAACACCGGCGATCTGCTCCCAGCCTGCGCTCCGCCGAACAGGCGGTAGTGCCTGCCCCACCGTCAGTGGGGTAGTACGGCCCCCGCCCGCTTGACGGTCCTGATGATGGGCGCGGTCTCGATGTGCCGGATCGCGGGCAGCGCGCCCAGGCTGTCGGTCAGGTAGCGGTAGAGCGCCTCGTCGTCGCGGCAGACGATGCTGGCCGTCAGGTTGGCGGGCCCGGTCGTGGCGCCCGCGAACGCCACCTCGTGGTGTCCGGCCAGCGCCCTGCCGGTCGCGTCGAGCTCGGCGGGCGGCACCGACATCCACAGCTGCGCCTCGACCCGGTAACCCATCAGCGCGGGCAGCACGTCGAGGTCGAAGAAGAGCGCGCCGGCCGAGCAGAGCTGCTCCATCCGCCGCCTGACGGTCGACTCCGACCAGCCGGTGGCCGCCGCCAGCTCGGCGTAGCCGGTGCGGCCATCGCGGGACAGCTCACCCAGCAGGGCCTGGTCGCCGGGGCCGAGCGTGATCTGCTCGCCCTCGCCCCGCCTGCGGTGGACGCGGCTCTCCGCCAGCAGGGCGACCTGCTCGGGCGAGAGCGCGGCCAGCCCCTGCCAGCCGACGCGGCCGCCCACGAACGTGTGGAGGGTCCTGTGCGCCGTCACCGAGAGCACCCGGTTGGTCCGGGCGAGCTTGCTGAGCAGCAGCGACTCGCGTTCGCTCGCCGTGCGCTGCAGCGTGCCGGCGGAGATCTCGGTGCCGCCGGACAGCAGGTGCACCCAGAACGTGTCGGAGCGCCGCCCGAGCGCCTCGGCGATCGGCACCGCCGCGTCCGGCGTGCAGCGCAGCCTGATCGCCCACGACTCGTAGCCGAGGCGGCGCCCGTCCACGACGCCGACCACGCGCAGCATGCCGGTGGAGCGCAGCCGCCGGTAACGGCGCGCCACCCGCTGGTCCGACACCCCGAGCACCTCGCCGACGCGGCTGAACGAGACCCTCCCGTCCACCTGCAGCGCGTGCAGCAGCCCGCGGTCAAGCTCGTCCAGCTCGATGGATTCCACCAGCACAAGCTAGCCGACACGGAAAACCGCCAGAAGTACGGCTCCAGGTAGCGGATACCCCCGGCACGGCCGCACCGTGGTCGCCATGACCAGAACATCAGCACCGGAGACGGCGACCGTCTCCTGGTCCCCCTTGGTGGCCGCCTGCCTGGGCGCCTTCATGCTCCTCGTGGACGTGACCATCGTCATGGTCGCGCTGCCCGGCATCACGGCCGACCTGAGCATGTCCTTCACCGGCGCGCAGTGGCTGCTCGACGGCTACGCGCTGTCCCTCGCCGCGCTGCTGCTGGCCGCCGGCTCGTACGCCGACCACACGGGGCGGCGCAAGGTCTACCTGGGAGCGCTGGCGGTGTTCGCGCTGGCCTCGCTCGCCTGCGGGCTGGCGCCGAGCGCCGGGCTGCTGCTGGCCGCCCGCCTGGTGCAGGGCGCCGCCGCCGCGGCCATGATGGCCACGACCCTCGCCCTCGTCAGCGCCACCTACCACGGCAGGCAGCGCGGCATCGCGTTCGGCGTGTGGGGCGGGGTGAACGGGGCCGCCGCGGCCATCGCGCCCGTGCTCGGCGGCCTGCTCACCGAGCACCTGCACTGGCGGGCCATCTTCCTGGTGAACCTGCCGATCAGCCTGGTCGCCGCCTGGCTGACCCTGCGGGGCGTCGAGGAGTCGCGTCTGCCCGGCGGGACCCGGCTCGACTGGGCGGGCATGGTCACGTTCACGCTAGCGGCGGGGGCGCTGACGTACGGGCTGATCGAGGCGGGTGAGCACGGCTGGGCGGCGGCACGCACGCTGGCGCCGCTGGCCGTGGCGGCGGCGGCGTTCCTCGCCTTCCTGGTGACCGAGTCGCGTGGCGCGAACCCCATGCTGGACCTGCGGCTGTTCGCCGAGCGGTCGTTCAGCGGGATCATGGCGGGGGCCGGTCTGATCATGCCGGCCGCGTTCGCCTGCCTGGCCTTCACCTCGCTCTGGCTCCAGCAGGACCTGCGGCTCGGCCCGGTGATGGCGGGGCTGGCGCTGTCGCCGATGGCCGCCACGTCCCTGGTGGCCTCCGTGGCGGTCTCCCGGCTGTTCCCCGGGCTGTCGCCGCGGGTCGCGATCGGCGGCGGGCTGCTGCTGATCGGCGCCGGCGCGCTGCTGCAGGGCACGCTCGGCGAGCACTCGGGCTGGACCGCGCCGGCGCCCGGCCTGGTCCTCACCGGCCTGGGCGTGGGCCTGGCCGTCCCCGCGTTCAGCTCCGCCGCCATGACGTACGCGCCGCCGCAGCGCGCCGGCATGGCCGCGGGCACGGTCAACACGGTCAGGCAGCTCGGGTACGCGCTCGGCGTCGCCCTGCTCGGCCTCCTCTACCGTGACGGCGGCGGGTACGCCGCGCTCAACGACGTCTACCTGGCCAGCGCGATCACCGGCGTCGTGGCGGGCCTGCTGGTGCTGGTGACCGTCGCGGGACCGCGCCCGCGTTGAGGTGCGCCAGGCGAGGCGTCAGAGGAGCCGCCGGATCTCCCCGTAGGCGCGGTAGAACCCGCCGCGTCCGGCCGAGCGCACCCCGTCCACCAGGTAGCGGGCGCCCGCTTCGCGGATCTCCTTCGGGAACTGCACGTTCCAGGACTCGTAGCCGGGGCTGACCACGCGCACCCGCAGCCGCTCGCCCTCCCGCACGCACTCCACCACCACGCCGTCGCCCGCCTCGCTCGCCGTCTCCAGCACGGTCTCCAGCACGACCGAGGGCTCGACGGCCTCCAGCGACGCGGCCGCCTTGACGTCCACGGGCTGGGGCACGCTGCCGGTGCGGGCCGCGGCGATGGCGGCCTCGCTCGCGTCGATGCAGGCCAGGGTGCCGTCCGTGGTGACGATGTAGAGCCGGTCGTCCAGGTACTGCATGGAGAAGGCGGAGCCGCAGCCGGTGGCGAGCTTCCACAGCCGCTCGCCGGAGGCGTCGAAGCAGTAGACGGAGGAGTGGTTGTCACCGGCGAAGACGTGGCGGCCGCTGCTGGGGAGAGTAGAGGACAGCGGCGACAAAGTCAGACGCCTGCCCGGATCGGCACCACGTTGCCGGCGGCGCCGGAGCGCGGGATCGCGAACCAGGTGGCCTTGCCGACCAGGCCGGGCTGCGTGACGTAACGCTGGGGATGGCAGCCGTAGAAGCCGTCGGAGAGCCTGGCCACGATGCGCAGCCCGCGCCCGTGCTCGGCCGCCAGGTCGTGGGGCGCCGGGGCGGGCAGGACGGGGCTGCCGTCCACGACCACGACCACGACCATGATGTCCTTGTCGTCCACATGGAGAACGAGTTCGTAGGGGCCGTCGCCGTACATGAAGGCATTGGTGATCAATTCGCTCGCCATGAGAACGGCGTCGTCAACGAGATCGGAGGAAAGGGAGAGTTGCGACAATTCCATGCGAACAACGGCACGAGCCTGACCGACGGTCCGCGCGTCCTCGTGCAGCGGCCACGCGAACTGCTTCCGGCTCCTGCGGGTCGATCGCAGCCTGGTCATGTCGTCTCCCTCCTGTGGTGAGGGGCAGCGAATGCGCCTTTCGCTCAGCAAGAGGACCTGCCTATGGGTTGACGTACAACGCTGTCGAAACGTGTACGTACGAGAGCCCCGTTCGGGTCGAATTTTCGGTGAAATATCGCACATTCTTTTAGGGCGGTGTCCGTAACCCGGGTAGTGGGGCAGCATGAAACTGCACGACACGCGCCCGGTCCGCGAGGCCCTCAACTCCCTCGACTTCCCGGCCGACAAGGAGAGCATCGTGGCGCACGCCCACGCGCACGGCGCCGGCGAGGACACCGAGCGCGCCCTGCGGTCGCTGCCGCTCGGCGAGTACGCCAGCATGGCCGAGGTGCTGCGGTCGGTGCCCGTCGATCCCGCGCCCGACCGGACCGAGGACGAGCGCATGCAGCAGCACCGCAGGCGGGGCAGGAAGGCGGGGCTGGCCGAGAGCATGCGCCCGTCCAGCCCCAAGCCGATCGACCAGGAGTGACCTTCGGGCCGGTCAGGGGCGGCCGATGCCGGCGCCGATCTCCTCGATCAGCTCGTCCACCCGCCTGGCCAGCTCCACGTCCAGCGACGTCACGGCGCCCACCGAGACCGTCCGCACCAGCAGGACGAGCCCCTCGGCGGTGTCGTGGAGCTGCGGCTGGCGGCCGTACGTGATCTTGAGCCGGTCGAGAGCCCTGCGCACCGCGTGCAGGTTCTCCTGCGGCAGCGAGATGGTCCGGCGCAGCCCCGACCGGTCACCGCTCCACCGCGGCAGCGTGCGCAGCGCCGCGCCGATCTCGGCGTCCGTCAGCGGGGCGCTGTGGCCCTTGGGGCCGGTGATGCCGCCGCCGCCCGGCGCCTCGAACAGGCCGCGCACCTGCTCGGGGATGTGCAGCCGGGCCACCAGTGCCGGATCCTGCTCGGCCACCGCCGCCAGCACGGCCTGCGCCCTGATCCTGGCCTGCTCGGGAGGCCGGCGGCCGAGCAGGGCCGCCTGGCGGACGAAGCCCTCCTCGGTGCCGTCGTTGCCCGGGTGGTCCATCGGGAAGTCGTCGGTCAGCTCGGGCGGCAGGGCGTCGATCAGCTCGCGCCGGCCCGCCTCGTCGAGCGTGCGCGCCAGCGTGGTGAGCGTGGCCTCCGCCGCCGCCCTGGCCGGCCCCGCGGCCAGGCCCGTCATGCGGCCGATGGCGCGGAGCAGCTCCCGATATTCCACCATGGTGTCCCCCGATCCCCCGTTCAGCCTCCTCGTTCCCAGGCCGCAGGGCGCGACACCTGCAGCAGGGACCACACGGCGGCCGGGGTGAGAGGCACGTCTGTGATCCGGTCCGCGATCTCCGGCAGGGCGGCGGCGACCGCGTTGGCGATCGCCGCGGGCGGGCCGATCGTGCCCGACTCGCCGACGCCCTTCATGCCGCCCGGCGTGACCGGCGAGGGCGTCTCCAGCATCACGACCTCGATGTCCGGCACCTCCCGCGTGGTCGGCGGCAGGTAGTCGGTGATCGGCTGCCCGTCGTCGGTGTAGACGATCTCCTCGGTCAGCGCCTGGCCGATCCCCTGCGCCACGCCGCCCATGAGCTGGCCCTCGACCACGGCCGGGTTGACCAGCACGCCGGAGTCGTTGACCAGCCAGTAGCCCTCCAGCTCGACCGCCCCGGTCTCCGGGTCCACGGCCACGGCCGCCGCGTGCGCCCCGTACGCGAAGGTGTAGCCGGCCGGGTCGTAGCTGTCGCGCTCCTCCAGGCCGGGCGTGACCCCCTCGGGCAGGTCCCAGCCGCGCCATGCCGACGTGGCCAGCTCGCGCAGCGGCACCGACGCGTGCGGGTCGCCCTTCACCCGCACCGCGCCGTCGGCCAGCTCCAGGTCCCCTGGCGCCGCCTCCAGCCGGTGCGCGGCGATGGCCAGCAGCTTGTCACGCAGCTTGCCGGCGGCCCGCGTGAGCGCCCCGCCACCGATCGTCAGCGATCGGCTCGCGATCGACCCGATCGACGAGTACGGGGTCGTCGCCGTGTCCCCCAGCACCACCCGGACCCGCTCGATCGGCACCCCGATCCGGTCGGCCGCGAGCTGGGCCAGCGCCGTCTCGATGCCCTGCCCGATCGAGACCACCCCCGCCGACACCACCACGGACCCGTCCTGCTCCATCCGCAGCACCACCGTCTCGTAGCCGCCCGCCTCCGCCCCCATGGCCTTGAGGTCCATCGACGGGCCCAGCCCGGTGGTCTCGACGTGGCAGGAGTAGCCCACACCGCGCCTGCGGCCGTCGTCCGCGCGGCCGACCGGCCGCACGAGATCCCGCACCGTGCGCAGGGCGCGCGGGTAGTCACCCGAGTCGTAGGTCTGGCCCACCGCCGTCGTGAACGGCAGCTCCTCCGGCCGCAGCATGTTGCGCAGCCGCAGCTCGATCCGGTCGACGCCGAGCCGGCGCGCCGCCTCGTCGATCAGCCGCTCCCTGGTCAGGGTGGCCTCGGGCTGGCCGAAGCCCCGGTAGGAGCCGAACGGCGTCGTCGTGGTCACCACGCCGCGCACCCGCACCGCGAACCGGTCGAACCGGTACGGCCCCGGCAGCAGCGTGGCCGTGACCGCGAACGTCGAGCCCCCGGTGTTCCCCGGATGGGCGCCGAGGTCGCCGACGACGTCCACGTACATGGCCACGAACCGCCCGTCGCCGTCCAGCGCCAGCCGCGCCCGGTGCACGGCCTGCCGCGCCGACAGCGTGGCCGACAGCCGGTCGCCCGGCGCCTCCGTCCAGCTCACCGGGCGGCCCGTGCGCATCGCGGCCAGGCAGACGAGCGTCTCGTCGGGGTAGACGTGCTCCTTGGCGCCGAACCCGCCGCCCGTGTCGCGGCTGATCACGCGCACCCGGTCGTGGGACAGCCCGAACGAGTCCGCCAGGTGCTCGCGCACGTGGTGCGGCGCCTGCGAGGAGATGTGCACGGTCAGCTCGTCGTCGGCGTACGAGGCCACCACGCCGCGCGGCTCCAGCGGGTACGGCGAGACCCTGCCCATCCTGAACACCATCTCGACCACGTGCTCGGCCCCCTCGACGGCGGCCAGGCAGTCCTCGTCACCCATCCCGAAGTCCGTGATCACGTTGGTGCCCAGCTCCGGGTAGAGCGGCCGGGCGTCCATGGCCCGCTCGGCGCCGACCGTGGCAGGCAGCTCGTCGAGGTCCAGGTCGAGGAGGTCGGCGGCGTCCCTGGCGGCCTCCGGCGTACGGGCGACGATGAGGGCGAGTGGCTGGCCCGCGTACCTGATGGCCTCGTCCAGCACCCGGTAGGAGGTGATGCGCTGGCCCGGCAGCACGTTCACGCAGGATAGGCGGAGGCCGGCCGCTTCGGCCGGGGTGATGACGTCGACGACTCCCTCGACGGCCCAGACCGCCTTGGTGTCGCAGCCGAGCAGCCGGCCGTGGGCGATGGGGCTGCGTACGACGTGGGCGTGCAGCGTGCCGGGCAGGCGCACGTTCCCCACATACCTGCTCTTGCCGGTCAGCAGCCTGGTGTCTTCCCTGCGCGGCGTCCGTGCGCCGACATACGGGTCTCCCATGCCCTGATTGTGAGCGTCGGGTGGCGGGCGGTCTATACGATCCGGCGAGAAGGAGCACGTCAGCGGGGGTAAAGATGCAAACGTTCCTGCCATATCCCGACTTCACGGCGACGGCGGCGGTCCTCGACCCGCTGCGGCTGGGCAAGCAGCGCGTCGAGACCCTCCAGGTGCTGCGCGCCCTCACCGTCCCCGGGTACGGCTGGCGCCACCACCCCGCGGTCAAGATGTGGGCGGGGTACGAGGAGGCGCTCGTCCGCTACGGGCTGGAGATGTGCCGCCACTGGCGCTCCCTGGGCCGCGCCGACACCTGCGCCGACACGATGAGCACCGAGCTGGCCCAGCTCCGCGGCACTCCGGAGATCCGCGCGCAGCCCGAGCTGGCGGCGGCCGGCGAGCTGCCGCCGTGGCTCGGCGACGAGCGCCTGCACCTCAGCCACCGCTCGGCCCTGCTGCGCAAGGACCCGGGCTTCTACCGGCCCGTCTTCGGGGACGAACCGGACGACCTCGACTACGTCTGGCCTCGCTCGGACCGCCTGCCCGGCTGAGCGCGCGTGAGGCCGGATCAGACGACCTCGAAGGCGGCCATCATCGCCATGTCCTCGTGTTCGAGGTTGTGGCAGTGCAGCACGTACCGCCCCCGGTAGTCGGTGAAGCGGGTGACGATCTCGACGGTCTGGGCGTCGCGCAGCTCTACGGTGTCCTTCCACTCCGGCGGCCCCTGCGGGCGTTCGCCGTTGACCGACAGCACCTGGAACTGGTCGAGATGCACATGCACCGGATGCGCGACGTCGCTGGTCAGCCGCCAGACCTCGATGTCGCCCAGCTTGGGCCTGGCCTCCATGCGCCTGGCGTCGAACGGCCGGCCGTTGATCAGCCACCCCGTCCCTCCGTGCATGCTCCCGCTGCTGAACTCGAAGTCCCGCGTCACCGCCGCCCTGGCGGGATCGAGCGCCTCCACGGTCGACAGGCGGGCCGGCACGGCGGAGTCGTCGCTCTCGTCCCGCTCCACCGCGAAGCGCATCACCCGCGCCTGCGCCCCCTCCCCCGCCAGGTTCCGCAGTTCGACGTGCTGCCCCACCCGGTACGCCGAGAAGTCCACGACCACTTCGGCCCGCTCCCCCGGCGCCAGCCGGATCTGCCTCACCGTCCTGGGCGCCGCCAGCAGCCCCCCGTCGCTCCCGATCTGCACCATCGGCCCCCCGGTGGACAGCTCGTACGCCCGCGCGTTCGAGGCGTTGCACAGCCGCAGCCGGTACCGCGCCCTGGCCACCCGCAGCTCCGGCCACGGCGCCCCGTTCACCAGGATCACGTCACCGAGCACGCCCCCCATGTACGCCTCCCGCACCCCGGGCTTCCCCTCCAGCGCCGGGTACAGCAGGTGGCCGTCGGCCGCGAACGACCGGTCGCAGATCAGCAGCGGCAGGTCCCGCTCCCCGGACGGCAGCGGCAGCGCCTCCTCCTCCGCGTCCCCGACCAGGAACATCCCCGCCAGCCCGCGCCAGACCTGCGGCCCGGTGTAGTCCATGCGATGGTCGTGGTACCAGAGGGTGGCGGCCCGCTGCTCCAGCGGGAACACGTACTCGCGCGAGGCGCCGGGCGCCACCAGATCCGTCGGGTAACCGTCGGACTCGGGCGGCGTGTGCCCGCCGTGCAGGTGCAGGACGGTCGGCTCGCCGAGCTGGTTGACCAGCTTGACGACCGTGCGCCGCCCGCTGCGCGCCTTGATCGTGGGGCCGGGGAACGTGCCGCCGTACCCCCAGATGGGGGTGCGCAGCCCGGGCAGCAGCTCGGCCTCCGCCGCCCGCTCGGTCAGCTCGTAGAAGTCCACCTCGCCGGCGCTGCGGACCGGCCGGGCGACCTCGGGGACCGGCAGCGGCACCGCGTACGGCTTGGGCAGCGGGGCCGCGCTGGCCAGGAGCTGCGGCTGCGGGGTGCCGGCGAGCAGCGAGCACCCCTGCGCCCCGGCGGCCGCGACGGCCCCGAGCCCGAGCAGCCGCAGCACCTCCCGCCGGGTCGGGCTCATGCCCGTCCCGGCCGCGCCATGACGCGGATGAGCTGGGCCACGCCGCCGCCGAACAGCAACACCCCGAGCGGCAGGTGAACGGTCTTCACATGCATCATGCCGAGCGCCGCCGCCACGATCGTGAACACGAACAGCCCCGCCGCCGGCCCGATGAACCTCGCGCTGCCGCCGCCCGGCCAGCGGACGAGGATCGCGGCGACCAGGTGGAGCAGCCCGATGACGGCCAGGGCCATACCGGAGGCCGCGTGCAGCGCCCGCCCGCCGGGCGAGGACAGCAGCATGCCCGCCGTCACCGCCTGGAACAGCAGCGCGACCACGTGCAGCACGGCCACGGCCTTGAGTGTCTGGACGGTCCAGGTCGCCGGGCGGGCGGCCATGGTGGGGGAAGCGGTCATGATCGGCTCCTGGGACAGGTTCTCTCCATGGCCGCCATCGTGGTCTCACGGACCGCCGCCGGTCGTCGTGCAGCGGGCGAATCCTGCCGCTACGACACGGGACGCAGGAACGGCGGGCGTACTACGCCGGGAGTAGTAGCGAGTTCCGCCCGGGCGCCGACGACCGGCGCCCGGATCACGCCCTAATCTGCAGGAATGAGCTCTGCGCGCGGATGGCGCTCCTTCGCCCTCGACGGCGCCCTCGCCGCCGTGGTGGCCGCCATGCTCTCGCTCACCGTGCTCGCGACCCCCGGCGCGGGAGTCCTGGACCTGGCCGCGGTCCTCATCGCCGCCGCCTCGCTGCTGGCCTGGCGCCGGGCGCCCCTGGTGTCGCTGGCGATCAGCACGGTCTGCATGCTGGTGTTCTCGGCGCACGTCCAGCCGGGGCCGCCCGCCGCGTTCCCCGTGCTGGTGTCGGTGTACGGCGCGGTCAGGGCCGGGCATCGCCTGTTCCCGGTGCTGGCCGGGGTGGTGTTCCTGGGCTCCAGCCTGGCGGGCAGCCTGACCGACGCGACCGGCGCCGCCCAGGAGCAGCAGGTCCTCCAGAACACGACGCTGCTGCTCGGCTGGTTCCTGGCCGCCGGGGTGACGGGGACGGTGAGCATGCACCGGCAGGCGTACGTGGAGCAGGCCGAGCAGCGTGCCGCCGAGGCCGAGCGCACCCGCGAGGAGGTCGCCCGCCGCCGGGCCGGCGAGGAGCGGCTGCGCATCGCCAGGGAGCTGCACGACTCGCTCACCCACAGCATCTCGGTCATCAAGGTGCAGGCCGGGGTGGCGGTGCACCTGGCGCGCAAGCGCGGCGAGGAGGTGCCGGCGGCGCTGCTCGCCATCCAGGAGGCCAGCGGCGACGCCATGCGGGAGCTGCGCACCACGCTGGAGCTGCTGCGCGACGCGGACGGCGAGCCCGGCGAGCAGGACGGTCCGAGCGGCCTGGCCCGGCTCGGCGACCTGGTGGAGCGGGCCCGCTCGGCGGGGCTGCCCGCCACGGTGACGGTCTCGGGCGAGCGCAGGGAGCTGCCCGCCGAGGTGGACCGGGCCGCGTACCGGATCGTGCAGGAGGCGCTGACCAACGTCTCCAGGCACGCCGGCGCCGCCGCCGCGGCCGTACGCGTCGACTACGGCGGGGCGGAGCTGGTCGTGCAGGTGGACGACGACGGCAAGGCCACCAGGGACGCCCCGCCCGTACCCGGTGTGGGCCTGCTCGGCATGCGCGAGCGCGTCACCGCGCTCGGCGGCCGCCTGCTCGCCGAGCCCCGTGCCGAAGGCGGCTTCACCGTACGTGCCGAGCTCCCCCTGGGAGAACCCTCATGATCCGAGTCCTGCTGGTGGACGACCAGGCGCTCATCCGCGGCGGCTTCCGCGCGCTGCTGGAGGCCGAGGACGACATCGAGGTGGTGGCCGAGGCCGCGAACGGCGAGCAGGCCGTCGCGCTCGCCCTCGAACACCTCCCCGACGTGGCCCTCGTCGACGTGCAGATGCCCGTGATGGACGGCATCGAGGCGACCCGCCGCATCGCCGCCGACGAGCGGCTGAGCGGCGTGCACGTGGTGATCCTGACCAACTACGGCCTCGACGAGTACGTCTTCAACGCCCTCAGGGCGGGCGCCGGCGGCTTCCTGGTCAAGGACACCGAGCCCGCGGACCTGCTGCAGGGCGTCAGGGTGGCGGCCAGGGGCGACGCGCTGCTGTCGCCCGCGATCACCCGGCGCCTGATCGGCGAGTACGTGGCCCGCCGCCCCGAGCCCGAGCCCGCCGGGCTGGACGTGCTCACCAACCGGGAGCGCGAGGTGACCGCCCTGGTGGCCCGCGGCCTGTCCAACGACGAGATCGCCGCGCACATGGTGATCAGCCCGATGACCGCCAAGACGCACGTCAGCAGGGCGATGACGAAGCTGCGCGCCCGCGACCGCGCCCAGCTCGTGGTCTTCGCCTACGAGTCGGGCCTGGTCGTCCCGCGGGCGGGTCGTTGACCGTGACGAAACGGGCCCGTGGTGAAATGGCCTCAGGAGGGGGCCATGAGCATCATTTCCCGCGGTTTCCGCGGAAAGCGCAGAGACGACGGCGACCGCGTTCCGCCGGGCCAGTACCTGGTCGACGACTTCCCCGTACTGTCGGCAGGCCCGACGCCGCGGGTGCCGCTCGACCGGTGGGAGTTCGCCATCGACACCGAGGCGGAGCAGACCCACCGCTGGTCGTGGGAGGAGTTCATGGCGCTGCCCAGCGAGACCCCCACGGCCGACATCCACTGCGTCACCAAGTGGTCGAAGCTGGACACCACGTGGGAGGGCGTCTCGCTCGACGTGCTCTTCGAGGACGTGGAGACCGCCGCCGAGTACGCGCTGGTCTACTCCTACGGCGGCTACACCACCAACCTGCCGCTGGAGGACCTGCTCGACGGCAAGGCGTGGATCGTGCACCGCTTCGACGGCGAGGAGCTGGAGCCGCGCCACGGCGGCCCGGCCCGCCTGATCGTGCCGCACCTGTACTTCTGGAAGTCGGCCAAGTGGGTGCGCGGCATCCGGCTGCTGAACGAGGACTGGCCCGGCTTCTGGGAGACCGCCGGCTACCACAACTACGGCGACCCGTGGCGCGAGCAGCGCTACGAGGGCGACTAGGGTGCGCCGCCTGACGTGGCGGCCGGCCGAGCTGGTGGACGGCTCCGCCGAGACCGCGACCGCCCGCACGCTGCGGTTCCGGGTGCCCGGCTGGCCGGGGCACCTGGCGGGCCAGCACGTGGACGTGCGGCTGACGGCCGAGGACGGCTACACGGCGCAGCGCAGCTACTCGATGGCCTCGCCGGCCGACGGCGACCTGGTCGAGCTGACCGTGGAGAGGGTGCGCGACGGCGAGGTGTCGCCGTACCTGACGGAGGAGCTGCGGGTCGGCGACCAGGTCGAGCTCCGCGGCCCGGTGGGCGGCTGGTTCGTGTGGCGGACCGAGAGCAAGGCGCCGGTGCTGCTGGTGGGCGGCGGCTCGGGGATCGTGCCGCTGATGGCCATGATCAGGGCGCGCAGGCAGGCGGGCAGCCGCGTGCCGTTCCGCCTGCTGTACTCCCTGCGCGACCCGGAGCGCCGCTACTACGCCGAGGAGCTGCGCCGGCCCGAGCCCGGGCTGGACATCACCTACCTCTACACGAGATCGGCGCCCGAGGGCGTCTCCCGGCCCGCGGGCCGCATCATGCTGGACGACCTGGCCGAGGGCGGCTGGCCTGCCACGTTCGAGCCCGACTGCTACGTGTGCGGGCCGACGGAGTTCGTGGAGGCCGCTGCCGACCTGCTGCTCGCGCTCGGGCACGCGCCCGAGCGCATCAGAACCGAACGTTTCGGTCCCACCGGAGGCTGACATGACCGAGCACCTGGACGGCAACGCCCTGGCGGGCCCGCTGGGCGAGATCTTCGCCGTGGACGTGACCTCCGCGGTCGGCCGCTGCGCGAGCTGCGGCCTGACCGGCCCGGTCGCCTCGCTGCGCGTGTACGGGCCCGACCCGGGCCTGGTCGCCCGCTGCCCCGGCTGCGAGGAGGTCGTGCTCCGCCTGGTCCGCGGCCCCGGCACGGCCTGGCTCGACCTGCGCGGCACGGTGTCGCTGCGGGTGAACCTGCCCGAGTGAGGGCGCAACTCCCTGTCTGACTGAGTACACTCAGGCACGATCAACGGCCGAGATCTGTACGGCGAGGCTCTTGGCCATGGGCGGTGGCCCGCGGCCCCGTCCTGTGGGAGTCACGTGAGCAGCGGGCTTGTCGACGCGCCGCCCTCCGAACCCGGCACGCCGCCGCCGCGGCGGCGACGCCGCTGGCTGCGCTGGGTGATCGCGGTCACGGTGACCGTCGTCCTCCTCGTCACCGGCGTGGCCGTCGGCGTGTACGCGCGCCTGACCGGCAACATCGAGCACGAGGACGTCACCGCCGAGGACCTCGGCGCCACCCGCCCGCCCAAGGTGGCCGGCACCGCCATGAACGTCCTGATCGTCGGCTCCGACCAGCGCAACGGCAAGAACGCCAAGTACGGCAGGGTCGCGGGCGAGCGCACCGACACGATCATGCTGGCCCACCTGTCGTCCAAGCGCGACAACGCGATGGTGATCAGCTTCCCGCGCGACTCGGTCGTCCAGCTCCCCGCCTGCCGCGCCACCAAGGGCCTGCCCGGCCAGCAGGCGCACGTCGGCATGATCAACGAGTCGTTCAACTCCGGCGGCATCGCCTGCACCTGGAAGACGATCGAGGCGCTCACCGGCATCCACATCGACCACTTCGTGAAGGTGGACTTCACCGGCTTCAAGGGCATCGTGAACGCCATCGGCGGTGTCGAGGTCTGCCTGCCCGAGGCGATCAACGACAAGAAGGCCCTGCTGCACCTGCCCGCCGGCAAGCAGACGCTCAACGGCGAGCAGGCGCTCGGCTACGTGCGTGCCCGCTACAGCCTCGGCGACGGCTCCGACATCGGGCGCATCCAGCGGCAGCAGATGTTCATCGCCTCGATGGTGAAGAAGGTGATGAGCGGCGAGACGCTCACCGACCCGGCCAAGCTCCTGGGCACCCTCGACGCCGCCACCCAGGCGATCACCACCGACCAGGGCCTGACCACCGGCGTCATGAGGGACCTCGCGGGCAGCCTGCAGGGCCTGGACATCAGCAAGATCCGCTTCATCACCACCCCGTGGCACTACTCCCTCACTCAGCCGGGCCGGGTGGAGTGGGTGCCGGACCAGTCCAAGCGGCTGTTCCAGATCGTGGCCAAGGACCAGAGCGTGGAGGGTGTCAAGGGCGGCCAGGCCAAGGTGGGCCGCTCGAAGATCCAGATCGAGCTGCGCAACGGCACCTGGCGCGGCGGCCTGGCCACGGAGGTCGCGGCCTTCCTCGAACAGCGCGGCTACCACATCGCCAAGATCGGCGACTCGGCGAAGAAGCCGCAGGCGAAGACCACGATCTTCTACGGCCCGAACGGCGAGACCCGGGTGCCCACGCTCCGCAACGACCTCCAGGGCTCCGCCACGCGGGCCGTGCCGGGCGCCAGGACGAACCGGCTGATCCTGGTGATCGGGAACGACTGGAAGGGCCTCAAGCCGCTGCGCACGGACGACACGGAGGCGATGAAGGGGTTCGACGCCACCCACGACACCTGCGCCACCTGATCACAGCGCCTCTGACAGGCCACGCCGTCCCGCACGATCCGATCACAGCGCTCCGGCCGGCCGCGCACTCCCGCGCGGCCCGATCACAGCGCCTCTGACAGGCCGCCCCCGTCGATGGCGGTGAACCCGGCGTCCTCGATGAGCGGCACCACGGCCTTCTTGGCCTCGTCGTCGTCGCCCCAGTAGGGCATGTCGGCCCGCGCCCCGCCGCGCTGGCCCGCGATGCCGAGTTCGAGCAGCTCGTTGGGGTACTTCGTGTTGAACGTGCGCACCAGGCGTACCTGGTCGCCCAGCACGTGCTGCTGGTACTGAGGGCTGGTCAGCCCGCCGGGGACGGCCACCACCACGGCCGCGCCGTCGCGCTCGCTGATCGGGTTGCTCGGATCCACGACGATCTTGCCGGCGAGCGTGCCGTCCAGCTCCGCCACCACCGCGGGGAACGACTCCCACCCGACCGCCATGATCACGACCTCGCCGAACCGCGCCGCCTGGCCGGGCTCCCCGCCCCGCGCCTGGCCTTCGGCGGCGCGGGCCGCGGCGGCCGCGCGGGCGGGGTCGGCGTCGCTGAAGAACACGTCATGGCCCGCCACCGCGAGCAGTCGGCCGAGCGGCGAACCCAGCCTTCCGGAACCCACGATTCCTACGCGCATGTCTTGATCTCCTCGTTCCCGGGGGATGTGCCCACAGCGGCGGGCGACATGCCTGCGTTCGCAGACCTTTGCCAGTTGATCAGGCGATGAGGGCGCCCAGGGTGGCGATGGCGTCGACGACCTGGCGGGCGTCGGGGGTGGCCTCGGGATCGAGCAGCCACTGCAACATCAGCCCGTCGGAGATCGCCACCACGACCGACACCAGCACCTCGGGCGCCATCGGCAGCTCGACCCCCAGCTCTCCGCTCGCCCGCCGCAACATGTCGGCCCCCGCCACCCGCGTCCTGGCGTACGCCTCGGCGAGCCTCTCCCGCAGCACGGGCGCGCGCAGCGCCGCCGGATAGCCCTCGACGCACAGGATGAGCACGGGCCGCAACTCGTCGAAGACGTCCACCAGCTCCGCCATGGCCCGCTGTAGCATCTCCCGCGGGGAGCCGAGCTCGGCGCCGAACAGCGCGCGCTCCACCCGCTCCGTCCACTGGTCGAAGATGGCCGCGATGGCCTCGTTGAGGAGCGCGTCCTTGCCGCCGAAGTGATAGCCGATGGAGGCCAGGTTGGTGCCCGAGGCGGCGACCAGGTCTCGTGCGGTCGTGTGGGCGTAGCCCTTCTCCTGCAGGCAGCTCACCGCTCCCGCCAGCAGCCGTTCGCGGTATCCACCGGCGTCTGTTCTTGCCACAGGAATCATGCTACAGATGTATACGAGCGTCTATGACGTACGTACGTCTACATGGAGGACCGACGATGATCCCACCCGGCCCGAAGATGCCCGCGCTGGCGCAGACGGCATGGTTCATGGCCGACGCGCCGCGCGCGTTCGAGAGCTATCACCGCAAGTACGGGCCGATCTTCACGGTCCGCTATGCCGGCTTCCCGCCCGAGGTCTACGTGACGACGGCCGAGCTGGCCGAGCAGGTCTACCGCACCGACCAGAGCGGCGACGGCCGGGCCGGGGAGGCGCGGCGCGACTTCCTGGAGCACATGGTGGGCGCGCACTCGGTGCTCACGCTCGACGGCGAGCCGTGGTGGCGGCACCGCAAGGCGCTCAACCCGCCGCTACGCGCCAAGCAGGTCGCCGGCTACCACGACGACATCGCGGCGATCGCGGCCGAGAAGATCGCGACCTGGCCGCTGGGCCGGCCGTTCGGGCTGCGCGACCGCGTGCAGGAGATCACGCTGGAGATCATCATCCGGCTGATTTTCGGGATCACGGACGCCGGGCGTGTCCGCCGGCTGCACACGCTGCTGCCCGAGCTGATCGAGACCGGCGGATCCATGCAGGTGACGCTGCTGCCCGAGCGGCTGCGCGCGCTCGCGGGCCGGGCGCCGTTCCTGCCCTACAGCCGGTTCCTGCGGCTGCGCGCCGAGGTGGACGCCATCCTGTTCGACGAGATCCGCCGGCGCCGCACCGCCCCCGGCGGGGACGACGTGCTCGGCCGGCTGCTGGAGACGGAGCTGGGCGACCAGGAGCTGCGCGACGAGCTGATCACCATGCTCATCGCCGGCCACGAGACGACCGCGACCGGCCTGGCCTGGGCCTTCGAGCGGCTCCTGCGCATGCCCGAGGTGCTGCGCCGGCTGCCGGACGACGAGCCCTACCTGGACGCGGTCGTCAAGGAGGTGCTGCGGGTCCGGCCCGTCGTGTATGAGGCGCCGAGGCTGCTCGACGCCCCCCTGCGGCTGGGCGGGTACGAGATCCCGGCCGGCTGGTACGCCGGGCCGTACATCCCGCTCGTGCACCGTGACCCCGCCGCCTTCCCCGCGCCCGGGGAGTTCCGTCCCGAGCGCTTCCTGGACGGGCACCAGGGCAAGGCCTGGATGCCATTCGGCGGCGGGCGGCGCTTCTGCGTCGGAGCGCAACTGGCGCTCCTGGAGATGCGCGTCATCATCCGCGAGGTGCTGCACCGCCTGGAGCTCACGGCGCCCGATCAGGCGCCGGAGGCCAGGCGGCTGAAGAACGTGACGCTCGCCCCCGCGAAGCTGACCCGCGTCATCGCCCGCGCTCGGACTCCTGCTCGGACGGCGTAGGCAGGTACATCTCCTCGCGTCGCTCGTCTGCGCCCAGCTCCTCGCGGAGCCGGTCGTAGTCGATGTTGTGGTTGGCGTACTTCAGCTGGCGAGCGACCTTCGTCTGCTTCGCCTTGGCTCTTCCTCGGCCCATGGCAACTCCCTAGTCCCCGCTGTCATGCTATCCGACAACATAGCGACTTGAAGAATTATGCAACTGCACTGGATTACCCTGACAATATGCACGTGGAGGTCTACCAGGCCAAGGCCGACTTCTTCCGAACGCTCGGCCACCCCGCTCGCATCCGAGTGTTGGAGCTACTCCAGGAAGGGCCACTGCCCGTCAGGGATCTACTGGCCCAGATCGACATCGAGGCCTCGAGCCTCTCCCAGCAGCTCGCCGTCCTGCGCAGGGCGGGGATCGTCAGTGCGATCCGCGAAGGCAGCACCGTGGTCTACACGCTCGCCACGCCCGAACTGGCCGACCTGCTGGGCGCCGCCCGGCGCATCCTCACCGACATGTTGGCCGATCAGGGGGAGCTGCTCGCGGAGCTGCGGGCCGAGGTGACATAAATCACACCATGAGGATCACGAACACGTGGACGGTCCAGGGCAGAAAACCTGAGCAGGCGGCACCTCAAAGACGTTCCTGAATTGACATGTCGAAACAAGAACCTCCTGTCAAGATATGTCAACATAGGAACATGAGCCTTCGACACGCCGTGCTGGGACTGCTCTCCGAGGGGCCCGCGAGCGGATACGACCTGATGAAGACGTTCGACGTCTCGCTCGCCAACGTCTGGCCGGCCACGCAGAGCCAGCTCTACTCCGAGCTCGGCAAGCTGGCCGAGGCGGGGCTCGTGGACGTGGTCGCGGAAGGGCCGCGGGGCCGCAAGGAGTACGCGATCACCGAGGAGGGCCTGGCCGAGCTGCGGCGCTGGGTCGCCGAGGTGGAGCCGACCAAGGTGATGCGCAGCGACATGCTGCTGCGGGTCTTCTTCCTCGCCCAGGTCTCGCCCGAGCAGGCCCGCGACTACCTGCGCCGGCAGGCCGGCGAGGCGGCCAAGGACCTGGAGCACATGGAGGGCATCCGCGAGTTCGTCGAGAGCGGCGCCGACAACCTCTCCGTGTACGGCCGCCTGGCACTCGACTACGGCATGCGCCTGGCCAAGGCCCAGAAGGAGTGGGCCGAATGGGCCGAAGGGCGCATCCACTAGGCTGCCGACCATGGTCTCCGAGCTGTTCGATCCCAAGGCGTGGCAGCCGGTCGAGGGATTCGACTTCACCGACATCACCTACCACCGGGCGGTCGACCAGGGCACCGTACGCGTCGCCTTCAACCGTCCGGAGGTCCGCAACGCCTTCCGCCCGCAGACGGTGGACGAGCTCTACCGCGCGCTCGACCACGCCCGGCAGACCACCGACGTCGGCTGCGTGCTGCTGACCGGTAACGGGCCCTCGCCCAAGGACGGCGGCTGGGCGTTCTGCTCGGGTGGCGACCAGCGCATCAGGGGCAAGGACGGCTACCAGTACGCCGACGGCACGCCCGCCACCGGGCGGCTGCACATCCTGGAGGTGCAGCGGCTCATCCGGTTCATGCCCAAGGTGGTGATCTGCGTGGTTCCGGGGTGGGCCGCGGGCGGCGGGCACAGCCTGCACGTGGTGGCCGACCTCACGATCGCCAGCGCCGAGCACGCCCGGTTCAAGCAGACCGACGCCGACGTGGCCAGCTTCGACGGCGGGTTCGGGTCGGCGTACCTGGCGCGGCAGGTCGGGCAGAAGTTCGCCCGCGAGATCTTCTTCCTCGGCGACACCTACACGGCGGCCGACGCGCACCGGATGGGCATGGTCAACGCCGTGGTGCCGCACGAGGAGCTGGAGAGCACGGCGCTGGAGTGGGCGCGCAAGGTCAACGGCAAGTCGCCGACGGCGCAGCGGATGCTCAAGTTCGCCTTCAACGCCGTCGATGACGGGCTGGTGGGGCAGCAGGTGTTCGCCGGCGAGGCCACGCGGCTGGCGTACATGACGGAGGAGGCCGCCGAGGGGCGCGACTCGTTCCTGGAGAAGCGCGAGCCCGACTGGTCGCCGTTCCCCTGGCACTACTAGGAGGTCAGCCGCAGGCTTGGCCGATGGGCCCCGCGACGGTGCGGTGGCGCAGGTAACGGTCGATGGCGTGCGGGGTGTCCTGGTTCTCGACCTCGATCTGGCTCAGCGGCGTCCCCCACGCGCGCTCCAGCGGATGGCCGAGCGCCACGATGTCGTTCACGTCGTACGTGGTCAGCCACCGCACGCCCGGATGCCGGGTCCCCCTGGCCAGCAGGTTGCGCTGGATCGTGGGCAGCCCGAGCGGCGAGCCGGCCGTCACCCAGAACACGACCCGCCTGCGGACCTGCTCCTCCACGAGCAGGTCCCTGGCCACCACCGTCCCCAGGCTGTGCGAGACGAGCACGATGTCGCCGGAGGCGGGCAGCAGGCGGCGCACCTCGTCCAGCACCGGCTTGCGGCCGTGGCTGAGGTAGACGGCGACGTCCTGCAGGAAGACCTTGATGATCTCCTTGTCCACGCTGGAGTTCCTGGAGACCCAGGTGAGCAGGCGCCGGGCCAGCGTCCAGGACAGCAGGTCGGAGATGCCGAGCATCTCCTGCGACGCTCCGGCGCTCGCGGCCAGGTCGGCGAGCAGCAGGCGCTCCAGCTCTCCGACGTCCTCCGGCAGGAAGGGGTGGAACGGCATCTCCTCGTCGCCGCCGGCGGGCAGCGGCAGGGCGGCTGCCTCCTTGGCGGCCTGGGCGGTGACCCGGTGCAGGACGTTGCCGTAGTACGGCAGCACGCACGGCACGGTCAGCCTGGGCACGCCCAGCCCCGCGGCCAGCGCGGAGCACCACTCCCCCTGCAGCGCCCGCGGGTCCTTGCCTTCCTGACCCCGCCCGTGGATGAACACGATCGTCGCCGCCATGGCCGCCCTCCCTGCATCGGGGGCCGTCAGCGTAGGCACGGCCCCCGTCGCGCCGCCTCAGGGTTCGCATAAGGGGAAGCCCTAGACCTGCGGCCCTTGGCACACTGGGGGTCATGAGGATCAAGGTGCCGGAGGCGCTGACCGCGTCACACCTGAAGTACCCGCAGGACGCCGGGCCGGGCTGGAACGCCGCGCTGCCCGCCCTGGCCGAGCGTTATCTGGACGAGTGGGACCTGCGGCTGGACGGCGAGCCGAGCCACGGGATCGTCGCGCTGGTGCTGCCCGTGGTGCGTGCCGACGGCACCCCCGCCGCGCTCAAGCTGCAACCCGTGACCAGCGAGACCGTGGACGAGGCGCTGGCCCTGCGCACCTGGGCGGGCGACGGCTCGGTGCTGCTGCTCGACGCCGACCCGGACACCGGCACCATGCTGCTCGAACGGCTGGATCCCGGCCGGTCCCTGGCCGACCTGCCCGACGTCATGGACTCCCTGGACCTGCTGGCGGGCCTGCTGCGCCGCCTGTCGTCCCACCCGGCCCCCGCGGGCGTGCGCCACCTCGGCGACCTGGCGCAGGGCATGCTGGACCGCGTGGACGGCGCCGTCGCCAAGGTCTACGGCGAGCGCGACCGCTACTGGCTGCGCTGGTGCGCGGGAGCGGTCGCCGAGCTCGTCTCCGAACCCGGCGACCGGCTGCTGCACTGGGACCTGCACTACGAGAACGTGCTGGCGGGCGAGCGCGAGCCGTGGCTGGCCATCGACCCAAAGCCGCTGGCGGGCGACCCGGGGTTCGAGCTGCTGCCCGCGCTGTGGAACCGGTGGGACGAGGTGATCACGGACGGCGACGTGCCGCGCGCGGTGCTGCGGCGCTTCGACTTCATGGTGGACGCCCTCGGCCTCGACCCGCGGCGCGCTGCCGGCTGGACGCTCGGCCGGGTCCTGCAGAACTTCCTGTGGGACGTGGAGGACGGCGACCGCATGCTCTACGAGGTCCTGATCCGGGTCGCGGAGGCCGTACGCGCTAGATGGTGATGACGATCTTGCCCTGGCCGTGGCCGGTCTCGATCTCCCGGTGCGCGTCCGCCGCCTCTTCCAGCCGGTACGTCCTGCGCACCGGGAACGTGAAGGCGCCCTCGGCGTACAGGGCCGCGTAACGCCCGAGCCGCTCGGCCGAGCGGTCCCCCTGGACCAGCCGGACGCCGAGCTCGGCGGCCCTGCCGTGCTCGACCAGCGTGACGATGCGGGAGCGGTCGCTCACCAGCTCCATCGAGACCTCCAGCGCGTGCCCGCCGGCCCCGTCCAGCGCCGCGTCGACGCCGCCCGGGGCGAGCGCGCGCACCCGGTCGGCCAGGCCCTCGCCGTATACGACGGGGATGGCGCCCAGGTCGCGCAGGTAGTCGTGGTTCGCCTCGCGGGCGGTGCCGATCACGGTGGCCCCGCGCCTCCTGGCGATCTGCACGGCCGCCGTGCCCACCGAGCCGGCCGCGCCGTGCACGAGCAACGTCTCGCCCTCGGCCAGGCCCACCCCGTCGATGGCCAGCTCGGCCGTCTGCACGCCCGCGGTCAGCCCGCCGGCCACCTCCCACGGCACGCTTGCGGGCTTGGCCGTCACGTTGGCCGCGGGCACCACGACGTACTCGGCGTAGCTGAACAGCGCCGTGAACCCGAGCACCTCCGCCCCCACGGCCACCCCGGTCACGTCCTCGCCCACCTGGTCCACCACGCCGGCGAACTCGTTGCCGGGGACGCGCGGGAAGGCGACCTCCCCCAGGTACGGCGGCAGCCACCCCGCCCGCACGGCCGCGTCGAACGGTTGCACCCCGGCCGCCCGCACGCGTACCCGCACCTGTCCCGGGCCCGCCTGGGGCTTGGGCAACTCCATCACCTTCAGCACTTCGGGGCCACCGGGTTCGGCGAACGCCGCCGCTCTCATCAGTTCTGTCATGCGGGCCAGCCTGCTGCCTCAACCACACTTGAGGTCAAGACACCAACCGGTTCGGGAACTTTCTGCTTTAGGTGTGCTTTATCTGTATATAGTCCGACAGGACATCACAGGGGGACTTGTAGCACCGAGGCGGGATGACCGACTTCTTACACATCGCACTGAGCTTTCCGACTGTCATTTTCACTTTCCTTCTCGTGGTGGTCGCCGTCTATTGGCTGACCGTCATCACCGGCCTCTTCGAGGCGGATGACGACGCCACGTGGCTGGGCCTCGGGGGAGTCCCAGCGGGGGTCACGCTCTCACTGCTCATCGCGCTGGCCTGGCTGCTCTGCCTGATCGGCAGCGTGCTGGCGCCGGCCGGCGCGCTCATCGCCGTGCCCTTCGCCGCGGTGGCCCTGGCCTGGCTGGCCGTGCGCGGCCTGCTGACGCCGCTACGCAGGCTGTTCCCCGAGGGGGACACGCGCTCGCGCGGCGACTTCGTCGGCCAGATGTGCGTGATCCGCACCGGCACGGCCACACCGGACTTCGGCCAGGCCGAGGTCACCGCCGCCGACGGCTCGTCCGCGGTCGTGCAGGTCCGCACGACCGGCCGGGACCGCCTCGCCCGCGGCGACAACGCACTCATCTTCGAATACGACAAAGACGGCGAATTCTTCTGGGTCATGCCGTACGAAAGCGAGCACTGATGGACGTCATCTCCACTGGCTTCGGGATTTTCCTGGCCGTCATCCTCGTCATCGTGATCGGTCTCCTCTTCGTCATCGGCCGCCTTTTCCGCAAGGTCGAGCAGGGCAAGGCGCTGATCGTCTCGAAAGTCAACAAGGTCGACGTGACGTTCACCGGCGCCGTGGTGCTGCCCGTGGTTCACAAGGCCGAGATCATGGACATCTCGGTCAAGACCATCGAGATCGAGCGGACCGGCCGCGAGGGGCTCATCTGCCGGGACAACATCAGGGCCGACATCAAGATCACGTTCTTCGTCCGCGTGAACAAGACCGCCGAGGACGTCATCAAGGTCGCCCAGGCCATCGGCACCGCCCGCGCCAGCGACGAGGGAACGCTCCAGGAGCTGTTCAACGCCAAGTTCTCCGAGGCGCTCAAGACCGCCGGCAAGCAGCTCGACTTCGTCGACCTCTACACCAAGCGCGACGAGTTCCGTGACGAGATCGTCCGGCTGATCGGCACCGACCTGAACGGCTACAGCCTCGAGGACGCCGCGATCGACTACCTGGAGCAGACCGCGCTGCACCAGCTCGACAAGAGCAACATCCTCGACGCGCAGGGCATCCGCAAGATCACCGAGCTGACGGCCATCGAGCACGTGCGCACGAACGAGTTCCAGCGCAGCGAGGAGAAGGAGATCACCCGCCAGAACGTGGACGCCCGCGAGGCCATCCTGGAGCTGGAGCGCCGCCAGGCCGACGCCGAGCTCAAGCAGCGCCGCGAGATCGAGACCGTCAAGGCGCGCGAGGAGGCCGAGATCGCCCGCGTGCAGGCCGAGGAGCGGCTGCGCGCCCAGGCCGCGCACATGAAGACCGACGAGCAGCTCGGCGTGCAGAACGAGAACCGGGCCCGCGAGATCGCCGTCGCCGAGAAGAACCGCGAGCGCGTGATCGCCATCGAGTCCGAGCGCATCGAGAAGGACCGGCTGCTGGAGGTCATCGCCCGCGAGCGGGAGACCGAGCTGTCGCGCATCGCCAAGGACAAGGAGGTCGAGACCGAGAAGCGGTCGATCGCCGAGGTCATCCGCGAGCGCATCGCGGTCGACAAGACCGTGGCCGAGCAGGAGGAGTCGATCAAGCGGCTGCGCGTGGTCGAGGAGGCCGAGCGCACCCGTCAGCAGGTGATCATCGCCGCCGAGGCCGAGGCCCAGGAGAACCTGGTCAAGGACATCAAGGCCGCCGAGGCCGCCGAGGCCGCCTCCAAGTTCAGGGCGCGCGAGGAGCTCGTGCTCGCCGAGGCACGCCAGCAGGCGGCCGAGCTGGAGGCCAGGGCCAAGATGCGGCTGGCCGAGGGCGTCCAGGCCGAGACCGCCGCCTCCGGCCTGGCGCAGGTGCAGGTCAGGGAGCGCGACGCCGAGGCCATCGAGAAGGTGGGCCGCGCCGAGGCGCTGGTGCTGAAGGAGAAGCTGGCCGCCGAGGCCGACGGGGCCAGGGCCATGGCGCTGGTCGAGGGCGACCGGCTCAAGGCGCAGGCCGCGGGCGAGCAGGCGATGGCCCTGGCCGGCGCCGCCGCCGTGGGCGAGAAGCTCAAGGCCGAGGCCGAGGGCCTGACCCAGAAGGCCGCCGCGATGGCCGCGCTGGACGAGGCCAGCAGGGCGCACGAGGAGTACCGCCTGCGCCTGGAGGCCGACAAGGAGATCAGGCTCAAGCACATCGACGTCAGCCGGCAGGTCGCCGAGTCGCAGGCCAGCGTGCTGGCGGCCGGGCTGGCCAAGGCCAACATCGACATCGTCGGCGGCGACACGATGTTCTTCGACAAGGTGGTCGGCTCGATCACCGCGGGCAAGGTCGTGGACGGCTTCGTGGACCACTCGCGGGTCGCCGGGGCGATCGTCTCGCCGTACGTCAACGGCAGCGCCAGCCTGGCGGCCGACCTCGCGAGCGTGGTCGGCGGCGTCAGCACCGAGGACCTGAAGAACCTGACCGTGTCCGCCCTGCTCATGCGGCTCATCCAGGACGGCGGCCCGCAGTCGACGGCGCTCGGTGAGCTGCTGGAGACGGCCCGCAGGCTCGGCGTGGCCGACTCGCCGGTGGCGGCGCTGGCCGGCGCCAGGTGAGCATGACGACGACGACCGAGCTGGAGGCGGGGACGTACGAAGTCCTGCGTAACCGCCTCCAGGCGCAGGCCAGGACCCTGGCCGCGGCGGCCGAGGCCGTCAACCAGGAGCGGCTGAGCGTCTTCGGCGGCGCGGAGCTGCGCCTGCTGGGCACCGAGCGGATCAGGACCGAGAACAACTGCGTCCCCAGGGACATCGTCTCCCTGGGGAACGTGATGCTCTTCGGCTACAACGTCTTCATCGGGCTCAAACCGGAGACGACGGTGGCGGACGTGTTCGCCGTGCACCGCTTCTCCAGGGACGGCGACGCCTTCCGGTTCGACGCCGACAAGCTGGAGGCGCTGGACGACCCGGCGTTCAGGAAGGACTTCGCCGAGCTCTACCGCTACTACAAGGAAACCAGGCTCCAGCAGTTGCGGCGGGCCGAGGGCAAGCTGCTGGCCGTGTTCCGGACCGGACCGGCGGACACGCGGGTGCTGCGCTGGACGGTCAGCACCGGCGGGGTCCCGAGATATCAGGACAATCGCGGGGAGCGGGACCACACGTTCCCCCCGTCCCACGACTTCGAGTGGACGCCCACCACCCGCGACGACCACGTGCTCGGCCGCCACCCGCACATCTCCATCGGCGGCGAGGTGTTCGTCGAGACCGTCGGCGGCGACCTCACCATCAAGATCGAGGACAACACGGAGACCGGCGCCGGCATCTACTCCGAGCCTGTCGCCGAGCCGCTGCAGAGCCTGGCGGACGCCGACGTCGAGTACGCCCGCGTGGGGCCGCTGATCCTCATGCGGATCCGGCCGTACAAGGAGACCGGCCGGCGGCACCTGGTCTTCAACGTCCGCACCAAGGCGGTCGTCCGGCTCGACGGCATCGGGCAGGCCTGCCAGCGGCTGCCCGAGGACCAGGGGCTGATCTTCCCCGGCGGCTACTACCTGGCCACGGGGGTCAGCAAGACGTTCGACACGGACGTGACGGACCTGGAGTTCGAGCGGGTCGTCCGCTCCCCCAACGGCGAGGACGTCCTGTACGTCTTCCACGCCAGGGGCGACGGGCGGTCGCTGCTGCTGCCGTACAACCTGATCAGGAAGGAGGTGGCCACCCCCATCGTCTGCCACGGGTACTCGCTGTTCGACGACGGCACCATGGTGGTCTTCCGCGCCACCTCCGAGGAGCCGACGCGGGTGCACCCGATGCAGGTGTGGCAGACGCCGTACGTGTCGGACACCTACGCCGCCGCCCAGCCCACCGGCACGGGACCGCTGGAGCGCATCGGCAACGCCGAGCTCGTCCGCGGCATCTCCGACTGCCTGTCCGTGGCGCGCATGGTCGAGGAGATGGCGCCGTCGGCCGGCACGTTCGAGGGCCTGATCGCCGCCTGCACCCGGGCGTTCGACTCCTACCACTGGCTCGGCGAGCACGGCCTGCGCGGGCCGCTCGCCGACGTGCGCGCCACCGCCGAGCAGGTGCTCGACGAGTACGAGAACGTCGAGCAGCTCACCCGCCAGGCCGCGCAGACCCTGGCCACGGCCACGCAGGAGACCACCCAGCTCGTCCGCCGCGCCAGGGCCGACGACCCGGCCACCGCCGACGCCTGGGTCACCCTGCTGGCCACGCTGCGCCGCGCCCAGGGGCACCTGGTGACGCTGCGCGAGATCCGCTACCTCGACCTGGACGCGCTGACCTCGCTGTCCGCGTCCGTGCTCGAAGAGCTGGAGTCGGCAGGCAAGCGGGCCGTCGCGTTCCTGTCGGGCCAGGACGCGTTCACCGCCTACCACGCGGCCGTCGAGGCGCTGGCCGCCGAGGCCGCCGCGATCGGCACCGTGGCCGAGGCCGAGCCCGTCGCCGACCGGCTGGCCGAGCAGGCCGAGGGGCTGGAGGTGGTCACCGAGGTCGTCGGGTCGCTGGACATCGCCGACGCCACCGTCCGCACCTCGATCCTGGGCCGCATCGCCGAGGTGCTCGGCGGCGTGAACCGGGCCAGGGCCGTGCTCGACGGGCGGCGGCGCGAGCTGCTCGGCGCGGAGGGACGGGCCGCGTTCGCCGCCGAGTTCGCCCTGCTGGGGCAGGCCGTCACGGGCGCGCTGGCCATGGCCGACACGCCGGAGAAGTGCGACGAGCAGCTCGGGCGGCTGATGCTGCAGGTCGAGAACCTGGAGTCCCGCTTCGGCGAGTCCGGCGACTTCGCCGCGCAGCTCGCCGCCAAGCGGGACGACGTCTACGAGGCCTTCTCGGCCCGCAAGCAGACCCAGCTCGACGACCTCGCCCGCCGCGCCGACCGCGTCTTCGCCTCCGCCGAGCGCATCCTCGGCAGCATCACCCGGCGGCTGGGGACACTGTCCTCGCCGGACGAGGTCAACACCTACTTCGCGACCGACCCGATGGTGGCCAAGGTCCGCTCGGCCGCCGCCGACCTGCGGAGGCTGGGCGACGCCGTGCGGGCCGAGGAGCTCGACGGCAGGGTGAAGGCGGCCCAGCAGGAGGCGGGGCGGGCGCTGCGGGACCGCCTCGACCTCTTCTCGGACGGCGGCGAGACCCTGCGCCTGGGCCGCCACCGCTTCGCCGTCAACACCCAGCCGATCGACCTGACGCTGGTGCCGCACGTGGAGCGGAGGAGCTCCGGGGGAGAGAGCGAGGCACGAGCCAACGAGCCCGGAAGCGGCCGCGACCATGAGCGCGTGGCCATGAACTTCGCGATCACCGGCACCGACTACCGGGCGCCCGTGCCCGCCTCCTTCGACGACACCCGGGCGTTCTGGGACCAGGTGCTGGTCTCCGAGACCGCGGACGTCTACCGGGGCGAGCACCTGGCCGCCTCGCTGCTCGACTCGGTGACGGCGGGCGCGCCGCTGGACGAGCTCGTCCGCCGGGCCGCCGAGGAACGCTACGACGAGGGCTACGAGCGCGGGGTCCACGACCACGACGCCACGCTCATCCTCGACACGCTGGTGCGGCTGCGGGAGGGCGCCGGGCTGCTGCGCTATCCCGCCGCGACCAGGGCGGCGGCGCAGCTCTTCTGGACATTCGGGACGGACGAGGTTTCACGTAAAACATTGGCCGCCCGGGCCGCGTCGCTGGTCAGAGCCCGCACGATCTTCGGTATCACGCCCGCCCTGGGCTCGCTCGCCGACGAGCTGGACAGGTCGATCGCCGCGTTCCTGCCGGGCCTGGGCCTGCCCGCGGTGGACCTCGCCGGCGAATACCTCGTCGAGGAGCTGGCCACCACGCCCGCCGGCTTCGTCACCGCCAAGCCTGCCCTCGACCTCCTCGACGGGTTCCGGCACGCCCTCGGGCCGGTCAAGCTGCGCGAGTTCGAGGACGACCTCAAGGCGCTGCCCCTCCCCGAGCGCGTCCAGCTCGCCCAGGCCTGGCTCACCGCCTACCACCAGGGGCCGGAGGTGGCGGAGGCGCTGGCCGTACAGCTCTGCGACCACCTGCCCCGCCACGACTCCAGCGCCACCACCGCGGACACCGTGAACGGCCTCCTCGGCGCCCACCCGCGGATCAAGGACCGCAAGCTGGAGATCCGCCTCGACGAGCTCCTGCCCAGGACCCGGCGCTTCGCCCGGGAGCGCGTCCCGGCCTACCGCGCCTACCAGCGCCGCAGGAACGAGCTGGTCGAGGCCGAGCGCCGCCGCCTGCGCCTGGACGAGTACCGGCCGAAGGTCATGAGCGCCTTCGTGCGCAACCGCCTGCTCGACGAGGTGTACCTGCCGCTGATCGGCGACAACCTGGCCAAGCAGCTCGGCGCGGCGGGCGCGGGCAAGCGTACCGACCAGATGGGCCTGCTCCTGCTCATCTCGCCGCCCGGCTACGGCAAGACGACGCTGATGGAGTACGTGGCCAGCCGCCTCGGCCTGGTCTTCGTCAAGGTCAACGGCCCCGCGCTGGGCCACGAGGTCACCTCGCTGGACCCGGCCGACGCGCCCGACGCGACGGCCAGGCAGGAGGTGGAGAAGATCTCGTTCGCGCTGGAGGCGGGCAACAACACCCTGCTCTACCTGGACGACATCCAGCACACCTCGCCGGAACTGCTGCAGAAGTTCATCTCGCTGTGCGACGCCCAGCGCCGCATCGAGGGCGTGTGGAACGGCCGCACCAGGACGTACGACCTGCGCGGCAAGCGGTTCGCGGTGTGCATGGCGGGCAACCCGTACACGGAGTCGGGGCAGCGCTTCCGCATCCCCGACATGCTGGCCAACCGCGCCGACGTGTGGAACCTGGGCGACGTGCTGTCAGGCAAGGAGGAGCTGTTCGCGCTGAGCTACGTGGACAACGCCCTCACCTCCAATCCCGTCCTCGCTCCGCTCTCCGGCCGCGACCGCACGGACGTGGAGCTGCTCGTCCGCCTGGCGAAGGGCGACCCGGCGGTCCGCCCCGACCAGCTCAAGCACCCCTACACCAAGCCCGAGCTGGACCAGCTGCTCAGCGTCCTGGCCAAGCTGGTGCGGGTGCAGGAGGTGGTGCTGGCCAACAACCAGGCCTACATCGCCTCCGCCGCCCAGTCGGACGCGGCCCGTACGGAGCCGCCGTACCGGCTGCAGGGCTCCTACCGGAACATGAACAAGCTGGCCGAGCGCATCGTGCCCGCCATGAACGACGACGAGCTGGAAGCGATGATCGACGACCACTACCTCGGCGAGGCGCAGACCCTCACCTCCGACGCGGAGGCGAACCTGCTCAAGCTCGCCGAGCTGCGCGGCCGCCTGACCCCCGCCCAGGCGGAGCGCTGGGCGGCGGTCAAGGCGGCCTACCTCAAGGCCAGGGCCCTGGGCGGGGCCGAGGACGACCCGATGGTGCGGGCGGTGGGCGCCATCGGCCTGCTGGCCGACCGGGTGGGCGAGGTCGGCACGGCCATCAGGGAGTCAGAGCGCTGAGCCCTCGTGCAGCTCCAGGTGGGAGCCGGTGAAGGCGGCGCGCATGCGGCGGTCGTGGGTGACGATCACCAGCGCGCCCTCGTACGAGGTCAGCGCCTCCTCCAGTTGCTCGACGAGCTGCGGCGACAGGTGGTTCGTCGGCTCGTCGAGCAGCAGCAGGTCCACGGGCTCGCTGACCAGGCGGGCCAGCTCGACCCTGCGTCGCTGCCCGTACGACAGCTCGCCCAGGCGCAACCGCAGGTCCGAGGGCCGGAACAGGCCCAGGGCCAGCAGCGCGTCCGCGTGCTCGTCGAGCGAGCCCGGCCGGCCGGCGGCGTAGGCCCCCAGCACGGTCCGGTCCGGCGGCCCGGCGGGCTCGTCCTGCCTGAGGTGGCCGATCCGGCCCGGCCGCCGTACCGTGCCCGCGTCCGGCTGGAGCTCCCCGGCCAGCACCCGCATGAGCGTGGTCTTGCCCGCGCCGTTCGGACCCGTGACGAGCAGCCGCTCGCCGGAGCGCACGGTGAGGGCGTCCAGCCGCAGCCGGCTCCCCACCCGCACCCCGTCGAGCACGGCCACGTCGCCGTCCACCGCATCCGTCGCGAAGGCAGGCGTGAAGCGGAGCGGGTCGGGCGGCCGGGACGCCGGGTTGTCCCTGAGCCACCGCATCCGCTGCTGCGACTGCCGTACGCGCCCGGCCGCGCCGTGCGTGCGCGACCGGGCCCGCCAGGCCCCGGTGCCCATGCCCGCCTTGGCCATCTTGCGCGGTATGGCGGCCATGCGGCCGGCGTTCGCGGTGACCAGCCCGGAGTGCCGGGCCAGCTCCTGCTTCCACTCCTCGTACGCCCGCAGCCGCGCCGCCCGCTCGGCGGCCTTGGCCACGAGGTAGCCCGGGTACCCGTCCCCGTAACGGCGTACCTGCCCTTCGGCGACCTCCAGGATCGTGGCGGTCACCCGCTCCAGGAACACCCGGTCGTGCGTGATCGCCACCACGGTGCCCCGGTGGGCGCGCAGCCGCTGTTCGAGCCAGGCCACGGCCCGGTCGTCCAGGTCGTTGGTCGGCTCGTCGAGCAGCAGCAGCTCGGGGTCGGCCGCCAGGGTGGCGGCCAGGGCGAGACGGGAGCGTTCGCCGCCGGACAGCGTGCCGACCGGGCGCGCCCGGTCCAGCCCCGGCAGCCCGAGCCCGTGCAGCGCGGCGTCCACCCGCACGTCGGCCTCGTAACCGCCGCGCGCCTCGAACTCCGCCACCAGCCGGGCGTAGACCGCTGCGGGCCCGGTGGAGCCGCCGGCCTGCCCCTCGCGTCCCGCACCCGCTTCGGGGTCGGGCTCCGCCAGCGCGTGCTCGGCGGCCCGCATCCGGGCCTCCAGCTCGCGCAGCTCGGCCAGTGCCAGGTCGATGACGTCCGCCACCGTCGCGTGCGGCGGCAGCTCCAGGGACTGCGGCAGGTATCCCACCCCGCCGGGCGCGACGACCGTGACCTCGCCGTTGTCGGCCCGCTCGACGCCCGCCATGAGTCTGAGCAGCGTCGACTTGCCCGCCCCGTTGTCGCCGATCACCCCGATCCGCTCGCCGGGTCTGACCGTGAAGGACACGCGGTCCAGCACGACGCGGGTGTCGTAACGCTTGGTGATCTCGGTAAGTGCCAGTTGGGCAGCAGCAGTACGCATAAAGGGCCCACCCCCTCTTCTCGGCTCGGGAAATGACCGTGTGAGGCGGCACAGGCGGAGCAGTCAGCTCAACGCGTGTGCGCCTCTGGCGCGAGAATCACAGGGAACCCATATCGGTCGGAAACGCTAACCCTGATCCGCCTTCGTGTCCACCCCTTGTTCTCCGGCGAGCGCGCGGGTGGCCTCCCGCTGCGCGGCCGTGGACCGGTGGACCCAGTCGAGGATCACTGCCAGCTCGTCGTCGCTGTAGTGCGCGTACACGCGTTCCAGCGCCGCCGCGTACGGCTCGGACAGCTCCGCGAACCCGGCCAGCCGCTCGTGGTTGATCTCGACGATGACCCGCCGCCGATCCCGCAGGTCACGTACCCGCCGCACCAGCCACTTGCCCTCCAGCCGGTCGATCAGCCCGGTGACCGTCGCCGGAGCCAGCCCCGCGTGCTGCCCGATCTCTCCGGCGGTCAGCGGCCCGAGGCGGCGCAGCAGGTCGAGCGCCTTCTCCTCGGCCGGGCCCAGCCCGAGCCGCGCCCCCACCGCGTCGCGGTGTCTCACCGTGGCGTCGCTCTGCTCCCGCGCCGCCGCGCCGAGCGCGTCCAGCAGGCTCTTCCGCCGCTCCTCTTCCGCCACAGCCTCCCCTAACGCGTGATATTTCGTTCCACCGAACGAAATATCACGATGGACGGGGCCTAGGCGAGGGCTTGCGACACCGCCTCGGCACTGGCCGGCACCAGCGGCAGCCGCACGTCGGGCGTGGGGATCAGGCCACGGGCGTGCAGCACGCCCTTGAGCACGGTGGGGTTCGGCTCGGCGAACAGCGACGCGGACAGCCGGGCCAGCCGGCGCCCGAGCGCCCTCGCCCGTACGACGTCGCCCGCGTGCCAGGCCTCGGCCAGCTCCACGAACGCGCCCGTCTCCACGTGCGCGGAGGCGAGGATGCCGCCCACGGCCCCCATCGCGAGCAGCGGCGAGACGAACACGTCGTCCCCGCACACCACCTCGAAGCCCTCGGGCAGGTCGGCGAGCAGCTCCACCGTCTCCTGGGTGATGCCGCCGGCCGCGTACTTCATCCCCGCGATCATCGGGTGCGCGCCGAGCTCGCGCAGTGTGGCGGCGCCGACGGCCTGACCGGTCCGGTACGGGATGTGGTAGATCACCAGCGGCACCGGCGTCTCCTCGGCCAGCGCCGCGAAGTGCGCGACGACCCCGCGCTCGCCGGGCCGCAGGAAGGACGGGACCGTCACCAGCGCCGCCCCCACCCCCGGCGGCAGCTCCCGCAGCGCCCGGGCCGTGGAGCGGGTGTCGCCGCCCGTCACCCCCACGGTCAGCAACGCCTGCCGCTCGGCGCACACCTGCGCGCACGCCTCGATCACCCGAGCCCGCTCGCCGGGGTCGAGCGCGGCCACCTCGCCGGTGGTGCCCAGCGCCACCAGGCCGGCGGCCCCCTCGTCCAGCACCTGCCGGCCGAGCTTCTCGATCGCGTCCACGGCCACCTCGCCCGACGCGTCGAACGGCGTGACCAGCGGTACGTGGATTCCTCTCAGCATGCTTCGAGCTTGGCCGACGGCAACCCGTTAGCACCAGCACGGATTTCTACGGTTGAGCTTAAGCTGAGCTTATGCTCGATCCACGCAAGCTCCACCTCCTGCGCGAGCTCGCCAGGCGCGGCACGATCGCCGCGGTCGCCGAGGCGGTGACGTTCACGCCGTCGGCCGTCTCCCAGCAGCTCAGCGCGCTGGAACGGGAGGCGGGCGTGCCACTGCTCGAACGCACGGGGCGCACGGTCACGCTGACGCCCGCGGGGCAGCTCCTCGTCGAGCACGCGCAGGCCGTGCTGGAGCAGCTCGAACGCGCCTCGGCGGCGCTCGCCGCCGCGCGGGGCGGGCCGTCGGGGCCGCTGCGGATCGGCGCGTTCCCCACGGCGGCCCGCGTGCTGCTGCCGCCCGCCCTCGCCGGCCTGACCGGCGCCCACCCGGGGCTGGAGCCGATGGTGGCCGAGATCGACCCGGCGCACGTCTCGGCGGCGCTGCGCGCGGGAGAGCTGGACGTGGCGCTCGTGCACGAGTACGACTTCGTCCCGCCGGTCACCGACGCGTCGATCGAGACCGAGCCGATGTTCAGCGAGCCGATGTACCTCACGGACCGGCCCTCGATCGCCGCCGCCCGGGACGAGGCGTGGATCACCAACAAGCCCGGCACGCTCTGCCACACGATGGCGATCAGGGCCTGCCAGGCGGCCGGGTTCGAGCCGGTCGTACGGCACCACCTCGACGACTTCGACACCGTGCTCGCCTTCGCCGCGGCCGGCCAGGGGGTCGCGCTCGTCCCTCACCTGGCGGCGACCAGCCCACCGCCCGGCGTACGGCTCACCCGCCTGCCGCTGAGCCGCCGCACGCTGGCGGCGTTCAGGCGGGGGAACGGCGGCCACCCGGCGATCGTCGCGGCCGTGACAGCCTTCCGCTCAGCCGTCACCCACCTCCCGCTCTGAACAGCGCTCTGACCAGCTCGGCGAAGCTCGCCGCCAGCCGCTCGTGCTCCCCCGCCCGCAACTGGCTCGCGATCGGCTCCATGTGCAGGGTGCCGAGCAACATGTGGGCGATCTCCTCGGCGTCCACGTCGGGCCGCCCTCGGGCGATCAGCCCGGACACGTGCCGATGCCAGGACACGTAGATCGGGTTGCTCTCCCTGCGCTCCTCGGCGGCACCCTTCCTGGTGGCCATGGCGTGCTCGTGCGCCGCCATGAGGTTCCCGTTGCGCGCCCCCAGCTCGGCCACGCGGGCCAGGAACGCGACCAGCCGTTCCACCGGCTCCGCGCCGGGCCCGAGCGGCGGCGGCCCCTCGGCGACGGCCTGCTCCAGCTCGCGGGCCCGCTCGGCCATGAGCTCGCGCATGAGCCCGGTACGGCTGCCGAACCGGTGGAAGACCGTCCCCTTGCCGACGCCGGCGGCGGCCGCGACCCGCTCGACGGAGACCTGCTCGGGCGGGTGACGCCGCAGCAGTTCCTCGGCCGCCCGCAGGATGGCCTGCCTGTTACGGGCGGCGTCGGCCCGCTCTCGACGTTCCATCCGGCAATTCTTTCCCATGGACAACTTGACCACTGGTCCATATATTAAGTGGACCATCGGTCAACTTAATCGGAGCAACCATGCGCGCGATCGTCCTGACAGCCAGGGGAGAGCCGGACAAGCTGCAGCTCAGCGACCTCCCCCACCCCCGCCCCGAAGCCGGGCAGGTCCTGATCCGTGCCCGCGCCATCGGCGTCAGCTACGCCGAGACCCAGATCCGCGCGGGCACGCTCCCGTTCCCGCTCCCCCTGCCCGCCGTGATCGGCGCGGAGGTGACGGGCGAGGTCGTCGAGGTGGGCGAGGGCGTGGCCGAGAAGCTGATCGGCAGCATGCTGGTGGGGGTGACGGGCGGGCTCGGCGCGTACGCCGAGTACGTGCTGCTCCCGGCCGCCATGACCAGCCCGGTGCCGGACGGCCTGACCCCCGAGCAGGCCCTGGCGGGAGCCACCCCCGGCGCGCTGGCGCTCGCCCTGCTGCACAAGGCGGCCCTGACCGGCGGGGAAACGGTCCTGGTCGAGGCCGGCACCAGCTCGGTGGGGACCTACCTGGTGCGCCACGCCAAGGAGTTCGGCGCCGGGCACGTGATCGCCACGGCCGGATCCCCCGCCAAGCGCGACCGGGCCGCCGAGCTCGGCGCGGACACCGTGCTCGACCACAGCTCCCCCGGCTGGCCTGCCGCCCTGCCGGACGTGGACGTGGCCTTCGAAGCGATCGGCGGCGCGCCGGCCGGCCAGGTGCTCGGCCACCTCACCCCCGGCACCGGCCGCATGCTCTGCTACGGCCTGCTGAGCGGCGAGCAGCCCGCCGTCACCGCCGCCGACCTGATGACCCGTGGCGTGACCGTGACCGGCTGCAGCGCCCCCGCCTGGGCCGGGCAGGTCTTCGGCACGCACTACCCGGAGATGCTGGCCAGGCTGGCCTCGGGCCGGAGCGAGGCGTACCTCGCCCGCACGCTCCCCCTGGAGCGGGCCGCCGACGCCCACCGCCTCCTGGAGAGCCGGGCGGTGACGGGCCGCGTCCTGCTCACCCCCTGAGCACGGCGTCCAGCACGGCCTGGGAGCTGCCGATCCCCGTGTCGTACTCCCCGGCCGTCACCGCCACGACCAGCCCTTCCTCGGGCACCACCACGAGCCGCTGGCCGCCGTTCCCGATCCCCTCGGCCCGCCGCCCGCCGTCACCGAGGTACCACTGGTAGCCGTAACCGCCCCCGCCCTCCATCGCCACGCGGGGCCGTAGCATCTCCTCGATCCACTCGCCGGGCACGATGCCCCGGCCGCCGTCGAGCACGAGCTGCCCGACGGCGGCCAGGTCCACCGGCCGCAGCCGCAGCCCGGACGCCGCCCTCGTGACCCCGTCGCCCCCCTTGGACCACTCGTGGGCGGAGATGCCCAGCGGCGCGAACAGCTTGTCCGCCGCGTACTCCGCCAGCGACCGCCCGGCGCCCCGGGTGATGATCTCGCCGATCAGCGCCGTGGCGCCGCCGCAGTAGTGCCACCGCTTGCCCGCCTCCTCCACGACGGGCCGCTCCAGCACGTACCGGTGCCGGTCGGGGGCGAGCTCCATCGCGATCTCGCTGTTGGCCGGATCGGTGTAGGGAAGCTGCTCGTCCCACTCCAGCCCGAGAGTCATGGTCAGGGCGTGCTCGACGGTGAGATGCTCCCGCCCCGCGATCCCGTACTCGGGGAACTGCCGCACGAGCGAAGCACCCGGCTCCGGCACCAGCCCCTCTTCCAGCGCGATCCCGTACACGAGCGCCACCACGCTCTTGGACACGGACCTGAGGTCGTGCAGCGTGTCCCGGTCGAACTCCACGTGCCCGAGCGGCACGTTCATCGCGTGGTCGGCCCCGGCGCCGTACCGCTCCAGGACGACCTCCCCGCCACGCAGCACCACGACCCCGTGCACGTGCGGCGCCCCGCCCCCGCGCAGGACCTCATCGACCCGCTCCGCCATTCCCACGATGTACCTCCTCCAAAGTCGGCACATCCTGGCATAAGGCCTCACACGGTGTCAGACACAATCTCCCTCGACGGACTCAGGGACCTCATCGCCGCTTGGACGGTCTGACACCCAACTCCGCCAGCGCCCGCCCCCAGGGGTCGTCCCCCGGATCCAGCACCACGCGTACGCCGTCGGCACGCAGGTCCTCCAGGCTGCGGCGGTACGGCGTCCGGGCGGCCAGCGCGTCGTTGACGAACGGCAGCACGACCACCGGAATGCCCAGCCCCGGCGCCTCCGCCAGCACGCCCAGGGCGTAGGTGTCGGTGATGCCCTGGGCGAACTTGTTGATCGTGTTGAACGTGGCGGGCGCCACGATCATGGCGTCGGCCCTGGGCGGTTTCGGCTCGTGCGGCCTGCGGTAGCGGGTGCGTACGGGCCAGCCCGTCCGGCGCTCCAGCTCGGCCACGTCGATGAAGTCCAGCGCGGACGGGGTGGCCACGATCTGCACGATCCACCCCTCGTCCTGAGCCAGGGTGACGAGCCTGCCGACCTCGGCCGCCGTTTCCGCGGCGCTGACGACGACGTAGAGGACCTCGCCGGATGATTCGGTCACGCGATGCACTCCTCCGGGATAGTTCACTGAGATCAAGGATCCCCTCACGCGAATCCTCCGCGACGGCGGGCGCCTCTCATAAGTGCTGAATCGGAATACAGGGAGGTTGTCATGTCAGTTGCCGCCATCGTCGCCGTGGCCGTCGGGGCCGTGCTCGTCTGCGCCTGCGTCGTGGCGCTGCGCAGGAGGGGTCGTTCGCGTGGGTGAGTCCACCTGGCCGGGCGAGCGGCTGATCGTCGCGGCGCAGCGCGGCGACGTCGAGTCGATCTCCGCGCTGGTGTCCGGCTCCCACCCGCACGTACGGCGCTTCGCCCGCACGTTGTGCGCCACGCCCGAGGACGCGGAGGACGCCGCCCAGGAGGCGCTGATCATCCTGTACCGGAAGATCGGCACGTTGCGGGCGACGGGCGCGCTGGCGTCGTGGATGTTCCGCATCGTGCGCAACGAGTGCCTGCGCAGGGCCCGCCTGTCGCTGCGGCGGCCGCCCGAGCCCGGCGGCGAGACGCGGGCGATGTCGGCCGAGGACGAGGTCATGCGGCAGCTGGAGGCCGACAGGGTGGCGGCGGCCGTCGCCGCGCTCCCTGCCGACCAGCGGAACGTGCTGATCATGCGTGACGTCCAGGGGTTGAGCGGCCGGATGGTGGCCGGGGCGCTGGGCCTCAGCGTCCCGGCGATGAAGTCGCGGCTGCACCGCGCCCGCGCGGCGGTGCACCGCTCACTGGAGAGCGCGTCCGTGGGAGGCGGCGATGACTGACGTACTCAGGAAGGCGGAGATGGCCGACAGGCTGACGGAGGCGTCCCGCGCGGCGGCGATGGACGGCGACGTGACGGAGGCGTCGCGGCAGGCCAGGACGGCTGGTGGGCGGAGCTTCGGGAGCACGTCCCTGCCGCGGCACCTGCTGCGCGGCGCGGCCGGGTTCGGCGCGCTGATCGGCTCGGTCGCGCTGATCCCGGTGCTCGGCCTGGTGAGCCTGGCGCTCGCCCCGCTCGGCCTGCTCGCCCTGCGCGGCTGCCCCGCGTGCTGGGCGATCGGGCTGGTGCAGACCGTCTCGATGGGCCGCTTGCGACGGCAGTGCGCCGACGGCCGTTGCGAGCTCACCCGAGCGCCGGCTGCCCGCGCCCGCTGAAGGGGGCTCACCGGCGTCGTGCCGCCCGCACTCGCTGAAGGGCTCACGGGCGCGTACCGCCGCGCTCGCTGAAGGGCACGCTGAGAGGCCCCTCAGCGTTTCTCAGGCGTGGCTCAGGGGCCGGGACGCAGGCTGGGCACCATGGATCAACTACTGCGCAGCCCGGCCATCGCCGCCGGGCTGGCCAAGGTGGAAGCCAGGATCCGGCGGCTGAGCGGCTCCTCCGCGCTGCCCGCCATCAACGCCGGCGCCGGACGCGTCGTCTCGGCGGGCGGCAAGCGGCTGCGGCCCGCCATGACGCTGGCCACCTCCCTCGCGCTCGGCAAGACGCCCGACCGCCGCGTGATCACGGCCGCCGCCTGCGTCGAGCTCGTCCACGCGGGCTCGCTGGTGCACGACGACCTCATGGACCGGGCCACCGAACGCCGGGGCGCCAGGACGCTCAACGCCGAGCTGGGCGACGGCAAGGCGCTGGTGATCGGGGACTTCATGCTGGCCAGGGCCGGGCTGGCGGCGATCACCCACGTGTCGAGGCCGGTGGCGGAGGTGCTGGCGGCGGCCGTGGTGGAGCTGGCGGAGGGCCAGTACCTGGAGACGGCCGCCCTGTTCGACGCGGCGCGTACCCGGGAGAGCGCGCTGAGGTCCATCACCGGCAAGACGGCCGCGCTCTTCAGGGCCGGTTGCCTGGTGGCGGCGGTGTGCGCGCACGCGCCGGCCGAGGACAGGGCGCGGATGGCGACGTACGGGGAGAAGTTCGGGCTGATCTTCCAGGTGCTCGACGACCTGCTGGACCTGACCGCCACCAGCGAGCAGCTCGGCAAGCCGGCGGGGAACGACCTGCGGCAGGGCGTCTACAGCCTTCCCCTGCTCATGTCGGGGATCGAGCTGGGCGAGCTGCCGGGCCGGGGCATCACCGACGAGCAGGTGGCGGAGGTGCTGCGCAGGGTGCGGGCGAGCCGCATGACGGCCGACACGATCGCGTACTGCCGGGGCCTGGCCGCCGACGCGGTGGCCGCCCTGCCGGTGATCCACGACCGGGAGATGGCGGGCCTGCTGTACGGTCTGCCGTCGGCGTACATCGATCATGCGGAGAGCTTGACTCACCTGACTTCGGTGAGTTGAGATTTGTTGGAACAATTGGTAGGAATCTCGGCCCATTCCCGAAAAATGCGCTCATACTGGAGTCACAGCAACCAGGAGCGCGCTCATGCGAAAGATCTCCCATCGCATGGTCAAGGAGGACGACGACCTGGCGCCGAGCCAGTTCCTCCAGCTTGCAGCGGTGGACTTCAACGGTGTCTACGCGGTCCACCTCGCCGCGAAGGAGGAGCGGCTGAAGATGACCAGGCTCTCGCTGAGCCTGTTGTCGGGGCCGTTCTTCGCCGCCATCGCGCTGGCCAGCGCCAAGGTGGTCGACCCGCAGAGCCTCACCAGGTGGCAGGCCGTCCCTTGGTACCTGTTCGCCCTGGTCGTCGCGTTCGGCGTGCTGAGCGTGCTGCCGTACCTGCGCCTCATCGAGGCCGTCAACGCGCACGCCCGCACCGCCCGCGCGATCAACAACTTCCGGTTGCTGTACACCACGAAACTCAGGGACGACCTCGACTGGAGCCCGAACCTACCGGTCGATCCGCGCTTCCCCGAGACCTACGCACCGCTCGCCTGGCCGGGCGTCAACGTCATGGTGCTCGCCACGGTCAACTCGACCTACCTGACCGTCGGCGTCACCGGCCTCAGCGGCCAGGAGCCCAACCTGCTCCTGCTCATGACCGGCATCCTGCTCGTCGCGCTGGTGCACTACGGCGTCTACTACGTCCGCTGCAACGTCAGCAGACGGCGCCGGCTTCCTCGCAACCCGTACCGAATTTCCAATATGGAGGGATAAATGCCCGGCCCAGCAGAATGGGCGTCGTGTGGGGAGGCGTGGATCAGGTTGATGCGCCATGTATGGTCGGCGGGCACCCTCGCCGACGACGATCGGGGTCCGGTCATCGAGGCACCGTCCGTGCTGTTCGAGATCGCGCGGGTCAGCGGGGACGATCCGATCATCGCGCGGTACGGCGACACGGACCGGCTGGCGCTCTACCGCAGGAAGTTCAGCGAGCAGACGGTGGTGCCGCCGTTCAAGTACAGCTACGGGGCGAGGATAGGCGGCCAGCTCGGATGGGCGGCCGACCTGCTGCGGGCCAAGCCGTACAGCAAGAGCGCGTGGATCTCGCTGACCGCGCCCGGCGAGGGGTACGACTCGGTGCCGTGCCTGGTCGGGCTGGCGTTCCGGATCAGGGAGGGCGCGCTCGTCATGACTGCGGCCTTCCGCTCCCAGAACGCCTACACCAGTTACCTCAACTACCTGCCGCTCGCCGACCTGCACACGGCGATGGCCGCGAAACTGGAGGTGGAACGGGGACCGATGCGGGTGTTCGTGGACGTGCCGCACCTGTACCTGTCCGACAGCCCCCGGGTGTTCCCCGTGATGTGGCGTCCGCTGTCATGAGCCGCTGGGAGGCCATCACGTCGTGCTCGCCGTCGAGAGCGGCGCCGCGATGGCCTCCAGCCCCTTGCGCTCGGCCTTGACGCCGAGGAACAGCTCGACCAGCCCGGCGGCGATCATGATGATCGCGCCGATGCCGAACGCGAGCGCCGTGTCCCCCGGCACCCCGCTCTCCACCAGCGTGGAGAACACCAGCGGCCCCGCGATGCCGCCGGCCGCGGTACCGATCGCGAAGAAGAACGCGATGGCCATCGCCCTGGTCTCCATCGGGAAGATCTCGCTGACCGTCAGGTAGGCCGAGCTGGCCCCGGCCGAGGCCACGAACAGCACGACCGACCAGCACGCGGTCAGCGTGACCGCGGTGAGCATGCCCTCGTTGAACAGCCAGGCCGTGCCCAGCAGGAGCAGCCCGGACCCGATGTACGTGGCCGAGATCATGGGGATCCTGCCCACGGTGTCGAAGAGGTGGCCGAGCAGCAGGGGGCCGAGGAAGTTCCCGATCGCGATGACGGCGAAGTAGTAGCCCGTGTGCGTGTCGATCTGGAAGAACGTGGACAGGATCTGCGCGTACCCGAAGGTGATCGCGTTGTAGAGGAACGCCTGCCCGATGAAGAGCGAGAGCCCCAGCACCGTGCGCTTGGGGTAGAGGGCCACCATCGTGTGCGCGATCCGGACGAACCCGATCGACTTGCGCTGGTGAATGGTGATCGACTGCGCGGGCTCCGGCAGGTCGTCCCTGCCGATCTGGTCCTCGATGTCGTCCACCAGCCGCTCCGCCTCGCGCTCCCTGCCGTGGATGAACATCCAGCGCGGGCTCTCCGGCACGTGCCGCCGTACGAGGAGGATGGCCAGGCCCAGCACCACGCCGAGCCCGAACGCGACCCGCCAGCCGATGTTGACCGGCAGGTCGTTCAGCAGCGGCACGGTCAGCAGCGCGCCGCCTGCCGCGCCGAGCCAGTAGCTGCCGTTGATGATGATGTCGATGCGCCCCCGGTGCCGGCTCGGGATGAGCTCGTCGATGGCGGAGTTGATGGCCGCGTACTCGCCGCCGATCCCGAACCCGGTCATGAACCTGAACAGGAAGAACCACCACGCGCTGAACGAGAACGCGGTCAGCAGCGTCGCCACCAGGTACACGACCAGCGTGATGATGAACAGCTTCTTCCTGCCGAACCGGTCGGTCAGCCAGCCGAAGAACAGCGCCCCCGTGCAGGCGCCCGCCACGTAGAGCGCGGCGGCCGTGCCCGCGACCTGCGCCTGGGTGATGTCCAGGCCGCTGCCCGGCTTGGCGAGCTGAGCCGACAGGTTCCCGACGATGGTGACCTCGAGCCCGTCGAGGATCCAGACGGTGCCGAGCCCGATGACGATCATCCAGTGCCAGCGGGACCACGGCAGCCGGTCCAGCCGCGCGGGCACCTTGGTGGTGACGGTGCCGGTTTCCACGTCGCTCATAGGCTCCTCCGGATACCCGACGAACGCCCGGCAAACGCCTTCTACCGCCTACCCGGAGGGTTTCCTGGCCTCCACGAGGCAGGTGGCGGACCAGGGCCCGCCGTACCAGAACCGCCAGCCCGCGTCCCGCCGCCGCACGTCCACCACGCCGAGCCCGCGCAGCGTCTCCTCGTAGTCGGAGGTGTTCCGGAAGTCGGCGATCAGCATCAGCCCTCCCGGCCGCAGCACCCGGTGCGCCTCCCGCACGGCCTTCTCCCGACCCTCGGCGGTGTCGATGCCGTGCAGGGCCTGGCTCGACACCACCACGTCGAAGGCCTCGTCGCCGAACGGCAGGTCCCGCAGGTCGCCGGTGACCAGCTCCACCCGCTCCGAGACCCCTTCCGCCTCGGCGTTCGCCCTGGTCACCGGCTCGGCATCGGCTGAGCGGCCCCTGGTGCGCCACAGGTCGACGCCGGTCGCCCTGCCCTTCTCCAGCCGCTGGGCCGCGAGCAGCAGCACCGCTCCCCTGCCGCACCCCAGGTCGAGCAGCCGCTCGTCGCCGCGCAGCCGCTGGAGCTCCGCCGCCCAGACCGCGAACCTGCCGCGCCGCGTCGTGTAGAGGTGACTCGCCGCGCTGGCCAGCGTGTAGAGCGCGCCGAACAGGAACGCGAGACCGGCGGCGAAGATGTCGAGCGCGAACGAGGCCACCGCCAGGCCCGCCAGCACGATCGCGCCGAGGACCAGACCGGCGGGCGCCCAGGGCGCGTCGAACCCATAGTTACCGTGTCGCTTGCTCACATTCACGTCAAATCTCAAGGTGGTCTTGACGGGTATTTGACCGAAGCATTCCCTTACGCACCGCCTATCACGCACATCACCTGACTAGGGTCACTTGGATGGGCACACAATGGGGGTTTGACCAGGGATGACGGGAGAAGATCGACGTTTCGGCCTGGGTGCGAGCATCGCACTCACGCTGGCCTCAGCCCTGCTGTGGGGGGTCGCGCACCTGGCCGCGGAGCGCCGCAAGAGCGGCCTGGCGCTCATGGCCGCCTACGTGGTGATGCTGGCCGCCGTGCTGACCGTCTTCACCGCGTTCAGCACCCACCTCCTGTCGCTGGCCGTCCAGCCCCGCTGGCTCATCTGGCTCACGGTCGCGCTGGTGACGATCGCGCTCCTGTGGACCGGCGTGATCATCTGGTCGTTCCTGCTGGTGCGCCCCGCCCGCTCCGACACCGTCGGCCGCTTCCTGAGCACCACGCTGGCCATCGCGCTGTGCGCGCTCGTCCTGGCGCCCACGGCGTACGCGACGCGGCTGGCGTACCTGTCGCGTGACGTCGTCAACACCCTGTTCTCGCCCAGCAACACCGCCGCCCCCGTGCTGTCCCAGGACCCGTGGAACGGGGCGGAGCGGGTGAACTTCCTGCTCCTCGGCGGCGACTCCGCGCCGAGCCGGCCGGGCGTGCGTACCGACAGCATGACCGTGGCCAGCGTGGACGTGCACACGGGCGCCGCCGTCCTGTTCGGCCTGCCGCGCAACCTCCAGCAGGTGCAGCTCCCCGAGGGCCCGGCCAGGCAGGCCTTCCCGTACGGCTTCACCGGCGGCGGCCCCGACACCCCCGGCCTGCTCAACGAGGTCTTCCAGTACGCCGAGGACCACCCGGAGATGGTGCCCGGCGCGGCGAAGGGCCAGCGCGGCCCCACCCTGCTCAAGCAGACCATCTCCGACATCCTCGGCATCCCCGTGAACTACTACGCCATGGTCGACATGAAGGGCTTCGCGGAGATCATCGACGCCATGGGCGGCGTGCAGGTCACCATCAAGGACCCCATCGTGTACGGCCGCCACCGCGAGGGCCTCCTCCCCGCCGGCACCCGCAAGCTGTCCGGCCAGGAAGCCCTCTGGTACGGCCGCTCGCGCACCGACAGCGACGACTACGTGCGCATGGGCCGCCAGAAGTGCCTGCTCAACGCCGTGGCCAAGCAGGCGGACCCGATCACCGTGCTCAACAGCTTCGAACGCCTCGCCGCCGCCACCAAGCGCGCCATCTCCACAGACCTCCCCCAGGACCTGCTGCCCGCGGTCGTGGACCTGTCCCAGAAGGTCAAGAGCGCCAGGATCCGCAGCCTCAACTTCGTCCCGCCGCTCGTCAACACCGCCGACCCGGACTGGTACCTGATCCGCCGCAAGGTCTCCGACGCCCTGGAGGACCACGCCTCCACCACGACCGCCCCGGCCCACACCCCGTCCACCAGCCCCGGCGCCGAGTCCCCGGTCAACCTGGACGCCATCTGCGCCTGACGCGGAGCAGCCCGCCCTTCACCACGCACCCCTCCGCCCTCCGGCGGAACTCCGCCACAGGACGGGCACCGCCGGCCTCTTCCCCCAGCCGCTCACGAGACGCGCTCCGAAACAGCCCCCGGCCGAACGCGGGCTGTGGCATGATGGTGACCGTCCCGAACGGAAACGATTTTCATCCTCATCTGGAGCAGACAGTGAGAGTGGCGTTCGTCGGAAAGGGCGGCAGCGGCAAGACGACGATGTCGGCCCTGTTCGCCAGGCACGTGGCAGCCCAGGGCGCCCCGGTGGTGGCCATGGACGCCGACATCAACCAGCACCTGGCCCTGGTGCTCGGCCTGGACAGGCAGCCGGAGCCCCTCGGCGCCCACCTCACCGAGATCAAGGACCGCCTGCGCGGCACCAACCCCCGCATCCCGTCGGCCGAGGTCATGGTCAAGACGACCCCGCCCGGCCGCGGCTCCACGCTCCTGCGCTTCGAGGACCTGGCCACCGACCCGTACGGCCTGACCACCCCCGACGGCCTGCGCCTGCTCGCCACGGGCCCCTTCAGCGAGGACGACCTGGGCGTCGCCTGCTACCACTCGAAGGTCGGCGCGGTGGAACTGCTGCTCAACCACCTGATCGACGGCCCCGGCGAGTACGTCGTGGTGGACATGACCGCCGGTGCCGACTCCTTCGCCTCCGGCCTGTTCACCCGCTTCGACCTGACGTTCCTGGTGGCCGAGCCCACCAGGCAGGGCATCAGCGTCTACCAGCAGTACCGCGAGTACGCCGCCCGGTACGACGTGGCCCTGGCGGTGATCGGCAACAAGGTGCACGGCCAGTCCGACGTCGACTTCCTGCGCGAGCACGTGGGCGACGACCTGCTCACCTGGATGGAGCACTCGGCGGCCGTCCGCGCCATGGAGCAGGGCCGCCACTTCACGCTCGACGACCTGGAGCCGGCCAACTCCGACGCGCTGGCGCTGCTCCGCAAGACCCTCGACGAGCAGGAGAAGGACTGGGCCCGCTTCGGCCGCCAGACCGTGGAGTTCCACCTGCGCAACGCCCGCGCCTGGGCCAACGAGCGCACCGGCGCCGACCTGGCGGACCAGGTGGACCCCGACTTCGTCTACGGGCCCTGACCCTGACCCGGCCGTCAAGAACACACGACTGTCCCCGCAAGGATTCTGGAGCGCCTACCTCCGGGGACCTAGCGTCAATGTGAACCCCTTCGAGAGGAGACAGCATGTCGCTGACCGTTCCGAACGATCTGCTCGACCAGGCCAGAGCCGGTGAGGTGGACGACGCGGCGTTCCTCGCCTGCGTCCGCGACTCGCTGCCCTACGCGTGGTCGCTGATCAGCGAGCTGGTCAAGCAGCGTGAGCACAGCGGGGCCGAGTTCGCCGACAACCAGGTGCCGCCGCCGTCCGAGGAGGCCCGCGGCCAGCTCCTGCGCTGCCTGGCGAGCGACTCCATGCGTGGCGCGCTGGAGCGCCACTACGGTGTGCGCCTGGCCTTCCAGAACTGCCACCGGGTGGCCGTCTTCGACCCGACGGCGACGAAGGCGCTGGCCGACTTCGTCACCCCGCGCGCTCAGATCCTCAACCAGAAGCCGGAGCTCGTCGACTGCTGAGCCCCCGTCCGGTGAGCCGGGCACGAGCCCGGCTCACCCCGGGAAGGCTCAGCGCAGCAGCACCTCCGGAAGCTCAGCGCAGCAGCGGGAGCACCTCGGCGCCGAACCGCCTGATGTTCGCCAGCGTCCGCTCGTGCTCCCCCAGCCCCTCCACGAGCAGGACGAAGTGCTCGATCCCGGTGTTCTCCGCGGTACGCAGCAACGTCTCGGCACAGTGCGCGGCGGACCCCACCGGATGGATCTTCGTCAACAGATCCACATATTCACCGACATCCCGTACCTTGCGCGGCCGATCGTCCACCGGCACGTACCCGGCCAGCCCGGGCCCGAGCCAGGCAGGCATCGCCGCCTTCAGATCGCGCACCGCCTCCTGCGTCGAGTCGGCCACGTACGCCAGCCCCGCCGCCACGTGCCCGGCTCCGCCCCCGCCCCCGTACCGCTTGACCAGGGCGGCCTTGTCCTCGTCCCCGATGTGCAGCCCCAGCAGCATGGGCAGCCCGCGCGCGGCGGCCAGCTCCACGGTCCCCTCGGAGGTGCACGCGACCACCGGGCGCATCCGCGCCGGCGGCACCATCGCCACCTCCCTGAACCGGAAGAAATCGCCGTCAGCGGCCACGGACCCGCCGCCTGACAGGGCGTCCACCAGCAGGTCGAGCGATTCGGCGAAGCCGCGCTCGTACCGCTCCAGCCCGGTCCCGAACACCTCCAGGTCCACCCACGGCCCGCCCCTGCCCACGCCGAGCGTGAACCGCCCGCCGGACAGGTGGTGCAACATGGCGGCCTGCTCGGCCAGCGCCATGGGGTGCTGCGTGGACAGCACGCTCACGGCCGTGCCGAGCCCGATGCGCGTGGTCCTGCCGATCGCGACCGCGGCCAGCGTCGCGGGCGACGGGCACACCCCGTACGGCATGAAGTGGTGCTCGGCGATCCACGCGTCGTCGAACCCGGCCTCCTCGGCCGCGACGATCCACTCGACGGCGTTCGCGAGCACCCGCCCAGGCTCCTGCCCGGGGAACAACCCGGCGACGACAAAGATCCCGATCCGCATTCCCCGAATGATGGCCGATCACCGGCAGGATCGCGGCCGTCATGCGCAAACCTTGACCGGGCTAGGCGAAGAGACTTTCCTGCCCCTCACCCGCCAGCGGATCACGGTGATGCTTGAGATGCCGCCACTGGGGCAGCTCGTCAAGGTATGACCATGAAAGCCGATGATGCGGGGTCGGCCCCAGCCGGGCGAGGGCCTCCTGGTGCACGGGCGACGGGTAGCCGGCGTTCTCCGCGAAGCCGTACTCCTCGCAGCCGATCGTCGCCATGTACGCATCGCGCCGCACCTTGGCCAGCACGGAGGCGGCGGCCACGGAGATGCTCGCCGCGTCACCCTTGACCTCCAGCCGCACCGGCCACGGCGCGCCGATGTAGTCGTGCTTGCCGTCGAGGATCACCGCGTCGGGGCGGGCGGGGAGCGACTCCAGCGCCCTGCGCGCGGCCCTGCGCAGCGCCTCGGTCATGCCGAGGGTGTCGATCTCCTGGTGAGTGGCCTCGCCGTAGCCGATGCCGGCCGCCCACGCGGCCAGCTCCAGGGCCAGGGGCCCGCGCTTGGCCTCGGAGACCTGCTTGGAGTCGGTCAGCCCGGCCGGCGGCTCGGTCAGGTCGGTGACGACCGCGCAGACCGTGACGGGCCCGGCCCACGCGCCGCGGCCCACCTCGTCGACACCCGCGACCGTGCGGATGCTGGGCTGGGAGAGCAGGAGCTGCTCGATGTCGTACGTCGGCGCCATAGGCGCAGACGCTATCGCGTTCGTTCCTGGAGGGTTCACTCCCCGAAGGAGCGGCCCACCACGTCGCTCGCGGAGCGCACCGGATGGCGCAGCAGTTCCTCGCCGGCCGGCCCGCTGTCCCGGGTCCGCTCGGCGGGACGGACGGGGTCCAGATCGGCCGCCAGGTAACGCGCGGCCACGTGGATGGCCCGCAGCGTCACCGACACCGACGGCCGGTGCACGCTGGACCCGCGCGCCACGGCGTGCACGTCCCGCCCGACGGGGTTGCCGGGGAACTGCCGCACGGCCAGGCCGCGCACCCCCGCGGCCAGGGCGAGCGCGGGCACGGCGGCGATGCCGATGCCCTTGGCGACCAGCGAGAGGATGGTTCCCAGACCTTCGAACTCCCACGGCGTCGGCCGGGTGCCGCCCACGTCCACCAGCAGGCGGTCCACCGCCAGCCGCGAGGGCTCGCCGTCGGGCGTGGCCATCCACGGCTCGTCGCGCAGCTCGCGCAGGTCGAGTGGCACCTCGGGGTCGGCCAGGCGGTGCTTGCGCGGCACCACCAGCACGAGGGGGTCGCGCAGCAGCGGGAAGACCCGCAGGGTCTCGCTGTCGCGCACGCCGCCGTACCAGTCGTCCACGAGCGCGATGTCGACCTCGCCGGACTGCACCTCGCGCATGCCGCGCCCGGACCTGCTCTGGCCCAGCCGGAGGGTCAGCTCGGTGTGGCGGCGCAGCGAGCGGGCGAGCGCCGGCGCGAACGCCACCGCCGCCGTCGGGAAGGCGGTCACCACGACGCGTCCCGCGGGCTTGCCCGCGTGCGCGGACAGGTCGGACTCCGCCTCCTCCACCATCGAAAGGATGCGCTCGGCATGCAGGACCAGCCGCCGGCCCGCGTCGGTCAGCTCGGCGCTGCGCGCCGTCCTGTCGATGAGGGCCGTGCCGGTCTCGCGTTCGAGCGCGGCCAGTTGCTGGGAGACCGCGGACGGACTGTAACCGAGCGATTCGGCCGCCGCCGCGATACTTCCCTTCCTGGCGAACTCGCAGATCAGGACCAAACGCCGCAATTCGAGCATCAGACTTCCTTATGCCTACCCACAAAAAGCCTCGCTTGTGCTGATGCCTTCATCCAACCACCCTGGGAACGTGACAAACATGACCGTTACCTTGTCCGCCACTCTGGCGGCGAATGAGGACATCGAACGAAGACGACGCGCCGGGGAACGTGTGCTGCACCTGGCCTTCGGTGAGGCCGGTCTGCCCGTCCACCCGGCGCTGCGCGACAGGCTGGCCGCCGCCTCCGAGTGCAACGGCTACGGGCCGGTCGCGGGGGCGTCCGGGCTCCGGGCCGCGGCGGCGGGCTACTGGACACGACGGGGGCTCGTCACCGACCCCGAGCTGGTCGTCAGCGGACCGGGCAGCAAGTCACTGCTGTACGGCCTGCTCCTGGCGATCGGCGGAGACATCGTCCTGCCCATGCCCAGCTGGGTCAGCTACGCCGCGCAGGCCGATCTGGTCGGCTCCCGCCCCCTCCTGGTGCCCGCACCACCAGGAGAAGGCGGCGTGCCCGATCCGGACCTGGTGACCGCCGAGGTCGTCCGGGCCAGAGCGCAGGGCAGGACGGTCAGCTCGATCCTGGTGACGCTGCCCGACAACCCGACGGGACGGCTGGCCCCGCCCGCCACCGTCGCCCGCCTCGTGCGGGTGGCCAGGGAGCTCGACCTGACGATCATCTCCGACGAGATCTACCGGGACCTCGTGCACGACCCGGCCCTGCCGTACACCTCGCCGGCCGATCTGGCGCCCGAGCGCACGATCATCACCACCGGGCTGAGCAAGAGCCTGGCGCTGGGCGGCTGGCGGATCGGCGTGGCCAGGCTCCCGGAGAACGGTCACCTGCTGCGTACCCGCCTGCTCGCCGTGGCCAGCGAGATCTGGTCGGCGCCCGCGGCGCCCGTGCAGGAGGCCGCCGCCTACGCCTTCGGCGACCCGTCCGAGCTGACCGAGCGCATCGCCCGCAGCCGCCGGCTGCACGGCCTGGTCGCGCGGGCGGTGTACGAGAGGTTCGCCGAGGCCGGGGCGGACGTCCCGGAGCCCCAGGGCGGCTTCTACCTCTATCCCGACCTCGGTCACCTGAGGCTCGGCGGCTCCGCCGAGCTCACCAAGCTCCTGCTGGAGGAGCACGGCATCGGCGTCCTGCCGGGGCACGCCTTCGGCGACGACCCCTCGGCCGCCCGGGTGCGCGTCGCGGTGAGCCTGCTCTACGGCGACTCCGCGCAGGAGCGCCTGGCCGCTCTGAACAGCCCCGATCCGCTCCGGCTGCCGTGGATCGCCGACAATCTCGACTTCCTCTCGGAGGGTCTGCGAGAACTGTCGCCGAGCCGCCGCGGCGCGCTGCCGAAGCCACGTCCCGCCCTGTGCGGCGGCTAGGGTCACGGTTAGGCGAATCTTTCCCCAAGAGCGGGTTTACCATCCCCCAAAAGGGGCCTTTGACCTGCGGAAACTCTGCCGGGAGAAAACCGGCGGAAAGTTGGTTCGCACGGCCTGGTTACGTGCACGTCAGGCAACCCCCATCATGTGCTCATGCCCGCTCTTGTCACCTTGTCCGGGCGCCTCGTGCGCCTGGAGCCTCTCAGCCTCGCGGCGGTCGATGACCTGGTCGCCGCGGCGAGTGAAGACCGCTCCACCTACACCTTCACTCGCGTCCCGAACGGCCGGGACGAGGTGGTCTCCTACGTGAAGGCCGCCATGGCTGAGCAGGCGGAGGGCCGCACGTTGCCCTTCGCCATCCGGTGGCTGAACACCGACCGCGTGGTCGGTGCCACCCGTCTCATGCACCTGGAGTACTGGCAGGGCCCCATGCCCTGGCCTCCGGGTACACGCGGTGCGGTGGGTGACGTTCCGTCCGTGGCCGACATCGGTTACACCTGGCTGGGCGCCGGCGCCCAGGGCACGGGTGTCAACCGGGAGAGCAAGTTCCTCCTGCTGTCGCACGCCTTCGAGACGTGGAACGTCCACCGCATCACCTTGAAGGCAGACGTACGCAACACCAGATCCCGGGCCGCCATCGAGGCACTCGGCGCACACTTCGACGGGGTGCGGCGAGCGGATAGCCGAGGCGCCGACAACACGGTCCGAGATACCGCGTTCTACTCGATCCTGAACTCCGAATGGCCGCTCGTACGCGAGCGGCTGCTCATGAGGCTCGGACTGGTCGAGGCAGCCTGAAAACCGTTCACCGACGGCCCCGCCCGACATCGGAGGGCGGGGCCGGTATTTTTTCCCGCCTGCACGGCCTCTACATGACACACGCCCCCGCGGTGCGAATCACGTGTGGCTCCGGCCACCAGCATCCGGGGACGGGCTCAAAACCCTATTAACGGCGGATCAACGCGCAGATGAACGATCTGCCTGGATCTAGGGGACGAGCAGTGATGGATCTATCATTTGGTAACAAATCGTTCCATTGGCTTGGAGACAGACGGCATGGCTGGTCAGAGCGTTGAGAGCGGGCTGCGGTTCGCCGTGCTCGGTCCTGTCCGCGCGTGGCGTGATGGCCAGGAACTCGACCTGGGCACCCCGCTGCAGCGCTCCATCCTCGGCATGCTGCTCCTGCGGGAAGGCCACGCGGTCACCCCCAACGAGATGATCGACGCGGTGTGGGGCGAGGAGGCCCCACCGCGGGCCCTGGGCGCGCTGCGCACGTACGTCTCCAGGCTGCGCACCGTGCTCGAACCGGACAGGCCCGCCCGCTCCCGCCCCGAGCTGCTCACCTCGATCGGCCGCGGCTACGCGCTGCGCCTGCCGGAGGACTCCCTCGACCTGACCCGCTTCGAGCGCGGCATCCAGCAGGCCGAGGCCGCCCGCAAAGCCGGCAAGCCGGCCGAGTGCGCGCGCACCCTGCGGGCCGCGCTGGCGTTGTTCGAGGGCGAGCCGCTGGCCGGCACCGTCGGCCCCTACTCCGAGCACCAGCGCGACCGCCTGGTCGAGCGGCGCATCAGCGTCGTCGAGACACTCATGGACGTCGACCTGGAGCTCGGCAACCACGCCAAGATCGTGTCCGAGCTGATCGCGCTCACCGCCGACCACCCGCTGCGCGAGCGGCTGCGCGCCCAGCTCATGCTGGCCCTGTACCGCTGCGGCCGGCAGGGCGACGCGCTCAACGTCTTCACCGAGACCCGCGAGGCGCTCATCGACGAGCTGGGCATCGAGCCCGGCCCCGAGCTGTCCGCGCTGCACCAGCGCATCCTCGCCGCCGACCCGACGCTCGCCGCCGCGGAAGTGCCCTACGAGGAGGAGCCCGCGGGCGAGGAGGAGCAGCAGCCGGCGCTGGAGCTGCCGCGCCCGGCCCAGCTCCCGGCCGCCGTCAGCGACTTCACCGGCCGCAAGGAGATCGCGGTACGCCTGCGCACGCTCCTGTCGGCCCAGCCGGCGGCCGAGGGCGTGCCCATCGCCGCGATCTCCGGCATCGGCGGCGTCGGCAAGACCACCCTGGCCGTGCACGTGGCGCACCTGGTGGACGACGTCTTCCCCGACGGCCAGCTCTACACCGACCTGCGCGGCTACACCGACCAGGCCCTCGCGCCCGAGTCGGCGCTGGGCGGCTTCCTGCGCGCTCTCGGCGTGCCGCCCGACGTCATCCCCGACGCCCCGGCGGAGCGCTCCGCGCTCTACCGCTCCATCCTGGCCGAGCGCCGCATCCTCGTGCTGCTGGACAACGCCCGCGACGCCGAGCAGGTCAGCCCGCTGCTGCCGGGCACGCCCGGGTGCGCCGCCATCGTCACCAGCCGGGTCAAGCTGGCCGACCTGCCGTCGGCCAAGCTCGTGGACCTCGACGTGATGGAGCCGGACGAGGCGCTGTCGCTGTTCTCCTCCGTCGCCGGCGCCGAGCGGGTCGCCGCCGAGCACGGCGCGGCCATGGACGTGGTGGCCGCGTGCGGGTTCCTGCCGCTGGCGGTGCGGATCGTGGCCTCCCGGCTCGCCGCCCGGCCCTCCTGGACGGTCGCCTCGCTGGTGCCCAGGCTGGCCGACGAGCAGCGCCGCCTCGACGAGCTGCGGGTGGGCAACCTGGCTGTGGAGGCCACGTTCGCGCTCGGGTACGGGCAGCTCACCCCCACCCAGGCGCGCGCCTTCCGCCTGCTGTCGCTGCCCAACGGGCCGGACATCTCCGTCGGGGCCGCCTCGGCCGTGCTGTCGATGAGCGCGTTCGAGGCCGAGGAGGTGCTGGAGTCGCTGGTGGACGCCAGCCTGCTGGAGGCGCCCGCGCCCGGCCGCTACCGCTTCCACGACCTGCTCAAGCTGTTCGCCCGCCGGGCGCTGGACAGGGGCGAGCGGCCCCAGGCCCGTACGATGGCGCTGCGCCGGCTGCTCGGCTTCTACCTGGCCTCGGCCCAGTCGGCGCACACCCTGGCCTACGAGGGCAGCATGATCCCCGCCAACCTCGTGGTCGTCGGCAGCGGGCTCACCTTCACGAGCGTGGACGAGGCCGTGGCCTGGCTGATCTCCGAGGGCGACTCGCTCTTCGCGGCCATCGACCAGGCCGCCGCGACGGCCCGTACCGCCGAGCAGTTGCTGCCCGCCGCGGACCTGCTGGTGGCGATGGAGCCGCTGCTGGAGGCGGGCACCCACACGCGCGAGTTCGACCACAGCACCAGGGCCGTGCTGGCCACCGCGCAGCGCAACGCCGACCAGGGCAGCGAGCTGCGTGCCCGCTACGTGCTGGGCCGGGTGCTGTTCGCCGACAACCGGCTCAAGGACGCCGAGCAGCACTTCAGGATCGTGCACGAGCTGTCGCGCGCCCGCCAGGAGAAGATCGTCACCGGCGAGGTGCTGAACGCCCTGGCCGTCGTCGTCGGCCGCCAGCGCCGCCACACCGAGGCGCTGTCGCTGTTCGAGGCCGCCATGCGGTGGTACCGCGAGAACGGCGTGCCGGCCGGCGAGGCGCTGGTCCTCAGCTACTCGGCCCGCGACCACCTCGGCCTGGGGCGCGCCGAGGACGCGATCGCGGCGGCGGAGAAGGGCCTGGCCATCTTCACCGAGATCGGCAGCGGCGCCGGCACCGCCCGCGCCCGCTACCATCTCGGCATCGTCCTGAGCAGGGTGGGCCGCCTCACCGAGGCCGTGCACCACCACGCCGAGTGCCTGGCCTTCTTCCGCGCCAGCAAGCAGCGCGTCTGGGAGCAGCGGGTGTGCTCCCGGCTGGCCGAGACGTTCATCGCCGCCGAGCGGTATCCCGACGCGGTCCGCCACGCCGAGCAGGCGCTGGTGGTCGCCCGCGAGATCGGCCACCCGTACGGCGAGGCGCTCTCGCTCACCGTGCTGGGCAAGGCGCTGCGCGGTCTCGGCAGCACGACGAGAAGCCTGGACTGTCTACGGCAGGCCTTCGACATCTTCTCCAGGCTCGGCGCTCCCGAGGCCGGGGATCTCAAGGTCCTGCTCGACAGCCTCTCCACTCCCGAACCCGCCGGCGATGGGCCCGTCGTCGAGTCCTGAGTACAGCTCGTCGTCCAGACGTGTCATCCACACATGGTTGATCAAGGCTGTCCCTAGGAAATCGGATGTGTTCAGCCCGGCCGGCCATCCTGCCGTCACGCGTCGCTAGGGGGCCCGGTTATCCGGATGCTCCGCGCAACGGCTAGCCGCCTCACTCCGGACGACCGGCCGGACCTGACACGGCCCTCGAACCCCCCAGGTCCGTGTCCAGGCCCCCAGCATCCAACACCGGGGTTGACGTCCGATCAACACCCGATCAAAGGAGGAAGTAACCCTCCGCGATCAAGGGCCTGACCGCGTCGGAGTCGGGGATCTCGCCGTCTCCGACCAGCTCGGCGATCACGTTGAGCAGCGGCCCGAGCGCCAGCTCGCCGTCGCACACGCCGGCCAGCGCGGCCTCCACCGTGCCGACCTCCCTGCTGCGCCGCAGCCCCTGCGTCTGGCGCAGGACGATGCGGATCGGGTCCTCCGCGCCCGGCAGGCCGATGCGCTCGTCGAGCAGCCCGTCGGCGGTGCGCAGCAGCGCGGCGTCCAGCCCCTGCGCCCGGTGCGCGGCGGCGATGGCGTCGATCACGGAGTCGACGTAGTCGCCGACCGGCAGCGCGACCTGGTGGGCGAGGTGCTCGACGCGCACGACCGGGTCGAGCGTGCCGGAGTTGCGCATCGTGATCCAGCCGAACCCGATGCCCTCGATCCGCCGCTCGTCGAACCAGCCCAGCCACCGGTCGTAGTGCTCGGTGTACGCGCTCGTGCCCTGCTCGGCCGCGTCCTTGAGCCACAGCTCGACGTACTCGGCCGGGTCCTGCACGTCGCGCTGCACCACCCAGGCGTCGCAGCCGGTCTCGCCCAGCCAGCCGCCGACCCGGTCGTGCCAGTCCTCGCCCTCGACGTGCAGCCAGTTGGCCAGGAAGTGCGCCTGGCCGCCGGGGTTGAGGTGGCGGGGCGTGCGGCGGACGAGGTCGCGGCAGAAGTCGTCGCCCTCGCGGCCCGACTCCCGGTAGGTCAGCTTGCCCGCGCGGGCCGGCGCGATGACGAACGGCGGGTTGCTCACGACCAGGTCGAACAGCTCCCCCTCGACCGGCTCGAACATCGAGCCCGCGCGCGCGTCCACCTCGCCCACCCCCGACAGCTCCCAGCTCAGCCGGGCCAGCTCCAGGGCGCGCGGGTTGAGGTCGGTGGCCACGATCCGCTCGGCCCGCCCCGCCAGGTGCAGCACCTGCACGCCGCACCCGGTGCCCAGGTCGAGGGCGCGCCCCACCGGGCGGCGGGTGACGAGCTGGGCCAGGTTGGCCGAGGCGCCACCGGCCCCCACCACGTGGTCGGGCCGCAGCGCGGGGTCGCCGGGCCGCACCTTCCTGTCGGAGACCAGGTAGCCGCCGGTCTCCCACGGCTGGAGGTGCACGGTGGCGGAGACCTGGTCGCCGTCGGCCTCGACCAGCCCCGATTCGAGCACCTCCGGCGGCACGGACTTGGCCGGGACGGGGACGCCGAGCCACCACAGCCTGATCAGCGTGCCCAGCGGGTCGCCGCCGGCGGTCGCGCGCAGGGCCGGCACCAGCTCCTCGCGGGCCAGCGCCGAGGCCGCCATGCTGCCCAGGCGTTCGCGCACGCCGTCGATCGTGTATCCGGTGTCGAGGAGGTGATGGCGCAGTCGTTCCACAGGAGCATCCTTTCACCGCCGGCTCACGAGCATGATCTGATACCGACAGTGCTCATACTGTTACTTAAACACCCAAGCATTCTGCAAGCGACGGACAAGTGACGCGCGGTATCTCTATGCGTACCGAAACGTCGTCCCGAGGAGCGGACCTCATGCTGATCCCCTGCTTGGCCTGCGAGTCCCGATTCAGGCCGGACGAGTACTTCAGCGCCTGCTCCGACTACAACCGCAGCCTGGACCTGGTCTCGTGGACGTGCCCGCGCTGCGGCAACCGTGATGATCTTCGGGTGCTGCCGGGTGAGCTGGGGTTCGGCTATCCGCATCGGGGCAGGTTCGACGTGCACGACAGGGTGCGCGTGCCTGGGTTGCGCAGGCAGCGTGGTGACCTGCGGCTGGACATCTCGCTCGACCGCGCGAGCTGGCACGTTCCCACACGCCTGCGCCAGCTGGCCTGATCCGCCGCTACGCCCTCCACGCGGGCACGTACGCGTGCGCGGGCCGCTCCCCGCGCAGCAGCCGCGCGATGTCCTCCACCAGCGTCTCCGCCAGCTCCTCGCGGCTCTCCCCGGTGGCCTCGCCGAGCCGGGGCGTGAGCACCACGTTCGGCAGCCGGGTCAGGGGATGGGCCCGGTCGAGCCACTCGCCCTCGAAGTGGTCGAGCCCGGCGCCGCCCACCTGGCCCTCGCGCAGCGCGTCGACCAGCGCCCGCAGGTCGTGCAGCGCTCCGCGCGAGGTGTTGAGGTAGATCGACCCCGGCCGCATCGCGCCGAACTCGGTGTAGCCGAACAATCCCCGCGTCTCCTCGGTGAGCGGCACGTGCAAGGAGACCACGTCGGCCTCGGCGAGCAGCCCGGGCAGCGTGTGGGTGGCCTCCGCCACGAACGGGTCGCAGACGATCACCTTCATGCCCAGGCCCTCGCACCGCCAGCGCAGGGCCCTGCCGACCCGGCCCAGGCCGACGATGCCGAACGTGCGCCCGGTCAGCCTGCGACCGCGGTGGCGCTGCGCCGGAGGCACCCTGCTCTGGTGGACGGGAGCGTGGTAGACGCGCCCCCTGCGCACCTCGCGGTCGGCGCTGACGATGTTCCTGCTCACCGCGAACAGCAGCGCGAGCGTCAGCTCGGCCACCGCCTCGGAGTCGCGCTCGGGGGCGTGCAGGACGGTCACCCCGCGCTCGGCCGCCAGCCTCAGATCCACGCTCGCCGGCGGGCCCATGCTGGCCACGACGTCCAGGTGCAGGCCGAGCACCGACGTGCGCACCTGGTCGCCGTCGGTGATGAGCACGGTCGCGCCGGTCTCGATGACCAGGTCGGCCAGCTGCTCGTCGGTGAAGCCGAGGCTCGGTCGTGCGGGAACCTCGGTCAGCTCGGCGATCTCACCCAGGCGGGCGAGCGCGCGCTCCGGCAAGGTGGGCAGCACCAGCGCCCGAGGTCGTCTCACATTTGGACAATAACACCACAGACGGTGCTCAGATCATCGCTCCCCGCGCAGGGTTCATTCCGCCCGCTGGCGCAGGCTCTGCCAGGCCGCCTCGCCCAGCCCCTTGATCTCCTCCTCCGTCGGCGTGTGCGCCCCCGCGAACCACAACCGGCACATCTCCTGCGCAGGGCCGAGCCACAGCACGTAACACATGGTCGCGTGGACGGGCTGGAGCCGGCCGTTCTTCATGTGCGGCCGCCACCAGTCGGAGACCTGGCGGAAGAACGCGCGACGCGCCTCCGCCACCTCCGCGCCGCCCGGCTCGTGCTTGCGCGGCGGACGCTCGCTGATGAGCAGCCTGGCCCGCTCGGGGTGCTCGCCCGCCCACCGCATGTGGAAGGCGACGATGGCCTCGATGCCGGCGCGGGCGTCCTCGTGGCGGACCAGCTCGGCGAGGAAGTTGGCCTGGTAGGAGTCGAGGATCTCGCCGTACAGCACGCCGAAGACGTGCTCCTTGCTGGCGAAGTGGTGGTAGAAGCTGCCGACGCTGACGCCGCTTTCCTCACGGAGGCTGGCCAGGGTGGTGGCGGAGACGCCGTCCTGGCTGAAACGGCGGAGGGCGCCCTCGATGATGCGTGTGCGGCCGTCGCGTCCGTTCTTGACACTCTTCACACTGTCAATGGTGTGGCACCAGAACCTTGTTCCGCAAATAGGCCAGCCTGATCGATCATAGCGGTTACCTCGACCGACCCGGAAGCCACCGTCATCGTGGCGTCCGGCCAGAGCCGCCGGATGAGCCTGAGCACGCGCCGGTTCTCGCCCAGGACGTCCATGCCCACGGTCCTGGCACCGCGCACGGAGGCCCGCAGCAGCAGCGTGTCCACCAGCCTCGGCCCCAGGCCGCGGCCCTGCCACTCGTCCGCCACGACCACGGCGATCTCCACGTCGGCGCAGTCGCCCTTGAAGCTCATGGCGTGGCCGACGATCTCACCGCACTCCGTGGTCGCCACGAGCGCGTCGCGGCGTTCGTCCACCGACAGCAGTACCCGGACGAGGCCGGCGGCGGGCTTGGAGACGCCGGTGAAGAACCGGAGCGTCTGCGTGTGCAGCGACAGGCCGGCCAGGAAGCGTCTGATCCGCTCCTCGTCGTCGGGACGGGCCGGGCGGATCTGGGTTCCCTGCATAGACCCAGCCTGCTCCTCGACGGCTGAGTCTGTCAACTGAACTCAGGTATAATGCAAAAATGAACGTTCCCTTCCGGGTGAACAACTGCTCGATCGAGCGCACCCTGGACATCGTCGGGGAGAAGTGGACCTTCCTGGTGCTGCGCGAGGCGTTCAGCGGCGTGCGGAGGTTCGCCGACATGCAGGCGATCACCGGCGCCCCCCGCCAGGTGCTCAGCGCGCGCCTGGCCCGGCTGGTCGACGAGGGCCTGCTGCGCAAGGAGCCGTACCGCGAGCCGGGGCAGCGGCAGCGCGACGAGTACCGGCTCACCGAGAAGGGCCGCGACCTCTATCCCCTGCTGGTCGCGCTCATGCACTGGGGCGACAAGCACCTGACGGGCGACGAGGGCCCGCCGGTGATCCTCACCCACCGCGACTGCGGCGCCCCCATCGAGCTGCGCTTCCGCTGCGTGGACGGCCACGAGGTGGGCGGGCCGCGCGAGGTCACGCCCGTTCCCGGGGAAGGTGCCGACGTCCGGAGCGCCTGAGTGCGGGACCACCGGTGGCGGTGCCTAACCTGGAAGGCGTGTACCGGTTCCTGCTGACGCCCAGATGGCTCGCGCTCCACGTGGTGGTGCTCCTGGTCATCCCCGCCTTCGTGTTCCTCGGGCGCTGGCAGTTCGGGCGGTTCGAGGAGCGTTCGGCCAACAGCGAGCGGGTGACCGCCAACATCGAGGCCGCGCCCGTGCCACTGGAGCGGCTGGCGAGCGCGGGCCGGCAGGTCGAGGAGGACGACCGGTTCCGGCGCGTCACGGTCGCCGGCACGTACGACGCGGCCCACGAGCTCGTCGTCCGCCGCCGCCCCCAGGAGGGACGCAACGGCTACTACGTGCTGACCCCCCTGGTCACCGGTGGCGGCACGGGCGTGCTCGTCAACCGGGGCTGGGTGCCCGCCGGGGCCACCGCCGACGCCGCGCCCGAGGTGCCCGCCGCGCCCACCGGGCAGGTAACTGTAACGGGGCGGCTACGCCCCAGCGAGACCGAGGAGAACAGCGGCATCACCGACCGCCCCGGCCTGCCTGCCGGCCAGGTGCTCCTCATCGACGCCGGCAAGATCGGGCAGGGCCTGCCCTACCGCCTCGTGGGCGGCTACGTCGAGCTGACCGAGCAGCAGCCCAGGCCCGCTTCGGCGCCCGCGCCGGTGCCCGAGCCCGACGTCGGCGCGGGAGGCGGGCTCAACCTGGCGTACGGCGTGCAGTGGTGGCTGTTCATCGGCATCGCGGTCGGCGGCTGGGTACTGCTGATCCGGCGCGAGCTCGCGGAGCGGAAAACGCAGGGGGCCAAGGAGACAGCTGGGGTCCCGGAGGCGAAGACCCCCGCCAATTAGTCTGTTAAGGGTGATCCGCCACATCGAGTTCACCAATCTCTGCAACTTCCGCGACGTAGGCGGCTATGCCGCCGGCGACGGGCGCACCGTCAGATGGCAGCGGCTCTACCGGGCCGACTCACTGGGCTGGCTGACCGGAGCCGACCTGACGGCCTTCCGGGCGCTGCGCGTGCGCAGCGTCATCGACCTGCGCCACCCGTACGAGGTCGAGAAGGCCGGACGGGTCCCCGAGTCCGAGGGCCAGCACTACCAGAACCTGCCCATCGAAGGGCGCCGCTGGGACACCGGCGCCTTCAGCGAGGAGCTGGGCGTCGCCCGCTACCTCGCCGACCGCTACCTGGAGGTCACCGAGGACGGCGTCGAGAACCTCAGGACCGCCCTGGAGACCATCACGCGGGCCGACAACGCGCCCGTGGTCGTGCACTGCGCGGCAGGCAAGGACCGTACGGGAGTGCTCACCGCGCTCGTCCTGTCGCTGGCGGGGGTGAGCCAGGACGACATCGTGGCGGACTACGCGCTCACCGGCCTGGCCACCGAGCGCTTCGTCGCCGACTGGACGAGGCGGCACCCCGACGCGCCCCTGTGGCCGGGGTTCGGGCTCGCGCCCGCCGAGGCCATGCGGCTCTTCCTCACCGACCTCACGGCCCGGCACGGCTCCGTCGAGGGCTACGTCAGGGAGGTTCTCGGGCTCTCCCCCGCGGCAATCTCCGAACTCCGCGGACATTTGCTGACTGAACAGGCACCGCCGGGGTAGTGGGCGTGCGGACCCGTCCCTGCGCGAGGCGGGTTCGCCACTCCCGGGATCGCCAGCCATCCCCCTCCCGGCGGTCCCGGGTCAAAAACCCCCTCGGATACCCAACGGATACGTCGCAGCTTGTTCGACGTTATCCCGCCGTCGTACGGTTACCTGCGTGACTACGCCGCTGCTCCCCGACCCTGACCCCAGGCGGCGCGACTATGTGATCATCTCTGCCGACGATCACCTGATCGAGCCTCCCGACCTGTTCGAAGGCCGCCTGCCGGAGAAATACGCCGAGGCCGCGCCGAAGGTAGTCGAGACGGAGGCGGGTCACCAGGTCTGGCGCTACAACGGCGCGACCTACCCGTGCGCCGGCATCGACGTGGGCGCGGGGCTGCCTCGCGAGCAGCGCACGCTCGACCCCGTCAGGTTCGAGCACATGCGCCCCGGCTGCCACGACATCGAGGCCCGCGTCCAGGACATGGACGTCGCCGGCATCTGGGCCGCGCTCTGCTTCCCCGGCATGCTCGCCGGGCAGGCCGGCATGCCGTTCGCCAGGACCCGCGACCAGGAGCTCGGCCTGGCCCTGGTCAAGGCGTGGAACGACTGGCACATCGACGTCTGGGCGGGCACCTACCCCGAGCGCATCATCGGCCTGCAGCTGCCGTGGCTGCCCGACCCCGACGTGGCGGCCAAGGAGATCCGCGCCAACGCCGCCAGGGGCTTCAAGGCCGTCGTCTTCCCTGAGTTCCCCACCCGGCTGCGGCTGCCGTCGATCCACACCGGCCACTGGGATCCGTTCTTCGCCGCCTGCGAGGAGACCGGCACCGTGGTCTGCCTGCACACCGGCGACTCCTCCTGGTCGCCCGTGCCGTCGCCCGACACGCCCATCGAGGCCATCACCACGCTGATGCCGACCAGCGCCATGTTCGCCTGCGCCGACTGGCTCTGGTCCGGCGTGCCGCTGCGCTTCCCCTCGCTGCGCATCCTCATCGTCGAGGGCGGCGTGGGCTGGCTGCCGATGCTGGCCGAGCGCGCCGACTACGCCCTCGACCACCCGGTCGCCGGCGAGGCGTCGTGGGAGGGCGGCATCAAGCCGAGCGAGGTGCTGCGCCGCAACTTCTTCTTCGGCACGCTCGACGACCACGCCCTGTCCGGGGTGCGGCTCGCGGTCGGCCTCGACCACGTGCTCCAGGAGAGCGGCTACCCGCACTCCGACTCGACCTGGCCCGACACCCAGAAGTCGGTGGCCCGCAACCTCGGCACGCTGCCCCCCGCCGACATCGCCAGGGTCGCCTACGGCAACGCCGCCCGGCTCTTCGGGCACCCGCTGCCCTCCCGGGCCTGGCTGCGGATGGAGGAGATCTAACCCTCTTCCAGCCTGGCCTGGATCACGTGGCGCTCGTGCTCGACGTACCGCCCGCTCTCGCCGAGCAGCGAGGCCATCAGCCACAGGAAGACGCCGAAGTCGTCGGCGACGCCGATCAGCATGAGGAAGTCGGGCACGACGTCGATCGGCGAGATGAGGTAGACCACGCCGAGGCCGAGCATGGCCAGCTTGCCCTTGCCCATGCCGGCGTACTCGCCGCGCATCACCGCGCCCGCCATCCGCGGGATCGCCCTGAGCCTGGTCGTCAGTTTGGGCGACCCGGGCTTGGTCACCTCGCGGTAGGTCCGCCATGCCGCCGCTGCCCGTGCTGCCTTCGCCATCATGTCGATCCCCCTACCCCCGGCTTTTCACGACATAACGCGTCGCCGGGGGTAGGAGTTCCCTACGTCACGGCATGGCAAGGTGCTCGAACGGCCTGACCTGCTCGATCTGTGCCGCCACCCGTACCAGGAGATCCTCCCGGCCGGCCGCGGCCACGAGCTGCACGCCCACCGGAAGGCCCGCCGCGGTCCTGTGCAGCGGCAGCGACACGGCGGGCTGACCCGTCGCGTTGACCGGCGAGGTGAAGCTCACCGCGTGCGCGGTGCGGCCGAAGGCGATGCTGAGGTCGTCGGGCGGGATCCAGCCCAGCGGGAACGGCGCCACCCCCAGCGACGGCATCAGCAGCAGGTCGTGGCCCTCGTCCCACCAGGCGGCCATGCGGCGGCGGAAACCGTCCACCCACTGCAGGGACCTGATGTGGTCGGGGGCGCTGCGCCCGCGCCCCGCCCGCACCATGGCGGCGTTGCGCGGCTCCAGCTCCTCCAGCTCCACGGGCTTGCCGCGCAGCTCGCTCAGCGCCGCGACGTGCGCGGCCAGGTTGTCGGCCACGATCGCGCCGAAGTGAAGGGGGAAGTCGGCCTCGGCCAGCGCGCGCGGGCCGCCGGGGGCGACGTCGTGGCCGAGCGACTCCAGCAGCGCGGCGGCCCCGGTGACGGCCTCGGTCAGCTCGGGCGTCTCCGGCACGTCGCCCCTGGGATGCGTGGTCAGGAACCCGATCCGCAGCCTGCCGGGATCCCGGCCCGCCTCGCCGGCGAGCCTGCCGGGCAGGGGCGGCGCGCCGTACGGGTCGCCGGAGCGCATGCCCTCGACGGCGTCGAGCGCCGCGGCCGTGTCACGCACGCTCCTGGTGACGAACCCCGGGCACGAGAACCCGCTCCACCCCTCGCCCATCGCCGGCCCCAGGCTCACGCGCCCGCGCGTCGGCTTGAGCCCCACCAGGCCGCACAGGGACGCCGGGATGCGGATCGACCCGCCGCCGTCGCTCGCGGTGGCCAGCGCGACCATCCCGGCCGCCACCGCCGCCGCCGAGCCGCCGCTGGATCCGCCCGCCGAGTACGCCGGGTCGTACGGGTTGCGCGTCGGCCCGAACGCCACCGGCTCCGTGCTGATCGTGCTGCCGAACTCGGGCGTGTTCGTCCGCCCGAGCAGCACGAACCCGGCCTCGCGCAGCCGTACGACGCCGTACCCGTCAGCGGCGTCCACCAGCCCGTCACGGACGGCGGAGCCCGCGCTGTACGGCTCCCCGGCCTCCCGCCAGCCCAGGTCCTTGAGCAGGATCGGCACCCCGCGGAAGGGCGCGTCGGCCGGGATCGCGTCGATCTCGGCCAGCGCGCGCTCGAAGCGGCGGTGGATGACGGCGTTCAGCTCCCCGTCGGCGGCCTCGATGCGGGCGATCGCGGCCTCGGCCAGCTCCCGGGCCGACACCTGGCCGTTCCTGACCGCCTCGGCCTGGCCGACGGCGTCCATCCTCAGCACCTCGTGCATGGCCGTCACCTCTCCGGAGCGAGCTCGCGTACCGCCTGGTCGATGGGGACGTCTCCGCCCGGGATGGGGGCGAGGACCGGGGTGTCGAGCCCGTTGGCCATGTACTCCTTGATCCGGGCCCGGCAGGTGGCGGCGTCGCCGTGCACGATCAGCGCGTCCACCACCTCGTCGGGGATGGCCTTGAGCGCGGCCTGCCGGTCGCCGGCCGCCCAGGCTTCGTGCATGGGGCGCAGCACCTCGCCGCGGCCCAGCCAGTCGTGGAAGGCCGCGTACACCGGGACGGTCAGGTAGCTGGCCAGCATCCACCGGGCGGTCTCGCGGACGCGCTCGGTGTCGGTGTCCACGCAGACGAACAGGCGGGCGATCAGCTCGGTGTCCGGGCCGATCTCGGCGCGCACCTTGCGCACGTCGTCGGGCGAGAGCCAGTTCGTGATGGCCCCGTCGGCCTCCGCCGCGGCCAGGCGCAACATCCTGGGACGCAGCGCCGCCAGCACGATCTTCGGCGGCGTCTTCGGGGCCCGCTCCAGCTTGAAGCCCTTGATCTCGAACGTCTCGTACGCCTGCGAGACCTTCTCCCCCGCCAGCGCCTGCTTCAGGAAGCGCAGCGTGTCGCGGGTACGCGCGTACGGCTTGTCGAACGTGCCCGCGTTCCACCGCTCGACGATCGCCGGCGAGGAGGCCCCGATGCCCAGCACGAACCGTCCGGGCGCCAGGTCCGCCAGCGTGGCCGCCGACATGGCCAGCAGCCCCGGGCCGCGCGTCGAGACGGGCACGATGGCGCTGCCCAGCCTGGCCTGCGGCGCCCACTGCGTGGCCAGGGCCAGCGGCACGAACCCGTCCACCCCGTTCACCTCGGCCGACCACAGGTCGGTGTAGCCGAGCCCGGGCAGCTCGGCGATGAGGTCCTGCGACTTGGCCAGCGAGCGGTCGTAGAAGGGAATGGTCATGCCCCAGTTCATGCACGGCCTCCAGATCGTCGGGATACGACCCTACCAACCGACCGGTATGTTCCCCTAGGCCCGCAGCTCGTGAACCGCCGCGATGAAGTCCTTCGTGATCCCCCGCAGCCCCGGCAGGTGCGACAACCCGACGAGCCGGTCCACCAGCGGCACCGTCACCTCGATCAGCCGGTACGTACGCGCGCACCCCGGCGAGGTGTCGTGCACCCAGAACAGCACCATGCCCATGGACAGCAACCACAGCAGCTCGGGCAGCTCCTCACGCAACTCGGCGTTCATCCGGTCGCGCGACCCCTCCACGACCTCCCGGTAGATGGCGATCGACGCCTCGCGGGCGGGTGACGACTGCTTGCTGAACGGGCTCAGCGGGTTGGTCGGCTCGGCCGCGTGCTTGAAGAACTTCACGGCGAACTCGTGGTACGGCTCGGACACGCGCACCCATTCGCGCAGCACCCCGCTCAGCCGGCCCGCGAACGACTCCTCCGTGGCCAGGAACTCCCGGCAGGCCGCCTCGTGCTCTTCCTGGGCGCGGTCGTAGTACGCCTGGATCAGCGCCTCTTTGCTGTCGAAGTAGTAGTAGGCGTTGCCCACCGACACCCCCGCCTCGGCGGCGATGGCCCGCATCGTGGTCGCGTCGAAGCCGCGCTCCCTGAACAGTCGCAAGGCCGTCTCGACGATGACCTCTCGGGTGCTCTCCGATCCTCGGTTTCGGGCTTCGGACACGTTCGTCACTTTACGTCGTCGAGCGAGGTTAGGTCATGGAGCCGCACGGTGATCACCGCCACAAGGCAAAGTCGTCCCCGCGGCACGAGTTATCTCCTGTGAAAGGTGGGATTGTCGTTTCAGGCGGAAGGGCTATTTCCGCGAAAAGGCATCGACATGTGGATACGTGGAACAGTGCGGCTGATCATCGTCGCGCTCCTCGGCATTGAGATCACCATAATCGCGCTGGCCTCGGCCGCCTCCGCCGCCACCCACCCCGAAGGGTCACCGGCGCGGAGCGGCCTGTACGAGGGCCTGCCCGTGTACGAGCCCGTACCGTCCGCGGCCGAGATCCTCTCGGACGCGTACGACATGGGGCCGTACCCGTGGGCGTACGACGAGCCCATGCTCTCGGACATGAGCGACTGGCCGGAGATGGACGCCCAGTGGCCGCTGGACGCCGCCGATCAGGCCCAGGTGGCCGTCGCGGATCAGGACGAGGTGGTCCGCGGGCGCAGGGCCGACGACGCCGCCGCCTCGAAGGCCGAGCGGGCCGGGCGGGCCGGGCAGGCCGGGCGGGCCGGAAGGTCCGGGGCGCGGGAAGCGGCCACGAAGGCGCTGAAGAGCCCCGTACGCACCGGGGTGGCCCGGATGCCGCAGGCACGCCCGCACGCCGCTCTCAAGCGCGCTCAGGTCGATCTGACGCGGGCCCTGCCGAGGAAGGCCGCCATGCGGATGTCCCACGCGACCGCGAACGGGTGGCTGAGGAGCGCGGGGCTGCGCACGCAGTCCACCGGCAACTGCACCAGCAAGCACATGCACCACTGCACGTCGCTGGATCGGGTGCGGACCGGGACGATCGCCAAGGCCATCAAGCTGAAACAGAGAAGCGGCTGCCCGATCATGGTGACCGGCGGCACCGAGCGGGGCCACGCGCCCGGCCACTTCAGCCACGGGAACGGCTACAAGCTCGACATCTCCCACAACGCCTGCATCGACCGGCACATCATGAAAAATCATGAAAGGGCCGGGGTACGCAGCGACGGGGCCAGGATCTACAAGTCGAAGTCGGGCACGACGTTCTTCGACGAGGGCGACCACTGGGACATCCTGTTCAGGTGACAGGGCCACGGCGCGCACCCGTGAAAAAGGTGTGACGCCGCGCAGGACGCACGACGCCACACCCTTCGGCTGAGGATCAGAACTCGGCAGCCACCAGCTCGGCGATCTCCGCCGCGTTGAGCGCCGCCCCCTTGCGCAGGTTGTCACCGCACACGAACAGGTCGAGCGTGTTCGGGAAGTCGATCGCCTGGCGGACGCGGCCCACGTACGTCGGGTCGTTGCCCACCACGTCGAGAGGCGTCGGCCAGATCCCGTTCTCGGGGTCGTCCATGAGGACCACCGTCGGAGCCGCCTCCAGGATGCGGTGCGCGTCGGCGACCGTGATCTCACGCGCGAAGCGCGCGTGCACGGCCAGCGAGTGCGTCGTGACCACCGGCACGCGGACGCAGGTCGCGGAGACCTTCAGGTCGGGAATGCCGAGGATCTTGCGGGACTCGTTGCGGAGCTTGAGCTCCTCCGAGGCCCAGCCGTCGCCCTTGTTGGACCCGGCCCACGGCACCACGTTGAACGCGATGGGCGCGGGGAACGGCGACTCCTCGGGCAGCTTGTTGGCCAGCACCTTGCGCACGTCACCGGCGCTCTGACCGACCGTACGGTCACCGGCCAGCGCCTCGATCTCGTCGTACAGCCGCGCGGACCCCGCCACCCCGGCGCCGGAGACCGCCTGGTAGGAGGCGACGACCAGCTCGGTGAGCGTGAACTCGGCGTGCAGCGCCCCCATGGCCGCCATCATCGACAGCGTCGTGCAGTTGGGGGTCGAGATGATGCCCCGCGGCCTGTCGCGCGCGTCGAGCGGGTTGACCTCGGGCACGACCAGCGGGACGTCCGGCTCCATGCGGAACGTGCCGGACTTGTCGACGACGACCGCGCCGCGGCCGGCCGCGATCGGCACCCATTCGGCCGACACCTCGTCGGGCACGTCGAAGATGGCGATGTCGATGCCGTCGAACACCTCGGGCGCCAGGGCCTGCACGACGACGTCCTCGCCGCGCACCCGCAGCACCTTGCCCGCCGAGCGCGCGGAGGCGACGAGACGGATCTCGCCCCAGATGTCCTCACGCGAGGACACGATGTCGCGCATGACGGTGCCCACGGCGCCGGTCGCGCCGATCAGGGCCAGACTGGGCCTCTTGCTCATCGTCCTGAACCTCCGTACACCACGGCTTCGACCTGGTCGGCGTCGAGATCGAAGGCGCGGTGCGCGGCCGCCACGGCCGCGTCGACGCCGTCCTGCTCGACGATCACTGAGATGCGGATCTCCGAGGTGGAGATCATCTCGATGTTGACCCCCGCGTCGGCGAGGGCCGCGAAGAACGTCGCCGTGACGCCGGGGTGCGAGCGCATGCCCGCGCCGATCAGCGACACCTTCCCGATCTGGTCGTCGAACAGCAGCGACTCGAAACCGATCCGGGGCTGGATCTTCTTCAGCGACGTCAGCGCCGTCTGGCTGTCGGCCGTGGGCAGCGTGAACGAGATGTCCGTGCGACCCGTGGCGGCGGCCGAGACGTTCTGCACGATCATGTCAATGTTGATCTCGGCGTCGGCCAGCGTTTTGAAGATCGTGGCAGCCTCGCCGACCTTGTCGGGCACCCCGACAACAGTGATCTTGGCCTCGCTCCGGTCGTGCGCGACGCCGGAGATGATCGGCTGCTCCATCTCGGTTCCTTCGGTGTAAGGGTCGGAGACGACCCACGTGCCTTCCTTGGTGCTGAACGAGCTGCGTACGTGGATCGGCAGGTTGAACCGTCGAGCGTATTCGACGCAGCGCAGATGCAGGATCTTCGCCCCGCACGCGGCCATCTCCATCATCTCGTCGTAGGAGATCCTGGGGATCTGCTGCGCCGCGGGCACGATACGCGGGTCGGCGGTGAAGATGCCGTCGACGTCGGTGTAGATCTCACAGACGTCGGCGTCGAGCGCCGCCGCCAGTGCCACGGCCGTGGTGTCGGAGCCACCCCGGCCGAGCGTGGTGATGTCCTTGGTGTCCTGCGAGACACCCTGGAACCCGGCCACGATCGCGATGTGGCCCTGGTCGATCGCCTCCTGGATGCGGCTGGGCGTCACGTCGATGATGCGCGCCTTGCCGTGCGTGGAGTCGGTGATCACACCTGCCTGCGAGCCGGTGAACGAGCGGGCCTCGTGGCCGAGGTTGGCGATCGCCATCGCCAGCAGGGCCATCGAGATGCGCTCGCCCGAAGTCAGCAGCATGTCGAGCTCGCGGCCCGGGGGCAGCGGTGACACCTGCTCGGCCAGGTCGAGCAGCTCGTCGGTCGTGTCGCCCATGGCGGAGACGATCACGACCACGTCGTTGCCGGCTTTTTTCGTCGCGACGATCCGCTGCGCGACCCGCTTGATGCAGGACGCGTCGGCGACGGACGAACCACCGTACTTTTGCACAACGAGCGCCACGAGAGTCTCCCGGTTAGGACTGTGAGCTGCCAGTCTACTGGGGGCCTCTCATGCGCCTGTTGGTTCGTACCACTATGTGGATGATCAGACTGTCGTGGCCTCCTCGGCCACGTCGAGCCTGGAGTGCGCCGCCAGGGCCTGCAGCGCGCGCATCGCGGCGCCCGCGTGGTTGCCCCAGGTGTTGAAGTAGGAGTACTGCCACCACCACAGGGCCTCGTGCGGACGCCCCGCGTGGTAGTGGCGCAGCCCGTGGATGAGGTCGGCGGCCACCGCGGTCAGGTCGTCGGACAGCCGGTACGGCGTGACGCTGGTGTCCTTGTACGGGTCGAACACCTCGGCGTAGTCGTCCACCGCCTCCAGCCGCTCCGCCAGGGCCGTGCGGACCCCGTCGATGTCCGGGTCCTCGCTCATCGGCGGCTCGTAGTTGCCCGCGAGGATGACGTCGCGGTTGGCGCCGAGCTTGGCGCCCGCCAGGCTCATCTGGGCGACCTCCACCAGCAGGATCGACCAGATGGCGTCACCGCCCTCGCCACCCGCCATCCTGGTCAGGCCGTCCACGTAGTTCTGCGCGTGCCCGGAGATCTCTTCCGCCAGGGCGCTCCACTGGTCAGACATCCAGCAGCCTCCGTCCTTCGAACGCGCGGCCCAAGGTGACCTCATCCGCGTACTCGAGATCACCGCCCACAGGCAGACCGCTGGCCAGTCGTGTCACTTTGATGCCCATCGGCTTGACCAGACGGGCGAGGTAGGTAGCCGTCGCCTCACCCTCGAGATTGGGGTCGGTGGCGAGGATGAGCTCGGTGACGCGGCCGTCGGCCAGCCGCGTCATGAGCTCCCGGATGCGCAGGTCGTCGGGGCCGATGCCGTCGATCGGGCTGATCGCGCCGCCGAGCACGTGATAGGTGCCGCGGAACTCGCGCGTCTTCTCGATCGCCACGACGTCCTTCGACTCCTCGACCACGCAGATGACATGCGTGTCGCGGCGGGTGTCGCGGCAGATGCGGCACTCTTCCTCCGCGGCCACGTTTCCGCAGACCCGGCAGAAGCGGACCTTCTCCTTGACCTCCAGCAACGCGTGCGCCAGCCGCTTGACGTCGGCCGGATCTGCCGCCAGCAGGTGGAAGGCGATCCGCTGCGCGCTCTTGGGACCGACGCCGGGCAGCAGGCCCAGCTCGTCGATCAGGTTCTGGACGACCCCCTCGTACATGCCTAGAACCCTGGCAACTGTCCGAGGCCGCCGCCACCCAGCCCCTGGGCGAGCGGACCGAGCTTCTCCTGCTGCAGGTCGGCTGCCGCGCGCACGGCGTCGCGGACTGCCGCGATCACCAGGTCGGCGATCGTGTCCGCGGTGTCCTGCGCGTCGCCCGCGTCGATCACGCTCGGGTCGATCTTGAGTTCGAGCAGCTCGCCCGACCCGTTGACGACGGCCGTGACCAGGCCGCCGCCCGATGAGCCCTCGATCTGCGCGTCGTTGAGCTCCTGCTGGGCGCTCACAAGCTGCTGCTGCATGAGCTGTGCCTGCTCCAGCAGCTGCTGCAGGTTGACATCCCCTGGGTTCACCGTCGTGCGCTCCTCGTGGCTCCGCGTTCTTGACTGCCACGAGCCTACGGTGTTTGAGCGAAGTCATGTACTGGCAGGTTCCCCCGTTTCGCACCCGACCTCCGTACGGGCCATCCGGCTCGCGCCCCATGTGCCGCGTGTGACGCCCGTTCCCCCGTTCGGAACCGTCGCCCCGACCTGGCCCTCGTTCCCCCGATGCGGGCCGGCGTCGGCGTGTTTTGGCCGGGTCTCGGCCCCCCTCCAGCGTCCGAGACCCGGCCATCACGCCGGCGGAGCGGCCGCACCACGCCGACGCGTTGGGCAAGGACGTTACGCAGAGGAACGTTGCACACACGTTGCGTTCATTCAATCACCCTCCGCAATCCCCCTGAACGGGTTGCGCTGAGCGGGCGCAGGACGGATGCTCTTATTGACTACTTGGAGTGACCGATGAGTTACGCCCATCTCGACACGTACTCCCGCCTTCTACGCGGAGCACACGAAGCCGTGGCGACAGGTGGGGCCTGGCCGGAGTCGCCCCGCCATCTGATCAAGGCGTCCTGGCGCCGTTCGCTGGACGCGGGGATCGACCTGGAAGGCAAGAGCGCCCCGCTTGTCTACGACCCCGCCTCCATGGGGGACATCCGTAGAACCCACCCTCTTCAGCCCCTGCTGCCCCTGCTCGCCCGCACACTGTCCGGATTGGCCGATGAGACCGGCCACATCATGATCGTTACGGACAGCGACGGCCGGGTGTTGTGGCGGGAAGGCAACCACTCCGTCATGCGCCGCGCCGACGGGATCGGCCTGGCCGACGGCCACCAGTGGGGCGAGCACGACGTCGGCACCAACGGCATCGGCACCGCCCTGGCCACCGGCCGGCCCGTGCACGTGTACTCCGAGGAGCACCTGATGCGGGTGCTGCACGTCTGGTCGTGCAGCGCCGCTCCGATCACCGACCCCGACTCGGGGCGCGTCATCGGCTGCGTCGACGTCAGCGGCACCGCCCGCAGCCTGCACCCGGCCACCGTCGCCCTGGTGGCCGCCACGGCCAAGCTCGCCGAGACGCAGCTCGCCCTGCGCATGCACGAGCGTGACGAGCGGCTGCGCCGCCGGTTCGAGTCGCTGCGCGGCCGCCCCGGCATCCTGCTGTCGTCCACCGGCCGTGTCATCTCCGGCGACCCAGGCGGCGACCTCGGCGAGCGCGTCCGCCTCGGCAAACAGGCCGGGCGGCGCCTCGTGCTCAGGGACGGCACCGCCGCCCTCCTCGAGCCCTTCGCCGAAGGCTTCCTCCTGCGTCCCAGCCCGACGGCCGCCCCACCGGCGCTGACCCTGTCGCTCCTCGGCGAAGGCACACCCACCGCCTCGTACGGCGACGACGACCGCCCCCTGTCGCTGCGCCACGCCGAGCTCCTGGCCCTGCTGGCCCTCCACCCGCACGGGCTGACGGCCGAGCAGCTCTCCTTCCACCTGTACGGCGACGACGGCAACCCGGTGACCATCAGGGCCGAGATCCACCGGCTGCGCGGGCAGCTCGGGGAGGCCATCGCCGCCAAGCCGTACCGGCTGGTCTGCCCCGTGGAAGCCGACTTCATGAAGGTGCGCCGGCTGCTGTCGTCCGACGATCCCGCGGCGCTGGCGCGCGCCTACCCCGGGCCGTTGCTGCCCCGCTCGGAGTCGCCCGAGATCCGGCGGGAGCGGGACGAGCTGGAGGCCCAGGTGCGGGCCTTCCTGCTGCGGCGCGGAGGGCCTGACGAGCTGTGGGCTTACGCGCAGACGTGCAACGGCCGCAACGACTACGAGGTCCTGGAGCGCCTGGCCGCTCTCCCGCCGACGGACCTCCGCTCCGTCGCCGCCCGCTCCCGCCTCCTGTCCTGACCCCGGCCGCCGCGGCTCTGCCGCACCCAGATGGGCACGCCGCGCTCCACGGAGATCCCGGCGATCAGGTGTGGTCGATCTCGCCGATCACCTTGGCGCCGAGCTCCCGCTCCAGCAGCGCCATCCCCGAGACGGCGTCCACGTCGGCGTCGGCGTCGTTGAGCGGGTCCACGTCATCGTTCTCGGGGCCCTTGTCGCGGCCTGGGATCGCGTCGGGCCAGGCCGCGGCCCCGCCACGGGCAGCCGGAACGCGCGGCCCCGCCTGAGCCGCCGCCTTGGCCGCCGATCGGGCAGCGGCCAGGCCGGCGCCCGTCTGCACGGTGCTCGTCTGCCCCGCGCTCGTCTGCCCGGCGCCCGTCTGCACCGCGCCCGCGGAAGCGCCGGCCGTGTGCTGGGCGGCGCTGACCGTCTGCATGGGATCGGGGCTGGGCGGGGCGCCGGGGCCGAAGTCGTCGGGAGCGTCGGGCCAGGACTCGTCCGTGGTCTGGCGTCCCGGCGCGCCGGCCGGAGGCTGGTCGGAGTCCTGACCTCCGCCGTCCTCGTGGGAAGCCCCGTGCGAGGCCGTACGTCCCTGAGAGCCGCCCGCGGCCTGACCCCCTTGGGGCGCCGGCACGCCCTGGGCCACCACCTGCGGCCCTGTCACGCCCTGAGGACCCGGCGCGCCCTGAGCGCCGCCCGCAGCCCCGTGGGCTCCCGCAGCCCCGTGGGACGGGGCGGACGGGGCGGACGGGGCGCGGGCCGGGCCGCGAGGAGCCGGGGAGCCGCCGACGACCGCCTCGACGCGCCAGGTGCCGCCGAGCACCTCGCCCAGCACGCCGGCCACCACGACGTCCTTGCCGCCGCCGGTGAAGTTCTTCATCGCGCCGACCTGGCTGAACCCGAGCGTGACCAGGTTGCCCTCGACGCCCACCACCTGGGCGTTGGTGCTCACGTTCGCCCAGACGACGATGCTGCGCTGCTTGAGCGCGGCCAGCACGGCGGCCCACTGCGACTGGACGGCACCCGTGCCCCCAGCCGCCGGAGCCCCGCCCCCCGACGGTGCGGCAGCCTGGTACGACCCTCCGGAAGGAGCGGCGGTGGCCGCCGGGGAAGGGGATGACGCGGCCGCGGCGCCGGGACGTACGGGCTCGGGCCAGTCGCCCCCGCCGCCGTCTCCGCTCCCGCCCGGGGCGGCGTGCGCCGGGGACTGCGTGGCGGCCGCAGCGGCAGGGGCTCCCGCCGCGTCACCAGCCGCCGACTGCGCCTGACCGGCCGCGGGAGCCGGCGCCGTCACGCCGTGCCCACCCGAGGCGACCTGCGCTCCCACCGAGCTCACCGTCCCGAGCCCCGCGGGCGCACCACCGGACGAGGCCACGGGCACACCGGCCGCGGCCCCCGCGTGCGCGCCGGCCCCGGCACCGGCAGGCACACCGGCGGAGGCACGGGCGGCCATCTGGGCGACGGCGCCGCCCCGTTCAAGACGTTCGAGGCGGGCCAGCAGCGCCGCCTCGCCCTGCGCCGCACCGGGCAGCAGGACGCGGGCGCACATCAGCTCCAGCAGCAGCCGCGGCGAGGTGGCGCCGCGCATCTCGGTGAGCCCGGCGTTGAAGACCTCGGCTGCGCGGGTCAGCTCGGCGGGGCCCATCGACGCTGCCTGCTGGACGAGCCGCTCCAGCTCGTCGGCGGGACGGTCGAGCAGGCCGCTGGAAGCAGCCTCGGGCACGTTCGCCAGGATCACCAGGTCGCGGAAGCGTTCGAGCAGGTCGGAGGCGAACCGGCGCGGGTCGTGACCGCCCTCGATCACCCGGTTGACCGCGTGGAAGATCTGGCCGCCGTCCCTGGCCGCGAACGCGTTGACGACCTCGTCGAGCAGGTCGCCGTCGGTGTAGCCGAGCAGCGAGACGGCCTTGGCGTAGGTGATGCCGTCCTCATCCGCCCCGGCGAGGAGCTGGTCGAGGATCGACAGCGAGTCACGCGCGGACCCGGCCCCCGCACGGACGACCAGGGGCAGCGCGGCCGGCTCGAAGGGCACGCTCTCGGAGGTGAGGATCTCCTCCAGCAGCCCCTTGAGCGTCGCGGGCGGCATCAGCCGGAACGGGTAGTGGTGCGTACGCGACTTGATGGTGCCGATGACCTTTTCCGGCTCCGTCGTCGCGAAGATGAACTTCAGGTGCGGCGGGGGCTCCTCGACGAGCTTGAGCAGCGCGTTGAAACCCTCGCGGGTCACCATGTGCGCCTCGTCGATGATGTAGATCTTGTAGCGCGCGGAGACGGGGGCGAAGAAGGCCCGCTCACGCAGGTCGCGCGCGTCGTCCACGCCACCGTGGGAGGCGGCGTCGATCTCGATGACGTCGAGGTGCCCCGGGCCGGTCGGGGCCAGCGCGACACACGACTCGCACTCGCCGCACGGGTCGGGCGTGGGGCCCTGCTCGCAGTTGAGAGAGCGCGCCAGGATGCGGGCGCTGGAGGTCTTGCCACATCCGCGGGGGCCGCTGAACAGGTAGGCGTGGTTGATCCGGCCCGTGCGCAGAGCTTGTCTCAGCGGATCTGTGACGTGTTCCTGACCCTTGACCTCGGCGAAGGTCCCGGGTCGGTACTTGCGGTACAGCGCAAGGCTCATACGACCATCCCGCCTGCGAGGGGGCTCTCAACGAAGAGACCCCCCGCACACCCGCCAGAGCCCGCTTATCCTTGCTGCCTTCCGGCCCTGGGGAGGTTCACAGGATGACGCCGCGCGAGGGGTCCCTGGACAGTCTAGCCGCACCCCGCAGTGCTCGCTCCACCCCGCGAGAACCCCCACGGGAAAACATGGTCTGCACACTCCGAGAAGTCCGGTAAGCTCGTCGGCGGAGGATTCGCCTAGTGGCCGAGGGCGCACGCTTGGAAAGCGTGTATAGGGCAACCTATCAGGGGTTCAAATCCCCTATCCTCCGCCAGTTCAGAGGGGTCGCACCGATGTCGTTCAGTGCGACCCCTCTGGCGTTCCGGCCTCCGGCTCAGAACGAGTGGAGCCATCGGTGGAAGCGCGCGCCGGCGTCGTCGGGCGTCCACGGAGGCAGGCCCCGGAGCAGCTCGGCGTCCGTGGCAGGGCGGGCGCTGAGCGCGGCCTGGCGCAGGAGTGTCCTGTCCGCCTCCGCGAGAGCCATGACGCGGACGTCCACCTGCCCGCGGCGGACCACGTAGCCGTGGGAGTGCTCGGTGCGGATGTACGTGAGCCCGGGGTCCTCCGGCGTGCAGGTGGCCGCTTCGCAGAAGCCGCCGTGGGCGACGTCCAGCCGGATGGTGGGAGAGCTCTCGTTCCTGAACGACGCGCCCGTCCGCCTCCCGACGTGGGCGAAGCCGCGATCGTGCCAGAGGGTGTAACCGCGGACGGTGATCGTGTAGGCGGTCGCCCCGTCGATGTCCGCGTCCGCCAGGCGTCTTTCGAGCGAGTCCGGGGGCACCAGGCGCAGCGCCACCACGGAGCGACGACCGCCCGCTGCGGCATTCCTGACTCGAACACGTTCACAGAATGCCAGGCCCGCCCCGGGACCTGGCCGATCTGACGGCTTGGCGGTACATGGCGGGTATATCGCCGGATCGGGGCCCGGGGGCATGAAGCCGATCGTGGCGTCTTCGGGCCGGCGGCGGCGGGCCGTCCGGGTGGGCGTCGCCCCGACGCTCGCGGTCGCGGCCGTCTCCTTGCCCGATCACGGTTTCTTCGGGCCCGAGGTGGCAGATCTGGCCGCGCAGGAGGTCGTGGAGACCGGCTCCGCGACGCGGGCGGCGCTCCTCGAAGCCCGCCGGGTCTTCGGCCTCCCCGCGGGCACCGGGGCGCGGGCAGCGCTCAGGCGCTGACCAGGGCCTTGGAGCGGTCGGTCGCCATGTTGACGGCGAAGGCGCCGAGCACCGTGCCGGTGACGTAGCGCTGGACGCGCAGCCAGACGGGGCGGCGGGCCAGGAACGCGGCCAGCGAGCCCGCGGAGATCACGATCAGGCCGTTGACCAGGGTGCCGACGAAGATCTGCACCGAGCCGAGCGCGAGGCTCTGCAGCAGCACGTGACCCATCGACGGGTCGATGAACTGCGGGAGCAGCGACAGGTAGAGGATGGCGATCTTGGGGTTCAGCAGGCAGGTCAGCAGGCCCATCGAGAACAGCTTGCCCGGCCGCTCCGCCGGGAGCTCGCGCGGCTGGAAGGCGGACAGGCCGCCCGGTCTGATCGCGTTCCAGGCCATCCAGAGCAGGTACGCGGCGCCGGCCAGCTTGAGCGCGGTGTACGCGGCCGGCACGTACGCGAAGAAGGCCGTCAGGCCGAGGCACGTGGCGGTCAGGTAGGTGGTGAAGCCCAGGAAGACGCCCGCGAGTGAGATCAGCCCCGAGCGGCGGCCCTGGGTGAGCGAGCGGGAGACCAGATAGATCATGTTCGGGCCTGGTGTGAGCACCATGCCCAGCGAAATCAGTGCAATCCCCAACAAACCCCCGGTCATGGCAGCCACAGTATCCGGCGGATCCCGAAATATCATGGCAATTTTGGTCGCTGTGCGTAAGCGAATCGCTACGGGGGACAACTGCGTCGGGGGGAGCGCGATGCAGTTCGACGATGACAAGCCACTCGATCCGTCCCAGGTCGAGGACGTACGCGCCTCGGGCCCGCGGCCCGGCGGCGGCGGTGGCGGCGGGTTCGGCGGGATGCCGGGCGGCTGCATGCTGCCCATCGGCGGCCGCGGCGGCGGCTGCCTGCTGCTGCTCCTGGGGGTCGGAGCGATGTTCCTGTTCGGGATCGTGCCCACGCCCTTCACCGGCGACGAGGGCGGCCGGCAGGGCGGCGGGCAGCAGCCCGGCGCCCCTCCGGCGACCTCCCCCAGCGGCAACCTGGCCGAGCGCTGCAAGACGGGCGCCGACGCCGACCAGTCGGAGGACTGCCGCGTCGTCGGCACGGTGAACAGCATCCAGTCCTACTGGCGCCAGGCGTTCCAGGAGCGCAGGCGCAAGCAGTACACCCCCGCCAAGACCGTGCTGTTCTCGCAGGCGGTCGAGACCGGCTGCGGCGCGGCCGACTCCGCCGTGGGGCCGTTCTACTGCCCGGCCGATCGCAAGGTCTACCTGGACCTGACGTTCTTCGACACGCTCCAGCGCGACTTCGGGGCCGAGGGCGGGCCGTTCGCGCAGGCGTACGTGATCGCCCACGAGTACGGCCACCACGTCCAGAACCTCCTCGGCACCATGAACAAGGTCGGCCGCGGCAACCGCCCCGGCGCCGACAGCCCCTCCGTACGCCTCGAACTCCAGGCCGACTGCTACGCCGGCGTCTGGGCGCAGAACGCCGTCAAGACGGGCTTCTACCGGGAGCCGTTCTCCCGGAGCGACATCGACCAGGCGCTCAGCGCGGCCGCGGCGGTCGGCGACGACAGCATCCAGCGGCGCACGCAGGGCCGGGTGACCCCCGACGCGTTCACGCACGGCACCTCGCAGCAGCGGGAGAAGTGGTTCAGCACCGGGTACCAGAGCGGCGACCCCGACCAGTGCGACACCTTCACCGGCGGCATCTAGGCATCGCGTGGCATCCCAGCACCGCGTGACATCCAGCACCGCGCGGCATCCCGGCATCCACGCATCGTCGCCGCTCGTCCACCGGCGGCTTCTGTCCCGGGTGGCGAGTCGGCCGATAGGCGGGCGTCCCTCGGGGCAGTGGTCCTGCCAGGCGGCAAGGCGGGAAGGGACCTCAGCATGGATTTCAGGGACCAGGCCGACCTGGACCCCTCGCAGGTGGAGGACCGCGGAGGGAGCGGCGGCGGTGGCGGCGGCTTCTCCGGGTTCCCCGGAGGCATGGTCATCGGCGGGGGCGGGATCGTCAGCCTGATCGTGCTCGTGCTGGTGTTCGTGCTGAACAACGTCGGGGGCGGCGACGAGCCCGCGCAGCGGCAGCCCCCGGCCAACCTGTCCGAACAGTGCCAGACGGGCAGGGACGCCGACCAGTCGGAGAAGTGCCAGGTGGTGGGCGTGGTCAACAGCATCCAGAACTACTGGAAGCAGGAAATTTCCGAATATCGCCTGGCCAAGACCGTGCTGTACTCGGGCGGGTTAAGAACCGCCTGCGGCACGGCCAGCTCGACCGCCGGCCCCTTCTACTGCCCCGCCGACCAGCGCGTGTACCTCGACCTGAGCTTCTTCGACCAGCTCCACAGCCAGTTCGGCGCCAAGGGCGGCCCCTTCGCCCAGGCGTACGTGATCGCCCACGAGTACGGCCACCACGTCCAGAACCTCCTCGGCGCCCTCGACACGGGCAGCTCGGTCCCCATCGAGCTCCAGGCCGACTGCTACGCCGGCGTCTGGGCCCGCAACGCCATCGACACCGGCTTCTACGAGCGGCCCTTCACCCCGGCGGAAATCTCCGAAGCGCTCGACGCGGCCGCGGCCGTGGGCGACGACAGAATCCAGCAACGCACCACGGGCAGAATCGATCCTGAATCCTTCACCCACGGCAGCTCCGCGCAACGCGTCGAGGCCTTCCAGCGCGGATACGAAAAGGGCTCCCCCGCCGACTGTGATCTCAGCGGGCTTGCCCTGACACGGGCGGATAGCGCGAGGAATCGGAATCTCTCCTAAAATCAGGGGGGTGATCTTCAAGCTAGTCGGCGACGGACGCCCTTATCCCGACCACGGTCTGACGAACCGCGAGTGGGCCCAGATCCCTCCCCGGCAGGTCCGGCTCGACTCTTTGATCACCACGAAGGCCATGCTGGACCTGCACTCGCTGCTCGCCGCCGACTCCACCTTCTACGGGGACCTCTTCCCGCACGTGGTGCAGTGGCAGGGCGAGCTCTATCTGGAGGACGGCCTGCACCGGGCGCTGCGCGCGGCGCTGCACCAACGATCGATCCTGCACGCCAGGGTCCTCGAACTGCCCAACTGAGAAAGAAAAAGGGAGCCGCGAATCGCGGCTCCCTTTTTCTGTGCCCAGAACCGGTCCCGGCTTCTTGCACCACGAGCGCCACGAACCGGGTTCCGGCCTCTCGCGTAGCGGGCCGGTCCGGCCGCGCGGCCCTTTACAACATCATTTTCCGAGGAATGCGAAACGATGACCGTTACCGTTCCCGGCCGTTCCCGACCGGCCCCGTCCGGGTCCGCACGGCCCGTACATGACTGAAGGGGCTCCCGACCTGCTGGTCGGAAGCCCCTTCCGGTGGCGGTGGTGGTGGGATTTGAACCCACGGATGAGTTGCCCCATCACACGCTTTCGAGGCGTGCGCCCTCGGCCACTAGGCGACACCACCGCGGACGAGCTTACCGGATTCTGCGAGTAGCGAAGAACCGAGTTATTACGGCGCCGCACTCCTCGGCCATCACGCCCATGACGACCTCGGGCCGATGGTTGAGCCGGCGATCGCGTACGACGTCCCAGAGCGACCCCACGGCCCCGCCCTTCTCGTCCGTGGCGCCGTACACGATCCGGTCCACCCTGGACAGCACGGCGGCGCCCGCGCACATCGTGCAGGGCTCCAGCGTCACCACGAGCGTGCAGCCGCTCAGCCGCCACTCCCCGCGCAGCGCGGCGGCGCGACGCAGGGCGAGGACCTCGGCGTGGGCGGTCGGGTCGGCGGCGGACTCGCGGTCGTTGCCCGCCGCGGACAGCACCTCGCCGAGCGGGTCGAGCACGACCGCCCCCACGGGGATCTCTCCCCGGCCGGCGGCCGCGACGGCCTCCGCCAGAGCCAGGCGCATGGCCTCCTGGTAGGTCACGACGAGCGGCGCGTCACCGCAGGCGGTCGAGCTCGTCGGCGAACGACAGCCGCTCCGCGATCACCGACAGGATGTCGGCGGGCAGCATGCCCTCCTCCACGCTCAGCTCCAGCAGCTCCTCGGAGCTCACACCCAGATCGCTGAGCAGCTCGAAATCGCCCGCGGGCCGCACGCCGAGCCCGTTGCCGTCCTTGTCGGGCACCACGCCGGCGAACTCGGCGAACAGCTCGCCCAGGCTGTCGGCCACGACGGCGTGCACATCGGAGAGGAACACCCGCGGCTCCTCCTCGCCCCGGTACCGGGCGATGGCGAACCATTCGTCCTCGACCTCGACACAGAGCAGGGCCAGCTCGTCGCCGGTCAGGCCCAGCGCCTCCGTGACCGCGTCACCGAAGTCGTCGACGATCTCGGCGTCCCCGAGATCGACCTCGGCCCCGCTCCAGCCGTCGGTGGTCCTGACGAAGGCCGCAGAAAAGGTGTTGGACGCCATGTCCGCGCTCCAGGGGGGTCAGCCGAAGACCGATTCGATGGCACGCTCGAACGGATCGGAGAACCCGAGCCGCGCGGCGATGCTGGACAGCACATCTTCGGGCAGCAGATCAATGTCGCCGGAGAGGATGCCCAGCTCCATCTCGTCCAACCCGAGATCGGCGAAGATCGACAGATCTCCGGCGGGGAGCACGGTCTCCTCGTCCTGGAGGATCTCGTCGAGCTCCTCCTCGTCCGGTACGGGGACGTCAAGGTATTCGAGCACCTGGCGCGCCAGCGGGAAGTCCCACGAGGCGGCGATGTCGGACAGGAACACGTCCACGCGATCGCCCAGGACCCGCAGCGCCACGAAGAACTCGTCGCCGACGGCGACCAGGCCGATCGTGCCGCTCTCGCTGGGCTGCTGCTTCAGGGCATGGATGAGCCCCTGCAGGTCGGACGTCAACGTGGCCGGCAGGAGCTCGGCCTGCCAGCATTCATCTTCTCGATAGACCACGATGGCGAAGTCAAGAGCGTCCTCGTCTGTCATCGCCATCCCCACCCGACCTCTGACACGACAGATATCACCAGGACCCAATCGTTCCAGACCCGGCCACCGGGCGTGTGCCTCTCGGACCAAATTGTGATCAAAACCAAAGATGTGAGCCGCCAGCCACGCTGTGTAACGTTCCAAGCTCGCAGGTGAGGGGTCCTCAGCACGGCGTGTCAGGAGATAGCGTGGTGACCCATGGAGACCCTCGTCGTCGATCATCCGCTCGTGGCACACAAGCTCACCACGCTGCGCGATGTCCGCACCGACTCGCCGACCTTCCGCAGGCTCGCGGACGAGCTGGTGACGCTGCTCGCGTACGAGGCCACGCGCGACGTGCGGGTCACCGAGGTCACCGTCGAGACGCCGGTCTCGCCCGCCAGCGGCGTGCGCCTGGCCAAGCCGTACCCGCTGGTCGTGCCCATCCTGCGCGCGGGGCTCGGCATGCTCGACGGCATGACGAGGCTGCTGCCCACGGCCGAGGTCGGCTTCCTGGGCATGATCCGCAACGAGTCCACGCTCCAGGCCGAGACGTACGCCACGCGGCTGCCCGACGACCTGTCCGGGCGGCAGTGCTACGTGGTCGACCCGATGCTGGCCACCGGCGGCACGCTGGCGGCGGCTGTGCAGTTCCTGTTCGACCGGGGCGCCGTCGACGTCACGGCCCTGTGCCTGCTGGCCGCGCCCGAGGGGCTGGCGTACATGGACAAGGTGTTCGCCAATTCCGGCAAGCCGATCCGCGTGGTCACTGCGGCGCTCGACGAGCGGCTCAACGAGAACGGCTACATCGTGCCGGGCCTGGGCGACGCGGGCGACCGCCTCTACGGCGTGGCCTGACCGCCTCCGCGGCGTCGTCTGACCGCCGATCAGTCCTGAGAAGCCTCTTTCCCGTCACGCGCGGTCATCACTTCGTTACATACTGTGGTTAGGTGGGTACGAAGAGACAGGAAGGCAACTTCCGCATGCGCGTGGGGGAGCACGATGACCGATCACACCGAGACGGATCCGACTCCGTACGCGGACGTGGAGACGGTGCTGTGCGACGAGTTCGCCGGCATCCACTCCGCGACCACCGTAACGCGGTGCGTGGAGGCGGCGCACTACGGCGCGCTGGAGGTCACCGGCTATGCCCATCCCAGCCTTGTCGAGCGCATCGCTCGCAAGCACCTTCACGTGCTGGCTCTGGTGGCCAGCGAGCGTGGCTAAGCAAGATCGAAACTAACCTGCCAAGTCACCTTTACCCGGGCACTCAGGTGGGTAATGTAGTTGGCGGGTGGAGTGGGTAAGTGGCACGGAGGCGACGGTGCAGGTCAAAAAGGTCCTCACATACGGTGGTATCGCATTTGTTGCGTACTACCTGTTCGCGCGACCAGCTGACGCCGCGGACGCGGTGAGAGGAGCGTTCGACACGGTGTTCAACGCGGCCGACTCGCTGGCCCAATTTGTGAACAGCCTCTCATGAGACTTGTGACCCACGGGGACTCCGCTCCATCGTCGGTCAACCGCTACCTCCTCCCCCACGAACAACAGGTCATCATGGTGCGGCGGCATCCTGCCATCCTGCTGCGCCCGGTCGCCGAGGTGCTCGGCGGCCTCATCGTCGCCGGGCTGCTCAGCAAGTTCTTCGGCGGCGGCGAGGCGGGCGGCACGGCGCTCGTCGTCGTCTGGTGGCTCTGGCTCCTGCTGCTGATCCGTTTCGTCTGGAAAGTCGCGGAGTGGTCGGTCGATTACTTTGTGGTGACTTCCAAGCGAATGTTGCTGACCACGGGCCTGATCACGCGCAAGGTCGCGATGATGCCCCTGGGCAAGGTCACCGACATGAGCTTCCAAAGATCTCTGCTTGGGCGCATGCTCGGTTACGGTGAGTTCATCCTCGAGTCGGCCGGCCAGGATCAGGCTCTGTCAACGGTCGAGTACATTCCGTATCCGGAAACACTGTACCTCGAGGTCTGTCAGATGCTTTTTCCCAGCAAGGACGACAGCGACGATTAATCTCGGCGTGGCAAATTCTTCACGCGGGGATACCAGATTCGGCTACTTCATGCAATCATTGCGTGTTGTTGACCCTTCCCCGCCCTGAGAGATGAGATGCCGAGTCAGGGAACCATCGGTGACCGCGTCCGAGGACTGCGGCTGAACAGGCGGATGTCTCAGGCCCAGCTGGCCGGACCCGACCTGTCTGACAGTTATGTCTCGCTCATTGAGTCGGGTAAGCGCACGCCGACTCCTGTGGTGGCCCGGCTCCTCGCCGAGCGCCTGGGGTGCACGACCGAGTTCCTCCTTCACGGGATCGAGCCTCGGCAGCGCATCGACACCGAGCTCGGTCTGCGTCACGCCGAGCTCGAGCTGCAGCACGGAGACCCGTCCATCGCCGCCGACCGCTTCACGGAGATCGTGAAGGCCGCCGACGAGGAGAACGCCATGCTGACCGCGCAGGCGCGGTTCGGCAGGGCGCGTGCGCTGGAGGCCCAGGGCAGGCTGGGTCAGGCCGTCGAGGCGTTCGAGCGCCTCAGGAGGGAGGCCGCGGCTCACCCCGAGCGGCTGGCCGACCTGCCGCTCACGATCGCGCTGAGCCGCTGCTACCAGCGGGCGGGCGACCGCCTGCGGGCCCGCGACCTGGCCGCCGCCGCGCTGGCCCAGGCCGAGCGGCTGTCCATCACGCGGGGCGAGCTCGCCACCGACCTGGCCGCCGCGCTGATCGAGGCGCGCAGCGAGAGCGAGAGCGACTCCCCCGAGCTGACGTACGTCAGGCGCGTGCTCGATCTGTCAGGCGTTCCTGAAGTTGTGGACCGTTCCGGAGAGATCCAGGCCCTGTGGCACGCCAGTGCCGCCGCGGCGGCGGGCGAGGACTCGGCGCTGGCCGTGCGCCTGGCCGACGACGCGATCGGGGCGGGCCGCCAGTCCCGGCTGGCGTTGCAGCTCGCCAGGACCGCCATGCACTGGTCCAGGATCCCCACCGGGCCGATCGAGGAGGCTGAGCGGTTCATCGCGAGCGCGGTCAGGGCGTTCGCGGCGTCCCCCGGCACTGCGCGGGAGCACGGTGAGAGCCTCATCGTGCACGCGCGGGTCAAGCTGCGGGCCGGCGACCCGGCCGCGGCGAGCGAGCTGGCCACCACGGCGCTGGGGCTCTCGCACGACCACTCGGGCACGACGCCCGCCGAGGCCCACCTCGTGCTGGCGGCCATCGCGCTCGACGGTGACGGCGACGCCTCCGCGCACCTGCGTCACGCGCACGAGCTGCTGGTCACGCTCGACCGTCCGGTGTTCGGCTCCGACCGGCAGGCTGCCCGCTGCTGGCGCGAGCTGGGCGACCTGTACGGCAGGGCGCTGGCCACAGCACAGCAGACGGCGGCATATCGTAAGGCCCTCGAAGCTGCCGGAGTCCGCTCCGCCATGGCAGGGGTGACGGTAGACGCCGCAGTGTCCCGCTAGAACCTCCGGGAGCTCCAGATTTGGCGTTTTGAGTCTGGAATAATTAGGGTCTACCAGTCATTGACTCATAGGATGACTGGTTTCCCCGGAGGAGGCGGACTGTGAGTCTGCGTACGGCGCAGCGGGCTTCGCTCGTCGACCAGGTGATCGATCAGCTCAAGGAGCAGATCACATCAGGGTCGTGGCCGATGAACGGCAAGATCCCGACCGAGACCGTGCTCGCTGAGCAGCTCGGGGTGGGGCGCAACACCGTTCGTGAGGCCGTACGCGCGCTCACGCACGCCGGGCTGCTCGAGTGCCGTCAGGGGGACGGCACTTACGTCCGCGCGACCAGCGAGCTGTCCGGCGCGATGCTGCGCCGGCTGCGTCAGGCCGAGCAGCTCGAGATCCTCGAGGTACGCCGTGCGCTCGAGGTGGAGTCGGCCCGCCTGGCCGCCACCAGGCGCACCGACGAGGACATCAGGCGCATCGAGGCCGCGCTGGCCGAGCGCGAGCGGGCCTGGGACCTGGACGACCCCGACTTCTTCGTCGAGGCCGACCTGGCCTTCCACATGGCTGTCGCGCACGCCACCCACAACCTCGTGCTCATCGACCTGTACGAGGACTTCTCGGCGGCGCTGAGGGCCAGCATCACCGCCGCGGGCACGTCGCTCAACAAGAGCTACATCCCCCACGACGCGATCGCGCGGGCCATCGCCGCCGGCGACGCGGCGGCGGCCGAGCGGGCCGGGCACGCCTGCATGGAGCACATTCTCATCGCGCTCACCGAGTCGTAGGCCGCAACTCCGCCGCGTGGTCGCGGGCGAAGGCGAGGAACGGCGTGGCCGGGCGGCCCAGGACGTTCTCGAAGTCAGGGGTCGTGTAGTCGCCCCAGCCCTGCGCGTACGCGGTCAGGTACTCCCCCGTGACCTTGGCGTCCCACTCGGGCAGCCCCGCCTCCAGCATCGAGCGCACGCCCGCCTCCAGGGGCACCGGCTGGTAGCCGATCGGCGTGCCGTACACCTGCGACAGGTCCTCCGCGACCGTTCCCAGCGAGATGCTGGCCGGGCCCGTGAGAGTGTAGGTGGCGCCCTTGTGCCGCGCGGGAGCGCGCAGGACCTCGGCGGCGAAGTCGCCGATGTCGCGCACGTCGACCATGCCGATCCTGCCCTCGCCCAGCGCGCCGTACAGGGTGTCGCCGTTGACCGAGCCGAAAAGGTTCTGCATGAAGAAGGCCGGGCGCAGGATGGTCCAGTCGAGGCCGGAGGCCGCGAGCTCCACGTCCGACAGGGCGTGCAGGCGGCCGTTGCGGGTCGGCGCGTCGTGCGCGGCGCCGATGGCCGACATGCGCACCACGTGGCTCACGCCCGCCTGCCGCGCCGCCCAGACGGCGTTCATGCTGCGGTGCGGCGCGTGCGGCCCCATGGCGGTCAGCAGCCACAACGTCTTCACGCCCCGGAACGCCTCATCGAGCGTGGCGGGCTCGTCCAGGTCGCCGACCGCGACCTCCACGCCCGCCGGCGCCTTGGCCGGGTCACGCACCAGCACCCGCACGTCCGCGGTGCCTTCGAGAGAGCGCAGCACGGCGCGGGAAACGGTGCCGCCGGCACCGGTGATCAAGATGGTCATGACAGGGTCCCCTCCTCTGTGGAGACAAGCTCGTCGATCAGGTCGAAGAAGGCCCGGATGCCGGGCAGGTTGGCGCCCTTCGCCCGCGATGCGGCGAAGTCGGCGCCCGATCGCCACTCCACGATGTCCAGCCACTCGCCAGGGGACACGCGGACCAGCTTGGCGTCCAGGAATCCCGCCCTGTCCGCCTGGAAATCAGCGATCATCCCCGGTCGTGCCGCGAGCAGGTCGCCGGCACGCTCGGGAGACACCCGGAACCGGGTGAGTTCCACCGTCGTCGTCATGACCCGACAATATAGTAAGAATTAGTGACGGTCAAGATTAGTGACTAATTGGGGAGTGTGTGGTGCGCAGGAGCCAGCGCAAGCAGGAGGATCCGGATCTCGGCGTGCTGTCCAGCCGGACGCTCTTCGCCCTGCAGCGGGAGCTGTTCACGAAGCTCAGCGAGCAGGGGCATCCGGAGCTGCGGCCCAGGCACGGGGCGGTGATGGCCTACCTGGACGTGGAGGGCAGCAGGGCCACGGATCTGGCCGCGCAGTCGGGCCAGCACAAGCAGGTGATCGGCACGCTGGTGGACGAGCTGGTGGCGCTCGGGTACGTGGAGCGGCAGCCCGACCCGGCGGACCGGCGGGCCAAGCTGATCGTCCCGACCGAGAAGGGGCTCGACCACATGGCCAGGTCGGACGCCGTCCTCGCCGAGATGGAGGCGGAGCACGCCACGGCGGTCGGCGAGGAGGCGTACGCGGAGTTCAAGCGGGTGTTCAGGCTGGTCGCCGAGCGCCAGACAGGGTCGTGAGACTCAGGTCTGGCGCAGCGACATGACCAGGTAGCGGAAGGCCGGCGCGGCGTCGCCAGGCACGTCCTGGATGAGGGCCGGCCTGGTGGGCGACTCCATGTTGATGCGGGCCAGCTCGCTCTCGATGCCCGTCAGCCCGTCGAGCAGGAACTGCGACTGGAAGGCGATCTGGATGTCCTCGCCGCGCAGCTCGCACGGGACCACCTCGGCGCCGCGCCCGATGTCGCCGCCGCCCGCCTGGATCAGCACCTGCCCCTGGCTGAACGACAGCCGGATGGCGGTGTTGCGCTCGGCCACCAGGGCGACCCGCTTGATCGCCCCGACGAACGGTGCCACCGCCACGTCGGCCCTGATCGACCAGTCGGAGGTCAGCCGCGCGCGGTAGTCGATGAACTGCTCGTCGAGCAGCCGCACGGTCGTGCTGCGCCCGACGCTCTCGAACCCGGCCACCCCGTCGCCCATCGCGATCGAGACCTCGCCGCCGCGCAGCGACTTGGCCACCTCGACCAGCACCCGAGCCGGCACCATGGCGGAGACGGCGACGTCGGGGCGCGCGGGACGCCAGGCGAAGTCGCGGGCGGCGATGCGGTAGCGGTCGGTCGCCGCCATCGCCACCGACTCGCCCTCGATGTCGACCCTGATGCCGGTGAGCATCGGCAGCGTGTCGTCGCGGCTGGCGGCCGGCGCCACCTGGCCGACCGCGGAGGCGAACACGCCGCCGCCGATCGCGCCGATGCTCTCGGGCATGACCGGCAGGGTCGGGAAGTCCTCGACCGGCATCGTGATCAGCCCGAACTCGGCGCTCCCGCAGGTCAGCACCGCCTCCGCGCCCTCGGTGACGATCTCGACGTCGTCGGCGGGCAGGCTGCGGCTGATCTCGGCCAGCAGCCGGCCGGGGATCAGCACCCGCCCCTCCTCCGCCACGTCGGCGTCGACCGCGGCCCGCGCGGAGACGTCGTAGTCGAACGCGGACAGGGTGAGCTCCTCACCTGCCTCCAGCAGCAACCCGGACAGGACAGGCACCACGGGACGGCTGGGCAGGATTCGGGCTGCCCATGCCACCGCTTCTGCAAGAACATCGCGGTTAACCCGGATTTTCACCTGAAACCACCTCTTCGTCGCGCCATGCCTCTATGAAAATAGCCGCTGCGACCGACAACTCTGAGCGGTTCCCCGCGGGAGGTCAGCGGCTGTTGAGGTAGGCGAGCACGGCCAGCACGCGCCGGTTGTCGTCGTCCGACGGCGCCAGGCCGAGCTTGGCGAAGATGGAGGCCGTGTGCTTGGCCACGGCGCTCTCGCTGAGGTAGAGCCGCTGCGAGATGGCGGCGTTGGAGCGCCCCTCCGCCATGGCCTCCAGCACCTCGCGCTCGCGCGGCGTGAGCGCGGCCAGCGGCTCGTTCCTGGCGTTACTGGCGATCAGCTTGGCGATCACCTCGGGGTCCATGGCGGTGCCGCCCTCGGCCACCCGGCGTACGGCGTCCACGAACTGCTCGGCGTTGAAGACCCGGTCCTTGAGCAGGTAACCGATCCCGCCCGAGCCGTCGGCCAGCAGCTCGCGCGCGTAGAGCTGCTCGACGTGCTGGGACAGCACGAGCACGGGCAGGCCGGGGATCTGCTTCCTGGCCGCGAGCGAGGCCTGCAGGCCCTCGTCGGTGTGCGTGGGCGGCAGCCGCACGTCCACGATCGACACGTCGGGGCGCAGCTCCAGCAGACCCTTCAGCAGCTCGGGCCCGCTCTCCACGGCCGCCACGACCGTGAAGCCGTGGGCCTGGAGCAGGTGGACCAGGCCGTCCCTGAGCAGGTAGAGGTCTTCGGCGATCAGTACGCGGTTCATCAACACCAGGGTTTCGTCGGGGTGGCATCCGCCATGAACTTCTCGCGGTCGTGCGTGGCGGGAATGCGGATGGCCATGACATGCATGAGGACGCCGAGCAGAATCATGCCGGTGATCGTCGGCCACTGCCAGGGCTCGGGCAGGTGCAGCGCGAGGAACCAGGTCTTCTCCTCGATGCCGAAGACCTTGAAGATCCCGGCCACGATGCCCTGCGGGAACGTCGGGCACCAGGCCGTGGCCCAGAGGATCACGACTGTGGCGGTCTTCCAGCGTGGCATCTTGGTCGACGCGCCCGTCCAGTACGTGGGCAGCACGTTGGGCAGCTCCATGCTCACGGTCGTGGGGCCACCCGGCGGGCTGTGCACGGCGAGCACGCCGTCGAAGGCGGCCAGCCGCCGCTCGATGCCCGCCAGGCCGCTGCCCTTGGCCGGGTCGGCGCCGCCCATGCCGTCGTCGGTCACCGTGACGCGCAGGGTGGCGGCGTTGGTACTGATGTCCACCGTCGCGGTGCGGGCGTCGCCGTGCCGCGCGGCGTTCGACAGCAGCTCGCTGACCGCGAAGTAGACCGCCGCCTCCACCGGGGCCTCCGGCCGGTGCGGCAGGCTCACCTCCACGGTGACGTCGAGCGGGCTGTCCATGGCCAGGGCGCGCACGGCGTCGGCCAGGCCGCGCTCGGCGAGGACCGGAGGGTGGATGCCGCGGATGACCCTGCGCAGCTCCGTGAGCGTCTCGGAGGAGGCGTCCCTGGCCTTGGCCAGCAGCGCCTTGGCCGCCTTCGGGTCGGTCTCGACGAGCTGCTCGACGGCGCCCAGCGTCATGCCGATCGCCACGAGCCTGGCCTGCGTGCCGTCGTGCAGGTCGCGCTCGATCCTGCGCATCTCGGCCGCCTGGGAGTCCGCCGCCAGGTTGCGGGTGCGCTGGAGGTGGCTCACCTGGCCGGCCAGGCGGCTGGCGGCGGTCGGGTCCAGCAGCTTCTTGCTCCACAGGCCGTAGACGCGCAGCCCGCGCCCGGGGAGCAGGAGGAGCAGCGGCGCCAGCACCACCTTCACCAGCGGATCGAGCAGCAGCCAGACCTCGTCGCGCCAGGTGGCCGGGTCGCTCACCAGCCACTTCCACCGGTTGTTCCAGGCCGGCACGCGGGGGGTCTTGTAGAGCGTGCGGTCCGAGCGGTACATCCCGTCGGCCTGCGGGACGGGAGGCGGGGGCGCCGGCAGGTACGGGGACTCGATCGTGACGTCCGTCCAGTCGCGTACCAGCCTGCGGTTGAGCTCGGCCAGCTCCCTGACCAGCATCGCCTGCGGCGGGAACAGGAAGACCATGCCCAGGGCGAAGGACAGGAGCAGCATGACGCTCATCACGCCGGCCATGGCGGCCTGCACGACGATGAGCGCGAGCAACGCCAGAACGCGACCGTACCTTCGCAGCATGCCCCCAGTGTGCGTTAACCAGCCACTCCATGACACTGCACTTAGATACACCCTTGCCGGGCATCCAGCCGGATTACCCGCTCGATGAGGTGCTTCTAGCGTCGTCACCATGAAAATCATCGAGGTCAGGAACCTGCGCAAGCAGTACCCGAAGCACCTGGCGGTCGAGGATGTCTCGTTCGAGGTGGCCGAGAGCGAGATCTTCGGCATCCTCGGGCCGAACGGCGCCGGCAAGACCACCGCGGTCGAGTGCGTGGCCGGCCTGCGGCAGCGCGACGGCGGCACCATACGGGTGGCCGGGCTGGACCCCCGCGAGGACCGCGACGAGCTGCGCCGCGTGCTGGGCATGCAGCTCCAGAGCGCCGCCATGCCGGACAAGATCAAGGTCTGGGAGGCCATGGACCTGTACGCCTCCTTCTACCCCGACCCCGCCGACTGGAGGGAACTGCTGGAACGGGTGGGCCTGTCCGCCAAGCGGGACGCCATGTTCAAGGACCTGTCCGGCGGGCAGCGGCAGCGGCTGTCCGTGGCGCTGGCCCTGGTCGGCCGGCCGCGCGTGGCGGTGCTCGACGAGCTGACCACCGGCCTCGACCCCCAGGCCCGCAGGGACACGTGGGAGCTGGTCGAGCAGGTACGCGAGACGGGCGTGACGATCGTGCTGGTCACCCACTTCATGGAGGAGGCCGAGCGGCTCTGCGACCGGCTCGCGCTGATCGACGCCGGCAAGGTGGTCGCCACCGACACGCCCGCAGGGTTCATCGCCCAGGCGGGCGGGGAGCAGCGGGTGCGCTTCCGGCCGTCCGCCCGCTTCGACGACGCCGTGCTCCTGGCCCTGCCCGAGGTGCGGACGGTCACCAGGAACGGCGAGTCGGTCGTGGTGAGCGGCTCGGGGAACCTGGCCCCCGCCGTCACCCTCGCCCTGGCACACCACCAGGTCGTCCCCGGAGACCTGCGCATCGAGCAGGCCACGCTCGACGACGCGTTCCTCGCGCTGACCGGAAGGAAGCTGTCATGAAGCTGCTCGTCATGGAGGCCAAGCTGCACCTGCGTGACTGGCCGTCCCTGCTGTTCACCATCGGGCTGCCGGTCGGGCTGCTGATCGTGCTGGGCGTCAGCATCCCGAGCTTCACCGAGGTGCAGGACGGCGGCCAGCGGATCGTGGACACGCACATGCCGAGCACCATGGTGCTGCTCGCGCTGCTGACGCTGTCGTGCAGCGTGTTGCCGGCGGTGCTGGCCACGTACCGGCAGCAGGGGGTGCTCAGGCGCATGTCCACCACTCCCGTGCATCCCGCGCGGCTGCTGGGGGTGCAGCTCCTGATCAACCTGGCGGTCGGGACCGTGTCCACGGTCATCCTGATCCTGGCCGGCTGGCTGGCGTTCGGCTCCGCGCCGCCGCAGGCGTGGGCCTGGTTCATCCTGGTCTTCCTGCTCGGCACCGCCGCCCTGCTGGCGATCGGGCTGGTGATCGCCGCGCTCGCGCCGAGCGCCAAGTCAGCGCCGGGAATCGGGTCGGTGGTGATGTTCCCGCTGATGTTCCTGGGCGGCATGTGGGTACCGCGCGAGATCATGCCGGACCCGCTGCGGGCGATCAGCGACTTCTCCGTGGCCGGGCCGTTCACCCAGGCGCTCAAGGACACGTGGGCGGGACAGCCGCCGCAGCTCATGCACATGGTCGTGGTGGCCGCGGGGCTGGTCCTGTTCGGCGGGCTGGCGGTGCGGTCGTTCCGATGGGAGTGAAGGATCCCTCCGCCGCAGGGGCGCGGAGGGAGGCGTCAGCGCCCGGCCCACACCGGGCGCGCGCCCGTGACGTTGGTCATCAGCGAGTACAGCGAGGACGAGGCCGTGATGAACATGCGGTTGCGCTTGAGCCCGCCGAACACCAGGTTGGCCGTGAACTCGGGCAGCTTGAGCCGGCCGATGAGGGTCCCGTCGGGGTCGTAGCAGAGCACCGCCCTGCCTGCCGCGATCCACACCCGGCCGGTGTCGTCGAGCCGCAGGCCGTCGTAGTTGTCCTGCTCCCCGCCCTCGGCGAAGACCTTGCCGCCGCCGAGCGTGCCGTCGTCGCCCACCTCGAAGACCCGCAACTGCCTGGCCCGCGTGTCGGCGACGTAGAGCCGCCGCTCGTCGAGGGAGAAGGCCAGGCCGTTGGGCCGGACGAAGTCGTCGGCCACGATCCGCACCTCGCCCGTCACCGGGTCTGCCCGGTAGACGTGGCAGCCGTCGATCTCCTGCTCGGCGGCCACCCCCTCGTAGTTGCTGAGGATCCCGTACGGCGGATCGGTGAACCAGATGGAGCCGTCGGAGCGCACGACCACGTCGTTGGGGCTGTTGAGACGCCTGCCCTGCCACCGGTCGGCGATCACCGTGATCGAGCCGTCGTGCTCGGTGCGCGTCACCCGGCGGTTGCCCTGCTCGCACGAGACGAGCCGGCCCTCGCGGTCGAGGGTGTTGCCGTTGGTGTAGCCGGACGGCTGCCGGAACGGGCCCACCGCGCCGCTCATCTCGTCCCAGCGCAACATCCGCTCGTTGGGGATGTCGCTCCAGACGAGGAAGCGTCCGGCCGGGAAGTACACCGGCCCCTCCGCCCAGCGGGTGCCGGTGTGCAGGATCTCGACCTTGTCGTCTCCGCCGACCGCGCCGAACCGCTCGTCCAGCACCTCGAACTGCGTGGGAATCGTGTCCGTCATGCCGACCACCATACGCCGTTCGGCAATACTGCGGTATGACCGGATAGCATTCGGTTGTGGATGACATCGACAGGATGCTGGTCGGGTTGCTCCAGGAGGACGCCACGCGGTCGTACGCGGCTCTGGGCCAGGCCGTGGGGCTGTCCAGCGGGGCCGCGCACGAGCGGGTACGCAAGCTGCGCGAGCGCGGCGTGATCAGGCGGACCACGATCGAGGTGGACCAGGAGGCGCTCGGGCGGGCGGTGACGGCGTACGTGCTGGTGGACGGCGGCTCGTGGATGGGCGACGCCGGCGAGGCGCTGGCGGCGATCCCGGAGGTCGAGGAGGCGCACGTCATCGCGGGGCCCGCCTCGGTGCTGCTGAAGGTCCGCACGGCCGGCACCCGCGAGCTCCAGGACGTGCTGCGCCGGGTCTTCCAGGTGGACGGTGTGACCGGGACGCGGACGATCGTCGCGCTGGAGACGCTCTTCGAGCGATCCCTCAAGTAATCTCCAGGTATGACGAAGGTCGCCTGGAACACCAAGGAGCTCACCGTCGGCCAGCTCGCCGAGCGCAGCGGCGTCGCGGTCTCCGCCCTGCACTTCTACGAGGCCAAGGGGCTCATCAGCAGCCGGCGCACCGCCGGCAACCAGCGCCGCTACAGCCGCGACAGCCTGCGCAGGGTCGCCTTCATCCGGCTCGCGCAGCGCATCGGGATCCCGCTGAAGGTCATCAAGGACGCGCTGGCCGAGCTGCCCGACGAGCGCACCCCCACGCGCGACGACTGGGCCAGGCTGTCGGCCGCCTGGCGCGGCGAGCTGGACGACCGCATCGAGCAGCTCCAGCGGCTGCGCGACGACCTCACCGACTGCATCGGCTGCGGCTGCCTGTCGCTGGACCGGTGCCCGGTCGCCAACCCCTACGACCGGCTGGGCGAGGAGGGGCCGGGCGCGCGGCGCATCGACACCCGGCTCTGCCCGCCCCAGCAGAACTGCTGCACCCCTACGCCTTGCTAGCGGGCGGGACGATCAGGGTCGGCCGGTGGGCGTGGTGCAGCACGTGGTTGGAGACGCTGCCCAGCAGCACCGAGCGCACCCCGGCCAGGCCGCGCGAACCGGTCACGATCACCGAGGCGTCGAGCTCGTCGGCGACGTCCACGATCGTCTTCCAGATCGACTCGTTGTCGGCCACCGCCCGGTAGGTCACGTCGCTCAGCCCTGCCGTGACCGCCAGCTCGGCGCCCTCCCTGGCGTGCTGCTCGGCCTGCGCCTTCGCCTCGTCCTCCGTGCCCGGGTCGATCGCGCCCGCGGCCAGCGGGTACTTCTTGAGCTGCACGAGCAGCGGCTCCCACACCGTGACGATCACCGTGGGCTCGGCCGTGAGGTGCTTGGCGGCGAACTCGATCGCGGCGCGCGCGTCAGCCGAGCCGTCGTAGGCGACGAGGATGGTCATGGCGGTCTTCCCTTCGCTTCAGTCACCCGTTAGAGCACCGGAGCGATCACCGCCATTCCTCGGCCGGCTGTCTGGTCGGTCACACGCGGCTCAGTGCTGGGCCATGTCCACGAACCGGCTGTAGTGACCCTGGAAGGCCACCGTCACGGTCGCGGTGGGGCCGTTACGGTGCTTGGCCACGATCAGGTCGGCCTCGCCCGCCCTGGGCGACTCGGGCTCGTACGCGTCCTCCCGGTGCAGCAGGATGACCATGTCCGCGTCCTGCTCGATCGATCCCGATTCGCGAAGGTCGCTGACCTGGGGGCGCTTGTCCGTCCGCTGCTCGGGGCCACGGTTGAGCTGCGAGATCGCGATGACGGGCACCTCGAGCTCCTTGGCCAGCAGCTTGATGGCACGGGAGATCTCCGAGACCTCGTTCTGGCGGCTCTCGGTCTTCTTCGGCGAGCTCATCAGCTGGAGGTAGTCGATGACCACGAACCTCAGGTCGTTGCGCTGCTTGAGCCGCCGGCACTTGGCCCTGATCTCCATCATCGACATGTTCGGCGAGTCGTCGATGAACAGCGGCGCCTCGGCCACCTCGCTCATCCGGCGGGCCAGGCGGGTCCAGTCGTCGTCGCCCATCATGCCGGAGCGCATGTGGTGCAGCGCCACGCGGGCCTCGGCCGACAGCAGACGCATGGTGATCTCGTTGCGGGACATCTCCAGCGAGAAGATGACCGTGGTCATCCCGTTCTTGATCGCCGCGGATCGGGCGAAGTCCAGCCCCAGCGTCGACTTGCCGATGGCGGGACGGGCGGCGACGACGATCATCTGGCCCGGGTGCAGGCCGTTGGTGAGCTGGTCGAGGTCGGCGAAGCCGGTCGGGACGCCGACCATCTGGCCGCCGCGGCTGCCGATGGCCTCCAGCTCGTCGAGGGCGCCCGGCATGATGTCGGCCAGCGGCGCGTAGTCCTCGGAGGTGCGGCGCTCCGTGACCTGGTAGATCTCGGCCTGGGCGCGGTCGACGAGGTCGTCGACCTCCTCGTTCTGGCCGCCGTAGCCGAAGGAGACGATGCGGGTGCCGGCCTCGATGAGGCGGCGCAGGATGGCCTGCTCGCGGACGATCTTGGCGTAGTAGCCGGCGTTGGCCGCGGTGGGGACGACGGCCGTCAGCGTGTGGAGGTAGGCCGCGCCGCCCACCCTGGCCATCTCGCCGCGCTTTTGCAGCTCGTCGAAGACGGTGACCGCGTCGGCGGGCTCGCCCCGGCCGTACAGGTCGGTGATGACGTCGTAGACCATCTGGTGGGCCGGGCGGTAGAAGTCGTCGGAGCGCAGGATCTCCACGACGTCGGCGATGGCGTCCTTCGACAGCAGCATGCCGCCGAGGACCGACTGCTCCGCCTCGATGTTGTTGGGAGGTGTGCGTTCGAAACCCGGGCCTGCGCCCACTTCTTCGTCAATGCTCACCGCGCCCCCTCGAACAGCTTGCAGGCGGTCGCACCACCCCCACTTGTAGTCGACCGGTGTGACAGTTTCCCGGAGTCACGCGCCATCGGCAACGTGACCTGTGGACAACCCTGTGGCCGAGCTGTGGATGACCGCCCCCAGGGTGTGAACGGCCTGTGGACAGAGCCTGGGGATAACTCTTGCGGATATCCACCGAAGCCACCCTGACCAGGGCGAACAGTGTCCACTGGCTGTGGAGGAAAGAAAGTTGGCCCGACACGCCGCGTAAGGCTCATAATGGACGAATGCCCATTACATCCAGAGATCGGGAGATTCTCCGGCTGGCTGTGCCCGCCTTCGGGGCGCTGGTGGCCGAGCCGCTCTTCCTGCTCGCCGACTACGCCATCGTGGGCCACGCCCTCGGCACCACGGCGGTCGGCGCTCTGGGTGTGGCGGGGACGGTCCTGACGACGCTGGTGAACCTGTGCGTCTTCCTCGCCTACGGGACGACGGCGTCCGTGGCGCGCCGGTCAGGGGCCGGCGACCACGTGCGGGCCATGCGCAGCGGCGTGGACGGCATCTGGCTGGCGCTGGCGCTCGGCGTCGCCGTGATCGCGGTGTGCTGGCCGCTGGCGCCGGCGATCGTGGACCTGTTCGGGACGGTGGGCACACAGGCGGCGCAGGCCGTGACGTACCTGCGGATCAGCCTGATCGGCGCGCCCGGCATGCTGGTCGTGCTGGCGGGGACCGGCGTGCTGCGCGGGCTGCAGGACACGGTGACGCCGCTGGTGGTGGCCGTGGGCTCGTTCGCGTTGAACGCCGCGCTGAACGCCTGGTTCGTGCTGGGGCTGGGGTGGGGCATCGCCGGGTCGGCGTGGGGGACGGTGCTGGCCCAGACGATCGGCGCGGCCGTCTACCTCGTGGTGGTGGCGCGGGGGGCCGCGAGGCTGGGGACGCCGCTGACGCCTTCGGTGGTGGGGGTCAAGGAGGCCGGTACGGTGGGGTTCGCCCTGTTCGTACGTACGCTGTGCATGCGCATCGTGGTGCTGGCCGCCACCGTCATCGCCACCAGGATGGGCGAGGCCGAGCTGGCCGCGTACGCGCTGGCCACCCAGGTGTGGACGCTGCTCGCCCTGGCCCTGGACGCCATCGCCATCGCCGGGCAGGCCATCACCGGGCGCTCGCTCGGGGCAGGCGACGTCGACACCACCCGCGCCGCCACGAGACGGATGGTCCAGTGGGGCATCTGGTCGGGGATCGTGCTCGGGTTGCTCGTGCTGGCGGCCAGGCCGCTGCTGCCCGGGCTCTTCGACGCCGACCCGCGGGTCGCCGGGCTGCTGCTCGACCTGCTGTGGCCGGTGGCGCTGCTCCAGCCGCTCTGCGGGGTGGTGTTCGTGCTGGACGGCGTGCTCATCGGGGCCGGCGACCAGCGGTATCTCGCCTGGGCCGGGGTGTGGACGACGCTCGCCTACCTGCCGGCCGCCCTGGTCGCCGCCGGTCTGGGCGTGGTGGCGCTGTGGTGCGCGCTGGGCGTGTGGATGGCGGCCCGCCTGATCACGCTGATCCGCCGCGCCAACGGAACCGCCTGGCTGGTAACCGGCACGTGATGGATTCGTGCTTGTTGTTGTCCACGTAGTGAGACATGGTGGGCGAGTTCCCTGAGCGGGGTGTTCCTTGTCCACGATTCTGCGACGACTGCCGCCTTCCGAGGCGACCGGCCTGCGTACCGGCGCCCGGCACAGCCTGGCCGAGGTCTACCGCCCGGCCGATCTGGTCGTGCTCGGGCTCGGCGTGATGATCGGCGCGGGCATCTTCAGCATCGCCGGGGAGCAGGCGGCCACCACGGCCGGTCCCGGAGTGATCCTCTCGTTCATGATCGCGGGCATCGCGTGCCTGCTGGCCTGCCTGTGCTATGCCGAGCTGTCGTCCACGATGCCGACCTCCGGCAGCGCGTACACCTTCACCTACGTCATCTTCGGCGAGGTCTGGGCGTGGATCATCGGCTGGGCGCTGATCCTGGAGCTGCAGTTCGCCGCCGCGGTGGTGGCCAGGGCGTGGGCCGCGATCGCGGTCGGGGCGATCTCGCACTTCGGGGTCCGCGTGCCCGCCGCGGACCTCGTCCAGGACGGCCTCGTGTTCGTGATCCTGGTGCTGCTCACGGGCATCGTGGCGCTGGGCGCGCGGGTCGGGCTGCGGGCATTGTGGATCATGGTGTCGGCCAAGCTGCTGGCCATCGGCGCGGTCATCGTGGTGGGCGTCGCGCACATCGACGTGGCCAACTTCGGCGACTTCTACGTGCCGCCGCAGACGCTGAACACGGCTCCGGTGACCGTGCTGGAGATCTTCATCGGGGAGGGCCAGGCGTTCGGCTGGTTCGGCATCTTCGCGGCGGCCTCGGCGATCGCGTTCGCCTACATCGGGTTCGACATCGTGGCCACCTCGGCGGAGGAGACGGCGAACGCGCCCAGGGCCGTGCCGAGGGGCATGATCCGCAGCCTGGTGATCGCCACCGTCATCTACCTCGCGGTGGCGCTGGTGATGATCGGCATGGCGCCGTACACGGAGATCTCCGAGGAGATGCCGCTGGCCGGCGCGTTCCGGGCGGTCGGCGTGGACTGGATGGTGCACGTCATCGACGCGGGCGCGGTGCTCGGGCTGACCACGGTGATCCTCGTGCTGATCGTGGGACAGACGCGGGTGCTGTTCTCGATGGCCCGCGACGGGCTCATCCCCCGCCGGCTGGCCACGGTGAGCCGCCGCTACCACACGCCCACGCGGGTGACGCTGGTGATCGGGCTGGTGGCGATCGTGCTGGCCGAGTTCGTGCCGGTGCTGACGATGCAGCAGCTCGTGGTGATCGGGACGCTGTTCGCGTTCGCGTTCGTGGCGGCCGGAGTGATCGTGATGCGGCGGCGCATGCCGCACCTGGAGCGGGGCTTCCGGGTGCCGCTGTCGCCGCTGCTGCCCGCGCTGTCGCTGGTGGCCACGCTCTGGCTGATGGTGAACCTGCGGGTGCTGACCTGGGCCTGGTTCGCCCTGTGGATGGCCTTCGGCCTGCTGGTCTACCTCGTGTACGGCCGCCGCCACAGCCTCCTGGCGCGCCCGGAGGCCCCCTCGAAGCACCCCCAAGGCCGTCACCGCCGCTAGGGCCTAGAACCGCCCCGACTCCAGGACGCTGCGCAGGAACTCCTGGGTGCGCGGGTGCTCGGGCGAGGTGAAGATCTGCTCAGGCGGCCCCTTCTCCACGAGCACCCCGCCGTCGAGGAAGCACACCACGTCCGAGATGTCGCGGCAGAAGCCCATCTCGTGGGTCGTCAGGATCATCGTCATGCCCGACTCCTTGAGCTCCCTGATGATCCCCAGCACCTCCACCACCAGCTCGGGGTCGAGCGCCGAGGTCACCTCGTCGAGCAGCATCAGCCTCGGCTGCGTGGCCAGCGCCCGGATGATCGCCACCCGTTGCTGCTGCCCGCCGGAGAGCTGGTCGGGGTAGGCCTTCGCCTTCTCCGCCAGGCCGAACCTGGCCAGCAGCTCGCGGGCCTGCTCCTCCGCCTGCGCCCTGGCCACCCCGTGCACCTGCCTGGGCGCCAGCGTGATGTTGTCCAGCACCGTCATGTGCGGGAACAGGTTGAACGACTGGAAGACGATGCCGAGCCGCTTGCGCACCTGGTCGACGTTCACCCGCGGGTCGGTGATCTCCTCGCCGTCGAGATGGATGGCGCCGTCGTCCACCGTCTCCAGCAGGTTGACGCAGCGCAGCAGCGTGGACTTGCCCGAGCCCGAGGCCCCGATCAGGCTCACCACCTCGTGCGACTCGACCTCCAGGTCGATGCCGCGCAGCACGCTGTGGCCGTGGAAGTTCTTCCACACCCCCTCGATGGTCAGGACGCTCATGCTCCGCGCCTCCTGCGTGTACGGGCCGCCAGATGGTCGGTGAGCCTGGCCATGGGGATGGTGAGCAGGATGAAGATCAGCGCGGCGGCCAGGTAAGGGGTGTAGTCGAAGGTGTTGAAGGTGTGCATCTGCGCCTGCCTGAGCGCCTCCAGCGGACCGATCGTCGCCACCAGCGCGGTGTCCTTCTGCAACGAGACGAAGTCGTTGAGCAGCGGCGGCACGACCCTGCGCGTGGCCTGCGGCACCACCACGAACCGCATGGTCTTGAGGTGGCTCAGGCCGAGCGAGCGGGCCGCCGCCACCTGGCTGGGATGCACCGACTCGATGCCCGAGCGGAACACCTCGGCCACGTACGCCCCGTACGAGAGCGTCAGCGCGATGATGCCCAGCGTCGCCTTGTCGGACGGGATGCCCTGCAACTTCAGCGCCGGCAGCCCGAACCCGATCAAGTAGATCACCAGGATCGTCGGCACACCGCGGAAGACATCGGTGTAGAGCGTGGCCAGGGCCCTGATCGGGAAGAACGCCGGCGTCCTGATCCCCCTGGCCAGCGCGACCAGCAGGCCGATGGCGAGGATGAGCACCTCTGAGATCAGGAAGATCCTGATGTTGAGCAGGAACCCCTCCAGCACGTCCGGCAGCGCCGCGACGAACTGCTCACCGTCGAAGAACGTCTCCCGCACCCGCGGCCAGCCCGGCGAGCTGGTGATCCCCCAGACCACCAGCACGATGAAGACGATCGTCGAGGCCGTCGCGATCGAGGCCGAGCGGCGGGCGCGCGACCTGCGCACCCGCTCCCGCTCGACCTGCCGCTCCGACTTGACCCATTCGCTCATCGCAGCTCGGGGGCACCGGCCGCGGAGCCGAGCCACTGCTGCTCGATCTTGGCCAGCTCACCCTTCGACTTCAGCGCGTCCACGGCCTTGTCCACGCACGGCTTGAGCGCGCTGCCCTTCTCCATCACCAGCCCGAACTCCTCGGGCGTGCCGCCCGTCGAGCTGAACTGGCCCAAGATCTTGGAGTTCTCCACCTGGGCGGCCGTCACGTAGAACGCCGTCGGCAGGTCCACGACCACCGCGTCCACCTGGTCGTTCTTCAACGCGGTCACGACGTCGATCTGGTCGTTGAAGACGTCGGGGTCGTCGGCCGGCTTGATGACGTCCCTGACCGCGTTGAACGAGGTCGTGCCCACCTGCACGCCGATCTTGGCGTCCTTGAGCTCCGCCAGGCTCTTGGCCCCGGCGTACTTGCCCTTCTCCGACACCACCACGGCCTGCTTGACCGTGTAGTAGCCCTTGCTGAAATCGACCGCCTCCGCCCGCTGGGGCGTGATCGAGACCTGGTTGATGTCGAAGTCGAACTGCTTGTCGCCCGGCGCGAACGCGGCATCGAACTTCACGGTGCTCCACTGCACCTCACTGCGGTCGAAGCCCAGCTCCCCCGCCACGGCGAACGCCACCGCGCTCTCGAAGCCCTGCCCGTTGCTCGGGTCGTCGTCCTTGAACCACGGCTCGAAGGCGGGCTTGTCGGTCCCGATGGTCAGCTTGCCCGGGGTGAGCAGCGACAGCTGCTCCTTGGTACAAGCGGTGGACGTCGTGGGAGCAGCCGTAGTGGCCGTGTCGTCCACAGGCGCACAACCGACGACGGCCAGGGCCACGGCAAGCAACATCAACGGGCGAACGGCCATGGCCTTGCCTCCAGGGGGAACGCGCTAAAGAACGAACGGCATTCTACGCCGCCCGTATAGGGAATCCCGTTCCAGGGTGCCCCTCACCACGGCAATCGGCCTGCTTCGGGCTCGCGTAACGGCGATCAGCCGGTGACGGGTTCAGCGGCCGTTTCCTGGAGGGCCATCAGCCGGAGTACGGCGGGTGGTGAGCCACGGCTTTGCCGTAAACAAAAGAAGGCCCCCGCACGCGGCGGAGGCCTTCAAGTGGAGATCAGCCCGCCACGACTTCAACGTCGATCGGCGCGGACACCTCCGGGTGGAGCTTGACGGTGACGCGGTGGGAGCCGACACTCTTGATCGCGTTGACGATCTCGATGCGGCGGCGGTCGAGCACCGGCCCGCCGGCGGCCTTGACGGCGTCGGCGATGTCGCCCGTCGTGATCGAGCCGAACAGCCGGCCCGACTCGCCCGCGCGGGTGGTCAGCCGGACGCGCAGCGCGCCGAGCTGGCCGGCGACCTCCTTGGCGGTGCCGAGGTCGCGGATCTCGCGGGCGTCGCGAGCCTTGCGGATGGTCTCGATCTGCTTCTCGGCGCCCCGCGTCCAGCGCATGGCGTAGCCGCGCGGGATGAGGTAGTTACGGCCGTAGCCGTCCTTGACCTCGACGATGTCGCCGGGGGTGCCGAGGCCGGAGACCTCGTTGGTGAGGATGAGCTTCATATCGACAGGCCTCCTTAGCGCGCGGTGCTCGTGTAAGGCAGCAGGGCCACCTCACGGGCGTTCTTGATCGCGGTCGCCACGTCACGCTGGTGCTGGGTGCAGTTGCCCGTCACCCGGCGCGCACGGATCTTGCCGCGGTCGGAGATGAACTTCCGCAGCAGGGCCGTGTCCTTGTAGTCGACGTAGGAGATCTTGTCGTGGCAGAACAGGCAAACCTTCTTCTTGGGCTTGCGCAGTGCCGGCTTTGCCATCGTGGTGCTCCTTTCAGAGCCCCGCCTTCAGGGCGGGAATGGACTCGGGCTTGTGGACTGGGATTAGAAAGGCGGCTCGTCGCTGAAGTCGCTGCCGCCGCCGCCGAAGCCGCCGCCGCCCTGCTGGCCGCCGCCACCGAAGCCGCCGCCACCGCCCTGGAAGCCGCCGCCCTGGGGCGGGGCGGGCGTGGCGGAGGCCCACGGGTCGTCGGCCGGGCCGCCGCCGAAGCCGCCACCGCCGCCACCCTGACGGGAGGTGCGGTTGACCTTGGCGGTGGCGTTACGCAGGGACGGGCCGACCTCGTCGACCTCGACCTCGTAGACCGTGCGCTTCTCGCCTTCCTTGGTCTCGTAAGACCGCTGCTTGAGCCGCCCCTGCACGATGACCCGCATGCCGCGCTGGAGGCTCTCGGCGGCGTTCTCCGCCGCCTGCCGCCAGACGTTGCAGGTCAGGAAGAGGCTCTCGCCATCCTTCCACTCGTTGGTCTGTCGATCCATGAACCGCGGAGTGGACGCGATGCGGAATCGAGCCACCGCTTGCCCCGTCGGGGTGAAGCGCAGCTCCGGGTCGTCGACGAGGTTGCCGACGATGGTGATTACGGTGTCGCCTGCTGCCATGGCTAGCGCTCGCCTTCCTGCACGCCTTCGCTTGGGTTACGGCTCAGAGTACGGGGCTCCTCCGACAAAAGCCGGAGGTTAGTGCACGTCGGGACGCAGGACCTTGGTGCGCAGAATGCCCTCGTTGAGGTTCATCTGCCGGTCGAGCTCCTTGACCGTCGCGGGCTCCGCGGACAGGTCGATGACGGCGTAGATGCCTTCGGACTTCTTGTCGATGTCGTAGGCGAGACGGCGACGGCCCCAGACGTCGACCTTCTCCACGGTGCCGCCGTCGTTGCGGACCACGGTGAGGAACTGGTCGAGGGACGGCGCGACGGTGCGCTCATCGAGCGAAGGGTCCAGAATGACCATTACTTCGTAACGACGCATGCGGGACTCCTACCTCCTCTGGACTCTTGCGGTCACGACACTCTGCCGTGACAGGAGGACGCTGACGTCTTGGCCCGGGCGGCCCCATTTCGGCACCCGGGGCGATGGGTCACCCATCACAACGCAGCGTGCCCCAGGTTACCAGCCGTGAGTAGGTGGGAAGGCCTGTAGGAAACCAAGGGGGTGGTGGCTGTGCCACATGTGCTTCAGCCCTCCGAAAGGGAGCGGTTCAGGCTCACGCTCAACCCGGATGGACGTCCGCACCCGGTCGAGAACATCCTGGCCATCGCCACGCTCGTGTGTGGTGTGGTCGCCTTCGTCTCGACGTTCTGGACCTCGGCGCACGCGATCGCGTCCTGGTTCGGCACGCTGGGCTTCGGTATGGGTCTCTATTCGCAGTACATCTCCGCCACGACGCCGCAGCGCTCGCTCAACATCGTCGGCCTCGTGGGATCGTTCGTGGGTGCCGCGCTGGGCATCGCCCACGGCGGTTTCCTCCCCCATACATGAGCCAACGGCCCCGGTCGCCCGGGGCCGTTCACTTTATGTGACTCACCCGATGTGCAGGTCTATGCCGAGCAGGACCAGGAACCAGAGGAACACCGCGAGCAACGCCTCCGCGAGATCCCGCAGCAGCCCCGGCGTGATGTAGTCGTACACCCAGGCGACGTAGATGCCGATGATGACGTAAACGAGAACGATCAGCGCCCGTAAGCGCCAGCGGCTCATATGTGTTCTCCTCGGGGGTAGGGGGTGTCCCCGCGACTGCCCTGAGCTGCTGATGCCAAACGGATATCCTCGGTGACATGGTGCTAATCGGAGCTCATGTCGATCAGGACGACCCCGCCGCCCACGCCGCGGAGGTCGGGGCCGAGGTGGTGCAGTTCTTCCTCGGCAACCCGCAGGGCTACGACAAGCCCGTGCTGCCGGCCAAGCCGGTCGAGGGGGTGGACGTCTACATCCACGCCCCCTACCTGATCAACGTGGCGACGACCAACAACCGCATCAGGATCCCCAGCCGCAAGCTGCTGGAGCAGCACCTGAAGGCGGCCGCGGGCCTCGGCGCCAAGGGCCTGATCGTGCACGGCGGTCACGTCAACAAGAGCGACGACCCGCAGACCGGGTTCGACAACTGGCGCAAGGTGTTCGAGCGCATGGAGTGCCCCGTCCCGGTGCTGATCGAGAACACCGCGGGCGGCGGCAACGCGATGGCGCGCAAGCTGGAGCGCATCGCCCGGCTGTGGGATGCGCTCGACGGCTTCGACGTGGGTTTCTGCCTCGACACCTGCCACGCCCACGCCGGCGGCGAGGAGCTGATCGACCTGGTCGACCGGGTCAAGGCCATCACCGGCCGCATCGACCTGGTCCACTGCAACGACTCTCGCGACGACTTCGACTCCGGCGCCGACCGGCACGCCAACCTGGGCAGGGGGAAGATCGACCCCGAGCTGATCCTGGCGGTCTGCCGGGCGGCCGGCGCGCCGATCGTGGTGGAGACGCCCGGCGAGGGCCAGGCGGAGGACATCGCGTTCCTGAGGAAGAACCTCTAGCGAATACACACAGCCTGTGGATAACTTCCCTGGATTACCAAGACAGGAAAGTGGGTAAGGGCGCGCGCCGGCCTCAGCCCGCCCAGGCGCCGCTCAGGAACCGGCCGGCGTTGACCAGCATCAACGGCCCCGAGATCAGCCCGTACAGCACGATCACCCACGCCCGCCTGGTCGCGAGCCTGGCGACCAGCACCCACAGCGGGAACCACAGCAGCAACGAGCGCGGGATCGACAGGTAGTACGCCGAGGTCATCAGCGCCGCCGCCTGCGTGCCCGTGTAGACGGCCTCGCTCCAGCGGCGCAACGCGAGCAGCCACACCAGCCCCGCGACGGCCACCACCACCCCGGCGATCTCCATCCGGAAGGCCACCGCGAAGTCGCCCGAGCCCATGGCCGAGCGCCAGGTCGTCGCCCACGCCTGCCACGGCCAGGCGAAGTCGCGCCCCCAGCCGGCCTCCTGGGCGTGCTTCCAGGCCAGCCAGTCGCCGGTCCTGCCGTACTGGTAGTACGAGTACGCCACCAGCGGCACCAGCGGCACGGCGAGCCACCCGGCCCGCCGCGGCGACTCCCTGCGCATCACGAACTCCACCACGAGCGCGACCGCGAGGAACAGCCCCGTGATCCGCACGCACGAGGCACCGGCCGCCAGCAGCGCCGCCGATGGCCAGTTGCCCTGCCGGGCGGCCAGCCACGCCGGGATCGCGAAGGCCAGGAAGAGCGACTCGCTGTAACCCGCCGCCAGGAACACCGCCATCGGGAAGAGCAGCAGCGCCAGCACCGCCACCCACCCGGAGGCGCCCTCGGCCTCGGCCAGCCGGGCCAGCGCCAGCATCGCGACCGCCCCGGCGACCAGCGAGACCAGCAGCCCGGCCGCCGCCCAGTCGGGCACCACGAGGTGCACCAGCCGCAGCACCGCCGGCAGGCCGGGGAAGAACGCGGGCAGCCCGTCGTCCGGCGGCCTGCCGGGTTCGCCGTCGTAGCCGTACTGCGCGATCGTGATGAACAGCGTGGCGTCCCACCTGCGCCACCTGTCGAGGTACTCGCCCAGCGTCACGCCGAGCAGCGTCGCGACGAGCAGCCCGGCCCGCGAGCCGAACCACAGCAGCAGCGCGTCCCGACCGGCCGAGCGAGTGATCATCTGAAGGCGGACTGCAGCGTGAACCGGTCGGGCGCGTCGTCGAACACGCCGCCTGCCTGGTCGTCGATGTCGGCCTGCCGGACCACGTCCTTGTCCGGGCGCAGGATGTCACGCACGACGAACGCCATCATGATGCCGATCGTGATGATCCGGCCCCACACGGCGGTGAAGTACGTGTCGTCACCGATTCCCAGGTCGCCCCGGCTGAGCGGCGGCTGGGCGAGCAGGTAGAGCCAGATCGCGACGAAGTACCAGACCTCCGCGAGCTGCCACAGCACCAGCGGCTTCCAGTTGGGCCTGGCCAGCACCGCGAACGGCACCAGCCACAACACGAACTGCGGCGACCACACCTTGTTCGTCATCATGAACGCGGCCAGCGCCAGGAAGCAGATCTGCGCCAGCCGGGGCCGGCGCGGCGCGGCCAGCGCCAGCACGGCGATGCCCACGCACATGATCGCCAGCGACACCATGCCCAGCGTGCTCACGTCGGCCTCGCCCAGGACCGGCCAGCCCTTGTTCTGGAAGAACAGCCACGGCGAGCCCCAGTCCACCCCGCGTTCCTGCGAGAAGACGTAGAACCTGCGCCACCCCTCCCAGGCGAAGACCATGAACGGCACGTTCACCACGAGCCACGCGCCCGCCGCCGAGCCCGCCGTGACCAGGAACGGCCGCCATCGCCCGGTACGCCACGTCAGCAGGAACAGCGCGCCCAGGAACATCAGCGGGTAGAACTTGGTCGCGATCGCCAGCCCCAGCAGCACCCCCGCCGCCACCTGGCGCTGCCGCTTCCAGGCCAGCAGCATGCCCATGGACAGCGCGCCGGCCACCAGGTCCCAGTTGATGTAGGCGGCCAGCACCACGGCCGGCGAGATGGCGTACCAGAGCGGGTCCCAGCGCCGCGTCGGGCCCGCCACCGCGGCCATCAGCAGCACGCCGGCCACGAGGCAGAGGCCGAGCAGGATCACCGTCAGGTCGTAGAAGCGCACCGCCTGCGCGACGGGGTCGGGCTCCAGCGCGCGGGCGATCCAGCTGATCACCTGCATGACCTCGCCCAGCACCACCGGGTACTCGACCTGCTTGTCGAACGGCACCTGGGCGAAGTAGGGGTCCTGGGTGGCCAGCGCCCTGTCGAAGTACAGGGGGTAGATGTCGGTGTAGCAGAAGTTCGTGTAGGTGGAGACCTGGTCGTTCCACCCGCCGGTGCGGCACGGGAGCCGCACCACGTACGCAAGGGTCGCCCCCAGGGCCGCGATCAGCCCCAGGGGCAGGTACGGCACGGCACGCGCCACCCAGGGGGCGCGTGCCTCGGTGCTCGTCACTGGTCCTCTGGCCTGGTGGTCTTCGGTTGTGTCCCGCCGGTTCTGGGCTCCGGCGCGGATCCCTGGCCCGCCAGGCCCACGTCGTCGGGGTTGGTCTCGGAGAACTCGTCCTCGGCGCCGTCGTCGTCCACGCTCACGTCATCGTCGGGAACGGTGGTGTCGTTGCTGTCGCAGCCGACGAGGCAGTCGTCCGCGCCGTCGTCGAACGGGTTGTCCGAGCCGAACGGGTTCTCGTCCTCCTGCGTCGGCGTCGGCGTGGGCGTCGGGCTCGGCACGATGTTCTCGGGGACACCCACCTCAGCCCGGTCCGGGAACTGCTCGATCGGCAGGTTCTCGTGGGCCATCTGCATGAACTTCTGCCAGGCGATGGTGGGCGGGCCCGCACCCTCGAAGCCGAGCGAGACCTCCCTGACCGTGGTGTAGGGGTTGTCGTTGTTGTACTTCTTGCTGCCCTTGCGGAAGATCGGGCAGTTGGAGTGCTGCGGCGCGACGACCTTGCCCGTCTTGGTCACGCACTGCTCGCGGTAGAACCCGACCGCGGTCGAGATCTGCGGCGTGTACCCGACGAACCAGGCTTCCTTCTCGTCGTTGTTCGTGCCGGTCTTGCCGGCGGCCGGCCTGTTGCCCAGGCCCTTGCCCGCCGCGGTGCCGCCCGGCTGGAGGACGGCCTGCATGGCGATCGTGGCGTCGGCGGCGACACCCGGGTTGATGACCTCCTTGGCGACGGCCTGCTCCGGGTAGGCGACCTTGCCGTTCTGCTTGACCTCCTGGACGACGTGGTACTTGGTGTACTTGCCGCCGTTGGCGAAGATCGAGTAGCCCGCGGCCTGCTCGACCGGCGTCACCAGCGCGCTGCCGATCGCGAACTGGAAGTGGTGCTCGTTCACGTCGTCTTCCATGCGCTTCTGGTCGAAACCAGCCGCCTCGACGAGGTTCTTGACGTCATCGAGCTTGCCCGGCAGCTTGAACGCCATGGACACGTACGCGGTGTTGACCGACGCCGCGGTGGCCTTGACCACGTCCACGGACACGCCGACGTTGTGGCTGTTCTTGATGCCGCCTTCCTGCTGGCCCGGCAGCTCCTTCGGCACCGTCTGGTTGCCCGGCACGTAGCTCTTGAGCGAGTAGCCGGCCTGCAGCCAGGCCGCCAGCACGTACGGCTTGAACGCCGACGCGGCCTGCTTGGTGGACTGGAAGGGCTCGTTCCACGGGTCGGTGAGATAGTCGTCGCCGCCGTAGAAGGCCAGCACGCGCCCGTTCTTCGGGTTCACCGCGGCCAGGCCGCCGTGGAACTCCGTGCCCAGGTTGTACGCCTGCATCGTGCTCTTCACCGCCGTCTGGGCGGCCTTCATGAGCCTTCTGTCGAAGGTCGAGACGATGTGGTAACCGCCGCTCTTGATCTCTTCCTCGGTCAGGCCGCGGGTCTCCAGCTCGGCCAGCACCTGCTTGACCATGTAGCCGTTGAGCCCGCCCAGGTCGTCGTTGCCCGCGGAGGCACGCGTCTTGGGGAACTTGGCGGTCTGCGGGAGGTTGCCGTACTTGTCGGGCCACAGCTCGGCCATGTTCTTGATGACTTCCTTGAACCGCCACTGCAGCGCCGAGGAGTCGTGGTCCCAGTTGGGCTGCTGGATGCGGGCGGCGAGGTAGGCGCCCTGCTCGGGGGTCAGCTTCGCGGCGGTGATGTTCTTGCCGGGGAAGTACGCCTTCGCGGCGGCCTCGACGCCGTACGCGCGGCCGAAGTTGATGGTGTTGAGGTAGGTCTCGAGGATGTCTTCTTTCGACATGGTCTCGTCGAGCTTGACCGCGACGAAGATCTCCTTGACCTTACGCTGGATCGAGACCTCCTGGCTGAGGCCGTCGTAGTAACCGCGAGCCATCTGCTGGGTGATCGTCGAGGCGCCCTGGAGCTGCTGACCCGTGACGGTGTTGTACACCGAGCGGACCATGCCGGAGACGGAGATCCCGGAGTCCTCCCAGAACGTCTTGTTCTCGATGGCGACGGCGGCGTTCCTGACGTCCTCGTCCATCTTGGCGAACGGGACGATCTCGCGCTTGAAGCCGAGCCTGGCGATCTCGTTCTTGCCGTCGCGGAAGTAGATGGTGCTCTGCTGGGCCGTCGCCTCGCTCTGCGCGGAGGTGGGGACCGGGGTGTTGGCGTACGCGACCATGATCATGCCGAACAGGCCCGCCGCGAGCACCACGGTGCCGGCCACGACGATCTTCCAGCTCGGCACGAACCTGCGCCAGCCGCCCCGGCCGCCGCCGTCCTTCTTCGTCGGCGGGCCCGGAGGCTCGGGCGGCTCGCCCGAACCGCGCCGGCGCGAGCGGCGCGGCGCGTCACTGATGATCGTCTCCTGGTTACCCAGCGTGCGCGTGTCCTGGCGGCTGCGGGAGCGCGGCGGCGGCTGCTCCGGATGGCCCCCAGGCTGCGGCTGCTGCTGGGGATGACCCCCCGGCCGCGGCTGCTGGGGATGGCCTCCACGCTGCGGCGGCTGCTCGGGATGGCTCCCGCGCGGCTGCTCGGCATGCCCCGCACGCGGCTCGCCGCGTCCGGCAGGTGGTTCGTCGTACGGCTGCGCGGCCATCGCGCCGGTCTGCTCGTAGGCCGCTTCAGGACGACGGGGCGGCTGGGCCGCACCCCACCCCGGTTCGCCGGTTTGGGGAGGAGAACTCTGGGGCACAGAACGGGATGAGTTGGATCGACGGCGCCTCCCCGGGCGGGCCGTCCCCTCATTCATGCTGCTACTCACACGTCCTCGCAACGTCGTCGGAAACATAAACGGCGGTTGGGCGTGAACTCCTCGCCGCCCTCGGTCTTCACGCTCGTCCGGCGAGGTCAGGCGGTCCGTTCCCGAGGACGTACGAAACCGTCAGGTGATTCCAGGAACAACCTTGGCAGACCTCGACAACGTACACCCGGAACTCATCGTAATCATGAGCCATGGCGACGAGTTCTGATGTGACCTTTGCCTGACCGGCATGCCTCCCGAGGGAGTCGCCGTAGACATAGGTCACGTTGGTGACGTTCTCCTTTTCGCACACCGGGCAGGGGCGTTCGGTCGGTTCGCCGAAGTGGCGCGCCGCGCGAAGGAGGTAGGGCTGTGCGTCACAGACGTCGCGGCGCGAGGCATCCCCCGAGCGCAGGGAGCGGACGACCGCCCGCTTCGCGAGGCCGTAATCCACCACCCTTCTCTGTGACCACATGAGCGCCAGACTACGGCGTTTTACGGGTTCATCCCAACGCCTTGGCAGATTCATAGATTGCGGGCATATAGCGGACCGACGTATCTTGGAGATGTATCGGCTCGATACATCGACGCGAGAGGGGGCGGTTCCAGTGGCCAGCGGACAGGGCAGGGTCTTGGAACTGGCCGTGCTCGGGTCGCTGCACGAGACGCCGCTACACGGCTACGAGCTGCGCAAACGGCTCAACGCCCTGCTGGGGATGTTCCGTGCGTTCTCCTACGGGTCGCTGTACCCCTGTCTGCGATCACTTCTGGCTCAGGGCCTCATCGCCGAGGAGCAGCCCGCTCCGAACGCGATCGTCGGCGGCAGGTCGAAGATCGTCTACAAGCTGACCGCTGAGGGCAAGGAACGCCTGCAGGACATGCTCACGCAGGCCGGTCCGTCCGCATGGGAGGACGAGAGCTTCGGCGTGCACTTCGCCTTCTTCCGCCACACCGAGGCCGAAGTGCGGTTGCGCATTCTCGAGGGCCGCCGTAGCCGGCTCGAGGAGCGCCTCGACGCGGTGCGCACTGCGCTGGCGCGCACCAGGGAGCGTCTCGACAGCTACACGCTCGAGCTGCAACGTCACGGGCTCGAGTCCGTCGAACGCGAGGTGCGCTGGCTGAACGAGCTGATCGCAACGGAGCGTCGGGCCTCGTCAGAGGAGAGGCCCGAAAGAGATACCACGTCAACTGATGAGTAAGGGAGCGAGTGCGATGGGTTCGGTTCGCGTGGCCATTGTCGGTGTCGGCAACTGCGCGTCGTCGCTGGTCCAGGGCGTTCACTACTACAAGGACGCGGACCCGGACACACGGGTCCCGGGCCTGATGCACGTGAAGTTCGGCGACTACCACGTCGGCGACGTGGAGTTCGTCGCCGCGTTCGACGTGGACGCCAAGAAGGTCGGCCGCGACCTGTCCGAGGCGATCGTCGCCAGCGAGAACAACACGATCAAGATCTGCGACGTCCCGCCCACGGGGGTGACGGTCCAGCGCGGCCACACCTTCGACGGCCTTGGCGAGTTCTACCGCGAGATCATCGAGGAGTCCGACGAGGCGCCCGTCGATGTGGTCCAGGTGCTGCGTGACAACCAGGTCGACGTCCTCGTGTCGTACCTGCCGGTGGGGTCGGAGGAGGCCGACCGCTTCTACGCGCAGTGCGCGATCGACGCCAAGGTGGCGTTCGTGAACGCGCTGCCGGTCTTCATCGCCTCCGACCCCGAGTGGGCGGAGAAGTTCACCGAGGCCGGCGTGCCGATCGTCGGCGACGACATCAAGTCGCAGGTCGGCGCCACGATCACGCACCGGGTGATGGCCAAGCTGTTCGAGGACCGCGGGGTCGAGCTGCTGCGCACGTACCAGCTCAACTTCGGCGGCAACATGGACTTCATGAACATGCTGGAGCGCAAGCGGCTCCAGTCGAAGAAGATCTCCAAGACGCAGTCGGTCACCTCGCAGATCCCGCACGAGATGGGCAAGGCCGACGTGCACATCGGGCCGTCGGACCACGTGCCGTGGCTGGACGACCGCAAGTGGGCCTACGTGCGGCTGGAGGGGCGCTCGTTCGGCGACACGCCGCTGAACCTCGAGTACAAGCTCGAGGTGTGGGACTCGCCGAACTCGGCCGGGATCATCATCGACGCCGTACGGGCGGCCAAGATCGCGCTCGACCGGGGCATCGGCGGGCCGATCCTGTCCGCTTCCTCGTACTTCATGAAGTCGCCGCCGAAGCAGTTCTCGGACGACGAGGCCCGGGAGTACGTCGAGAAGTTCATCAGGGGCGAGGTCGAGCGCTGACGCGCTGAGCTCGTGGCGCCGCCTTCCCGCACGAGCGGGGGGCGGCGCTGTCGTTCACGGGCGCGCGGCCGGCGGCAGGTCGCCGGTCGAGGCCGGCTGCCAGGTGAGCGGGTCGGAGCCGAGCTCGGCCAGCAGCGGCACCTGCTCCCGGCACCAGGGCGAGATCGCCAGCAGCCCGTTCTGGGCCCCCTCGGCGAACTCCTTCCACGGCATCCAGCGGGTCTCCGCCACCTCGTCGGGGTTCGGCGTGACGGCTGAGTCGACCGTGACCCGGTAGACGGGGCAGAGCTCGTGCTCGACGATGCCGTTGGCCATCTCGGCGCGGTAGGAGAAGGCGGGCAGCATGAGGTCGGCGCGCCCGGCCGCGAGCCCCAGCTCGTAGGAGAGCCGGCGCAGCACCGCGCGGTCCACGGGCTCGCCGGGAAGCGGGTGACCGCAGCAGCTGTTGGTCCAGACGCTCGGCCAGGTGATCTTGTGGTCGGCCCTCTTGGTGAGCAGCACGCGGCCTTCACGATCGAAGACGTAGCTGGAGAACGCCAGGTGGAGAGGGGTTTCGCGGCCGTGCACCGACGTCTTGGGCGCGGTGCCGAGCGCATGGCCGGCAGGGTCTACCAGCACAACGTGTTCCTCAGTGGTCACGCTATGAAGCGTACGAGATCATGTGCACCGCTCGGAACCCCGTGCGCACCTGCTGCACCAGCATCCTAAAGGAGGAGGGACGGGGCTAGGCTGGCGGCGTGTCTTTCGTCGCCGATCTCCGCGTGGTCCTGCGGGGCAGGGACTTCAGAAGGTTGTTCAGCACCCGGCTGGTCTCCCAGTTCTCCGATGGGATCTTCCAGTTCGGGGTGACCGGGTTCGCCTTCTTCAGCCCCGAGAGCCAGACCACCGCGTTCGAAGTGGCCGCCGGGCTGGCCGTGCTGCTGTTGCCGTACAGCGTGCTCGGGCCCTTCGTCGGCGTCTTCATCGACCGATGGTCGCGGCGGCAGATCCTCGTGGTGGCGCCCTTCATCCGCGGCATGCTGCTGCTGCTCGCCGCCGGGCTGGTCGCCGCCGACGTGCCGGATCCGTGGTTCTACGCGGCGGCGCTGGCCGTGCTGGGCGTCAACCGGTTCTTCCTGGCCGCGCTCGGCGCCTCGCTGCCGCACGTGGTGCCGCCGGAGCGGCTGATCTCCGCCAACGCGGTCGTGCCGACCTCGGGGACGGTGGCCACGTTCGTCGGCGCCGGCCTGGGGTTCCTGCTGCGGGAGATCTTCGGCGGCACGGATTTCGGCGTGGCGCTGCTGCTGGTCACGTCCGGCGTGGTGTTCACGATGAGCGCGCTGGTGGCGCGGACGATGGACCGGCAGTTGCTCGGGCCGTGGCCCGACCCCAACCGGCCGCAGGCTCGCCAGGCCCTGCGCAACGTCGTCACCGGGCTCACCGACGGGGCCAAGCACCTCGTGCGGCACCGGGTGGCCGCCGCAACGATGGGCGCGATGGCCACGCACCGGTTCCTGTTCGGCATGTGCACCGCGCTCGGCATCATCCTCTACCGCAACTACTTCACCGACGGCGACGCCGACGCGGCGCTGCGCGGCGTCGGCCTGGTGGTGGTGGCCGCCGGCGTCGGCACCGCCCTGGCCGTGGTCATCACCCCGTACGCGACCGAGCGGTTCGGGATCGAGCGCTGGGTGCAGATCGCGCTGGTCGCGGCCGGGGTGCTGACGGCGGCGCTGGTGCTGCCGTTCCAGGAGTGGGGGCTGCCGGTGGCCGGGTTCGTGCTGGGGCTGGCCGGGCAGAGCGTCAAGATCTGCGCCGACACCACCGTCCAGCGCGACGTGGAGGACATCTACCGGGGCCGCGCGTTCTCGATCTACGACATGCTCTTCAACGGCATGTACGTGCTCGCCGCGGCCCTCTCGGCGGCCATCCTGCCGGCGAACGGCAAGTCGTACCTGGCCGTGGTGATCATCTCGCTCGGCTACCCGCTGGCGGCGCTCGCCTACCGGACGATCACCACGAGGTCACGCGCCGAGGCCGTTTGAGCCGGCCCACTCCAGCAGCGCCGCGGTGGCGGCCTCCTTGCCGATCATGCCCTTGTCGAGCCTGAGCTCGAGCAGGAACTTGTAGGCCCGCCCCACCACCGGCCCCGGCCCGACCCCCAGCACCTGCTGGATCTCGTTGCCGTCGAGCTCGGGGCGGATCTTGGCCAGTTCCTCCTCGTCGGCGAGCCGCGCGATGCGCTCCTCCAGGTGGTCGTAGGTCCGCGACAGGGCCGCCGCCTTGCGCTTGTTGCGGGTGGTGCAGTCGGCCCTGGTCAGCTTGTGCAGCCGGCTCAGCAGGTGACCGGCGTCGCGCACGTAACGGCGCACCGCGCTGTCGGTCCACTCCCCCGTGCCGTAGCCGTGGAAGCGCAGGTGCAGCTCGACCAGCCGGGCGACGTCGGAGACCACGTCCTTGGGGAACTTCAGCTCGGTCATGCGCTTCTTGGTGAGCTGCGCGCCGACCACCTCGTGGTGGTGGAAGGAGACCCGCCCGCCCGCCTCGTGGCGGCGCGTCTTCGGCTTGCCGACGTCGTGCATGATCGCCGCCCAGCGGAGAATCCGGTCGGGCTTGCCGTCCTCCTCCTGCGCGATGGCCTGGTCGAGCACGGTGAGCGAGTGCTCGTACACGTCCTTGTGCCGGTGGTGCTCGTCGATCTCCAGGCGCAGCTTGGGCAGCTCGGGCAGCACGTGGGCGGCCAGGCCGGTGTCGACCAGCAGGCGCAGGCCCTCGCGCGGGTTCGCGCCGCAGATCAGCTTGTCGAGCTCGTCGCGGATGCGCTCGGCCGAGACGATCTCGATGCGCTCGGCCATCGCGGTCATCGCCGCCACGGCCTGCGCGTCCACGTCGAACCCGAGCTGCGAGGCGAACCTGGCGGCCCGCAGCATGCGCAGCGGGTCGTCGCCGAACGACTGCTCGGGAGTGCCCGGCGTACGCAGCAGCCGGGCCCGCAGGTCGGCCAGGCCGCCGTACGGGTCCACGAACTCGTGGCCGGGCAGGCGGACCGCCATCGCGTTGACCGCGAAGTCGCGCCGCTCCAGGTCGGCGTCGAGCGTCTCGCCGTACATGACCTCGGGCTTGCGGGACTTGGGGTCGTACGACTCGCTCCGGTACGTGGTGATCTCGATCAGCCAGCTCCCCTTGCGCAGGCCGACCGTGCCGAAGTCGATGCCGATCGTCCATACGGAGTCGGCCCAGTCCCGGGCGATCTCCAGCACCCGCTCGGGGCGCGCGTCGGTGGTCAGGTCGAGATCATTGCCGATGCGGCCGAGCAGGAGGTCGCGCACGGGACCGCCGACGAGGGCCAGCTCATGGCCCTTGTCGGCGAACAGGCGGCCGAGCTCGTCGGCCACCGGAGCGATCTTGCGGAACAGGTCGTTCATGGCCCGCTGCTGGCTTTCGGTCAAGGTTGAGTCGGACAAACTGAGTCGGCCTTCTGCTTCCGGAACATATCCCCCGAGCCACACCAGGTCCGGGTTACCGTCGGTCAAGGGACCGTCGGGGGCCATGGACTTCAGGCAAGGAGGACTATATGAAGGACGCCCTCGCGATCCACCGCTGGCTCCTCGCACGCCAGGTCCATCATGAGATCGTACGCCTTCCGCGTCCCATGACATGCGCGGAAGAGCTGCCTGAGACGATCTCCGCCGCTCCTGAGCGGTGCCTGATGGTCACGGTGCTCGAAGTCACGACCTGGGTCGGCCGCGAGGTCGTCATCGGGGTCACCTCCCCCGTCTCCTCGCCGCCCCGGCCCGGAGCCGTCGGCGGATTGCTCGGCGCGCGCCAGGTGCGCCCCGCGCCCGCGCACGTCGTCAACGTCACCACCGACTACGCCTGCGGGCTGGTGTGCCCGCTGCTGCTGCCGGAGTCGCTGCCGATGTTCATCGACGACCGGTTGCTGGCCGACAACGAGCCGCTCTTCACCCCCACGGGCGAACGTCACACGGCCCTGTCGATGCGTTCGCTCGACCTGCTGGCCGTCCTGCCAGGCAAGATGGTCGACCTGCACGGCTCGCACCGGCGAGGAGCGCGCGCGGCGGTCGCGCGACGGCACTGAACCCGTACCATTGCGGGCGTGCGTCGTCGTAGTCCAGCTCGGGCATCCGCGTGATCCGTAAGGCCGCGCTGCTCGCCGCGCTGTCCGCCGCGTTGCTCGCCCCCACGGTGGCGGTGACGCCGGGCTCTGCTGCCGCGAAACCCGCGGTCACAGCGCAGAGGCAGAGCTTTGCGGTGTCGATCTCGTCGATCACGCCGGAGGCGCCGAGGAACGTGACCGATGAGATCAAATTCACCGGCACGGTGCGCAACGACACGGGGTCGCCCCAGTACAACGTCTCCATCCGGCTGCGCTACCAGTCGCAGCCGTTCGCCGACCGCGCCGCCCTGAGCGCGTACGAGGCCGACCCGGCGGCGATCCCGCCCCTCGTCTCCTCGGTCTCCTCGATGTACATCCCGACGCTGGCCGCCGGGGCGCAGCAGGAGTTCGAGTTCACCGCGACGCCCTCGCAGCTCGGCTACCGGTCGTTCGGGGTCTATCCGGTCGCCGTGGACGTCGCGCCCAACGGCGTGTCCCAGGCGATGCAGCGCACCTACCTGACCTACGCGCCGGCCACGCCGCAGAAGCTGCCGCGCAACAAGATCGCCATCGCGCTGCCCGTCATCGACCAGCCCCACCGCTCCACCGACGACGGCGCCTTCGTGGACGACAAGCTGAGCCAGGCGCTGACCGGCCGGGGCCGCCTGGCCGACCTGGCCAGGATCGCGCAGTCCGCGCCGACCACCGTCACCTGGGTGTTCGACCCGGCGCTGCTCGACGACGTCAGCAGGATGGCCAAGGGATACAGCGTCAAGACGAAGGACGGCGAGGAGAAGAAGCCGGCCAGCGCCGAGGCCGACCAGTGGCTGAAGACCATGCGCAGCGCGCTGGCCGCCTCCCCCGTGGTCGCGACCCCGTACGCGGATCCCGATGTGGCGGCGCTGGCGCACCAGGGGCTCGACACGCAGACCGCGCGGGCCATCGAGCTGGGCGGGCAGACGGCCAGGTCGCTGCTCAACCAGAACGCGAAGACCAACATCAACTGGCCGGCCAACGGCTTGCTCGACCCCGACGCGCTCGACCTGCTCTCGGTCAGCGAGGTCGACACCGTGCTGCTCAACTCCACCAACCTGCCGCCGCAGCAGCCCGTCACGACCACGCCCGACGCCGCCTCGACGCTCGACTCGGTCAACGGCCCCGTCACCGCGCTGGTCGCCGACGCCGAGCTGAGCCGCCTGTTCGAGCCGGCCACCAGCACGTCCGTGCTGCTCAGCACGCAGCGCTTCATCGCCGAGACCGCGATGATCGCCGCCGAGCAGCCCCAGCCCGGCCAGCAGGTCCAGCCCGGCCGGCAGGCCGCGCCGAGGTCGCTGGTCGTGGCCCCCTCGCGGCGCTGGAACCCCAACCCGACGCTCGTCACCGCCCTGATCAAGGCCGCGGACCGGCTGCCGTGGCTGCAGCCCGCCAAGCTGGAGTCCATCAAGCCCGGCAAGGCCTCCGTCCCGCGTGCCGGCCTGGCCTACACCGACCAGGACCGCAAGGAGGAGCTGACCCGCAAGTACCTCGACCCGGTCAAGGAGACCTGGGCGAAGGCGCAGCTCACCTCGCTGATCACGGCGCAGAAGACGCAGTCCCGCTTCGACGCGGCGGTGCTGCGGCTGACCTCCTCCGCCTGGCGCAACAGCACGCGGATGGGCCGCTCGGTGACGACCGTGGTCGGGAAGGCCGTGGACGACCAGCTCGCCGAGATCAAGATCACTGGGGCCAGCCCCGACTCGCCGCGTACGCTCGCGGGCAGCAACGGCGTGGTCCCGATCAGCGTGAAGAACGAGCTCAGCGCCCAGATCAAGCTCTACATCGAGGTCAAGTCCGACAACCCCGAGCTGCTGACGGTGACGTTCGAGCAGACGGAGCCGCTGACGATCGGCGGCGGGCAGAGCGGCACGGTGCAGGTCCCGATGAACGCCGCCCCCGACACCAGCGGCGACGCGACGGTGACCGTGCAGCTCAAGACCGTCGACGGGCAGCCGTACGGCAAGCCGCAGCGGCTGACGATCCGCACGACCGGCTACACGGGGATCGCCCTGGTGATCGTGGGGGCGGCGCTGACCGTGATGCTCGCCGCCGTGGTGACGCGGCTGCTGCGCCGCAGGTCCCACCGCAAGCTCGCGCGTGCCGCCAAGAACCGGGAGAGTGAGACCGTATGAGCCGCATGCTGCGGGCCAGCGCCATCATGGCGGCGGGCACCATGGTGTCCAGGGTCACGGGGTTCGTGCGGACGATGGTGCTCGCCTACGCGATCGGCACCGCGGCGCTGGGCGACGCCTACAACGCGGCGTACGCGATCCCGTACAGCATCCTCGACCTGCTGCTCCTCGGCGTGCTGAGCAGCGTCGTGGTGCCGATGATCGTGCGCGCCCAGCAGCAGGACGAGGACGGCGGCCGGGCCTACGAGCAGCGGCTGCTGACGATCGCCACGGTGGCGCTGGTCGCGGTGGCGGTGCTCTCCGTGCTGGCGGCGCCGCTGCTGATCGACCTCTACACCGACTGGGACCCGGGCAGCAGGAAGTTCGAGGTCGCGGTCATGCTGGCCCGCTTCGTCCTGCCGCAGCTCGCCTTCTTCGGCGTGGGCGCGGTGGCCGGCGCCATCCTCAACACCCGCGACCGCTACGGCGCCCCCATGTGGGCGCCCGTGCTCAACAACGTGGTCGTCATCGCCGTGTTCGTGCTCTACGCCGTGGTCGGCACGGGCCGCGACATCGAGGGCGTCACCACCTTCGACCTGGCGCTGCTCGGTGTGGGCACCACGGCCGGCATCGTCGCCCAGGCGGCGGTGCTGATCGTGGCGCTGCGGCGGGCCGGGTTCGCCTTCGTGCCCCGCTTCGACCTGCGCAACGCGCGGCTGGGCGAGATGGGCAAGGCGGGCGTCTGGACGATCGGCTACGTCGTCGTCACCCAGCTCGGCTTCATGCTGACGGTGAACCTGGCCAGCTCCGCCGGCAACGTGGTGGCCGGGCACGGCATCAGCCCGTACACGCTGGCGTTCCAGCTTTTCCAGCTCCCGTACGGCGTCATCGGCGTCTCCGTGATCACCGCGATGCTGCCGCGCATGAGCCGGGCCGTCTCCGAGGGCCGGTTCGAGGACGTACGCGCCGAGTTCGGGTCGAGCGTGCGGCTGGTCTGCTCGCTGATGGTGCCGGTGTCGCTGCTGCTCATGGTGCTCGGGCCGGCGATCACCGTGCCCATCTACGGCCACGGCGCCAACACCATCCCCGATGCCGTCTACATCGGCAACGTGCTGCAGGTGTACGGGCTCGCGCTGGTGCCGTTCGCGATCTTCCAGCTCCTGCTGCGGGTCTTCTACAGCTTCGGCGACACCCGGACGCCGGTGTTCATCGGGGCCGGCACGACGGCGGTCAACGCGCTGTTCATGGTGCTGCTGTACCTGGTGCTGCCGCCCGCGTACGCGGTGATGGGGCTGGCGCTGGCGTACGCGATCGCGTACGGGCTGGGCGCGGTCCTGGCCTGGTGGCTGGCCGGCCGCCGGGTGGGCGGTCTCGGCGGCTGGGCCGTCGGCATGTCGCTGACCAGGATGTACCTCGCCGGCCTGCCCACGGCCGTGCTGGCGCTGGCGGCCGTGTGGGTCGTCACCGGAGTGTTCGGCGGGCTCGATTTTCTCAATTCGGTCATAGTGCTCGCTATCGGCGGCGGACTCGGTATGGTGCTCTATCTCGGCGTGGCCCACAGAATGCGCATCCCGGAGGTCAACTCGATCGTTGGGATGGTCGCGAGGCGGGTAGGTCGGTAAAGAACGCGGGCGGAATCTTCTCGGCACTACCATGGAGCCCGACACGCGCGAATGGAAGCAGGAGGGGCGTGGGCGGATCCACCCGGCATAGCGTGCCTTCGTGGGACACGGCCACGCAGGTGAGTCGAACCATGAGCACGCCCGATCGGCCAAGCGGAGTGAGCCAGTGAGCAGCACGTCGGCCGTCGAACCCGGCACCCGTCTCGCCGAGCGTTTCCGGCTGGAGGACCGCGTCAGCGAGTCCGACGGCGCCACGCTGTGGAAGGCGATCGACGAGATCCTTGCCCGCCCCGTGGCGGTGCACACCTTCGCACCCGATTTTCCCCGGGTCCACGAGGTCGTCACGGCCGCCCGCGCCGCGAGCCGGCTGACGGACCCGCGCCTGACCCAGGTGTTCGACGCCGCCGAGGACGACAAGAGCGCCTACGTCGTCAGCGAGTGGGTCACCGGCGAGACGCTGACCGACCTGCTGGCCAACGGGCCGCTGGAGCCGGAGCGGGCGGCCGGGCTGGTCGCCGAGGCCGCCGAGGCGCTCGCGCACGCCCACCAGGCGCAGCTCTACCACCTGTGCCTGCGCCCCTCCCACCTGATGTGGACCAACGGCAACACGGTCAAGGTGCTCGGCGTGGCCGTGGACGCGGCGATGTGGGGGCTCACCACCGACCAGCCGGCGCTCGACGACGCCGAGGGGCTCGGCAGGCTGCTGTACGCGGGCCTGACCGGGCACTGGCCGGGCGACGAGGAGGAGGGCGGCCTGCCCGCCGCCCCCATGACCGACGGCCACTTCTGCACGCCCCGCCAGGTGACCGCGGGCGTGCCCAGCTACCTCGACACGGTCACCGTACGGGCCTGCCTGCCGGAGTCGCGCAGGGGCCAGGGCGCGCTGGCCAGCCCGGCGGAGGTCGCCGAGTCGCTGGCCGACGTGGCCAGGCCGATGCCGATCCCGATCTCCTACCCCTCGACCCCCGCGGTCGCCTCGGCCTCCCACACCGAGGGCCTGGACATCGCCCACCGGCAGAAGGCCGCCCCCATGCCGCCGCTGCCGCCTGTCACGATGCCGCAGCGCCCGTCGGGCAACGGCGGGGGCAGCACGCTCAACCGCGTGCTGATGACGCTGGTGGTGCTGCTCGTCATCGCCGCCGTCGGCGTCGGCGCCTGGACGATCGGCCGCAGCCTGGGCAGCCCGACCACTCCGCAGACGGCCAGCGCCGCCCCCACCTCGACCAAGTCGGCCACTGTCGCCGTCGACGCCGTCAAGCCCAAGAACGCCAAGGGCTTCGACCCGCTCGGCGACGGTGACGAGAAGACCGACATCGCGAAGCTGGCCATCGACGGCAAGCCCGGCACGCTGTGGAAGACCGAGACCTACACCAGCGCCGACCTGGGCCGGCTCAAGGACGGCGTGGGCCTGCTGCTCGACATGGGCAAGTCCATGCAGATCAGCGACGTGGTGGCTACGCTGTCCGATGCGTCGGGCGCGACCGTCGAGCTCAAGGTGGGCGACTCCCCCGAGCTCGGCTCGCTGAAGACCGTGGCGACGGAGAAGAACGCCGCAGGTAAGACCACGCTCGCCCCCGAAGAGGCGACAAGCGGTCAGTACGTTTTGATCTGGTTTACGCGTGTTCCGACGGATGCAGGCACTTTTCATGGCACCATCTATGAGGTAGTGGTGCACTCTCCCGGATCGGCATAATCAGGAATCTCTCTTGTGAACTCCCCACCCGAGACACCTTCAGCAGCGGAGCGGCCGGCGGTCACAGACGCCGAGCTGCTGACCGCGCATATCAACGGGGATCCACACGCCTTCAGCGAAATCGTCAAGCGGCACCGCGACCGCATGTGGGCGGTCGCACTGCGCACGCTCGGTGACCCCGACGAGGCCGCCGACGCCGTGCAGGACGCCTTCGTCTCCGCATATCGCAAGGCCGCCACGTTTCGCGGCGAGGCGGCCGTCACGACCTGGCTGCATCGGATCGTGGTCAACGCCTGCCTCGACCGGATGCGCCGCAAGTCCGTCAGACCGGTCGCCGACGACGAGCTCATCGAGGCAGCCGAGCGCGAGACTCCGCTGCCCGACCAGACCGTCGAGCGCGAGGTCTCGATGGAGGTTTCGGCTGCTCTGAAACTGCTGCCCGCCGACCAGCGGGCGGCGCTGGTGCTGGTGGACATGATGGGCTATTCGGTCGAAGACGCAGCTCAGGTGCTTCAGGTGCCGAGCGGCACCGTGAAGAGCCGGTGCGCGCGGGGACGCGCGAAACTTGCCCCGATTCTTTCGCATCTGCGGAACCGTTCGGACCTCAATCGCGTCTCATCCGCGAAGGGAGCAGAACTTCGTGACGGGTGATACGCACTACGATCTGGAAATCCTCGCCGAGCTGGCCGAGGGTCTCCTGGACGTCGGCACGGCACGCCAGGTCCGCGAGCATCTCGCGGTCTGCGACCCCTGTGGGGAGCTTCTGGCGGACCTGGCGGCGGTTCGCGAGGTGCTGGCCGCGACCCCCACACCGGCAATGCCGATGGGTGTCGCACTGCGCATCGACAAGGCCCTGGCCGCCGAGGCTGAGTCTCGGCGCGGTGGCGGTGTCGGCCTCGCGGAAACACCGGACTGGGACGAGCTCATGCGGGACGCCCCGTGGGAGCGGCAGGCCGAGGTTCCGGAGCCCGTACGCCTGGGCGCCGTGGCCTCCGCCGACGACGTCCCTGAGGTCGAGGAGCCGGTACGCCTCGGCGTGGTCTCCGACGACGGCACGATCGTCCCGGCGAGGACCCGCACCATGCGGCGGCGGCGCTGGGCGATGCCCGCGGTCGCGGCCGCGGCGGCGGCTGTCGTGGTCGGTACGGCCGTGGTTTCCACCGGCCTGCTGGCGAGCGGCGGTGACAATGGCGCGAGCGTCGCGCCGCCACCGATCGCCCTGCCACCGGCGCAGTCGGCAGAGCCGACCAGGACGGCACAGCGGGCCAGGGATTACAACGTGACCAACAGCGACCACAACTACAGCGATCCGGAGCTGCGGACCCCGCTGCAGAGCTTCTTGGCCCCCGCTCCCATGGTCCTCGACACCTCCAACGGGGCCGACTCGGTCGCCAAGTGCGTCAGCGCGGTCTCCAAGCGGTCCAAGCTCGACGTGTTCGCGGTGGACCAGGGCCAGTACAACGGGCAGGAGGCGCTCATCGTGGCCTCCTGGAAGCAGCGGGCCGCCAAGAAGGTCCGCATCGACGTCGTCGACCCGTTCAACTGCAAGAACCTGCGTAAGCCCGCCCTGGGCCGCTGGTAACGGTCGTACGCAAACAACCCCACGTGGGAGCCCGCTTCGGCGGGCTCTTTCGTTTCTCCCAGCGTTGCCGGGTAGGGCTGGGAATCAGGGCGCCCTAGGATCTGTTGACGCCGGTGCACACAGCAGACGAGGAAGGCGTGGGAGCGTTGAGCGACGTCCGTAACGTGATCATCATTGGTTCCGGCCCTGCCGGTTACACGGCGGCCGTCTACTCCGCGCGCGCCGAACTCAAGCCGCTCGTCTTCGAAGGCTCCGTGACCGCGGGCGGCGCGCTCATGAACACCACCGACGTGGAGAACTTCCCGGGGTTCCCCGACGGCATCATGGGCCCCGACCTCATGGACAACCTCCGCAAGCAGGCCGAGCGGTTCGGCGCCGAGCTGGTGGCGGACGACGTCGTCGAGGTGGATCTGAACGCCAACCCGAAGGTCGTCAAGACCCACACCGACACCTACTACGCCAAGTCGGTCATCCTGGCGATGGGCTCCGGCTACCGCGAGCTCGGACTGGAGAGCGAGAAGCGGCTGTCCGGCCACGGCGTGTCGTGGTGTGCGACCTGTGACGGGTTCTTCTTCCGCAACAAGGACATCGTGGTCGTCGGCGGTGGCGACACCGCGATGGAGGAGGCCACGTTCCTGACCCGGTTCGGGCGCATGGTGACGGTGGTGCACCGCCGCGACGAGCTGCGCGCCAGCAAGATCATGCAGGAGCGGGCGATGTCCAACGACAAGATCCGCTTCGTGTGGGACTCCGAGGTCGTCGACGTGCTCGGCGACACCAAGGTCGAGGCGGTGAAGCTGCGCAACGTCAAGACCGGCGAGGAGTGCGAGCTGGCGACCGACGCGCTGTTCCTGGCGATCGGCCACGACCCCCGCACCGACCTGGTCAAGGGCCAGATCGACCTCGACGAGAACGGCTACATCAAGGTGGCCTCGCCCTCCACGGCGACCAACATCGAGGGCGTGTTCGCCGCCGGCGACGTCGTCGACCACACCTACCGCCAGGCCATCACCGCGGCGGGCACCGGCTGTGCGGCCTCGCTCGACTCCGAGCGCTGGCTCGCCAACAACGAGAAGTAAGGAGCGCACCGTGAAGGCTGTCACCGACGCCACTTTCGAGTCCGAGGTCCTCAAGAGCGACAAGCCCGTGCTGGTCGACTTCTGGGCGGAGTGGTGCGGCCCGTGCCGCCAGGTCGCGCCCATCCTCCAGGAGATCGCCAACGAGCACGGCGACAAGCTGGAGATCGTCAAGCTGAACATCGACGAGAACCCTGAGGTGCCGCGCCAGTACGGTGTGCTCCAGATTCCGACGATGAACGTCTACAAGGGTGGAGAGGTCGTGAAGCAGATCATCGGCGCCAAGCCGAAGGCCATGCTGCTGCGCGAGCTCGAGGGCATCATCTAGGACGCCCATGACAACGCCCCCGCGGTCCTGGTGACCGCGGGGGCGTTCTCCTGTCCGGGCAGGCGGCGCTGAGAAGGCGTCAGACGGGACGTAGTGCCCGTTCCGGGCTCATGGAGCCGAGGAGGCGTTCGAGGGCCACCTCGACGTCCTCACGCCACGAGACGGCGCTCTTGAGTTCCAGCCGCAACCGCGGAAATCTCAAATGCGGACGAACAGTCTTAAACCCCACAGAAAGCAAGTATTCCGCTGGAACGACGCAACTAGGCTCTTCCCACTTGAGGTCCCCGAAAGCTTCAATGGCTTTCACCCCGCGCCGCGTCAGGTCCTTGGCCACTCCCTGAATCAGCATCCGGCCCAGCCCACCACCCGAGAACTCCGGAATGATGTGCGCCGTCATCAACAACACCGCGTCGGCGCTCACCGGCGAGGTGGGGAAGGCGACCGAACGCGGGGTGTAGAGCGGCGGGCTGTAGAGCACGAACCCCGCGGGCACGCCGTCGACATAGGCGATCTTCCCGCAACTCCCCCACTCCAGCAGGGTGCCGGAGATCCAGGCCTCCTTCTCCAGTGCCGGATCGCCCGAATCCACCGCCCGTTCCCCGCTCATGGGGTCGAGCTCCCAGAACACGCACCTTCGGCAGCGGCGCGGGAGATCGTCAAGATTGTCCAGGGTTATGTTGACCAGCCGGCGCGACAACTACGGCCCCTATCGTTGACCCGGAAAAGCGCGCGAAAACCGCGTCTACAGGTGGCATCGTAGCCCAGTGAAGATGCCACCACCGGACACCACGACGGTCGAGCCCGGCGACGGGCGACATGTCCGTCTGGCGTAATCTGGTATTTCAGTCCCATATGAGACCTAGGAGGTGGGCCGTGACGGAAGAGCTGGATCACGGTCAGACACCCGCGACCCAAGGGTCGCGCATCGACGCCTACGTCGATCGGTACGCCGCGCGAGCTACCGGGATGGTCGCCTCCGAGATCCGAGCTCTCTTCGCCGTCGCGTCGAGGCCCGAGGTGGTCTCGCTCGCGGGCGGCATGCCGTACGTCACGGCCCTTCCCCTCGACATGGTCGGCGAGCTCGTCTCCGACCTCGTCACGCGGCGCGGCCCCGTCGCGCTGCAGTACGGCTCCGGCCAGGGCGACCCGCATCTGCGCGAGCAGATCTGCGAGGTCATGCGGCTGGAGGGGATTCACGCCGGGGCGAACGACGTGGTCGTCACCGTCGGTTCGCAGCAGGCCCTCGACCTGATCACCCGGATCTTCATCGACCCGGGCGACGTCGTGCTGGCCGAAGGCCCCTCGTACGTGGGGGCGCTGGGGACGTTCGCCGCCTATCAGGCCAAAGTGGTCCACATCGCCATGGACGATCAGGGCATCGTGCCCGAGTCGCTGGCGCAGACCATCTACGCCCTGGAGACGGCGGGCGCGCCCATCAAGTTCCTCTACACGATCCCGACCTTCCACAACCCGGGCGGCGTCACGCTGAACATCGCCCGCCGCCAGCAGGTGCTCGACATCTGCCAGCGGGCCGGGATCCTCATCATCGAGGACAACCCGTACGGGCTGCTCGGCTTCGACGGGGAGCCCATGCGCGCCCTGCGGGCCGACAACCCCGACGGCGTGGTCTACCTGGGATCGTTCTCCAAGACGCTCGCCCCCGGCTTCCGCGTCGGCTGGGCGCTGGCGCCGCACGCCATCCGCGACAAGCTCGTGCTGGCCATGGAGTCGGCCGTGCTGTCGCACTCGTCCTTCACGCAGCTCGCGGTGGGCCAGTACCTCGCGACGCAGCCGTGGCGCGAGCAGATCAAATCCTTCAGGGAGCTCTACCGCGAGCGCCGTGACGCGTTGCTGGACGCGCTCGAATCGCTGATGCCGCCCGAGGTCACGTGGACGCGACCTGGGGGCGGCTTCTTCGTCTGGGCCACCCTGCCCGAAGGGCTCGACTCCAAGGCGATCCTGCCGCGGGCCGTGGCCGAGCGGGTCGCGTTCGTGCCGGGCACCGGGTTCTTCTCCGACGGCAGCGGGGCGCGGCACATGCGATTGTCGTACTGCTATCCCGAGCCCGACCGCATCCGCGAAGGGGTGCGCAGGCTGGCCGGAGTGATCGAGCAGGAGATCCAGCTCAGGGACACGTTCGGCACCGCCTCCGCCCGCGACCACCAGGGCGTCGACACACCGGGGCCCGACCTGGCCTGATCCCACCGGCAGGCCGGCGTCGCGCTCTATGCGACGCCGGCCTGTCGCTGTTTACGGCCGAGATGGGAGGGGATCGCCGGAGAAAGCACCTCCCGTACACCATTAGCCCCAGCCGCCGGTACGGTTGGACAGCCTGCCATCAGCGGCGTCAGCACCATCAGCGGCTTCAGCGGAGGGATGAGATGAGCGATCTGGGCCACGTGCTCGTGCTGGCCGGAGGCCTCTCCTACGAGCGGGAGGTGTCTCTGCGCTCGGGTCGCGTAGTCAGCGAGGTGTTGCGCGCGACGGGCGTCGACGTGGAGACCCGCGACACCGACGCCTCCCTCGTGCCCTCCGTCCTGGCCGACCCGCCGGACGCGGTCTTCGTGACCCTCCACGGCGGCGCCGGCGAGGACGGCGCCATCCGGTCCGTCCTTGAGCTCCTCAACGTCCCGTACGTCGGCGCCGACCCCGACGCCTGCCGCGTGGCCTTCGACAAGCCCACCGCCAAGGCCGTCGTCCGCTCCGTGGGCCTGCGCACCCCCGCCTCGGTCACGCTGCCCAAGGAGACCTTCCACGACCTCGGCGCCACGGTCGTGCTCGGCCGCATCGTGGAGCGCCTCGGCCTGCCCCTGTTCGTCAAGCCCGCCCGCGGCGGCTCCGCCCTCGGCGCCTCGTTCGTCCCCACCGCCGAGGAGCTGCCCGCCGCGATGGTCGGCTGCTTCGCCTACGGTGACACGGCGCTGATCGAGCGGTACGTGGAGGGCGTCGAGGTGGCGGTCTCCGTCGTCGACCTCGGCGCCGGGCCCGTCGCCCTGCCCGCGGTGGAGATCGTCCCCGACGAAGGCGTGTACGACTACGCGGCCCGCTACACCGCCGGCCACACCGAGTTCTTCGCCCCCGCCCGCCTCTCGGCCGCCGCGGCCGCCGCCTGCGCCGAGACCGCGGTGACCGCTCATACCGCGTTGGGGCTGCGCGACATCTCCCGGACCGACTTGATCGTGGATGCCGACGGGGTGCCGCACTTCCTGGAGGTCAACGTGGCGCCGGGGATGACGGAGACCTCGCTGCTGCCGATGGCGGCGGAGGCGGCGGGGCAGGATCTCGGCGAGCTCTGCCGCACCCTCCTCCAGAACGCCGCCTCCCGCTCCGCCGCCTCCTGAGCGCCCGTTCCGCGGGGCTTCCTGCGCCGGCCATGCGACGTCTCGCACGGCCGGACCGGCGCGCCAGGCTGAAGGAAGGTGTGCTGCGTCCGCACGTACGTGCGGCTGCGGGCCGACTCGCACACGCACCTCGTCGCAGCACCACTCCCTCAGACGCACCACTCCCCGGACATCACTCCCCGGACACGGCTCACCCGGACACCGTTACCCGGGCACGGGGTACTCGGGCACGGGGTACTCGGGCACGGGGTACTCGGGCACCGTTACTCGGGCACCGTTACTCGGGCACGGGCTACTCGGACACGGGCTACTCGGACACAGTCACTCGGACACGGCTTCTTGCGGCACGAGTCCTGCACGTGCAGCCTTCGCCGCGCTGCGGTCGTCCGCCGACGCCCCCCGCCCCGCAGCCTGCCGTCCCGCAGCCTTCCCCTTGGGGCGCACCCGACCGCAGCAACGTGCCCCCTCGGGGCGTACTCCGACCGCAGCACTCCGCACGCGGCGCACCCAACGGCAGCACCTCCCGCGCGGCACACTCGACCACAGCACTCCCCCACACGCGAAGCACCCCGGCGGGCCACCCTTCCCCACACGCGAAGCACCTCGACAGCCACACTTCCTCACACGCGGCGTATCGACTGCGGCGTCCCCCACACGCGAGGCGCCCCCGCCCGCCGCACTCCCCCACACACCCGCTGCACCAACGCGCCACCACCGCCGACGCCGACGCCGACTTCGACGCGACGACGGCACCAGCAGCGGCCACGGTCATCGCGACGGACCGCCTGCGCCGTGTCAGTAGCCTTACGGTGTGCTGATCGATTCGATGTACCCCAAGAGCTTCGCCAGCGACAACCACGCCGGTGTACACCCGGCCATCCTCGAAGCCATGGCCGCCGCGAACGACGGTGACGCGCCCGCGTACGGCGACGACAACTGGACCTCGGCGTTCGAGGAAAAGATCAAGGAGGTATTCGGCCCTGGCGCCGACGGCTTCGCGATGCTCAACGGAGCGGGCGCCAACATGGTCGGCCTCGCTCTCATGCTGGGCCGCTACAGCGCCATCATCTGTGCCGACAGCGCCCACATCGCCACCCACGAAGCGGGAGCGTCGGAGCGCCTGCTCGGCGTGAAGCTCGTGACGGTCCCGACCCAGGACGGCAAGCTGCGCCCCGCCGACATCAAGTCGCGCCTGGGCGGCCTCGGCAACCCCCACGAATCCCAGCCCTCCGTCGTCTCCATCTCCCAGACCACCGAGCTCGGTACCACCTACTCCCCTGCCGAGATCGCCGCCCTCGCCGAGACGGCACACGAGTCGGGTCTACGCCTTCACGTGGACGGTGCCAGGCTCGCCAACGCAGCCGCGTACCTCGACTGCGACCTGAAGGCCATCACGACGGACGCCGGGGTTGACGTGTTCAGCTTCGGCGGCACGAAGAACGGCGCGCTGGCCGCCGAAGCCGTCGTCGTTCTCGATTCGTCGCTGGCGCACGCCGTGCCGTTCCTCCGCCGCCAGTCTCTTCAGCTCGCCTCGAAGATGCGCTTCATCTCGGCACAACTCACGGCCCTCCTGACGGACGATCTGTGGCGCCGCAACGCCGGACACGCCAACGCGATGGCCGCGCGCCTGGCGGACGGTCTGGCGGACATCCCGGGTGTCTCGCTGACGCACCCGGTGCAGTCCAACGCCGTCTTCGCCACCCTCCCGCTCCCCGTCGCCGAGATCCTCCGCCGGCGCTACCTGTTCCACTACTGGGACGAAGCCGCGAGAACCGTCCGCTGGATGACCGCCTTCGACACCACGCCGGAACACGTGGACGACTTCCTCGACGACATCCGCAAGGCCGCCGCCATGTAGCGGGCACCTTCACCGCACCGGCATCCAGGTTTCACGTGAAACACGCCCAGCGGCCCGTCCGGCACCGCTCGCCGCCGACCGCGAGCGGCTACCCGCCCACCCTTACTCATCGCCGTGCAGCGCCCGGCACGGGTAACCGCGCCCCCGCGTTTCACGTGAAACGTCGACCCCCTCACGCTGGAAGTCGACGCGCCCAATCGGCTCCCACACCCGCTCACACCCAGAGCGCCGGGCCACCAGTCGCATCACCGAGAAGCGTCAGAGGGATAGCGGTGCCAGCGATGAGCGCACCAGCGTCCCATGAGACCTTCACTTCGCACGTTTCACGTGAAACAAGAGCAGAGATTCACAGCGACCTCAGAGACATGTTTCACGTGAAACCCCGAGACGACCGACCGAGTCACTCCTCAGTCTCTCGCATCGCGCGCACCGCCTCTGGCGCCATGGTGCCGATGATGCGCTCAAGGTCATCGATCGTGGCGAACTCCACCACGATGCGCCCCTTCCTGCGCCCCAGATCCACCTTCACCTTGGTCTCGAAGTGATCGGACAGACGGTCGGCGAGGTGGGTGAGCCCAGGCGCGGTCGGCTTGGCCACCTGACGCTCCCGCGCTGGCTTCTTGGCCGCCTTCGCGCTGCCCATGGCCACGATCTCCTCCACCGCCCGGACCGAGAGGAGCTCCGCCACGATGCGCTTGGCAAGCTGCATCTGCTCTTCGGCGTTCTCGAGCCCGAGAAGGGCTCGGGCGTGACCGGCGGTGATGGATCCGGCCGCGACCTTGAGCTGGACTTCAGGAGGGAGGTTCAGCAGGCGCAGGGTGTTGGTGATGTGGGAGCGAGAGCGGCCGACCTTCTTCGCGAGCTGATCATGCGTCGCCTGGAAGTCGTCGAGGAGTTGCTGGTACGCCGCCGCCTCTTCCAACGCGTTCAGCTGCTCGCGCTGGAGGTTCTCGATGAGGGCGTCGCGCAGGAGGTCGGTGTCCTGCGTGTTGCGGACGATCGCCGGCACCGGATCGAGGCCCACCTGCTGGCACGCCCGCCAGCGCCGCTCCCCCATGATGAGCTCGTACTGACCGCCTCCGACCGACCGGACCACGATCGGCTGCAGAAGCCCGACCTCCCGGATGGACGCCGCCAGCTCGTCAAGGCGCTCCTCGTCGAAGATCTCGCGTGGCTGCCGCGGGTTGGGGACGATCGCGGACAAGGCGACTTCCTTGAAGTACGCCCCGGCGATCGGCTTGGGCCCCGTCTCCCCCGTTGACCCGTTCGACGGGGTCGGCGCCGCCCCCGTACCGTCAACGATGGGACCGGTCGGGATGAGCGCCCCGAGCCCCTTGCCCAATCCCCGCCGCTGCTGACTCACTACGTCTCCTCATCCACCCGGTCGATTCCGGTCACTCCAGGAGAGGTTACCGTCGCCTGCCCCGCCGGGTGCCCCCTCGCCACACACCACCCCGTTGGATTTACACCGACACGGTCACAAACCTGCCCAACTCGTGACTACGCCCCAAGATGCACCTGTCCCGTTCGCGACAAGCGCGCGATGCCGGCGGATGACGCATGCGCAGCGCCCGCAGTCCGCGACGCCCGCGGCCCGAGCCACGATGTGTGAGACCGTGGTGCGAGAAGGACATGGTGCCCGCGTTGCGGAGCCACAGCGCGAGAGAAGGGCACGGCGCGAAAGACACGGTGCACGACGCGCACAGCCGATGTCGCGCGATGCGCCTTCCCCACGACGCACCGTCCCCGCGTCCCGATGCGCCATCCCGCCTCCGCATCATGCCCTCTCCCGCCACGCCTCTCCGCACCTGGCCTTGTATGCACAAGCCCACCCGATGCACGGTCGCGTGTGTGCGGAGGTGTAGCGCGCTGGACATGCGATGCATGGCGCACGTCCATGGACGGTGCGACCGTGCGAGGGTGGTCAGTGCGTGCCGCGTGAGCCCATGCGGAGCAGGGGACGTGATCAGCGCGGCCGGGCCCGGCGCAGACGTGCCGGCATGACCATTCCGGCGCGGACGCACGCGGCACGGACGTAAGCGACACCGACGTAAGCGACACGGACGTAAGCGACACGGACGTACGCGGCGCCGGTCAGGCGACGGCGCGGTCAGGCAGCGGTCAGGCGACGGCGGCGCGGTGGGCGATCTCGCGGGCGGCGTCCATGTAGGCCATCGCCCCGCTCGACCCCGGATCGTACGTCATCACCGACTGCCCATAACTGGGCGCCTCCGACAACCGCACGCTACGCGGGATCACCGTGTTCAGCACCGTCTCCCCGAAGTGCGCCCGCACCTCATCCGCCACCTGCGACGCCAGCCGCGTCCGCCCGTCGTACATCGTCAGCACGATCGTCGAGAGCCGCAGCGTCGGGTTCAGGTGAGCCTTGATCAGGTCGACGTTCCTGAGGAGCTGGCCAAGCCCCTCCAGCGCGTAGTACTCGCACTGGATCGGGATCATGACCTCGTCCGCGGCAACCAAGGCGTTCACCGTCAGGAGCCCGAGTGACGGCGGGCAGTCGATCACGATGTAGTCGAAGTCCACCCCTTCGTACGCCGCCAGGGCGCGCCGAAGGCGGGCTTCGCGGGCGACCAGGGAGACCAGCTCGATCTCCGCCCCCGCCAGGTCGATGGTGGCCGGAGCGCAGTAGAGGTTCGGCATGTCGGGCACCTGCTTGACGATCTCCGCCATCGGCAGGTCGTCCACCAGTACCTGGTACACGTCAGGAACGTCGCCGCGATGTTCCGTCGCCAGGGCTGTGGAGGCGTTGCCCTGCGGGTCGAGGTCCACCACGAGGACGCGCTGCCCGTGCATGGACAGGGCGGCGGCGATGTTGACCGACGTGGTCGTCTTGCCTACGCCGCCCTTCTGGTTCGCAACGGCGATCACTCTGGTCCTGGACGGGCGTGGCCAGGCGCCGTTGCCGTCGCTCGAGGTCTCGCCTGGCTGAGCGGCCGTCTGGGTTGCAGATGTTTCACGTGAAACCACTGAGCTGAGGGCCTCTCGTACCAGGGGCGAATCACCGGGGTTCAGGGGGGTCTGGGTCACGTTGGCCATCCTTTCAACCAGTGGTGTGCCGGTGCCGGGAGTTTGCTGTCGCGACACGCCCATTTCAGGCCAGCCAACCCCGTTGGGACTCTCGGACCGACGGCTCTCCGGCCAGCCCAGACCGCTTATCGCGACTGGCACAACCGTCACCTCCTCCGTCGCGGCCTTGCTCGCTCCGGCGCGCGACCCGCTACCACCCGAACCAATGTTGCAGGCGGCTCGACCTTACCGTGCCCGACGGTCACAAGCTCGGCCGTTCGGGCTCCGCTGGCCCGCAATTGGGCCTCCGCCCCGGCGAGCTCGTCGGCGGCCCGCTCCCCCTTCATCGCGATCAGCTCGCCGCCCTCGCGGAGCAGCGGCATCGCCCATTTCAGAAGGCGGTCGAGCGGCGCCACCGCGCGGGCGCTGGCGACGTCGAACTCGCGCTTGCCGGCCAGTTCCTCCGCCCGGCCGCGCAGCACCTCGACGTTGTCCAGCTTGAGCACCTCAACGCATTCCTCCAGGAACACGGTACGGCGCAACAGCGGCTCCAACAGCGTAACCGTGATGTCCTGCCGCACGATGGCCAGGACCAGTCCGGGCAGCCCTGCGCCCGAGCCGATGTCCACCAGCCGCACGTCCTGCGGCACGGCCTCGGCCACCACCGCGCAGTTGAGCAGGTGACGATCCCAGATCCGCGGCACCTCCCGCGGACCCAGCAGCCCGCGGACGACGCCGGGGCCCGCCAGCAGCCCGGCGAAGGCGTTGGCACGCTCCCAAGCTTCCCCGGTGAAGACGTCCCGCGCTATCTCCGGCGGCTCAGGAAGCTCATCGTCGCTCACTGGTTCGGTGGCCCTTTCTGGGACGTGGCGGCCCTTGCTCGCTGTGTCGGTATGGGGTTCGGGTGTGTCGTGTCGCGCCGGTGCGGGCTCTGGCCTGATTCGCTCGGATGGCGGCTGGTTCCGGCGCCGTACTCGGTCTTGCTCTCCCCCAAGGCTACGGGGTGAGATCACAAAGGCAGACTAGCGGGCCGGGGTCAAGGAGGCCTGTGAGCGCGCCGTCGGCACGCCCCCACCTGAGAGCGTTAACACCACCATCTCCCACGAAAACGGCCGCCTGCCACGCGCGACAGCGGGGCAGACGGCCGGATGGGACGGAACGCGCCTCAGGCGGGCAGGACCACCACGTACCGCTGCGGCTCCTCACCCTCGGACTCGCTACGGAGCCCGGCGGCGGCCACCGCGTCATGGACGATCTTGCGCTCGAACGGGGTCATCGGGTGCAGCGCCTTCGACTCCCCGCGCTCCCTGACCTGGTTCGCGATCTCGGTGCCGAGCTTGGTCAGCTCCGCGCGGCGCCGCTCGCGGTAGCCGGCCACGTCGAGCATCAGCCGCGAGCGCTCACCGGTCTGCCGGTGCACGGCCAGCCGGGTCAGCTCCTGCAGCGCTTCGAGGACCTCGCCCGCCGGCCCCACCAGCTCCGTGCCCTTCAGCCCGACGACGGAGACCAGGGCCCGGTCGCCCTCGACGTCCATGTCGATGTCGCCGTCGATGTCGGCGATGTCGAGAAGGCCCTCGACGTAGTCGGCAGCGATCTCACCTTCCTGCTCCAGCGCGCTGAGATCAGGAGCCTTCTCCTGCTCGGCCTCGGTCATGGCCGGCCTCTCCTTCGTGTTCAAGACTTCTTGCTGCCGGTGCGCTTGCTGCGTGACTGCCTGCTCGGCTGCTGCCTAATGATCTTAGGCTCCGGAGGGGGCGGAGGGGCCTGTTCTTCCGGAGTGGTCTTGCGCAGTTTGGCGAACATCCCGGGCTTGGTCTTGGGCGGGATCACGTTGCCCTTGGCGTCGTACTCCGGCATCGGGTGCCGGCTGTAGAACCAGTGCTGCTGACCGAGGGTCCACACGTTGGTGGTGACCCAGTACATGATCAGACCGAGCGGGAAGTTCAGGCTGAAGAAGGCGAACAGCGGCGAGATGTACATCAGGATCTTCTGCTGCTGCGCCATGGGGTTGTCGGGCATCTGCGCCATGGAGCGGGTGACGCTCTGCCGGACGGTGAGGAACGTGGTCAGCGAGCTGACCGCGACGAAGATGCCGAGGACCACCTTGGTCTGTACGTTGCCCGCGCCGAAGCCGGCGAGCTGCTCGCTCGACATGAAGAAGTTGGCGGGCAGCGGCGCGCCGAAGATGTGCGCCTTCCGCGCGCTGTCGACCAGCTCCTGCGTCATGCCGTACTTCGCGTGCCCGTTCGCCATGTTCTGCAGCACCGTGAACATGGAGATGAAGATGGGGAACTGTGCGAGGACGGGCAGGCAGCCGCCGAGCGGGTTGGCGCCCGCGCCCTGGTAGAGCGCCATGACCTCCTGGTTCATGCGCTGCTTGTCGTTCTTGTAACGCTTGCGCAGCTCTTGAACCTTGGGGGCGAGCTCCTGCATCTTCCGCGACGAGCGCATCTGCTTCAGGAAGAGCGGGAAGATCAGGATCCGCATGAACACGGTCAGCGTGATGATCGTCAACGCCCAGGTCAGCCCGCTGTCCGGGTTGAGGACCGTGCTGTATGCAGTATGGATCCAGATGATGACTTGGGCTACGGCTTGGTACAGCCAGCTCAGCCAGGACAGCTCCACCGAGCTATCTCCCTTGCGTTTCGTGGGACCGGACCGGGCGTGGGGGCACCGGGTCTATACCTCCGGGATGGAATGGGTGGCACCGCCCGATGCGCCGGACAGTCAGCCATACGCCGCGCAATGCCCCGTGCACGGCAATCGCTTCGAGTCCATAGGCACTGCACGACGGATAGAACCGGCAGCGTGGACCGAGCAGCGGGCTGATGAACGCCCGATAGAACCGAATGGGGATGATCAGCGCTCGGGCGGCGAGGCCCGGCACTACCCCTTGCGGTTGCTCCGTCATTTCTGTCCACCCGTCGAGGACTCGCGCCGCCTGAGCAAACGATCCAGCGCGAGATCGAGTTCGGCGGCCAGGTGCTCGAATCGCGCGGACGCGGCCGGTGGGTTGGCGCGTACCACAAGCAGGCTACCTCGCGGCAGCCGATGGAGACGGTCCCGCATCAGGTGTCGGAGCCGTCGTTTGACCTTGTTTCGGGTCACGGCGCCCCCGACGGCCTTGCTCACCACGAAACCCACGAGAGGTGGCTCTTCCCCGGAAAGGGTGAAATGCACCACAAGGGTCGGGCGACCCGCGCGCTTACCGCGCCTGACCGCCGCCTCGAACTCCTCCCCGCGTCGCATGCGGGATTGACGGGACAGCACCGTATACGTCTAACGCCCGCCGGCGAGATCCGCCGGCGGGCTGTAGTCGCGCAGGACGATCAGGCCGACAGCTTCTCGCGGCCCTTGCGGCGGCGAGAGGCGAGGATGGCGCGACCGGCCCGGGTGCGCATCCGCAGCCGGAAGCCGTGGGTCTTCGCGCGGCGACGGTTGTTCGGCTGGAAAGTACGCTTGCTCACGGGTGGGCTCCAGGCTTGATGGTGCGCCACAGGGGCGCGTAAACACACATGGATGGCCTGCCAGTTTACGAGGGCACGCGAAATAGCCGCCGCGTGACAAGCCGACCGTCGTACGTTACGGGTCAAGCACCGTCCAGGTCAAACCAGACCGGTTGTCCACTAATCCACAGGCCACTTTTCCACCGTCGGCCCCACGTCCACAAGTTGTGCACTCCGGTGCCACTAGGCTGTGGACAACGCTTGAACACAGCTGTGCACAAAGATACTGTCGGCCCTCCCGGGCCCGCTCAAGCCCTGTGGACAGCGTGTGGATCGCCTGTGGAGGACGGGAGCGGGAAGCCCTGCCCCCGCGTGTGGACGAAGGGGTCGCCGATCGACGTGGGCGGCCGAGCCATGTGGATAAACGATCGCGGGGGGCCGCGAGAGGGAGGAGGGGGAGCCGCACCATGAACGGTGTCGACCTCGGCACGGTATGGGAAAGGGCCCTGGGCAACTTCCTCAACGAGAACGTGCCGATCCAGCAGCGCACCTGGCTGTCGATGGTGCGGCCGATCGCCCTGGCCAACGACACGATCGTGCTCGGTGTCCCCAACGACTTCCTCAAGGACCTCATCGAGAGCAACAAGCTGCGCCCGCTGGTGACCCACGCGCTCTCGCAGGAGCTCGGGCGGACCATGCGAGTGGCTGTGATGATCGACACAGCGGCCCCCGAGCAGCCCCCCGTCGACACTCATCAACAGCCTGTGACTCAGAGTTATCCCCAGGGTGTGGAGAGTCAGCTGCGTTATGCACAGCCCGTGCAACCGCAGCACAACCAGGCTTCCGAGCCTCCGCAGTTCTATTCTCCACAGCCGGAGCAGCCCCAGATATCCACCGAATATCCACAGCAGGGCTTCTCTTTTGAACAGGCCCAGCCGTACACACCGCCTGTGGAGAAGTCGCCGGAGCCGGCCCCGAACCGGTGGGAGGCGAAGAGCAACAAGCCCAGCGAACCGGCCAGACTCAATCAGAAGTACACATTCGAGACATTCGTCATCGGCGCCAGCAACCGTTTCGCCCACGCGGCGGCCGTCGCGGTGGCCGAATCCCCCGCGAAGGCGTACAACCCGCTGTTCATCTACGGTGACTCGGGGCTGGGGAAGACGCATCTGCTGCACGCGATCGGGCATTACGCCCAGAGCCTGTACGACGGGGCGCGGGTCAGATACGTGAGCTCCGAGGAGTTCACCAACGACTTCATCAACAGCATCCGCGACCACAAGGCCGACGGCTTCCGCGGCCGCTACCGCGCGATCGACATCCTGCTCGTGGACGACATCCAGTTCCTGGAGGGCAAGGAGCAGACGCAGGAGGAGTTCTTCCACACCTTCAACACCCTGCACAACGCCAACAAGCAGATCGTCATCTCCAGCGACCGGGCGCCCAAGCAGCTCATCACGCTGGAGGACCGGCTGCGCAACCGGTTCGAGTGGGGCCTGATCACCGACGTCCAGCCGCCCGAGCTGGAGACCCGGATCGCCATCCTCAGGAAGAAGGCCATCCAGGAGGGCCTGGCCGCGCCGCCCGAGGTGCTCGAGTACATCGCCAGCCGCATCTCCACCAACATCCGTGAGCTCGAGGGCGCGCTGATCAGGGTGACCGCGTTCGCCAGCCTCAACCGGCAGGGTGTGGACCTGCAGCTCGCCGAGGTGGTGCTGAAGGATCTGATCACCTCGGAGTCCGACACCGAGATCACCATCGCGGCCATCATGAGCGAGACCGCCCAGTACTTCGGCATCAGCATCGACGACCTGTGCGGCACCTCGCGCAGCCGGGCGCTCGTCAACGCCCGACAGATCGCCATGTACCTGGCGCGCGAGCTGACCGAGCTGTCACTGCCGAAGATCGGCCAGCAGTTCGGCGGCCGCGACCACACCACCGTCATGCACGCGGAGCGGAAGATCCGGTCGCTCATCGCCGAGCGCAGGTCGATGTACAACCAGGTCAACGAGCTGACAATGCGGATCAAGCAGACACAGCGTGGATCTTGAGTTCGTACACAGCCTGTGGAAAACGCTGTGGACCAGCGGAAACAGAAAAATTCACCCGCAGTTCGCCCGACGATGCTGGGAAAAATCCGTCCACATGGGCTGGGGACAACGGTGGGGACATCCTGTGGGAAACCTGGGGACTACCAGTGGACAGTGTGTGGACGGACTGTGAACAACGGATCTGGGGCTCCAGAAGGGTCCCTTTTACCCCGTGGATAACCTGTGGAAACCTCGTGGATAACCCCCGTCTCGCCGTGGATGACGGCACCATGATCTGGGGACGGCCTGTGGGCGAAGAATCTCCATCCCCAGGCGCCGAAGTTCTCCCCAGGCGTCACCCACAGCCGCAGTGGACGAAAAAAGGGGCACTGAGCAGGCAGGACGCCAGTTGTCCACAGTTTCCACAGCCCCTAGTGTGATGACTTCCTATCTCTCTAACTAAGAAACTCAAAGACCCATAGAGGGGTTCTCCCGGAGCGCGAGTCCGGGAGGGTGGATCCTTGAGATCCTTCAATCAACGACGAACCCAGGAGGCTGATCACCGTGATGTTCCGAATCGAGCGAGACGTCCTCGCTGAGGCGGTGGCATGGACGGCACGCAGCCTCCCGGCGCGCCCGTCGGTGCCCGTTCTCGCCGGCATGCGCCTGGAGGTCACGGAGGCGCAGCAGCTCAAGCTCTCCGGCTTCGACTACGAGGTCTCCGCGGAGGTGACGCTCGAGCTGCACACGGGTGAGCCCGGAGTGGTCCTGGTCTCGGGCAAGCTGCTCGCCGAGATCACGCGCGCGCTTCCCGCACAGCCTGTGGACTTCGTGGTGGACGGCGCCAAGGCGGTCGTCACGTGCGGCAGCGCGCGATTCACACTGCTGACCATGCCTGTGGAGGACTACCCGAGCCTCCCGGCCATGCCGCCGGCCGCGGGCCGGGTCGGCAGCGACGTGTTCGCCTCCGCCGTCGGCCAGGTCGCCGTCGCCGCGGGCCGCGACGACACGCTGCCGATGCTGACGGGCGTACGGATGGAGATCGAGGGCGACACGGTCACCCTGGCCGCCACCGACCGCTACCGGCTGGCCGTACGGGAGCTGAAGTGGCAGCCGGGCCAGCCCGACTTCGCCGCCATCGCGATGATCCCCGGCAAGACGCTCGCCGACACGGCCAAGGCGCTCGGCACGACGGGCGCCGAGGTGGAGATCGCGCTCAGCTCCGCCGGCGGCACCGGCGAGGGCATGATCGGCTTCTCCAGCGCGGGGCGGCGCACGACGACACGCCTGCTCGACCCCGAGTTCCCCAAGTACCGCTCGCTGCTGCCCACCGAGTTCTCCGCCCGCGCCGACCTGTCCACAGGCCCGTTCGTCGAGGCGGTCAAGCGCGTGGCCCTGGTCGCCGAGCGCAACACCCCGGTACGGCTGGCGTTCAAGAGCGGCGAGGTCGTGCTGGAGGCGGGCAGCGGCGACGAGGCGCAGGCCGTCGAGGCGCTGCCGGTCGACTACGAGGGCGAGGAGATGAACATCGCCTTCAACCACCAGTTCCTGCTGGAGGGCCTGGGCGCCATCGACTCCGACGTGGCGAGGCTGCAGATGACCACATCCACGAAGCCCGCTATCCTCACCGGTGGCAAGCCTGTGGAGGACGGTGCCGTAACGGACTACCGCTACCTGATCATGCCCATCCGACTGTCAGGCTGAACCTGTCATCGGAGATGATGGAAGTCTGACAAGGGGGTTACATCATGCAGATCGGCATGGTCGGACTGGGCAAGATGGGCGGCAACATGGCCGAACGGCTGCGCCGCGGCGGTCATGAGGTCGTCGGTTACGACCGCGACCCGGCGATCAGCGACGTCGCCAGCCTCAAGGAGCTGGCCGAACGCCTGCAGGCGCCGCGCGCCGTCTGGGTCATGGTTCCCGCCGGCAAACCCACGCAGACCACCGTCGACGACCTGGGCGAGCTGCTCAGCGAGGGCGACATCGTCATCGACGGCGGCAACTCCCACTACGTGGACGACCAGAAGCACGCCGCCGAGCTGGCCGAGAAGGGCATCGGCTTCATCGACTGCGGCGTCAGCGGCGGCGTGTGGGGCCTGCAGAACGGCTACGCGCTCATGTGCGGCGGCGACAAGGACCACGTCGCGCGGCTCAAGCCGATCTTCGAGACGCTCAAGCCCGAGGGCGAGGACGGTTTCGTGCACGCGGGCGACGTCGGCGCCGGGCACTTCGCGAAGATGGTCCACAACGGCATCGAGTACGGCATGATGCAGGCCTTCGCCGAGGGCTGGGAGCTCCTCGAGGCCTCCGACGTCGTCAAGGACGTCAAGGGCTCCTTCAGCAGCTGGCGCACCGGCACCGTGATCCGCTCCTGGCTGCTCGACCTGCTGGTGCGGGCGCTGGACGACGACGAGCACCTCGAGCAGCTCCGCGGTTACGCACAGGACTCCGGCGAGGGCCGGTGGACGGTGCAGGCGGCCGTGGACCACGCGGTGCCGCTGCCGGTCATCACCGCCGCGCTGTACGCGAGGTTCGCCTCGCGGCAGGACGACTCCCCCGCCATGAAGGTCGTGGCGGCGCTGCGCAACCAGTTCGGCGGCCACGCGATCACCTCGGCGGAGGGCAGCACCGGCAAGGGCGCCGACTCCCCCGGCGCGGACGTGACGCCGCCGCGCGAGGTCGATCGCTGAGCCTCACCACCGGGGTTATCCACAACACCAGGGTTTTCCACAAGAACGTATGCCGGTGACCCCGGTGACCCGTGAGGCGCACTAACCTCGTGGGGTGCATGTCGCCCACCTCTCGCTGACCGACTTCCGGTCCTACGCGTCCATGGAGCTCGGCCTGGAGCCGGGCGTCACGGCGTTCGTGGGGCCCAACGGCCAGGGCAAGACCAACCTGGTCGAGGCCCTCGGCTACGTCGCGACGCACTCCAGCCACCGGGTGGCCAGCGACGCGCCGCTGGTGCGGCAGGGAGCCACCCGGGCGATCGTGCGCTGCGTCATCCACAGGGAGGATCGGCGGGCGCTGATCGAGCTGGAGATCAACCCGGGGCGGGCCAACCGCGCCCGGCTCAACCGCTCGCCCGTCTCCAGGGCCCGCGACGTCGTCGGCCTGCTGCGCACGGTGCTGTTCGCCCCCGAGGACCTCGCGCTGTCCAAGGGCGATCCGTCCGAGCGCCGCCGCTTCCTCGACGACCTGCTGGTGGCCAGGGCCCCCAGGTTCGCCGGGGTGCGCGCCGACTACGACCGGGTGCTGAAGCAGCGCGGCGCCCTGCTGCGCACGGCCGCGCAGGCCCGTAGAGGCAGCAGGAGCCCTCGCCGGCAGGAGAAGGACAGCGGGTTCGCCTCGGCCGGCGCGGGCGACGTGCTGAGCACGCTGGAGGTGTGGGACGCCCATCTCGCCCGGCACGGCGCGGAGCTGTTGCGGGGGCGGCTGGAGCTCATCGAGGCGCTGCGCCCGCTGGTGGCCGGATCGTACGCCGCGCTCGCCCCGTCGAGCGCTCCGGCGACGCTGGCCTACCGCAGCACGTTGTCCACAGGTGGGGATCCCGGGGAGGGTGGTCCGGAGGGCGAAGTCCCCGGTGAGCGGGGATCTTTCGATACACAGACGTTATCCACAGACTTGGGGAAAACCCTTGAAGAGCGTCTGCGGGAGCGGCTATTGGAGGTCCGTCCGTCGGAGCTCGAACGGGGGGTCACGCTCGTCGGTCCGCACCGCGACGATCTGGTTCTCGGGCTGGGCGATCTGCCTGCCCGGGGTTACGCCAGCCACGGCGAGTCCTGGTCGTTCGCGCTGGCGCTGCGGCTGGCGGCCTACGACCTGCTGCGGGCCGACGGGGGCGATCCCGTGCTGATCCTCGACGACGTGTTCGCCGAGCTCGACAGCCAGCGCCGGCGGCGGCTCGCGGAGATGGTGGCCCCGGCCGAGCAGGTGCTGATCACGGCCGCCGTTCCGGATGACGTGCCGCGGGAGCTGGCGGGAGGCAGGTTCGACGTCGCCGAGGGGAGTGTGACCCATGTCCGCTGATGACGCGCGCGGTTTCCCGCCGCGGGGCGCCGGTTATCCACAGGGTGGGGCTTCCGGTGGACGGCCGCAGGCCGGTGGCCTCCCGCCGACCGGGGCGGCGGCCGACGGTCGTCCACAGGTGGGGGCGACCGGTGCACAAGCGCGGGCGGCCGGGCAAGGCGGGCCCGGGCCCTCGGGCGGTGGCAGGCCGGAAGCAGCCGGTGGCAGGCCGGAAGTGGTCGGCGGCAGGCCAGGGCCGGTCGGCGGCGGGCCGGGGGCGGTCGCGAAGGGGCCGTCGGCGGCCGGGGGCGAGAACGCGACAGCCAGGGGCGTGGCCATGGCGCGGGAGAAGCTCGCCCAGGCCAAGGCCGACGCAGCCAAGCGCGGCCAGCTCCCCCGCCGCGAGCCCAGGCGGAAGGGTGGTGGCGGGGCGCGCAGGGACAGCGGCGATCCCCAGCTTTTCGGACGCGCGATCGCCGATCTGCTGGCCGATCGCGGCTGGGAACGCCCGGCGAAGGTGGGCGCGGTGTTCGGCCGCTGGGTCGAGATCGTGGGCCCTGATCTGGCCGCCCACACCAAGCCCGAGTCGTTCGACGACGGCGAGGTGCTGATCGCGGCCGATTCGACGGCGTGGGCGACGCAGGTCCGGCTGCTCGCCCGCACCCTCGTACGCAGGCTCAACGAGGAGCTCGGCGACGGCACCGTGACAAAGGTCAAGGTCAGAGGCCCGCAGAACGCTCCGCGTCCATCAGGAGGGTTGCGGGTGACCGGAAGGCGAGGCCCCCGTGACACCTACGGGTAGGGGCTCTTTGCGGCGGGCGTTCACCGCGGCTCCGGAAAGGCGCTCGGGGCGATCAGACAGCCGCAGACGCGATAAGCCCCCTTTCCGGAGGGGGGATGCTTGCCCGGGGGCCAAACGAGCTAGAGGGCATCACAGGCGCGTTCATTGCCACCTTGGCCCTCCGGAAGCGGTAGAATGAAAAAGGATTCCGGACACGTCCGCTTGCGTGTCACCCCGGCAGCAAGCCGACTCCCCTGGGTGACCGCGCATCGGGGCACTCACGACGGTGACGGGCACGGCAGGGGCAGCTTCGCTAGTTGATCGCCTCCCCCGCCGCGTGTCCGCGGCAGGAGGATTTCGCAGTTGTCCTACGACGCTAGCTCAATCACCGTACTCGAAGGGCTTGAGGCGGTTCGCAAGCGCCCGGGTATGTATATCGGTTCCACCGGTGAGCGTGGCCTGCACCATCTCGTCCAGGAGATCGTCGACAACGCGGTGGACGAGGCGCTGGCCGGTTACGCCGACAGGATCGACATCACGCTGCTCGCCGACAACGGCGTACGCGTGGTCGACAACGGCCGTGGCATCCCCACAGGCATCCACCCCGTGGAGAAGATCTCCGCGGTCGAGCTGGTCCTGACCACGCTGCACGCGGGCGGCAAGTTCGACAGCCAGTCCTACGCGGTCTCGGGCGGTCTGCACGGCGTCGGCTCGGCCGTCGTCAACGCGCTGTCCACCGCCATGGAGGTGGAGGTCAAGCAGAACGGTCACTACTGGCGCCAGCGCTACGAGATGTCCAAGCCCACGGCCCCGCTGGCCAAGGGCGAGGAGACCGACGAGACGGGCACCACGGTCACGTTCTGGCCCGACCCCGACATCTTCGAGACCACGACGTGGAACTACGAGACGCTCTCGCGGCGCTTCCAGGAGATGGCCTTCCTCAACAAGGGCCTGACGATCACGCTGACCGACGAGCGTCCCGACCACATCAACGGTGAGGTGCACAACGTCACCTACCACTACGAGGGCGGCCTGTCCGACTTCGTGCAGCACCTCAACGCCAAGAAGGAGCCGGCGCACGCGTCGATCATCGCCTTCGAGGAGGAGAGCGACGGGCTGGCGGTCGAGATCGCCATGCAGTGGAACAACTCCTACTCGGAGTCCGTCTACAGCTTCGCCAACGTCATCAACACCGCGGAGGGCGGCACCCACGAGGAGGGCTTCCGCGCGGCGCTGACGTCGATCGTCAACCGTTACGCGCGCGAGCAGAAGTTCCTCAAGGAGGGCAAGGACGACAACCTCAGCGGTGAGGACGTCCGCGAGGGGCTGACCGCGATCATCTCGGTCAAGCTGTCCGACCCGCAGTTCGAGGGGCAGACGAAGACCAAGCTCGGCAACACCGAGGCGAAGTCGTTCGTGCAGAAGGCCTGCAACGACCACCTGCGCGACTGGTTCGAGCGCAACCCCGGCGAGGCCAAGGACATCATCAACAAGTCCCTGCAGGCCTCCCGTGCTCGCATCGCCGCTCGCCAGGCGCGCGACCTGACCAGGCGCAAGTCGCTGCTGGAGGCGGGCAGCGGGCTGCCGGGCAAGCTGGCCGACTGCCAGTGGAACGACCCGGAGAAGTGCGAGCTGTTCATCGTCGAGGGCGACTCGGCCGGCGGCTCGGCCAAGGGCGGCCGCGACTCGCGCTTCCAGGCGATCCTGCCCATCCGCGGCAAGATCCTCAACGTCGAGAAGGCGCGGATCGACAAGGTCCTGAAGAACAACGAGGTCCAGGCGCTGATCACGGCTCTGGGCACCGGTGTGCACGACGAGTTCGACATCGCCAAGCTGCGCTACCACAAGGTCATCCTCATGGCCGACGCCGACGTCGACGGCCAGCACATCAACACGCTGCTGCTGACGCTGCTGTTCAGGTTCATGCGGCCGCTGATCGAGGCCGGTCACGTCTACCTGTCGTGCCCGCCGCTGTACAAGATCAAGTGGGACCGCAAGGGCGACGACGCCTCCTACGCCTACTCCGACAGCGAGCGCGACGCGGTGATCTCCGCGGGCATCGCCAGCGGCAAGCCCGACCCGCGGCCGCGCGACAACGTACAACGCTTCAAGGGGCTGGGCGAGATGAACGCCGGCCAGCTCTGGGAGACCACGATGAACCCGGCGACCCGGCTGCTGCGCCTGGTCACGCTCGACGACGCCGCGCAGGCCGACGACCTGTTCAGCGTGCTGATGGGGGAAGACGTGGAGGCGCGGCGCGACTTCATCATCCGTAACGCGCGCGACGTTCGCTTCCTCGACGTTTAAGAAGGACCAACACCTGTGACGGACGTGAACACCACTCCCCCGGCTGACCGCATCGAGCCTGTGGACATCCAGTCCGAGATGCAGCGCAGCTACATGGACTACGCGATGTCGGTCATCGTGTCCAGAGCGCTGCCGGACGTGCGCGACGGCCTCAAGCCGGTGCACCGGCGCGTGCTCTACGCGATGTACGACGGTGGCTACCGTCCCGACCGCGGCTACTTCAAGTGCGCCCGCGTCGTCGGCGACGTGATGGGCACCTACCACCCGCACGGTGACACCTCGATCTACGACGCGCTGGTCCGACTGGCGCAGCACTGGTCGCTGCGGTACCCGCTGGTCGACGGGCAGGGCAACTTCGGCTCGCCCGGCAACGACCCGGCGGCGGCGATGCGTTACACCGAGTGCAAGCTCGCACCCATCGCCATGGAGATGCTGCGGGACATCGACAAGGAGACCGTCGACTTCCGCCCCAACTACGACGGCAAGTCGCAGGAACCCGACGTCCTGCCGTCGCGATTCCCGCAACTGCTGGTCAACGGCTCGGGCGGCATCGCCGTCGGCATGGCCACCAACATCCCGCCGCACAACCTGCGCGAGGTCGCGGCGGCGGTCAAGTGGGCGCTGGAGAACCCCGAGGCCGGCGACGAGGAGCTGCTCGAAGCGGCCATCAAGCTGGTCAAGGGCCCCGACTTCCCGACCAAGGCGCTCATCGTGGGCCGCCGGGGCATCGAGGACGCGTACCGCACCGGGCGCGGCTCGATCACCATGCGGGCCGTGGTCGAGGTCGAGGAGGACAAGGGGCGGCAGGCCCTGGTCGTCACCGAGCTGCCGTACCAGGTCAACCCCGACAACCTGGCGCTGAAGATCGCCGAGCTGGTGCGCGAGGGCAAGCTCACCGGCATCGCGGACGTACGTGACGAGAGCTCCTCGCGAGTGGGGCAGCGCCTGGTCATCGTGCTCAAGCGCGACGCGGTCGCCAAGGTCGTGCTCAACAACCTGTACAAGCACACCCAGCTCCAGGACACCTTCGGCGCCAACATGCTGGCGCTGGTGGACGGCGTGCCGCGCACGTTGCGGCTCGACCAGTTCATCCGGCACTACGTGGCCCACCAGATCGAGGTCATCGTCCGCCGGACGCGGTACCTGCTGCGCAAGGCCGAGGAGCGCGCTCACATCCTGCGTGCGCTGCTGAAGGCCCTGGAGCGGCTCGACGAGGTCATCGCCCTCATCCGGGCCTCGGAGTCCGCCTCCGCCGCCCAGCAGGGCCTCATGGCGCTGCTGGAGATCGACGAGGTCCAGGCGCAGGCCATCCTCGACATGCAGCTGCGCAAGCTGGCCGCCCTGGAGCGCCGGGCCATCCAGGACGAGTTCGACTCCCTGATGACGCAGATCGCCGAGTACAACTCGATCCTGGCGAGCGAGAGCCGGCAGCGCGAGATCATCAACGAGGAGCTGGCCGAGATCGTCCACCGCTACGGTGACGAGCGGCAGACCGAGATCATCGCCTACGACGGCGACATGTCGATCGAGGACCTCATCGCCGAGGACGAGATCGTCGTCACGATCACCCGGGGCGGCTACGCCAAGCGCACCCGTACCGACCTGTACCGGGCCCAGAAGCGCGGTGGCAAGGGCGTACGCGGTGCTCAGCTGCGCCAGGACGACATCGTCGACCACTTCTTCGTCACCACGACGCACCACTGGCTGCTGTTCTTCACGAACAAGGGCCGTGTGTACCGCGTCAAGGCGTACGAGCTGCCCGACGCCGGTCGCGACGCCCGGGGCATGCATCTCGCGAACCTTCTTGCCATGCAGCCCGACGAAACAGTCATGGAGGTTCTCGACCTACGCGACTACAACGTCGCCCCCTACCTCGTCCTCGCCACGCGCAGCGGCCTGGTCAAGAAGACGCGCCTGTCCGAGTACGACTCCCCTCGGTCCGGCGGTCTGATCGCGATCAACCTGCGGGAGGACGACGAGGTCATCGGAGCCCGGCTGGTCTCCGAGTCCGACGACCTGCTGCTCGTCTCGAAGGGCGCGCAGTCGATCCGCTTCACCGCCTCTGACGAGGCGCTACGTCCCATGGGACGGGCGACCAGCGGTGTCATCGGCATGAGGTTCCTCGAAGGTGACGAACTTCTCGCCATGAATCGGATCGCAGACGGTCAAGATGTGCTTATCGCCACGAAGGCTGGGTACGCAAAACGGACGCCAGTGGAGCAGTATCCAGTTCAAGGACGTGGCGGTAGAGGCGTGCTGACTGCGAAGATCGTATCTTCCCGTGGCAAGCTGGTCGGAGCCGTCATGGTCAACCCAGAGGACGAGGTTTTCGCGATCACGTCCGCCGGCGGGGTGATCCGGACGAGTGCCGGCGAGATCAAGCAGTCCGGCCGCCAGACCATGGGAGTGCGATTGATGAATCTCGCTGAAGGCGACAGCGTGGTGGCCCTCGCCCGCAACGCCGAGTCCATGGAGACTTCGGTGGACAATGAGGAAGACGGGGGAGGAGAGTAACTCATGAGCGCCCAGGGTGGTCCCGCCAGGACCAAGGCGGCTTCGGGTAACGGACAGCAGCCGAAGAAGCCCGCAGAGACCGAGATGTTCGACGCGGTCGAAGAAGGCCAGGACACCTCGTCCGCGCAGGGCAGGTCCATGCCGGCCAAGGAGGACAACAAGCCTTCGCCGCAGCCGGGTCCGCCCGGCCCGCCGGGCCCTCATGGCCCGTCCGGGCCCCAGGGCCCGCCCGTTCCGCCGCAGGGGGGACAGCAGCAGCCGGAGGGCAACGAGACGGTTCGCCTGCGCCCGTCGCTGGCCACCGAGGCTCCGCCGGCCATCGAGCTGTCCAACAAGAAGAAGGGGTCCGGCTCGGGCGGGGGCAGGCTGCCCCGCAAGGCCCACCTGGTCCTGCGCCGCGTCGAGCCGTGGTCGGCCATGAAGTTCAGCTTCGTGGTCTCCCTGGTCTGCTTCGTGGTGCTGTTCGTGGCAGTGGCCGTCCTGTACGGCGTGCTGTCGGCCCTGGGCGTCTTCGACTCGATCGTGGACCTGGTCAACCAGCTCGGCCAGGGCGAGCAGGGCCAGAGCTCGATCCCGATCGACATCGCCTCCTGGTTCGAGCCCGTGCGGATCCTCGGCTACACGGCCCTGATCGGGGCGGTGAACGTCGTACTGATCACGGCTCTTTCCACGTTGGGGGCGGTCATCTACAACATCGCCTCCGACCTGGTGGGAGGCGTCGAGGTGACCTTCAGCGAGGCCGAGTAAGGGCGGAGCTCGCGCCGTACGGGGCATGCGGACGGCGCGAGCAGCCTGCCGGAGGTTGTAAGCTTTTCTCGTTCCGAACAACCGGTTCGCCTCCATGAGGCGGATGCGATAGCGTTCGGGGTGCGAGCGGGGCTATAGCTCAGTCGGTTAGAGCGCTTCCCTGATAAGGAAGAGGTCCCAGGTTCAAGTCCTGGTAGCCCCACCCAGCTCAGAGGCCATTTCCGAAGATCGGAAGTGGCCTTTTTGATGGAGTGAGTGACCGAAGCCGTCCTCGTCATCCGCCGCACCAGTGCAGCTGGCACGTCACTTCGGCCTCGGCTGATGCCCGGCCGTCGGATGGGCCCGTAGCTGGAACCGAGGACCGCCCCGCGATGGGAGATGATGCGCGGGTGTTCTATGAAGATCTCAGCGTGTACGACTATCTGGATGATGACTCGTTCATGGACAGAGAGTCGCGCTTCTACGGTCTCAGCTTCCGTCCCACTTATACGCGGCTGAACGTTGGGTGGCTGGAGGCCGGCAGGCCGTATCCGACCGGTCCCGTCCCTGCGGCCTTCACCGAGAGGCTGAAGGCCGTACAAGCCGTTCACCGTATGAACGTCTGTCGTGGAGTGCAAGTGCGATCTGTGCCCGCCTGAGGACGCCCCGGAGGGCAATGGAGAGGTCCGGATCCCAGGCCCGCCCGGGATCGCTTACGCCGCCCCCTTCCTGATGGGCCACTACATCAACGCGCACGGCTATCGGCCGCCGCAGGTCTTCATCGACGCTGTTCTAGCCGTGGATCTCGATGAGTGGGCTGCCGCCCGCTGGCCCGAGGTGCCCTTCCCCTGGATCCCGGAACACGCCGAGCGCTTGGAAGAGTAGAGCAGGCCGGCCCGCCCATGGCGGTACTTCGATGGGCGGCGCCTGCAAGGTTCCGGGGGGAAGCGATCCCCGGTCAGCTCGCGGCGCGGTCGCCGAGCGGGCGGCGGCGCAAGGCGGGGTCGGTCAGGGGTGCGGGGCTCCAGAGACCGACAGGGTGGTAGACGTTGGTGCCGGGCGGCACGAGCTCGTCGATCCGGTCGAGCACGGTGTCGTCGAGCACCAGCGAGGCGCCCTTCAGCAAGCCCTCCAGCTGCTCCATCGTGCGCGGGCCGAGGATGACCGAGGTGACCGCCGGGTGTGCCGCGGCGAAGGCGACGGCCAGCGCCGGCAGGGTGCAGCCGAGCTCGTCCGCCAGTTTCACCAGCTCCTCGACGATCTCCAGCTTGGCCGCGTTGACCGGGATGGCCGGGTCGAACCGTTCCGGCGCCCGCGCGGCGCGGCCCTGCGACAGGTCGACCTGTTGCCCCTTGCGGTACCGGCCGGTCAGGAACCCCCAGCCCAGCGGGCTGTAGGTGAGCACGCCCATGCCGAGCCGCTGCGCGGTGGGAAGGACGTCGCCCTCGATGCCGCGGGCCAGGATGTTGTACGGGGGCTGCTCGGTGCGGAACCGGTACAAGCCGCGCTGCCGGGCCACGTGGTAGGCCTCGACCGTCTCGTGCGCGGGGAAGGCCGAGCTGCCGAAGGCCCGGATCTTGCCCTGCCGTACCAGGTCGGTCAGTGCGGAGAGGGTCTCCTCGATGTCGGTCCGGTGGTCGGGGCGGTGGATCTGGTAGAGGTCGATCCAGTCGGTGCGCAGCCGCTTGAGACTCGCCTCGACCTCGCGCATGATCCAGCGCCGCGAGTTGCCGCTCCGATTGGGCCCCTCGCCCATCTGGAAGTGCACCTTGGTCGACAGCACCACCTCGTCTCGCCGGCCCTGCAGCGCCTTGCCCACGATCTCCTCGGACTCGCCCGCCGAGTACATGTCGGCGGTGTCGACGAAGTTGATCCCGTTGTCGAGGGCGGTGTGGATGACGCGGATGCTGTCATCGTGATCGGGGTTGCCGGCCGAGCCGAACATCATGGTGCCGAGGCAGTGGGTGCTGACCTCGATACCGGTGCCGCCGAGGATGCGATATCTCATACTTCGGACCCTAGAAGCTGGAGTCGACTCTAAGTCAAACTGGCCACATGTCGGGTTTGAGCATCGGCCAGGTCGCCGAACGCACCGGGCTCAGCGTGCACACACTCCGGTTCTACGAGCGGGAGGGGCTGCTGGCCCAACCGGTACGGCGGGGAACCGCAGGGCGCCGCGTCTACAGCGAGGGTGACGTCGACTGGCTGGGCGTGTGCATCCGGCTGCGCGCCTCCGGCATGCCCCTGACCGACATCCGGCGCTACACCGAGCTCGTCAGGGCCGGCGAGGGCAACGAGACGGAACGGCTGGAGGTGTTGCGCGAACATCGGGAACGGGTGCTCGCCCAGATGCACGAACTCGACGAGTGCCTCAAGCTGATCACCCACAAGGTGGCCGTCTACGAAGGCCGTCTGGGCTTGCGGGACAACGTCACCGACTGCGTGCCGGGGGCAAGCCGGCCGCGTAGGCCGATGGTGCTGCTCAAACCGGACGAGGATACCCAGTAGTGTCTGCCGAGTGACAATTCCCTATGACGTCGGCGGCGATGGGCCGGCCCTGCTCCTCCTGCACGCCGGGGTGTGCGACAGGCGGATGTGGAACGACCAGTGGCAGCCCCTGATCGACGCCGGATTCCAGGTGATCCGCTGCGATCTGCGGGGCTTCGGGCAGAGCCCGCTGCCCACGGAGCCGTACAGCAACACCGGCGACGTGCTGGCGCTCCTCGACAGCCTGGGCATCGGCCAGGTCTCGCTGGTCGGTTCCTCCTACGGCGGGAAGGTCGCGCTGGAGGTCGCCGCGAGCCATCCTGATCGGGTGGCGGCGCTGGTCCTGCTCTCCGCCGCCCTGCCCGGGCGCGAGCCGAGCGCCGAGCTGCGTGCCATCGGGGCGCGTGAGGACGCGCTGGTCGACGCGGGCGATCTGGCCGGAGGCGCCCGGCTGATGGCCGACAGGTGGCTCGGTCCCGATGCCGGCGAGGACGCCAAGCAGGCGGTGCACGAGATGCAGCTGCGGGCCTACGAGCTGCAACTGGCCGAAGGAGCCGTCGAGCCGGTCAAGTCCGAGATCGATCTGGCGGCCGTCACGATGCCGTGCCTCGCCGTGTCGGGCGCGCACGACGTGGCCGACTTCCGGCACACCGCCGACGTCCTGCCCGCCGCCCGCCACGTCGAGCTGCCCTGGGCAGGCCACCTGCCGAGCATGGAACGGCCGGCCGAGGTCACCGAGCTGATCGTCGCGTTCCTGCGCGAGACCGCGAGCGAGTAGCGGCCGCCGGAGTGGAGTTCGGGCGGCGGGAACCGAGCTGATCGTCGCGTTCCTGCGCCAGACCGCGGGCGAGTAGCGGCTCCCGGGGTGGAGTTCGCGGAGTGGGCGGGCCTGGTGCAGCGGCAGCGTGGCGCCGACGGTCGTCAGGTGAGTTCCAGGCCGCCGTCGACGGTGAGGATCTGGCCGGTGATCCAGGTGGCGGCGGGGTCGGCGAGGTGGACGATCCAGTCGGCCACCTCCTCGGGGGTGCCGCGGCGGCCCAGGGGGATGGTGGCGGTCTCGTCCCGCTTGATCTGCTGGACGACGGCGTCGGGCAGGCCGGCGGCGGCCAGGGCCTCGCTCTCGGTGGGGCCGGGGGCCAGGGCGTTGACGCGGATGCCGTCGGCGGCCAGCTCCAGGGCCCAGCTGCGGGTCAGCTGCTCGAGGGCGGCCTTGGAGGCGGCGTAGTGGGCGGCGCCGGGCAGCGGGCGGTGGCCGTACGTGCTGGAGACGTTCACGATCGTGCCGCGGCCGGCGCGCAGGTGCGGCAGCGCGGCCCTGGCGAGCAGGCTGGGCGCGGTGACGTTCAGCGCCAGCAGGTCGGCGACGCGCTGGGCGTCGGTGTCGGCCAGCGGCATGACGGCGGTGGCGCCGGCGTTGTTGACCAGGACGTCGAGGCGGCCCCAGCGGTCGGTCGCCGCGTCGATCACCGCCTGTGGAGTGCCGTCACCGGTGATGTCGGCCGGGAGGACGGCGATGCCGGGGTGCTGGGCGGCGGTCTGCCGCAGGGCCTCGGCGCGGCGGCCCACGGCGAGCACGCGGGCTCCGGCACGGGCGAAGGCGAGTGCGGTGGCGCTGCCGATCCCGGAGCCTGCGCCGGTCACGATCGCGACCTGGTCCTGTAGCCGGTTGGTGGGCGGGGCGGTCATGGCGGAACCCCTCTCGTCAGATGTTCGATGTTCGTGAAACATCGAACAAGCTACCATGGAGGGATGAGACCGGCGCATCACCCCGAAGTGGGCGAGTTCACGCTGACCGGGGTGATGGCCGCCCTCTCCGACCCGATCCGGGTCGGAGTGGTGCGGGTGCTGGCCGACGGCCGTGAGCGCGGCTGGGGCGACCTGCTGGCGCCGGTGGCCAAGTCCACGCTCAGCCATCATCTGCGGGTGCTGCGCGATGCCGGGCTGACCCGCACCCGGCAGGAGGGCACCCGCTGCTTCGTGACCCTGCGGCGGCAGGAGTTGCAGGTGCGCTTCCCCGGGCTGCTGGAGGCGGTGCTCGCCGCGGCCGAGGACGAGGACGTCGGCCACCAGGTGGGCGTGAAGGACGCCGTGCCGCCGACCTGAACCGCCGGGGCGATCAGCCGGCCTGGTCGCGGGTCCATTCCTGACCCTGCCAGGCCGGGTCCAGCGGGGTGTGGGCGAGGTGGTTGGTGTAGTTCGACAGCGTCTTCATCCCGACGCCGAGCACGATGTCCAGGACGTGGCGGCGCGTGTAGCCGGCCGCGAGGAACGCCTCCACCTCCGCGTCGTCCACCCAGCCGCGCCGGGCGACCATCACCTGCGTGAGCCGCCGGGCGGCCTCCAGCGCGGGGTCGGGGAGCGGCTTGCCCGTCCGCAGGGCCTCGACCACCTCGGCCGGCACGCGGGCGCGCAACGCCAGGGTGGAATGCGCGGCCACGCAGTACTCGCACCCGTTCTCCACGCTGGCGGTGATCCACACGACGTGCTTGGCGGGCCCCGGCAGGGAGGACCTGCCGAACTGCTCGGCCAGCGCGTTGTAGCCGGCCAGCAACTCGGGGGACTCGGCCATCACGCCGTTCAGGGTGGTCACGAACCCCATGCGCCGCTTGGCCGCCTCCAGCATCGGGCGGGCCGCCTCGGGGGCGTCGCTCTCGTCGTACACACGGAAATCGATCATCATCTCTCCTCGATGCGGGTGAAGCCATCCAGTACGGCGCGCACGCCCGCCAGCAGGTCGCCGGCCCCGGCGCCGGCCCGGGAGCGCAGGTTGACCCCGTAGGCCAGCAGCGCCAGCGTCTCGGCGGCGGCGTGCGGATCCAGTCCTGGCCCCACCTGGCCGCGATCCCGCGCCGTCTCCAGCGCGGCACGCATCGCCGCCCGCAGCTCGGTGTGGTGGGCGTCCAGGACCTGCTGGATCTCGGGGATCGCGCGGGCGGGGCCGGTGTGGGTGTTGGTGACCAGGCAGCCCCAGCGGGCGTGCTCGCCGGTGCAGCGCGCCGCCACCAGCCGCTCGAAGAAGCCGGTGATGGCGGGCAGGCCGCGGCCGTCGGCGGCCAGCGCGGCGAACACCGGCCGCGACTGCCGCTCCAGGTAACGGCGCAGCGCGGCGGCCTGCAGCCGCTCCTTGCCGCCGAAGGTCGCGTACAGGCTGGACCGGCTCAGCCCGGTGGCCTGCACGACGTCGGCGATGCCGGTGACATCGGCGCCGCGCTCCCAGAACAGGCGTACCACCTGGTCCAGCGCTGCGTCGGGGTCGAAGTGCTTGATGTCGGGCATCCGCCCTCCTCTAACTTGGAACGACCAGTCCAAGATAGGGTGAAGTGGCGCGGATGGGCAAGAGACGAACTCGGGCGGCTCCATGCATAGTGACCGGAGCGTCGCCATCGGGCGCTTCTTGGACGGAGGTCGCCCAGCCAGGACGGCCTGAACAAGATCTGCTTCGCGATCAACATCGCCCGGGTCCAGTGACGTGGTGAATGCCCCGCCGCCGCGACCGCCGATTCGAGGCTGACTCCTGTCTCCTGAGTGAGCTGTCATGTGGGCCCCGCTCCTTCGGATGGGGCCCACATGCGTGGTTCCGGAGTTCGCGGAATTCGCGTCCGGACGCTATCGCGGCGCCATGGTGCCGCCGTTCGATTTCACGGTCGTGACACTCGCCGGGCGAGGGTGAGGTCGGTGACGAAGGTCATCTCCACGCCGTCGCCCAGCACTGCGGCCAGCTCCCGCAGCACCGGCTCCTGGCGGTCGGGAGGAAGGATCCGGTAGGCGGAGATGGTGCGGACCAGGTCGAGGTAGCGGTCCGCGGCGTACCACTCCGTCCACGAGTAGGAGCGCTCGTCGAGGTCGGTGAAGCGCGGGTCGCCGGCCAGCAGGTGCTGAGCCTCCTCGTTCCTGACCGGCACCTCCTGGTGCAGGCTGGAGCTGGACACGCCGTGACGGTGGTCCACCTCGGCGAGGGCGGCGCGCAGGCCGGGATCGGTGACGAGGTAGTGGTTCCAGAAGAGCGCGAGCGCGCCCGACGGGGCCAGCGCCGCGTACGCGAGGTCCCAGCGGCGTTCAGGGTCGACCCAGTGCCAGGCCTGGGCCGAGTACAGCAGGGCGAAGCGCCGGTCGGGGACGTAGTCCTCGAAGATCCCGATCCGCAGCCGCACGCCGGGGCACTTCGCCGCCAGTGCCGCCGCCATTCTCGGGTCGGGCTCGACGCAGGTCAGGTCCACGCCGCGGGCGGCGAAGGCGGCCGTGGCCTTGCCCGTTCCCGCCCCTACCTCCAGCGCCGGGCCGGCCGGGGCGTAGCCGAGGATGTCGGTGACGAGCTGGTCGGGGTAGCCGGGCCTGGCCGACTCGTACAGGCCGACCGCCTGGCCGAACACGACACTTCGCTCACGGTCCACCGCCATGGCGCGATTCAATCACGCCCGGGGATCACGTCAGGGTCGCGGCTCGGGCCGAGGCCGAGCGCGGGCAGGATCGCCTGGTCGACGATCGCCGCGAGGTACTCCTCGCCCGGCGGTGCACCGGCGTCGATCAGGTGCTTGGTGACGAGGGCCTCGCCGATGTCGGCGACGACCGGGGTGAGCAGGGCGGCGGGGAAGTGGCCGCGGTCGGCGTAGTGCTGCAGCACGGTGCGGGTGAACGTGCCGCCGCGGCCGGCGAAGACCCGCTCGAACAGGGCCTCCGACATCAGCGCGGCGCTCTTCGGGTCGGTGAGGATGGCCGAGACGGCGCGGCCGGCCGGGCTGAAGGCCCACTCCACCATGAGCCGCAGCGAGCGGATGAGGTCACCGCGCAGGTCGGTGGCCCCTGGCGTGGGCTCCTCGACCGGGTGCTGGTGGTAGAGCGCGTCGAGCAGCACCTCGATGGGGTCTGACCAGCGGCGGTACAGCGTGCTGCGGGGAGTGGCCGCGCGCCGGGCGATGCCGTCCATGGTCAGCCGTCCCGCGCCGACCTCCACCACCTCTTCGAGCACGGCGTCGTGGATGGCCTTGATCAGCTCTTCACCCCGCCGGCGTGTCCGGATGTTGCGGTTGTTCATGTCCGCCCCTTGTTTAGCTACGCGGGTGTATTTTACCGTGGAGATTAGCTACAGTTATGTATCTAGATTCGAGGGGACAGCCATGTCCATCGCTCCACCGGCTCCTGCGCAGGGGGCCACTCCCATCGCCCGGCGCGCGCTCGCGCCCGATCTCTCGCGCGGGCTGATGCTGCTGCTCATCGCGCTGGCGCACGCGCACATGTACCTGTCGGGTCACCCGGCCGGGTTCCGCGGGTACACGCTCGACGGCGGCGTGCTCGACCGGCTGGTCGCCGGGGTGCAGATCCTGCTGGTGGACGGGCGGGCGCTGCCCATGTTCGCCGCCCTGTTCGGCTACGGCCTGGTACAGCTCGCCCACCGGCAACTGGCCACGGGCAGGAGCTGGCCGCAGGTGCGCGCGGTGCTGCGGCGGCGCAGCCTGTGGCTGCTGGCGTTCGGGTTCTGCCACGCGCTGCTGCTGTTCTTCGGGGACATCCTCGGGGCGTACGGGCTGATCGGGCTCGTGCTCGTCGGGTTCGTCCGGCGCGAGGACCGGGCGGTGCTGCGGGCGGCCGTCGTCGGGCTCGTGCTGCATGTCGTCGTGCTGTTCGGTTTCGGGCTCCTCACGATCTCGGCGCCCAAGGGCGACACGCCCGCCGCCATGGCGGATCCGATCGAGGCGCTGGTGATGCGGCTCATCGGGTGGTCCGGGATGACGCCCACCTACTTCGCCGCCAGCGTGGTGCCCGCCTTCCTGTTCGGCATCTGGGCGGCGCGGCGCCGCGTGCTGGAGGAGCCTGCCGCGCACCGGCCGCTGCTCGTACGCGTCGCGACCCTGGGCACCGTGCTGGCCGTGGCCGGCGGGCTGCCGTTGACGCTGGTCGACATCCGGCTCTGGGAGCCGTCGGACCTGGTCGCGGTGTCGGCGTACGCGCTGCACAGCGTGACCGGCATCGCGGGAGGGCTCGCGTACGCGGCGATCATCGGGCTTGTCGCCGGCCGGATGGCGTCCGGGCACCGCTCCACCGGCCCCGTCGTCAGGGCACTCACCGCGTGCGGCCAGTGGTCGCTGACCTGCTACCTCCTCCAGTCGGTGATCTTCGTGGCGGTGTTCGCGCCGTACGCGGGAGGGCTCGGCACCCGCGTCGGCGACGCGGCGGCGTCCGGCATCGCCATCGCCACGTGGCTGGTCACCGTGGTGCTCGCGGCGCTGCTGGCGCCGCGCAGGGGGCCGGCCGAGGCCGCGCTGCGCCGCCTCACGTACGGGCGATACGGTGCGACCGGTCGCACAGCGGACGTCGCCTAACCGGCCCAGGTGCTGTCGCCGTGACGGGGAGCCGGTGTGTTCATCCACAGGCTGTGGGCTCCGGTGCGCGGCCTGTTGACAAGGGCTCCGCCGTTGCGCGACGGGCGCCGCCGCGGGTGTGGTATGAGCCGTCGGGCAAGTCCCTCGCGTGAGGCTCTGACCAGGTGAAACGCTTGCCGGTCGGGTGCCCGGCTAGCGTGCCGGCCGCGGACGTGGCCCGTATCACGGGCGGCGCCCGCGCGGTGGTGGATTGCCGAAGAGTTATCCACAGGATGAGCGAGTTGTCCACAGGTTGTGAACGTGGCCGGGGTCGCGCCCCGCGGTCAGCCGTGCCTGGCCGCGGCCTGGTCCCCGAGCGCCTCGGTCAGCGCCGCGAGCGAGGACCTGGCCGAGCGGATGCGCGCGGCCTGCGTCTCGTCGGCCCAGCCCAGCTTCAGTCCCTCGGCCACCAGCTCGTCGAAGGCGGTGAACGCGGCGAGCTTCTGCCGGATGACCTTCGACCAGGCGTCGTCCTCGATCTGGTAGTAGACGTTCCGCTCCCCGGGCCTGCGGAACCGGCGGATGAGCTTGACGGACGTCAGGAGCTGCATGTTCGTCGTCAGGGACGCGCGGCTCGCGCCGATGGCGCCGGCGATGTCGCCCGCGGTCTGCGCCGGCGGGTCGCAGGCCATGAGCCAGCCCAGGATGCGGCCGGTGATCGGGGCGAGCCCCCACTCCTCGGAGACGAACGTCGCCACTCGCTCGACCCATTCGAGCACCTGCTCGCGGTCGGGGCCGTCCTGCGCTGTCACAGGACCACCTTAACCAGTCGTTTCAGGCCGAACTGAAACAAGGCCTGGTCAGGCGCCTGCCCCGGACTCCGCGGCGGCGTTCCGCCGGCTCTGCTGGGTCAGGGCGCCGGCGTCGCCGGGCAGGCCCCGCTCGGCCAGCCCGCGCGCGACCCGCTCGCGCAGCTCCGCCGGGCGGTGGCCGTCGTACTTGAACTTGGCCCGCACCTCCTCCACCCGCAGCCGCAGCCCTCTGATCGCCGACAACATCTTGCGGTACGGCCCCGCGTCGCCGGCCACCTCGCCGTGGTCGCCGGCCGGCTGGTGATGGGCGAGCTGGCGGCGCAGGATCTCCGCCTTGCCGTCCCTGTCGTCCACGATCTCGGCCAGGCACACGAGCTGGACTGCGGCGTAGTAGCTGGTCGGCACGCCGGTCTCGGGGGAGTCGGAGCGCCAGGAGGTGGGGATGTAGGCGTAGTCGTCGTGCACGCTCACCACCGCCACCGGGTTGGCCTCCAGCGCCTCCCAGATGGGGTTGGGCCTGGCCAGGTGGAGCAGGACCTCGGCGTTCCCGTCGTAGAGGAAGTGCGTCGGCACCACCACGGGCGCCGCGCCGGCCACGCCGTTGACCGCGATCTGGCCGAAGTCGCGGGTACGCAGCCAGCTCCGCCACTCCTCGTCGTCCCGGGCGGCGTCCCACGGATGGATGAGCACGCGAACCACCTTTGTGCTAGTACATAATGTATTTTGTGCTAGAAAAGTACACGATCGCGGGTGGGACGGCCAGCGAGATAGCGGCGGGTGTCGAGGCCGCCGTGTCCGAAGGGCGGCTTCCACCGGGGGCGGCGCTGCCGCCGGTGCGCGAGGTGGCGGCGCGGGCGGGGGTCAGCCCGGGGACGGCGGCGGCCGCGTACCGGCTGCTGCGCGAGCGCGGCGTCATCGAGACCGCCGGGCGGTGGGGGACCAGGGTCAGGGCGCGGCCGGCCAGCACGTTCCGCGAGGAGATCCGGATCGAGGTGCCGCCGGGCGTGCGTGACCTGGCCAAGGGCAACCCCGACCCGAGGCTGCTGCCGCCGCTGCACGACGCGCTGGCCGCGGCGGCGAGGGCACACGCGCAGCGGCCCGCCATGTACGGCACCGGCGACGACGAGGAGCTGCTCGCGCTGGCCGGGCAGCGGCTGCGGGCCGACGGAGTGCCGGCCGCGCCGCTGGCGATCACCTCGGGCACCCTCGACGCGGTCGAGCGCGTGCTCACCGCCCACCTGCGGCCGGGCGACGCCGTCGCCGTCGAGGATCCGGGCTGGACGGCCCTGCTCGACCTGGTCGCCGTCCTGGGGTTGCGCCCGGTGCCGATGCGGCTCGACGACGAGGGCCCGCTGCCGGAGGAGCTCGCGCGGGCGCTGCGGGCCGGCGCGCGGGCCGTGGTGATCACCGCCCGCGCCCAGAACCCGACCGGCGCCGCCGTCTCCGCAGCCCGGGCCGCCGAGCTGCGGGGGCTGCTGGCGGAGCACCCGGAGGTGCTGCTGGTCGAGGACGACCACGGGGCCGGGTTCGTGGAGCTGCCGCTGCACCCGCTGGCCGGCGTCACGAGCCGCTGGATCCTCGTCCGCTCCACGGCCAAGTCGCTCGGCCCCGACCTGCGCCTGGCCCCGGTCACCGGCGATCCTGCCACGCTCGACCGGCTGCGCGGGCGGCAGCGGCTGGCCGCCGGGTGGGTGAGCCACCTGCTGCAACACGCCGTCGCCCACCTCTGGCGGACCGACGCGGTGGACCCGGCAGCGGTCGCGGCGTCGTACGCGCTGCGCAGGGACGGCCTGGTGGCGGCGCTGGCCGCGCGCGGTGTTCCCGCGCACGGCCGCAGCGGCCTGAACGTGTGGATCCCCGTCGCCGACGAGTCCACCGCCATCACCCGGCTGCTGTCACGCGGCTGGGCCTGCGCGCCCGGCGCCCGCAACCGCATCGGCTCGCCGCCCGCGCTGCGCCTGACCGTCTCCTGCCTGGACGCGGCGGAGATCGAGCCGCTCGCCGCCGACCTGGCCGCCGCCCTGCGCCCGGCACCGAGCGGCCGGTACGGCTGACCCGGGCCGGCAGGAAGGGGCGGCCTGGGATCGGCCTTCCCGATCCGGCCGGGAAGGTGGGCTCGGATCAGCTTTCCCTGGTCCTGCCGGAAGGGTCGGCCTGGGTCAGCCCAGTAGCGGCTCCCCGATCCAGCCGCCGGGCGCGCACCCCGGCGGTACGGCGAAGACGGCCGAGCCGATGGCCGTGACCCACTCGTTGAGCAGATCCCCCTCGGCCAGCATGCGCTGCACGGGCACGAACTGCTCGGCCACGTCCGCCTGGTAGGAGACGAACAGCAGCCCCGAGTCCGACTCGCCCTCCGGCGACAGCCCCTCGTCGTAGTTGTACGGCCGCCGCAGCAGCCGCAGCGCCGGATCGGCCACGTGAGCCCGCCTGATGTGCGCGAACTCGGAGATCACCGGGAACCCGAGCCGGTTCTTGCGGGCGTAGTCGGCCGCGTCGGTCTCGGCCGAGCCCGTGAGCGGCGCCCCGCTGCCCAGCCGCCGCCCGATCGTGAACTCCCTGGCCACCCGGTCGGCGGCGTCCCACGTCTCCAGGTTCATCCGGATCCTGCGCAGCACCATGGTGGTGCCGCCGCGCAGCGGGCCCGCGCCGATCCACACCGCCCTGTCGAGGTCGGTGGCGTTCACCGTGCCCTCGATCTGGCCCATCAGATTGCGCCGGTTGGCGCTGCGGAAGCCGCGCTGGGTCCACCGTACGCGGGCGAAGGACCGCGTGTCCTTCACGATCATCCGTACGGCGTGCGCGACCGTCACGGTGTCGTCCGCGCACACCTGGACGAGCAGGTCGCCCCCGCTCCACCGCTTCTCCAGCCGGTCCGTCGAGAACGCCGGCAGCGCCTCCACCGGCGAGTCCACCCCGGCTGCCTCGAACAGCCCGGGCCCGAACCCGAACGTGATCGTGAGCCGGGCCGGGTTCGCGGCGAGCTCGGGCTCGGTGTCGGCGAGCGCGGGCCGGCCCTGGGTGAGCCGGGCCGCGTCGTCGGTGAGGAGCTGGAGCAGCCGGACGATCGCCTCCTTGCGGGTGTCCTTCAGCAGGTCGAAGCCGAGGAACACCGCGTGGGCCTGAGGCGCCGTGGCCACGCCCGCCTGGTGTGCGCCGTGGAAGGGCTCGACCGGCGCCGGCTCCCGGCGTTCTGCCGCCCCGAGATCCGCCTCGCGGCGTTCTGCCGCCCCGCGATCCGCCTCGCGGCGTTCTGCCGCGCCGTGCTCCGACTCGCGGCGTTCCGCTTCGCGTCGCACGAGGGCGCCGGCCGCCGTGGCGGCGGTGGCGGCGCCCCCTGCGAGCAGCCCTCTGCGGCTGATCACTTGTGCCCCGGCTGGTAGTCCTCCTCGCCGCCGGCGAAGTCCTTGCCGATGGCGGTGAACTCCAGCGGCTCGCCGCCCTGGACCTGGAGCGTGAACGGGATCCTGGCGCCCGGCTTCACCTCCTCGGTGACGCCCATCAGCATGATGTGGTCGCCGCCGGGCTGGAGCTGGTGGGTGCCGCGGGCGGGCACGACGAAGCCGCCCTCCTTGGGCCGCATGACCATCTTGCCGCCGTTCTCGACGACCTCGTGCAGCTCGATGGTGGGGGACAGCGGCGAGGTGCCGGACGTGATCGTGACCGGCGCGTCGGTGTTGTTGACCAGCGTGCCGAACGCGGCGGTCATCCCCTTCTTGGTGGTCTTCACCCAGGGATCGGTGATGGTCAGGGCGGCGGCGGGCGCAGTGGCCGACGGGCTGGCGGCAGCCGCGGCAGTGGCGGTGGTGGTGGCCGCGGGGTCGGGGGAGGTGGAACCGGCGCAGGCGGTCAGCGCCACGACGGCGGACGCGAGCACGAGGGCATGACGAACGTACATGGTGGGGTTGCCTTTCTCCGCCCGGCATGCCGAAGCAGCCCCTGCCGGGCGGCGGGGGTCGTCTGAAAAGGGAAGACGTCTCGCCCGAACCCGGAGGTCAGGCGGCGACGGCCCGCGGCGGGCCCCTCCCGCTGACGACGTGCCGCAGCACGGCCGAGCGCAGCACGGGCGGCTCGGTCGTGCACAGGGGTGTGGAGAAAGGAGTGGTGAGCAGCGGCAGCCAGATGACCAGCAGCCGCACGGCCAGCCGGCGCAGCAGCGCCCAGAGGGCGGCCTCGCCCCGCGCCAGCCACAACGCGGTCATCCCGACCGCCCAGCCGTGCGCGACCAGCATGCCCAGGTCCGGCACCAGCCCCGCGTGGAGGTGACCGGCCGGGGCGTGCGGCGAGGCGGCGTGGGACAGCGAGAACAGCAGGTGAAGGATCACCTGTAACCCGGCGAGCAGCGGCAGGATCACCGCGAACGACCGCTCGCGCCCCGACAGCGGGTACGCCGCCGCGAACGCCAGCCCCAGCGCCGCCGCCATGGCCGGCAGCGGCACGAACCCGCCGCCGAGCACGTGCGCCGCCACGCCCAGCCCGAGGCACACCACGGCGAACACCGCGGTGCGGGCGAGACGGAGCGGCAGCGTCACACGCCTAGCATTCCACGCCCTCCCGTCGGCCGGCACACCCGATCGTGCTTCGCCCGAACGGCCGGCACGATCGTGCTTCACGTGAAACTGCCCCGGGCCGCCTCGCGCCTCCTGCGATCGGCACCCTGCGCCGGCCGGCGCGTCGCCGAGTGGGCCAGCACGCCCAGCGACGCCACGATCAGCACCGTCAGCCCGGCCCGCGCCGCCGTGTCCCATCCGCCGTCCAGCGCCGCGAAGAACACCGCCCCGGTGACCGTCCCGCCGAGCACTCCCCCGGCTTCCTGTACGGTGCCGAGCACCCCTGCCGCGGCGGCCGATCGCTCAGGACGTACGGCGGCCAGGACCGAGGAGAGCAGCGGCGACATCAGCCACCCCATCCCGGCCCCCGTCACCAGCAGCGCCAGCCCCAGCGGCAACGGCCCCGCGCCCATCGCGTGGTACACCAGCGCCAGCCCCGCCACCAGCACCGGCGCCCCGAAACGGCCCGGACGGAGGGACGCCGCGAAGAAGCCGGCGTTCAGCGTCGTGCACACCGCCGCGGCGGCCAGCGGCGCCAGCCCCAGCCCGTCCTGCAGGTACAGGGCGAGCACGAACGACAACCCGGCCGACGTGCCGAACAGCAGCCCCACCGCCACCAGCCCCCAGGCGAACCCCTTCTCCCTGAACACGCCCAGATCCAGCAGCGGCACCCGCCCCCGGGCGGCCAGCCGGCGCTGCCGCCACCAGAACGCGCCCAGCAGCAGCGGCGCGGCGGCCAGGCACGCCCACGTCCACCAGGGCCACCCCTGCTCCCGACCCTCGGCCAGCGGCAGCACCACGGCCACCAGCCCGGCCGTGACCAGCGCCGCCCCGCCGAGGTCGAGGTCGCGGGGGAGCGGCGGCGGCGTGGCGCGGGGGAGCAGGCGGCCGGTCAGGGCCAGGGCCGCCAGGCAGATCGGGACGTTGACCAGGAAGCAGGCCCGCCAGCCCAGCCCCATCGGATCGGCGGCCACCACCAGCCCGCCGATCACCTGGCCGCTCAGCCCGGCCAGGCCGACGGCGGTGCCGTACCAGCCGAAGGCCCTGGCGCGCGCGTTCCCCCGGTACAGCAGGCCGAGCAGGGCGAGGACCTGCGGCGCGAGCAGCGCAGCGGCGACGCCCTGCCCGACCCTGGCCGCCACGAGCGTGGACGTGCCGGTGGCCAGCCCGCACCCGGCCGAGGCCAGCGTGAACAGCGCCAGGCCCGCCGCGAACATCCGCCGGTGCCCGTACAGGTCGCCGAGCCGCCCGGAGACGACGAGCCCCGCCGCGTACGCCAGCCCGTACCCGGCGATCACGAGCTGTACGGCGGCGTCGCCCGCGCCCAGGTCGGCGCGGATGGAGGGCACGGCCAGGTTCGCGACGTAGAAGTCGAGCGTGGTCACGAACACCGCGACCAGCAGTACGGGCAGAGCGGCCCAGCGGGCGGACATGTGACTCCAGGGGGAGAAGAGGAGGGGGCGGCGAGAAGAACACCGCCGCACGCCGGACGGTTGACCTCACCCTGGAGCCGGGCCGTTACGATTCCCTGCGGATCCGCTATGGACCACCCCATAATCAACGCGATGCCGAAATTTCAGGACCTGTCGGAATTCGCGGCGGCCATCGCCCCGGTCATCGGCGCAGCCCACGTCAACGTGCACGCCTCGGCCGCCAGAGCCGTCGCCGAGCTCGCCGAGACCTCGGCCGTGACCCCCGGCCTGCTCTCCGACCTGCGCTTCACCCTCCCCCTCCGCCCGCTGACCCGCGCCGCCCTGGCCGTCATCGACCGGTACGGCGACGCGGCGCCCCGCGAGCGCGACCTCCAGGAGCACCTGCGCCAGCGAACCCTGTCCGAGGACGGCGACGGCACGCTCCGGCTGACGGACAAGGGCCTGGAGTTCGTCCACCGGTTGTACGACGTGCACGCCGCCACGGCCGAGCGCGTCTGGGCGGCCCACGACCTGCCGGGCCTGGCGGGGCTCGCGGCCCGGGTGCTCCAGGCGGCCGAGCGGCTGCCGGGCGGGGCGCTGGAGCTGGTGGCGCCGCCGTACGAGCCGGAGGGCGCGGCACCGGGGCTGCTGCTGTTCAACCGGCTCGCCGTCGTCCGCTACCACCGCGCCGACGCCCACGCCGCGGCCTGGCGGGCGGCGGGCCTGTCAGCGGCCGGGATCGTCGGCCTGCCGGACGGGCCGCTGCGCGCCGGCATCGAGGCGGAGACGAACCTGCGGGCGTCCGCGCCGTACCGGGCCCTGACCGCCGGGGAGCGGGAGGCCCTGTACGACGGGCTGCTCAAGCTGGTCTGAGACCCACCACGCCTCCAGCGGCTCAAGCCGGGTCTCGCACCTACAACGCCTCCAGCAGGCGGCCCACCTGGGTGCGGTCGTTCACGCCGAGCTTGTCGTAGGCGGCCTGCAGGTGGTTCGCCGCCGTCCGCTTGGACAGCGTCAGCCGGTCGGCGATCTCCCTGTTCGTCAGCCCGGCCGCGGCGAGCTGCAGGATCTCCCGCTGCCGCGGCGTCAGCTCGGGCGTGGCCAGCTCGACCAGCGCCGGGGTCGAGACGCCGGTGCACAGCCTGGCCAGCGCGCCCGCCCGCGCCCGCGCGCTCCTGGCCAGCCGGCCCCGGCCCGCGTCGTGGTGGGCGGCCGCCTCGTGAGCGGTGGCCTCGGCCGCGTACAACACCATGCCGAGCCGCTCGTACTCCTCCGCCACCGCGCGCAGCGCGTCCGGATCGCCCAGCGCCCGCTCGTGCCCGGCCAGCAGGCGCACCAGCGGCCCGTCCACCTCCCCGGCCAGCTCGCCCAGCCCGGGGGCACGCTCGCCGAGCCGGACCAGGTCGTGCAGCGCGAACATCAGGTTGCCCCCCAGCTCGTGCCGCCGCGCGTGGGAGGCGGCCAGCCGGCACAGCCGCACGGCCTCGTCCAGGTCGCCGCCCGCCGCCGCCACCCACACCGCCGCGTGCAGCACGTGCTGCCGGGTGAAGGCCCACCGGCCGGCCAGCTCCGCGGCGTCCGCCAGCGACTCCCTGGCCTCGTCCAGCCGGCCGAGCAACGCCAGCGCGTGCGCGTGCTCGGCCACCACCCGCCCCAGGTACGGCTCCCCCGCGGGCAGCCTGGCCATGTCGTCCCTGCACCAGCGCACCGCCTCCGCGGCGTCGCCGCGCAGCCTGGCCGCCATCGCCCGGTAGGCGCCGAACCCGGTCACCGACAGCTCGGCGGCGGGCAGCTCCATGCCGCGCCCGGCGGTCCGCGCCGCCTCCGCCAGCCGCCCGGAGAACGTCTGCGCGGCGCACTGCGTGTCCAGGAAGGTGGGCAGCGCGTGCGGGGCGAGCTCCCGCCACTCCTCGACGGTGGCCATCGTGCGCTCGGCGACGGCCAGGGCGCGTTCCGTGCGGCCCGCGTACGCGTCCACCCACGCCTCCAGCGACGCCCCGTGCGCCGCGCCCCGCAAGGTGCCGGGCGTGCACGCCCTGGCTTGCGCCAGCGCCCGGGCCGCGCCGGTCAGCCGCCCGGCCATGCAGTCGGTGACGGCGCGGTAGACGTACGCCTCCTGCCGCCACCCCGGGCCGGTGAGCGTCGCGATGGCCGTGTCGAGCACGTGGCACGCCTCGGCGTCGGCGCCCGCCCAGGCCAGGTTCACGCCCAGGCTGTAGGCGTGCTGGGCGCGCTCGCTCTCGGTCACCGCGTCCCGCGCCGCCCGCCGCAGCGCGGTCACCGCGGAGTCGGCGTCGCCGAGCACCATGAGCACCTCGCCGAGCACCGAGACCGCTGCCACGCCCGCCCCGGCGTCGATCGCGGCCCTGGCCAGCCGCGCGGCCAGCCGGGGGTCCTGCCTGCCCCACGCCAGCCTGGCGGCGGAGGTCAGCATCGCGGGGTCGGTGACCGAGCCGCTGTCGAGCCGCCACACGGCGGCCCGCAGCTCGTCCTCGCGCCGGCGCAGCCCCGTGGCCTCCAGCGCCTCGGCCAGCATGCGCAGCCGCCGCCGCGCCCGCAGCGTGCCGCAGTCGGCGCGGACCACCTCGCCGTAGAGCGGGTGGCCGAGCCGCAGGTGATCGCGCCGGCCGTCGTCCACGGTCACGATCAGGCCGCGGGACTCGACCCGTTCGACCGCGCTCGCCGAGGTCAGCTCCGCCAGCAGCGCGGCGCCCAGCGGCTCGCCGAACGCCACCAGCTCCAGCGCCTCGCGCTCGTCCCTGTCGAGGTGGCCGATCCGGTCGCCCACCAGCTCGCGCAGCCGGGTCGTCACGGAAAGCTCGCCGCGCCAGCGCCACACGCCGTCCCGCTCGGCCAGGCAGCCCGAGGTGCGTCCCGCGTGCACGACCTCCCGCAGGTACAGCACGTTGCCCTCGCTGACCCCGGCCAGATGCCGTACGGTCTCCGCCGCGACCTCGCCGCCGAGCGCCCCCGCCAGCACCTCGCCCACCTCGGCCACCGTCAGCGGCGGCAGCTCGATGCGCGGCAGCAGCTCGTCCTTCCACAGCGCGACCACCGGATCCGGCTGCGCCTCCCCCGACCTGACGGTCACCAGCAGCCGCGCCTCCCCCTTCGCGGCCAGGTAGTGCACCAGCGCCGCCGACGCCGGGTCCAGCCGGTGCGCGTCGTCCACGCTCACCAGCAGCTCCCTGCGCCGGGCCAGGTCGCGCAGGTGGCGCGCGGCCCAGCGCAGCAGGTTCTCGCCGCTGCGCGGCGGCCCCGTCAGGACGTGCGCGAACGCCCCGAACGGGATCATCGACGCGGTCTCCGTGCCCAGCGCGCGCACGACCGCGTAGCCCCGCTCCCCGGCCAGCGCGTGCGCCACCAGCCTGCTCTTGCCGACGCCCGCCGCGCCGGCGATCATCATGCCCGCCCTCGACCGCAGCGCCTCGCGCACGGCCGCGAGCGGAACCCCTCGCCCGACGAACGGCCAACCGCTCCCCTGCTCGCCCATCGTGCCTCCTCTCGGTGCACTCATCGTGGCGAGCGGGGTTCGCGCGAGGTTCAGGCCGGATCGTGCCTCGGGCAGGATCTCAGGCCGGATCGTGCTTCAGCCCGGCGGCGGCCAGCAGCAGCTCGACGACGGCTTCCGAGCCGCTGAACGGCACCGGTTCGCCCCCAACCTCTTCGAGCAGCCCGCGGAGCTGGCCGCCTGCCTGCTCGGGCTCGACCAGCCGGACGATGACCGTTCTCATCCGGACACGATCTCCCCGCCAGGTTCAGGTCTGGTTCAGGTCGGGTAGGGCGCGGGCTCGACCTCCAGCTCGCGCATCAGCTCCGCGTAGAACCGGTAGCGCCTGCGGGCGTCGCCCCTGCGGCCGGCCAGGTCGAGGACGCGTACCAGGCCGAGGTGGGCCCGCTCGTCGTAACGGTCGCGCTCCAGCAGCCGCAGCCAGTAGCGGGCGGCCTCGTCATGGCGGTGCTCGCCGGCCCGCGCCTCGGCCAGCCTGGCCGCCGCCTGCACGTACGCCAGCCTGAGCTGCTCGCGCAGGCCCACCGCCCAGTCCGCGTACGGGTCCTCCTCGCAGAACTCGCCGCCGTAGGCGCTCTCGGCCGCCTCCCACCGCGCGAGCGCCTCCGCCTGCCTGCCCGCCTGGTCCAGCCGCACGGCCTGGCCCACCAGCTCCAGGAAGGCCTCGACGTCGACCTCGACGTTGGACAGCTCCAGCCGCAACGCGCCCTCGTCCGACACCACGAACTCGTCGGCCGGCCACGCGTGCTCCGGATCCAGCACGGCACGCAGCGTGGACACCATGACGTTCAGCCGCCGCAGCCCGACCGCCTCGTCCTCCTGCTCCGGCCAGAGGATCTCGACCAGGCGCTCCCTGCCGATCGCGCCGCCCCTGCGGCTGACCAGGATCTTCAGCAGGTCGCGGGCCTTGCGCGACTGCCACGCCGTACGCGGGACGGGCACCGAGCCACGCAGCACCCGGAACGTTCCCATCGTCTCCACCACGAGCTTCGCCCCGCGCCAGGGACCGGCGCGGGCCACGAGGGCGTCGATCCGGTCGTCCAGCGCCCGGCAGCCGATCGCGTGCATGCGCCCGCGCACCTCGGCGGCCACCTCGCCACCGGTCGCCGGGTCCGCCAGGGCGGCCCTGACCAGCTCGGCCCTGGCCCGGCCGATCGGGTCGCCGACGGCCGCCCACCGGCGTACCGCCTCGTCGGCGAGCTTGGCGTCGCCGTCCAGCTCGGCGCGCAGCTCGGCGACGGTGGCCAGGGCGGCGTGGTCCCTGCGGCCGGCCGCTACCGGCTCGGCCTCGTCGAGCAGCGCCCCGGCGTGCTCGCGCTGCCCCGCGGCCAGCGCCACCCGGGCGGCGGCGACCCTGGCGGCCACCCCGGAGATGCCCTCGACATGCTCCAGGGCCCGCGCCGCGACCCGCGTGGCCTCCTCGGGATCCTCGGCGGCCAGTAGCTCGGCGAGCCCGTTGAGCGCCTGCGACAGCGCCTGCACCTCGCCCGACGGCCCGGACTGCGCGATGACCTGCCGGTAGAGCGCGGCGGCGGTCGTACGGTCGCCGCGCAGGGCGTGCACGGCGGCCAGCCGGTTCAGCCCGGCGCCGGTCAGCCTGGAGCCCATCGCCTCCCACCTGGCCGCCGCGTCCGCCGCCTCGGCCGCGGCCTCCTCCAGGCGGCCCAGGCCGATCAGGGCCTTGGCGCGGTTGGAGACGTTCAGGGCGGCGAAGGGGGCGAACGCCACCAGGTCCGACAGCCGGCCGGCGATCTCCGTCTCCGCCAGCGCCTCGGCGTACGCGGCCTCGTCCAGGTAGCGGGAGGCCCGGTTGGCGTGGATGCGGATGAGCTGCACCATGTCGCCGGCCCGCTCGGCGTAGGCCAGGGCGCGCAGGTAGTAGGCGTCGTTGGCGCGGCGGTCGCCGTCGAGGGCGGCCAGCATGGCCAGGACCGTGTTCGCCATGGCCAGGGCGCTCGCGTCGCCCAGGCTCCTCGCCTGCTCCAGCGCCCGGTCCGCGAGCTCGGCGCAGGCCGCGCGGTCGCCCTTCAGCCAGTGCACCGAGGCCATGGACGCGGCGCACATGGCGGCGTCGGCGGGCGGCAGGCCGTACGCGTGGCCCCGCTCGTACATGGGCAGGGCCCGGTCGAAGTCGCCGCGCATGTGGTCGATGAAGGCCAGCCGCCTGGCCAGGGCCGCGTCGAAGCCCGGCCCCTCGGCGGCCTCGGCGAGCAGCTCGCGGGCGCGGCTCCAGTGGCCGCGGTTCTGCTCGGCGATGCCGGCCAGCTTGAGCATCGGGGGCGCGCGCCTGGCGGGCTCGGGTAACAGCTCCAGCGCGCCGAGCACGTCGCCGCGCTCGGCCAGCAGCGGGCCGTGCGCGTCGAGCAGCGTGGCGGCCAGGCCGGCGTGCGCGGTCGCGACGGCGGCGCGCAGGGCCAGCTCGGGATGGTCGTGCTCGACGTACCAGCGGGCGGCGACCGCCGCCACGTCGTGGGCCTCGTGCCGGTCCAGCGGCAGGTGCCTGGCCAGGGTGTGGCCGGCCGTCGAGGTGAGCCGGTGGCCGCCGGGTTCGGCCGGTTCGAGGAACAGGCCCCGGCTCGCGAGCGCGTCCAGCGTGTCGGGCGGCGTGCCGAGCGTGGCGGCCAGGCCGGGGGTCAGCACCGGCAGCACGGTGGCGGCGCGCAGCAGCTCGCGCATGGCCGCGGGCAGGTCCTTGAACGCCGCGAGCGTGAGGCGCTCGAGCGTGGCCGAGTTGGCCGTCAGGCCGGCCACGATGCCCCGCCAGGTGGCCGGGTCCTCGCGGGCCAGCGCGTCGAGCGCCGCCTGCACGGCCGCCGGCCAGCCGCCGCACGTGCGGTGCAGCTCGGCGGCGATGTCCGCGCCCGCCTCGCCCAGCAGCGCGCCGGCCCAGGCTGCGGTCTCGTCCGGGGTCAGCGCGAGGTCGCCGGCGTCGAGGTCGAGCACGTCGTGGTCCTGGCGCAGCCGGGCGGTGGGGAACGGCAGCGGCGCCCGCGACGCCGTGACCAGATGCAGGTGCCGGGGCGCCGCGCGGACCAGCGTCTCCACGTACCGCACGGGACCGGCCGCGCCCGCGATGGCCTCGATGCCGTCGAACACCAGCACCAGCCCCCGCCGTAACCGCGTGGCCAGCGCCTCGGCCAGCCCGCCCGCCAGCGCCGCCGCCCTCGACAGCTCGTCGGCGTCCGGCCCGAGCGGGGCCGCGGCGGCCGTCACCAGGTCGGCGGGCAGGCCGGGCACCTTCGCCGACAGCGCCGCGGCCACCGTGCCCGCCAGCGTGGGCAGGTCACGGTCGGCGGGCCCGAGCCGGTGCAGCACCGCGCCCACGGCCTGGCCCCAGCCGGCCAGCGCGGTGGACTTCCCGTAGCCCGTGGTCGCCACGAGGCAGGTCAGCCTGTGCGTCAGCGCCCCGTCGAGCCGCCGGTCGAGGGCGGGACGGGGGCGCACCCACCCGCGTTCCACCCCCGCATGCTATGCCCGCACTCGGAAGGGACTCCAGAGTTCGCAAAGTGCCACCTCCCGGTAACCAGCGTGGTGGCGCACTATGGTCGTACTTCGACAGGAGGCACCGTGGAACAGGATCTGCCCGGCGGTGCGCGGCTGATCGTGGGGGTGGACGAGTCCCCGGCCGCGCGCTGGGCGCTGGCCTGGGCCATCGGCGCGGCCAGGCTGCACCGGATGGCTCTCGTGGCCGTGCATGTCAGTCGCGCGCCCGTCCATCCCTTTCCCGAGGCGCTGCCCGTGCAGCACGCGGTCAGGGTGGGCGAGGAGGCGCGCTGCACCGAGGTGATCACGAGCGTGTTCGAGGACGTCGCGGGCGGGGTGCCCGACGATCTGACGACGTTCGCGGTGGGCCGGGTCGGTGATCCCGGCTATCACCTCGTCGACCTGGCGCGGGAGGGCGACCTGCTGGTGCTCGGGCGGGGGCGCCGCGGCCTGCTCAGCCGCATCTTCCTGCCCTCGACCAGCATGTACTGCGCGCGGCACGCCCGCACGACCGTCGTGATCGTGCAGCAGCCGTCGCCTCCCGACGACCCGGAGCTGTCAGGGGAGCGGGGCCGCCGCTTCTGGAGCCGCCGACATCCGTGACCTGAGCAGGCGCAGGCCCTCCGGGATGGCGTCCCTGCCGATCGCGCCGTAACCCAGCACCAGGCCGCGCTGGGGCGGGCTCTGGCCGCAGTACGCCTCCAGGTGCTCCACCGCGAGGCCGGGCGTGGCACGTACGGACGCGCCCAGCGCGCACAGGTGCAGCCCCGCCGTGGACGGCACCAGCCGCACCCTCTCGTCGGCGGCCAGGGCCTCGGCGATCAGCGCGTGCCTGGCGGCGTACTCGCGGGTGGCCTTCCTGATGTGCCTGGCCAGCAGACCCTCGTCGATGAAGCGGGCCAGCGCCGCCTGCTTGGGCACCTCGCCGTGCCAGTCGGACAGGTACCTGGCCGCGGCCAGCGCCGGCGCGAGCGAGGCGGGGGCCACCAGGAAGCCCAGCCTGAGCATGGGCAGCAGGGTCTTGGAGAACGAGCCCACGTAGATGACGCGCCCGGCCCTGTCCAGGCTCTGCAGCGGCTCCAGTGGGCGCTCGCCGAAGCGGAACTCGCTGTCGTAGTCGTCCTCGATCACCACCGCCCTGCGGCGCTCGGCCCAGGCCAGCAGGGCGGCGCGGCGGGCCAGCGACATGGGCGTGCCCAGCGGGAACTGGTGCGACGGCGTCACGTACACGACCTTGGCCGCCCCGGGGATGGCCCGGACGTCGATGCCCTCCGCGTCCACCGGCACGCTCGCGACCCGGGCGCCGAGCGAGCGGAACAGCAGGCGGGCCGGGGGATAGCCGGGCTCCTCGACGGCCACGACGGTGCCCGGCTCGATCAGGACCCGGCCGATGAGGTCCAGCGCCTGCTGGGCGCCGTTGGTGATCAGCACGTCGGCCGGGCTCGCGTGGACCGAGCGGCTCAGGCCGATGTGGCGGGAGATGGCCGCGCGCAGGGGCTCGTGCCCGGCAGGGTCGCCGTAACCGGCGACGCTCGTGCGCAGTTCGCGGGCCACCAGGCGGCGCCAGGTCTCCATGGGGAACAGGCGGGCGTCGGGGACGCCGACGCGGAAGTCGTACCGGGCGGGGGCCATCCTCGGCGGCGGCTCCAGGCCCTGCCAGACCGGACGCGGGCGGACGACACCCTTCGGCGCGGCCCGCCCCCTGACCGGCTCCCCCGACACGAACGTGCCCGCGCCCGCCCGTCCCACCAGGAACCCGTCGGCGACCAGGCGGTCGTAGGCGAGGGCGACCGTGTTCCTGGAGATGTCGAGGCGCCGCGCCAGCTCCCTGGTCGGGGGGAGGCGCTCGCCCTCCCTGAGGCGGCCGTCGAGTATCGCGTCGAGGAGCTGACGGTAGACCTGTGCGGCCAGGTCACGGCGGCCGTCGAGGCTGATGTGCACGTCCATCTTGGCCCAATCATCTTGCCGGGAATTGGAGCTTATCCCGGGACAAGTTCGGGACGAGGATGGGTGCATGACACATCGGCGGGTCCTGGCACAGGCGCAGCTGGTCAGCTCGATCGGGGACGGCGTCTACCTCGTCACCTCCGCGTTCTACTTCTCCGGCATCGTCGGCCTGTCCGCCACCGAGATCGGCCTCGGCCTCACGCTGGGCTGGGGCGTCGGCTCGGTCGCCGGCGTACCGCTCGGCCACCTCGCCGACCGGCGCGGCCCGCGCGGCGTCGCGGTGCTGCTCGCGGTCGCGACCGCCGTGGCGGTCACCGGCTTCCTGTTCGCGCGCTCGTTCGCGGCGTTCGCCCTGGTGGCCTGCCTGTACGGCACCGCGCAGACCGGGCTGTCGGCCGCCCGCCAGGCCCTGCTCGCCGCCCTGATCCCGCCCGCCGGGCGGACCCGCGTACGGGCGGCGCTCCAGGCCACGCTGAACGGCGGGCTGGCCACCGGCGCGGCGCTGGGCGGGCTCGCCCTGTCCCTCGGCACGCGGGAGGGATACCTGGCGGTGTTCGCGCTCGACGCGCTGACCTTCCTGATCGCCGCCGCCCTGCTGCTGCGCCTGCCCGCCGTACGGCCCGCGCCGGCGCCTTCCGGGCCCCGGCTGGCCGTGCTCCGCGACCGGCCCTACGCGCTCGTCACGCTGATCAACGCGGTGATGCTGTTCTACATGCCGCTGCTGAGCGTGGTCGTGCCGCTGTGGGTCGCCTCGCGCACCGACGCGCCCACCTGGGTGGTCTCCGTCCTGCTGCTGATCAACACCGGTGGCGTGGTGCTCTTCCAGGTACGGGTGGCCAGGCGGGTGAAGGGGCTGCGGGACGCCTCGGCGGCGATGCGGCAGGCCGGGCTGCTGATGCTGCTGGCCTGCGCGGTGTTCGCGCTCAGCCCGTACGGGTGGGTGTTCCTGCTGGTGGCGGCGGCCTTGCTGGTGGCGGGGGAGATGCTGCTGGCCTCGGGGGGCTGGGAGATCGGGTTCACGCTGGCGCCCGACGATCGGCAGGGGCAGTACCAGGCCTTCTTCGGCACCGGCGTGGCGGTGGCCAGGATGCTCGGGCCGGTCGTGCTCACCGCGCTCGTGCTCGGCGGCGGGACTCTGGGCTGGCTGGCGGTGGGCGGGATGTTCGTGACGGCCGGCGCCGTGATGGCGCCGGCCGTCAGGTGGGCCCGTGTTTCACGTGAAGCGGCGCAGGCGGAGGCTGTTGGTGACGACGAAGACGCTGGAGAACGCCATCGCCGCACCCGCGATCATCGGGTTGAGCAGGCCGAGGGCGGCCAGCGGCAGGGCGGCCACGTTGTAGGCGAA